>PLLJ01000011.1 GCA_003140935.1 Candidatus Omnitrophota bacterium
GAAGTGAAGATAGACATGTGAGCTGGTAATGTCGTAGGCGCCTGGCTGATCGCATTTTGAAATAGGACCGAATTTTTTGCGAATGCATCAATATTCGGAGAGGTTTTTCTGAAATAGCCGTAACAGCTCAGATGGTCAGCGCGGAGAGTGTCGGCTGATAAAAGAATGATATTGGGGCTTTCAAAAACAACCGGCTTTCCATTGACCGCTAGAGAGAAAACGCCTAGAACAACGGCCAGACCTATAAGTATTGATTTCGAAAATTGCCTTATCATGTTCATGATAACTTTACTGTAAATATCCTAGCGATTTGAGCTGAGAAACCAGCTCGTCATTTTTTTGCACTAAAGACACGGGTTTAGAACCTATTTTCTCTCTAACAGCCTTATTTTCCGCCAGAATATCATCGGTAATAGGGTGCATCTGGTCCGCAACCTTCGTCTGTTTAACAGCAAGATTATTCTTTTCCTGGGGGTCTTTTTTGATATCAAAAAGCCACTCTTTCGTTGTCTTTGTGGTTTCGCTGGAATAAACAAAGGGTTCCTTAATAAACCTCACCGCCTCGGAAGTCGGCTCTCCGCTATAACTGACGATGAGCGGAGAATACCCTCCTTTTCCCGTAATAAGCGGGCTGAAAGAGATACCTTGGATCATATTTTTGATCTTAATATTTAAGAAATCAAAAAGCGTGGGCATGACATCCATGGTTCTGACCCATTCATGGATCACCTTTGCCCTGAATTTATTTCCGGGGAATTTAATGATCAAAGGTACATGGAGTTGCTCAATGAACAGCCTGCCATGTTCTTTATCGAAGTGTTCGTAGAATTCTTCACCGTGATCAGAAAGAAAGATGATGATCGAGTTGTCATAGAACTTTTCTTTTTTGAGAATTTCTATTATCTTTCCGAAAACATAATCTTCGTAGGATATGCCCCCGTCATAGAGAGAAATAACATGATTGCGATGTTGCGGGTTGCTTAGATCCACCTTCTTCCAAAAAGCTTTGTCTAAAAAAGGCGAGGCATCCGCCGTTCGCAAATCGCTTTCAGATACAGGAAGGCCGGCTACTCTTTCAGATAAAAACTTGAGACTGAACTCCGGCGGAGAATTAAGATAAGGTGAATGACAAATATAGTTGTGCAGAAAAAGAAAAAGCGGCTTCTTTTTCTCTTTGCTTTCTTGTATGGCCTTCCGCACATCTTCAAGCGCGTTCTTTGGGTCCCGGAGATCCTGCCGCAAAAGGTAGCTATCAAACCCTTTATCAAAACCTAGGGACCCTGCCATGTTACCTCCCCCGTGGAATCCCATGGTGAGATAACCATTTTCCTTAAGTAGCAGCGGCAGAGTTTCGATCTTTTCATCCAAGCGAAGAGTTCTGATTTCTTCATTTTCCTTGTGAGAACTAAGTTTGCACAAATGAACAAGAGGCGTTAAAGCAGTAAAGATAGACATGTGAGCCGGCGCTGTCTTAGGCGCCTGGCTGATCGCATTTTGAAAGAGGACCGAATCCTTCGCGAACGCATCAATATTGGGGGATGTTTTTCTGAAATAGCCGTAACAGTCTAGATGGTCAGCACGAAGAGTGTCGGCTGATAAAAGAATGATATTGGGGCTTTTAAAAACAACGGACTTTTTATTGATCGCTAGAGAGAAAATGCCTAGAACAATGATCGAGCTTATAAGTATTAATTTTGAAGGCAGCCTTATCATCTTCATCCGGATGACCTCCTCATTGATTTCCGATTTTTAAAATAAAAAAACCGGCGTTCTCTCAACCCCCCCGTTAATTTCAAAGGTCAGTTGAGATTGTGCTGAACTTCCTATCAATTGTACGGGATGTTCCGTGCTGCCAAGTCTATATTTTCTTTACCCTGAGGGCAACTTGAACTGCACTGATTACCTTAAACTTTTCAATCGATGAAAATCAGTGCTGTTGTGATTCGCGAAGAAAACCGGGATGGCTCTTCCAACCCGGGACCGCCTTGCACCAAAGCTCCAGGAATACTTTTTTGCCGAGGAACCGCTCGATGTCGAGACGTGCAGCCATGCCAATCTGTTTGATCTTCTCACCGCCTTTGCCGATCACGATTGCTTTCTGAGAGTCTCTCTCAATCACAATCGTGGCGTGAATACGGGTGATTCTTTCCTCTTCCTTAAAATCATCGATGCGCACCGCCCCATCATACGGCAGTTCCTCGCCCAGAAAGTGATAGAGCTTTTCACGTATCATTTCCTGCACATGAAAGCGGACATTCTGGTCAGAAAGCTGATCCTCGGGATAAATGAACTCACCCTGTGGCAGGTATTCCAGCGTCTGCTGGATCAAGGTTTTGACGTTCTCCCCGGTCTTGGCGCTGATGGGAATGAACTCTTTAAAGGCATAGGCCTTTTGAAAAGAATCCAGCGCCAACAAGAGATCGTCCTTGGGAAAACGGTCGATCTGATTGACCAAAAGAAATACGGGAATGGAGACATCCTGGATCCATTTTAAGATCGCGCGTTCCGCATCCCCCATAGCCTTGGGATAGACCATCCAGAAAAGAAGGTCTGCGTCCGAAAGCGACTGATGGACGTCACGCACCATGCCCTCGCCCAAAGCATCCTTAGGTTGATGGACGCCCGGCGTGTCGAGAAAAACGATCTGCCCGCGATAAGGGCTTTGGACCACCGCGCCATCAGGGATGGTCAGGATCCCGCGGACCACATCGCGTGTCGTTTGTGGCTTGGCGGAAGTCCCGGCCAATTTCTCCCCCACCAAATAATTCAGCAGGGTGGATTTACCGACGTTTGGTCTTCCGATGATCGCAACATGCCCCACTTTAGTCTCAGACATCCTTTTTCTCTCCGTTGGATACAACATTTGTCCCGTTTTGGGTCGCAAAAGGCTGGGTCAGGATCGAACCCAGTTTGGTCAGTCCGTACGTCACCTGTCCCGGAGCACTTGCGGCGATCTTAACGGTCCCGAAAATGCCCGCCTTGGTCTTGGAGATCAAAGCTTTCTGGAATGCTTTTGTGAAAGCGCTGAAAACGCGGAACTTGGGATCTTCGATATAGCCATCGACCTTAATATCCAGTGCCACGGTTTTCTGATCCTCCAAGAGAAGGCGAACCGCATCGAACGGATATTTGAGAAGCCTTTGGGCGGCAGTCGGCACTTCAAACGTCATGGACTTCAGAGTCAGCAAATGCTCCGACCTGAGATCCCCCTCCCGGCACAACAGATGCGACTTGAGATCAAAAGTCCCGCTTTGCACTTCCCCGAGGATCCCGGAAAGCAGGAACTCATATTCCGCCACGGAACCGTCGGTGATCTGGACATCCACATCAAAATTGTCTCCATCCGCAAATTGACACTTCCCCCCACCTTGAAAACGGGCCGGAGGATTCACCCCGAATGTTGCTTCCACCTGGATCGTTTCCGTAAAGGTCGGGCTGACATAATCCGAAAGAAAGTCGAAACCGTCCCAGTGCCCCTTGATATGTTCAAAGATCCACCGCTGCTCTTCGGGTTCGCGCCTGTCGTCGAAAATAAGCGCTCCCTTCTCAAGTTCCAAACGGTCGATCCGAACACGCCAGGATTTTTCGCCGACATTGTCCGGATGAGGTATTGGGCGCGGCGGGATCGGCGGACTCTCCTTATCAAGCCCCATGTTGTGATACCAGTGTTTAACATTGGTCCGCGATCCCTGAGGGGTCATGTAACTCTCAATGGCGAAAATAACCTCCTTGAAATGAGCTCTACGGATCCGGATGAATTTGTTCTTGAGCACTCGAAGGTCCAAGAGGCAATCGATGCCTTTGGCCGTGAAATGATCGCGCCTTTTGAATCCAGGAGGATTGAGGATCTCAAGTTTTTCAACGCTTATGCGCGCAAAAAAAGGGGAAATGCGCATGCCTTCAATATGGACCGGCATGTCAAAGAGCCGGGTCATTACTTTTTCCAAAAAAGGCTCGGCGGCCATGCCCAGGAGCCGGGCATGCAGCATTCCGAGAATAGCCAGCACGATCAAAACAATGAAAAGAGACCTTAGCTTCTTCATCGAGGGATCAATGCTTTCCGGAAAATCTCTTCCCGGGCATAAAGTTCTTTCAGCCGTACAACGTCCTCCCGGCTTAGCGCCGGTTTCAAAGATGCCTCTACATTCTCAAGCACTTGCGTTCGTGTTTTCGCTCCGACGATCACCGTCGAAACCTCCTCGAACGCGAGCGCGAATTCTAACGCCACTTTCGGCAGAGGTTGGGACCCCGACCTAAGCATTTTCTGAATGAGCCGTATCTTTTGCCAATCAACTTCCCTCTTTTCAGGGACCCATCGGCGGCGATGGTCGTCCTTGGGAAATTCATGCGCCGGTGCATATTTCCCGCTCAAAAGTCCCGAGGCAAGAGCCTCCCGGACGATTATTCCGATACCTTTTTTCTCCGCTTCAGGAAAAATCCTTTCAGCCATACGCTGGTCCAGTAGATTAAAGATGATCTGGATCGCCTGAATCCGCGAGTCCTCGAGCACTGCCAAGGCCTCAGTCTCTGTATGGACCGAAACCCCGATAAAACGGATCTTCCCTTCTTTCTTCAGCCCCTCCAGAACGCTTACCAAATCCCCCCTTCGGATCAGCTCCAGAGAAGGATTATGAAGCTGAAAAAGATCGATCACATCCGTGCCGAAACGTTTGAGACTTTGTTCGCAAGCAAAACGAATATACCCGGTATCAAAATTTTTCTTATGCCCGGCATGATTGAGCTTCGCGGGAGATCCCTGTGAAAGAGAGGCGGGTTTTTGCGAAGGCGCGTAAAAATCCCAACCGCACTTCGTGGCCAGAATCAAGCGGTCGCGGGGCTTTCCTTTCAGGAATTTTCCGAGAAGTTCTTCGCTGTGCCCTTCTCCGTAAGTGTCGGCGGTATCAAAGAAATTGACGCCGGAGTCCCACGCGGCCGCCAGAGCTTCCAGAGAATCCTTGTCGCGGACCGGACCATAGGCATGACCTCCTAAGGCCCAACATCCGAAGCCGATCTCGGAGACACGTAAACCCGTTTTTCCAAAACGGCGCACTTTCATATGGGGAGCAACGGCTCCGATCCGGGACGCCTGAGAGAAGGAGGGACGATAGAACGGTTACTTTGGAAAAAGTTCGTCAATGGCTTTTTGGATCTTATCCTGGGCCTGATAACCCACAAGCTGTTTCGCGACTTCTCCGTCCTTGAAGAAAATGACCGTCGGGATACCCTGGATCCCATATTTCTGGGGCGTATTCGGATTCTCATCCACGTTCATTTTTCCGATTGCAATGCGGCCCGCATTGGCCACCGCGATTTTTTCGATCACAGGCCCGAGCATCCGGCAGGGCCCGCACCACTCGGCCCAAAAATCAACCAGAACGGGTTGTTTGGATTGAAGCACCTCATCCTGAAAATTGGCGTCAGTAAGAGTCTTTTCTTTACTCATGGATTCACCCCGTTAGGAATAGAAAACAAGTTTTTAAAATACCGGATTCTTTCCAGCATAAAATTAGCCCAAAAAACAACCCCGTTCTTGCAATCTCTAACGGGGCAAGTATCACTCATGGAGGATGACAGTGACAAGCTTGTTGTAACGAAGATGTAATATACACCGAACACAAGGTTCTGTCCACACACCGAAAACACGCCGGGGATTTCCGTAACGCCAGAGGATTATTCCGAACCGAGAATTTCTGAGATAGCCTGGAACACCTGATCCACAAACGGTTTTTGGATCACTTTCACAGCGCCGGCCTTTTGGGCCAAGGCATCCAGTTTCATTTCTTGCACGGCAGTAAAAAACACTACGGGGATATGCGCGGTCTCTTTCATCGCCTTAAGACGGCGACAAGTTTCATACCCGTCCATCTCAGGCATAGCGATATCCAACAAAATAAGATCGGGCTGCCACATCTTCGCTTTTTCAAGAGCGCTTATGCCGTCCGTTGCGATCTCGACAAGAAATCCGCGCGATGTGACACGGACCTTCAAGAGCGTCACTACTACGGGCTCATCATCTACGATCAGGATCTTTTTGGGCGCCATGACTCCTCCTTAATTTAAAAATGAATTGAATATCATGACCGTTCAAACTTTTTATTTCTTTTCCAAAATGGTAACTTGGATTGCCCCAAAGCCCCTCTAGTAGGTTTCGGAATCCTCTCCCATAAACTTAAAGCCTATTTACCGTCTTATGGGAGTGCTGCCTTATACGCTGAGGGGCACAGATCCTGGACTTCACAATGCCAACAATCCGGCCGCCGGGCAAAACAACGGACGCGGCCATGATGGATGATCAGATGCGAATAGAGCGTCCAGTCCTTTTCCGATACTAACCTCATCAAGTCAAATTCGATCTTCACCGGATCCGTATGGCGCGTCACCTTTAGCAAACGGTTGATGCGGATCATGTGCGTATCCACCGAAATTCCGGGAATCCCGAAAGCGTTCCCCAAAATGACATTCGCCGTTTTCCGGCCCACTCCCGGGATCGTAATAAGATCTTCCATGCGAGCCGGGACTTTTCCTCCGAACCTTTCAAGAATCGCTTTTGCGGCGCCGAGGATGTTCCGGGTCTTATTCCTGTAAAAACCCGTGCTCCGGACCGCTTTCTCAACCGCTTCAGGGGCCGCAGCTGCAAAAGCGCTCATGTTGGGATATTTTTTTAAAAGAGCCGGCGTTACCCGGTTCACAAGCTTATCGGTGCACTGGGCGGAAAGGACCGTTGCCACCAGGAGCTCCCAAGGCGTACGGAAATGAAGGGCGCACCGGATATCCGGATAGGCTTTGCGCAACCGAAGGAAAATCACCCGCAGGCGTTTCTTTTTTTCCGCAAGGGTCTCTTTCATGAGTAACAATATACTACAGACAGGCTTCCGCGTTAAAACCTAAATGTCATCCGCATTGTCCTCTACTAATATTTCAAGTATACTCCGCAAAGAAGGAGAATTTTTATGGCAAAGATGAAAGCTGTTGTTTTCAAAAAACATGGCACAACGATAGAACTCGAAGAAGCTTACGTTCCCATCCCGGAAATCGGGAAAAAGGATGTCCTGGTCAAGGTCAAGGCTTGTGCGCTGAACCATTTGGATCTTTGGACGCTTGCGGGCATGCCCGGCATCAAGATCAGCATGCCGCACATTCTCGGTTGCGATATCGCGGGTGAGGTCGTAGAAAAAGGCAAAAAAGCTCACGGCATCCCGCTCCATAAACCCGTGATCGTCGCGCCCGGCATTTCCTGCGGTAAATGCGCTTACTGCAAATCGGGCTGGGACAGCCTTTGCGCCCATTATGAGATCGTCGGGTTTCAGAACAACGGCGGGTACGCGGAATATGTCAAGGTCCCCGCGCGGAACATCATTCCTATCACCGGTAATCTTGGCATGGAGTCCTGGGCCGCGGTGCCGCTGGTGTTCCTGACGGCGTGGCATATCCTCGTAACGCGGGCCGCTCTCGAGAAAAAAGAAACGGTGCTCATTCAGGCCGGCGGAAGCGGCATTGGCAGCGCGGCGATCCAGATCGCAAAACTCCTGGGAGCCCGGGTGATCACCACCGTAGGAAGCGAAGAAAAAGTCAAGCGGGCCAAAGCGCTCGGTGCGGACTTTGTCATTAATTACAAACTGAAAGATTTCCAAGCCGAAGTCATGCGCCTGACCCAAAGTGAGGGCGTCGACGTCCTTTTCGAACATATCGGAGGCCCCATATTCACCCAAAGCGTGCTGTGCCTCAAGAAAAAAGGCCGGATCGTCACCTGCGGCGCTACAGCAGGTCGCACTGTCAGTTTTGATCTGCGCTATCTTTACACACGCCAGCTTTCCGTCATCGGCTCTTACATGGGCGGCATTTCCGAGCTTCAGCGCATCGTCCGGCGCATTCAGGATGGTCGTTTGCGGCCCGTGATCGACCAGATATTCTCGTTGCGTGAAGCGCGCCAGGCCTTGAATCGCATGGCCTCCCGGGAGAATTTCGGGAAGATCATCCTCAAACCCTAGCTCAACGTACTACGCGCAGCACATGATAAAGCGAACTCAACTTTAACGTTGCGCTTTGCGCAGGAAAAGAACTCCGGGGCTTTCGCATTCCATGAAGCGTTCGAAACTGTACTTTTCAGGCATTCAACTCATGTCTCAAAGCGCGATCTGCTTTTCCATCATGGCGCTTTGCGTCAAATACGCGAGCATGTCGCTCTCTCCGTTTCAGATTGTTTTTTTCCGGAGTTTTTTCGGCACGCTGATAGTCCTTCCCTTCATCTGGCGTAAAAAGGTATCGCTCTGGGGTGAAGAACGACTCAAACTGACGTCCCGCGGCATCTGTGGCTTTGGCGCTCTGATCCTCCACTTTTACACCATCGCCAAACTTGATCTTGGCCTTGCGATCATGCTCAATTATACGGCGCCTATTTTTACGGTGATCTTCTCGGTCTTCTTTTTGAAGGAGCGCCCGAGCCCCTCTCTTTGCTTTCTGATCTTTTTGTCCTTCGCCGGAGTGATCCTGCTGAATGCCCGTTCCGGAATAGCCTGGAGCCCGGCCGTATGGCTGGCGCTGCTTTCCTCGATCTTCGCCGCATTCGCTTATCTGTCGATCCGCACGATCCGGCAACGGGAGTCACCCTATACCGTGGTCTTTTATTTCACGCTGATCTCGACCGTGGGTTCGCTTTTTTTTCTGAAAGGATGGAAGTGGCCGGACCTCGGGGCCTGGGGATTGATCGCCGGCGTAGTGATCTTTTCTTTCTTCGGGCAGGTCTGGATGACCACCGCTTTGAGACGCGCACCGGCCTATCTGGTCACGCCATTCTCTTATCTTCATCCGGTGCTTTCGTTCGCCTATGGATGGCTGCTGTGGGGGGATGCCATCACCTGGATCACCGCGGCCGGCATCTTCCTGATCGTAGGAAGCGGCTCGCTCATTTCCTACTTTGAAACAAAACGCGAAAAAAAACTCCCCGCCTCCCTCTCGAGCGAATCCTGCCTCTAAGCTTACACCTTGGCGTCTTCGGTATCCGTTATTTTGAACGCTACGAACATATAGACCAAATTGACCAGGATCATGACCACGAACGGCAATGGCAGCTTCCGGAGAGGCGTCATGATCTGAAGCCATGTCAGGGTGAATGACGCGGTCGTAGCAAAGCACGTGAGAGAAAAAATAGCTCCATAACGAAGTTTTTGCTTCCTCATCATGTTGAATAAAAGCCCGACAAGCGAATAAAGGAGATCCACGATCAGGAGGAAAAAGAAGAACAGGACGATCATCACGGGCGGAACGATCAAAAGCATCGTGCTTTTGATCACCTTAAAGAGACCTCCCACGACTGCACCGGTGATCCGGATCTTGGGCGGCAGCTGCTTATCCGTTTGGATCCCCGCCTTGGTAATATCCCGCTCTTCGATCTGCCCCGGCGCCCGCTTCATAAAAACTTTTGTCGATGTCACAAGCAAGGGGGCCTTGTCCATATCCGCTTCATTCGCGGATGTTTTAGTCATATCAAAAGCAACGAGCGGGCCATACTTGGGATGGGACAAAAGGGCGGTCGTCTGGCCATTCTCCAGAGAAATTCCCTCGGGCGTCCAGATCACGACCGGCATGGTTTTTTGAGCCCAGGAAACAAATTCATTTGCAACGGGCAACATCCGGCTCAGCATTAAAACCGTGATCAATACGCCAGCGATCACCGAAAGATAAAAAACATAAAGCACTCCCTTCCAAGCGGACCTTTTTGAGGCATCATGAAAAACGCGCGGATGGAAAAGTGCGGTAACGGGAGCAAGCCAAAAAGAGAGAAGGTTATTCATAGTGGATCTCCATGATTTTGAGTTTGATCTTCCCTGCCGGAACTTGAATGACGGTTTCTTCGTTCAAAGATTTTCCCAGTAGGCCACGGCCGATCGGCGAGGTCACCGAGATCTTCCCTTCGTCAAAATTCGCTTCATCCTGAGAGACAAGTGTGTAATCAAAAATATCGCCGCTGTCGAGATTCTTCACTTTGACTTTGGCGCTCAAATAGGCTTTGTCCTGGGCAATATCCCCTTTGTCAAGAATGCGCGCGTTCGCGAGACGGGCTTCTAGCTGACCGATCCGGATCTCCAACTGGTGTTTGGCTTCTTTGGCGGTCTCCCAATCGGCATTCTCGCTGAGATCGCCATGCGCCCGGGCCTTTTCAAGCTGGTCCGCGACTTCGCGACGTTTCTTAGTCTTAAGAAAATTCAACTCCTCGTAAAGCTTGTCATAGCCTTGTTGCGTTAAGATCACTTTGTTGGTCATTTTTGCCCCATGAGAGACAGGAAACACCTACAGCGCTTCCGTCTGTTTTGAAAACTCCGTTTAAAAAACGTCTGGTCCCTATCTTAAGCTTACGCGAATCTCTAGCGGAGCGAATAAGAACTATCCACCAAGCAAGGTTCAAACCCTGCATCCGTGGCACATCGGATCAGGTCGTCGGAACTTAACCCCTCGGGGGCACGACTCCCTGCTTCACGCATGACCTTTTCATGAAGATTTGTTCCGCCCACATCATCCGCGCCGAACGAAAGCGCGACTTGAACGAACTTCAAATCCGTCGCCGAACCGTGAACTTTGATGTGAGAGATATTATCCAGAAGAAGTCTCGAAATAGAAAGCACTTTTAGGTCTAAAAAACCGCTTGTTCGTTCCATGCCCCGGAGCGCGTTATTTTCGGGATGATAGGCAAGCGGCACAAACGCATAAAATCCTTGCGTTTCATCCTGAAGCTCACGCAACTTCATAAGATGCGACACCCGTTGCTCATTGGTCTCGACGTGTCCGTAAAGCATGGTGGCGTTAGTTTTGATCCCCGCCTGATGCGCGACCCGGTGGATCTCGATCCATGCTTCTCCCGATATTTTTCGGGGACAGATCTTGGCCCGCACCCCGGGATCAAAGATCTCAGCTCCACCACCCGGCATCCCGTCTAATCCGGCCTCTTTTAAGCGGCGCAAAACTTCAGCCCAGGAAAATCCCGACTGCTTGGTCATAAAATCGATTTCGGAAGCACTAAATGCTTTAATAAAAATTTCTTTCGGTAGCTGTCGTATGCGCCGTATCATTTCCAAAAAATAATCGAACTCAAGCGCGGGATTATGCCCCCCCACGATATGGACCTCGTTGATCTGCCAGCGATCGACCGCATCCCGGACTTTTTGTTCGATCTCATCCAGTGTCAGCGTGTAGGCGCCGGGCGCATCCGCATCGCGAGAAAAGGCGCAGAATTCGCAACGGGTCGAGCAAATGTTTGTGGGATTGAGGTGAAGGTTCCGGGCATAAAAAGCATGCCGGCCATGCATCCGCTCGCGGACCTGATGCGCCATCCGGCCGATCGCAAGAATATCCGTACTCTCAAAAAGCCGCACGCCGTCTTCAAAAGAAAGCCTTTCCTGATCCCGGACTTTTTGAAAGACATCCTTGATGAGATTTAAAGACCGATCCATGGGAAATTTTTAGGCTTTGCGCTTCGTGCTTTGAGTTCTGCGTTTTTCAATTTCTTTGAAAAGTTCGTCAACGAGCTTATCCTCATCGACCACGCGCTCCTGCTTGCCCGCTACATAAATCATGCCCTTTTGGGGGCCGCCTGTGATGGCGAAATCCGCCCCCTGTGCTTCACCGGGGCCGTTCACCGCACATCCCATCACGGCGATGGTAAGGGGACCCGCGAGCTTCATCGCGCGCGCTTCCACTTCCTGAGCGAGTTTGGCGGTATCGATCTCGGTGCGCCCGCAAGTCGGACAAGAGATCACCCGCACCCCCTGACGAAGGTCCAAAGATTCAAGGATCATCTTCGCGACTTTGACCTCTTCAACGGGATCCGCGGTAAGCGACACGCGGATCGTATCCCCGATCCCTTCCTGGAGAAGTGTCCCGATCCCGACCGCGTTATAAACACTGCCGCGGATGAGTGTCCCGGCCTCGGTGACGCCAAGATGCAAGGGATAATCGAACTTTTGGCCCGCCAGGCGATACGCCTCGATCAAAGTCGGTACATCCGTGGTCTTAAGCGAGATCACGGTATCATGGAAATCCATTGCCTCCAGGATCGCCACATGCCGGCGTGCACTTTCGACCAAGGCCTCGGCGGTGGGCCCGTATTTTTCCATCAGATCTTTCTCAAGCGACCCTGAATTCACCCCGATGCGGATCGGGACGTGACACCGCTTGGCTTTTTCCACGACCTCGGCCACGCGGTCCTTGCCGCCGATATTGCCGGGATTCAGACGCAATTTGTCCACACCTTCGTCGATCGCCATCAAAGCAAAACGATAATTAAAATGAATATCCGCCACAAGCGGGATCTTGACCCTAGACTTGATCTTCCCGAGCGCTTTGACGTCCTCTTCGCCGGGACAGGCCACACGCACGATCTCGCAGCCGGATTCGACCAAGCGGTCGATCTGCTCGAGCGTTGCTTGCACGTTACGCGTCGGGACTTTGGTCATGGACTGGATACGGATCGGCTGGCCGTCACCGAGAATAAGATCGCCGACCTTGACGGCTCTTGTTCTTTTTCTTTGGATCACATTCGGCTTTTTCATTTTTTCTTTAAAACCCGCTCCGTTTTCCCCGCCTTGCCCCGCAGGCGAGGCTCGCCACTTCGTAGGCGGCCTATTTCCGTCAAACACTGCGAAAGATTCATAGCGCAGAATCCTTCCCCGCACATCGAACAATATTTTCCGTGCCGCGCTCCCCCTTCCGGAAGACCTTCATCGTGCATTTTCTTCGCATTCTCCGGATCGAGCGACAGGGCGTATTGCTTTTCCCAATCAAAATCAAATCGGGCCTTCGCGAGCGCGTCATCCCTCTTCCGGGCGCCCGGCCGATGGCGCGCAACGTCCGCAGCGTGCGCTGCGATCTTATAGGCGATCACGCCCTGTTTCACGTCATCGAGATTCGGAAGCCTCAGATGTTCGCACGGCGTCACGTAACAAAGCATGGCCGCGCCCGCTTGAGCGGCGATCGCCGCACCGATCGCGGAGGTAATATGGTCATACCCCGGCGCAATGTCCGTCACGAGCGGACCCAATACATAAAAAGGCGCGCCGTGGCAAACTTTAATCTGACGTTCAATGTTCATGGGGATCTGGTCCATCGGCACGTGCCCCGGACCTTCCACCATCACCTGCACGTCCTGTTCCCAGGCCCGTAAGGTCAAAGCCCCGAGCGCATCCAATTCCGCGAATTGCGCTGCGTCACTCGCATCGGCGAGACACCCCGGACGCATCCCGTCCCCGAGACTGATCGTCACGTCGTATTTTTTACAGATCTCAAGCAGCCGGTCGAAGTGCGTAAAAAGAAAATTCTGCTTTTGATGGGCTTTGCACCAGCGCGCGAGAATCGCGCCGCCGCGGCTCACCACGCCCGTCACCCGGCTTTCGATGAGAGGCAGATGTTCTAACAACACTCCCGCATGGATCGTCATAAAATCCACACCCTGCTGGGCTTGATGTTCGATCACTTCGAACATGATCTCCGGCGTTAAAGCCTCCGGTTTACCCTTCACCCGTTCGAGCGCTTCGTAGATCGGCACGGTTCCCACCGGCACCGTGGTCTCACGGAGGATCGCTTCGCGCGTTTCATCCAGCTGTTTTCCGGTCGAAAGGTCCATCACGGTATCGGCTCCGAATTTGACCGCGAGTTTCACTTTCTTCACTTCCGCTTGAATGTTCGAACCTAAGGCGGAATTCCCGAGATTCGCGTTGATCTTGCAACGAACACTTATTCCGATCCCCACCGGCCGCAGGTCCCGGTGATTGATATTCGCACAGATCACAAGCCGGCCGGCCGCCACCTCCTCCCGGACAAGTTCCGGCGAAATCCCTTCCTCGACCGCCACATGGTTCATTTCTCCCGTCGCGATCCCCTGACGGGCGTAGTGCATTTGGGAACGATTTGTATCTTTTTCCCGCTTAGCGATCCATTCGTCTCGAAATAACATGTTTTCCTTCATCATACCTCTTACAACGTTCAGTGAAATGCTGTCTCGATAACATGGCGGTTCTCGTGCCACCACCCATTCAACTCTTTGGGGAAATATTTCATCGGTTTTTTTATAAGTTCACGGGTCGTCATGAGCGTCCGGTAGGGCCACTTCCCGATACGATCCTGCACCCGCCTCGCCAAGACCTCCAGCTCCGTCGAGGTGTTCGCCCGGACCATCGTATAAAGCGAGTACGGAAACTCGGTAAAGACCGGCCGCCGGTCCGCATAAAGCACTTCGCGGAATCCCGCGATCTCGGATCCTATACGCTCGAGCTTCTCTTCCGGAATCTGCCAAACCACTAAGGCCTTTGCACTCGAAAGAAATGTTTCGGGTTTTAGAAAACTCCCGATCCTTTTGAGATACCCTTTTTTTGCCAGTGTCTTTATACGTTCCAATGCTTGATCTTCCGAGATCCCGAGATCCGCGGCAATCTTCCGGTAAGGTTCGTCCGTAAGCGGAAACGGCTCCTGTAATTGTCGGATCATCTCGATCTCTTCCGCCGAAGGCCCATCCTTAAGCGAGGCTTCCGCGAGAGCTTGATGCTCCGGGCCGATCCGTGCTATCAAATCGGGAGATCTTACGGCTCGCCGTCTCTCAAAGTGCTCATCCATGGCCGGATATGTTCCCGCATCCAAAGAGCTCAAAAGGTCCGTTCCCTTGAACACCTTGCGCACGGGCAAGAATAAAGTCCTCTGAAAGCCCGCAAGTTTTTCAAAGCATCTGACATGCAACTCCAGGTCATGATCCGCCGGAGCCGTGATAAAGAACCAGAGATTGTACCCGTGTTCGCGCTCGCAACCATAGACCACGCCCGGATGCCGCCCAAAAACCTCCGCGCAGGATTCGAGTACGCCAGAACTGAGTTGCGCGCAAGGCCCATCCTTCGGCACAGCTTGGGCAGGAGCCTGATACTCGGGCCCGGCCTGTACTGCGACCCAGGCGCTCTGATAATGAAATGCGCGCGGGTTCAGAATGGCCTTGATTCCTGCGAAAATCCCTTCTTTTTTGAGACGCTGGATACGAACCAGAAGTTCCGCGCTGTCCGTGCCAATCTTCGCGGACAAAACATCGAAAGGCCGCAAAGTCAAAGAAAGCCCGTTTTGGAGATGGCTCAAAAGAAGACGGTCTTTTTCATCCATAGGAGCTATTGTTCAGGACCTCCGGAAGGTTCGTTCAACGCCTGGAAGCATGATAACCGAGGGAGCGGGATTTGTCCATCAACGCAAGTCGCACTGAAAGAAGTAAAAGTTAGAAGGTCTTTGAAGAGAATTTAGAGCGCCGCTAGAGCCGCATACTTGGCGTAAGGAGCGCCCCCGCGGGCGACATCCACCACCCCGCCCACCACCCCCGTCACGGTCTGAACCGTCCCGCGAATCGCTCCTGTCACGAGCCCGAATGGGAACATCACCCGTCCGGAATCCTGAAGCATAGCTTTCGGAATAGCGAACACACCCCCCAAGATTTTGCCGGCTCCGCGCGAGGCGTAGGCGACATCCTCACCCAATTGGGCGTAGACAGGGAAAGACGCGAACAATATGCCAAGGACCAGCAGGAGAACCAAGAAGGTTTTGAGTATTTTCATCGTTAATGACCCTCTCCCACGATCGGCATTAAAGATTTGAACTTTCGCGGATTTTGGCTATGATAACGCACCTATGAAAGACATTCTCGTAACGGGCGGTTCCGGCTTTATCGGCTCGAACATCGTCCTTGAACTCCAATCTCGCTTTCCTGAAGCCCGCATCACGGTTTTGGAGGATTTCCGCAGTTCCTGTTTTAAGAACCTCCTTGGCTTTAAGGGCGACCTGCTGGCTTACGACTGTTCAGACAGGGCCTGGATGAACTGGGCCAAGGGCAAAAAGCTTGACATAATCTACCATATGGCCGCTATCACGGACACGACTATCCTCGATGAGCAAAAGATGATGTTTGATAATGTCGAAGGCTTTCGTAATGTCCTCGACCTTGCCGTCGAGAAGAAAGCCGCCGTGGTCTATGCCTCCTCCGCCGCGACTTACGGCTCGATCGACCGGCCCATCAAAGAATCTGACGCGGGTCATCCCAACAATATCTATGGCTACTCCAAATGGATCATGGACCAGCTTGCTCCCTCCTATTATGACAAGACCAAGGTGGTCGGACTGCGGTTCTTCAACGTCTTCGGCCCGCGGGAATATTACAAGGGACACGCTGCCAGCATGATCTACCAGCTCGCGCTCAAAATGATGGAGGGCCACCGCCCCCGCATTTTCAAATGGGGTGAACAAAAGCGCGATCATATTTATGTCAAAGATGTCGTGACGGCCACGCTTATGGCGCACAAGGCCAAGGTGTCCACCGTTATGAACCTTGGCACCGGCCAGGCCACTTCCTTCAATGAGATCGTGGATGCGCTCAATGAAGCGCTCGGGACAAATCACAAGCCCGATTACTTCGACAATCCCTACAGTTTTTATCAGAACTTCACGCAGGCGGACATGAGCCACCATGAGAAAATGACGGGCTTTCGTTGCCGCTACACCACTCGAGAAGGCATCCTCGATTACGTCCGGAACTACCTTCTTAAAAAATAAACCCTGCTATTGGACGACGGGTCTCATGAAAAATCCGCCATCCTTTTTTTCATCTTTCTTCGGCCCCCTCCCGCCCCCCGTCCTTGTTCTGCTTGCCAAAACAAGGGAATTCGCTAGACTATCCTTGCCTAAAATTTTTCCCTAGATGGTTGGCAAGGATTGCCCCAATTTCAGATTTTCTGAAATTGATAAGAATTGGGACTAAAGCCATGAAACGCGAGCAATTTATCTCTTTTTTCTTCATTGGCATCCTGGGTTTTATTGTCTACGAGGTTTTTAATATTTTCGCGCCGTTTTTCACGGCTATTTTCTGGGCGGCGATCCTCGCATTCGCATTTTATCCTCTCTATGAAAAACTGCGCAAATGGTTCCCTAAACGGAATAATTCCATCGCGCTCCTTATGACGCTCGCCGTGTTCCTCATCGTCGTCCCGCCGCTCATTTATGTCATCATCAACATGACCACCCAGGTCATCGAATTTTCCCAGTGGGCTTACGGCTACGTTCGTGATGGAAAATTGGAACAGCTGGTCGAACAGGTCCGGACGCATCCCTGGTTCCAGAACATCCAGACCCACATCTTCGCGTCACAAACGCTCAAAGAAAGCTTGTCTTCGTGGTCCCTCGGAACCATCAAGACTCTCGGAAATCTCGCCGCGACTCAGGCCGGGACTTTTACCAAGAATATCTTCTTTGTCATTTTGAATGTTTTCTTCATGTCCTTCCTGACCTTCATTTTTTTTAAACATGGGGAAAGGATCTACAATTTCATTTACGAGATCGCGCCGTTCGAGAAAGAGACCAAAAAGGCTCTTTTCAAACAAATCCATGAAACGTTTGTCGCAGTCATCCGGGGACAACTCCTGACCAGCATCACGCAGGCGGCCGTGGCGGGCATCATTTTCACAGCTTTGGGGGTCCCACTCCCGCTTTTTTTCACATTCCTGATCTTCCTGACCTCGCTCATCCCAATCCTCGGCGCGGCAAGTGTGTGGTTTCCGATCGCAGTTTATCTTTTGATCATGCATCTCTATGGCAAGGCGATCGTTCTTTTCGTGCTGGGTTTTTTCGGGATCAGCCTCATTGATAATTTCATGAAACCGGCCATCATCGGAGAGAGGACCAAACTTCCTTATTTTCTTCTTTTTTTTGGGATCATGGGCGGGATGAAATTTTACGGCTTGATGGGGATCTTCCTGGCACCGGTAGTGCTCTCGATCTTCTTCGCCTTGATCAAGATCTACCGCGAGAAATACGTCTGATCTTTCAGTATATTCTTCCTTTTTAAGGCCCCGCCCCGTCCGGCAGGCAAGGCGACCTGAGGAATCGACCCTTCCCTAATCTCCGAGGATCTTTGTCTCCTGACCGATCTGAATGCCTTTCATCAGAGATTGAATATCTTCCGGTGACGGACTTGCAGCAATGGCGGTTTCTTGGCTGATCCGTCCAGCCTTCCAAAGCTCCAAAAGCGACTGGTCCATCGTCTGCATTCCTTCTTCGCGAGCATTGCGGATCGCTTGCGGGATCTTGTCGATCTTTTTCTCGAGGATCAGCTGCTTGATCGTATAATTTCCCAGAAGCACCTCGCTCGCAGGCACGAGTGTTTTCCCGTCCTTAGCCCCTAGAAGTTTCTGGACCATAATGCAGGACATGTTGGCCGCAAAATAACGCAAGACCGCGTCTCTCTCCTGGGGAGGGAAAAACCCGAGAACGCGATCAAAAACCTGGCTCGCGGACTGGGCGTGAACGGTGGAGATCACAAGTCTGCCTACCTCGGCTGAGGAAAGTGCGAAACTGAAGGATTCCGCGTCTCGCATCTCACCGATGACGATCACGTCGGGGGACTGACGCACCATGTATTTCAGGGCCGAACCAAAACTTTCTGCATCGCGTCCGATCTCGCGCTGCTGAATGAGACACTTTT
Source organism: Candidatus Omnitrophota bacterium (assembly GCA_003140935.1). Taxonomy (GTDB): domain Bacteria; phylum Omnitrophota; class Omnitrophia; order Omnitrophales; family Aquincolibacteriaceae; genus Aquincolibacterium. Next base: position 18,485 of record PLLJ01000011.1, read on the forward strand.
TGTCTTCGTGCATATATTCAATAGGATCTTCGATCGTGAGAATATGTTTTTGGACACTTTCGTTCATGGTCCGGATCATAGCCGAAACTGTGGTGGTCTTCCCGGAAGAGACCGTTCCCCCGATCAAAACAATGCCGGATTTTTCGAGTGCGACCCTTTTTAGGATGGGCGGTAGCCCGAGCTCCTCGAAACTCGGAATGCCTCTCCATAGCAACCGGAACACCAGGGAGATATCCCCCTGCTGGAAGAATGCATTGGCCCGAAAACGGCAGTCCTTTTCGCGAAAGGAGAAACCGAAATCCACGCTTTTGTTTTTTTGAAGAATCTCCTTCTGCGTGGGATCCAGAAGCCCGCCCACAAGTTCACGGATCTCTACTGCAGAAGGTGCCTTCAAGTTTAACGATAGCAACTGCCCTCCAAGGCGCATACGAGGGGACGAACCCGCCTTTAAAAAAACATCCTGTCCCCTTTGTTCAATGACCTTTTCAAGGCAGGATTTCAAGAAAGCATTCGTATCCATGAGACTCCTTTCATGCTGCGCATCTTTCAAAACTGTAATTCATTTTAACAGTCTGACAAGGGCACTGCAATAGCCCTTTCGCCCTTGAGGGAAAATAGATTTCCTTTTTATATCTAACTTGGCTATCATAATAACATTCCTGTTTAAAGAGGCACGTGAATTTCTGAGGGCGCGCAACATGAGGATCACGGAGAAGACCCCGGCGGAAGAGATCTACAAAAAAGCCTACCACCTCTACCAATTCCGCATCCTCACGATTCTCTTCCTCATTCCTCTTTATGTCTTGACCTGCAAATGGGGAAATTTCACGATCGAAAATCTTTGGTCGCTTTATGGCGTGATCGCGGTCGAGCTTTTCGTCAACCGCCCTTACAAGGTTTTTTTTCGCGATTCACGATCGGGGACCCAAGCCCTGATTGGTTCGGTTGGTATCGATTTTTTGGCAGAAACCGCCGCCCTGCATCTTTTGGGGAACGTCGATCTTTTCATTTTTACTTCCTGTTTCTTCATCTCCATCGTTTACTGCGCATTGAATCTCCCGACCATCCTGACCCTGCAAATGGCCACACTCGCTTCGGCCCTGTATGCGGGGCTGATCGTTCTCGGACGTTTTCATATCATCCCCAACACCGTCTCGCTCGGACCCGACTTGAATCAGGTCCAAGAAACCGCCATCATCTTCCGGCACATCGCTTTTTTCTACCTGATTGCGATTTTCATAAGTTTCCTGTCTTCCGCTCTCATGAAAAAGGACGAGCGTCTCGAGGAGCTCCTTCGGGAACTCCGGAGAACGAGCGATAAGGTCAAGTACGCTTATCATATACAGACTGATTATTTCGCCCGTATGAGTCACGAGATCCGGGCGCCGCTGAACTCGATCCTGGGCTTTTCCCAGCTCTTACTCGAAAACCCGACCGAACCGCTCACAGAAAAACAAAAAGATTTTCTCTCCCGTGTCGAGCGAAGCGCCAAACATCTTCGCGAACTGATCAATGATGTTCTCGATCTGTCAAAGATCGAGTCCAAAAAAGCGAGCCTGGAACTCCACGAGATCGAGCTTGTTAAGATCATCCATACAGCCATCGAAGTTTTTAATGAAGAAGCCCTCACGAAACGTCTGCTCTTGGGGTTTACAAAAAAACCGCTCAATCTCCGAATCATGGCGGACGAACTCAAGATCAGACAGGTGCTTTACAATCTCATTTCCAACTCCATCAAATTCACCCATCAAGGTTTTGTCTCTATTGCCTTGGAGAAAGAGACCGATGGCGGAGCAAGGATCATGGTGGAAGATTCGGGGCCCGGAATTGCCTCACAAGATCAAGCGGCTATCTTCCAGCCTTATGAGGTGACAGGGCGAACGATTGATAAGGGCGGCGGGAAGGGAACAGGATTGGGACTTGCCATCAGCAAAAAATTAGTGGAGATGCACGGCGGAAAGATCTGGGTCGAAAGTGAGCCCGGAAGAGGAGCCCGGTTCATTGTCACGCTCCCGCCGGTACCTCCGACGCCGAAGCCCGAGGGAAATGCCTTGCCAGCAGACCCCGCCGCGACCGATTAGTGCCGCTCTCCGGCAGTGCTAGACTTTTTTCATCCCTTCGCAGTAATGTTGACTTCTTTCCGTTTTCCAGTTCAAGGGAAAATCGCGGCACTGCGTGGGTCTTGCAGCATAGACCGTACAACCGGTTGGCCCAAGAAAGAGACACGTTTCATCCGGATTTTTTTTAAGCACAAGATGCTGCCGATCCATGAGAAGGCAATACGTCTCCGTGAACGGGTAAATGTCCATCTCAAGACACGCGGCAAGGCGTTCGACATCTCCCTTTTTAAGATAGACAAACCCGGGTTGCCTGCAACAGGCACTGCAGCGCTGGCATTGGAAGGTAGGCATGAGAAAAGGGACTCGCCCCTCGGGATTCGTCTGGGTTTCTCGCTTTTTACGAGTCCCTAGTCCCGAGGAACAAGTCCCTCTTGATGGTTTATTTTGAAAGCTGTTGTTCGACGAAATCACCGACCACGGGTAGTTTGTAACGCTCACCTTTATAGGCCTTCACCATCAACACGATCCAGAGCACGATGCTTAGGGGCCAGAGAAGCAGGTTGGCCAGGACTCCCAGAACCGGAATGAACCCGATGACCAAAGTGATGATGAAAAGACCGAGAAACGTCACGAGAGACTGCATCGCGTGGAAACGCACGAATGCATTTTTTTGCTCAAGCAACAGAAAAACAAGCCCCGTGAGCCATCCCAAAGCATAGCAGAGAAGCCCTTCGAGATTTTCCGTGACACCCAAAACCGTATTTTTATTTTCGTCTGCCATCTGGAACCCCCCTTATTTTTAGTCCCAATTCTTATCAATTTCAGAGAATCAGAAATTGGGGCCATCTTTGTCCCAACCTTGTAAAAAACTCAAAGGTGGTTGGGACTATACTGATTACCACTCATTTTAAATAAAAATCAGTATGTCTACCATTTGAGAAAAAAAGCCGAGACAAGGATAGAAGTTCATTGTGGAATATTGTACCTTACTTCCAGGAAAAAACGATACCCTTCTTTCTCTGACAAGATTAAAATAAGCCCGGTTTCGCCGACAATGTTCCACACCCGTTGTAAATATTAGACTTATATATGATGCACCGGATGTGGCAAGGGCGGCTACTTGCCCCCTGCATCCCAAAAAAGGAGACTGTTATGCCTACCGTTTTCACCAAAATCCTTGCGGGAGAAATTCCCGCCCACAAGATCCTCGAAAACGACGAATATCTCGCGTTCCTCGATATCCGTCCCATAAATCCCGGCCACACGCTCGTCATTCCAAAACAAGAGATCGATTATATCTTTGATATTGAAGACGACCTTTTAAAGGGGCTCGTCGTCTTCGCTAAGAAGGTCGCCAAGGCCCTTGGCAAGACCATCCCCTGTAAGAAGGTCGGCGTAATGGTCGCAGGGTTGGAAGTCCCTCACGCCCACATTCATCTGATCCCGATCATAGAAAGTCTTGCTGAGCTTAATTTCGCGCGCGCAAAAGCCATGCCCCAGGAAGAACTTGCCGTGATCGCTGCCAAGATGCGGGCAAATCTAAAGTAGGTTCAGGCGGTTTTCAGGAAAGCTGAGAGAAGTTCGCGGTAGGTGTGCGTGACCGGAAATCTCGGAAATTGGCGAACGATCTTCTCGGGAGGACGAAAGAGTATCCCATGGTCGGCGGTCCGGAGCATGGCGATGTCGTTATAGGAATCCCCCGCGGCGACAACCTTGAACCCGAGACCTTGGATCCCCCGCACAGCTTCTTTCTTGCCATTTTTTTGACGTAAATGGTAATTCGCAATAAAACCTTTGGGGTTCACCGAAAGCCAATTGCAAAAAAGGGTCGGGTATCCCATTTTTTTCATCATCGGTCCGGCAAATTCGTAATAAGTGTCGGAAAGAATGATGACCTGATATCTTTTCTGGAGTTTTCGCAAGAATTCCTTCGCCCCCGGGAGTGGGTTCATGCGCTTGATCACAGCCTGAATATCGCAAAGCTTGATCCCTTCTTTCTTCAGGATCGCAAGCCGGTAGCGCATGAGCTTATCGTAGTCAGGTTCATCGCGCGTGGTGATCTCCAGCGCTTGGATGCCGGTCTTCCTTGCGACGTTGATCCATATCTCCGGGATCAACACGCCTTCCAGATCAAGACAACAGATCATGTTTTACTCCTCCGATCGGTTCGAGGCGGGAATTATATCCGAACGCGGAATCTTTGAGAAACAATCTTTTGCTGCATCTCAATGCGGACGATTGATAATCCCCATGTAAGGGCGCGTGCTATGCAAAATGGTTCACGGGACCCATACCCTGCCCGATGCCGGGACCCGTGCGAATGGCGCGTGTAATGAACTTTTTGGCGAGCGTGATCGCTGAAAAAAGGTCCTTTCCTTTGGCGAGCTCGGCGGTAATAGCCGCAGAATATGTGCAGCCGGTCCCATGCGTTTGCTGTGTCCTGATCCGGGGAGCTTTGAATCTATGGATCTGACCTTCTCGCCATAAAAGATCCATGGCTTCCCCCGGAAGATGGCCACCCTTGACAAGCACCGCTTGAGGACCGAATCCTGCGATGATCCGTGCGGCTTTTTCCATGGACTCCGGATCACGAACCTTGATCCCGCTCAAAACTCCGGCTTCACCAAGATTGGGCGTGATCAAAGCGGCATAAGGCAGCAGTTCTTTGATGAAAATATGAACATCGCTTCGCTTGAAAAGCGGCGCACCGTGTTTGCTCACCATGACCGGATCCACCACGAGTGGAAACCGGAATTTTCTGGCCGCCCTCGCGACCGCCCGGAGAACCTTTGCATCCCCCAGCGCTCCCGTCTTGGCCGCTTGAGGCGGGATGTCCGTAAGCACGGCTTCGAGTTGGCGAATCACTTGGGTGGGTTTCATTACGTAAACGGCCTGGATGCCGCGTGTGTTCTGAGCTGTGAGAAGCGTGATCACCGCCATTCCGTAGACCTTATGCTGGTGAAAGGTCTTGAGATCGGCTTGAATGCCAGCTCCGCCTGAAGGATCGGAACCGGCGATGGAAAGCGCCCTCGGAATTACTTGTGTCGCGTTCATTTTTTAGGGGATCGTGGTATGGTGGGCATCCTCGATGGAAGTCATAAATTCCATGGGGATACTCTACTCAAGAACTTGTTTGAAAAACTCGACGAACATTTCTGGCGTGACGCCGGTCGGAAGTTTGACGGGCCTACCAGGCTGGGGCGGGTGAAGGAAAAAAGAAGGATATCCCTGAACCCTGTACTGAAACGCGATATCATCCTCGCGCCTTCCGGATTCGGGGTTGATATTGACCTTGATCATGTCCTTCATCATATCTATGACAAGGGGTGACGACAGCACCCCTTTTTCGAACTTGCGGCAATAAGGGCACCACCCGACGTTCATGTAAACGACCATCGGTTTATTGGTCCTCTTGTATTCTTCGACCGCCTGGTCATACCCGGAGGCACCCTGGTACCAACCTTCGGACCATTGACCCGTAGCCTGCGTCCCGACAGGCGCTGAAACGGATGGCTCATGCGACGCTTGAGGATCCGCGGCGTAGCTTCCCGGCCCCATAAGTAAAAAAGAGAGCAAAAAAAGTGAAGCGATCTTTTTAAAATTCACAAAACCCCCGAGATATTTTTTGTATTCTAACATGGAGTCTTCCGGAAAATACGTTTCTTTTCGAGCCCCAACCCACCTATTCATTCGGACAAGGCTGAGACGACATGCGGACCCTTAAAATAAAAAGATGCTCAGTTGCGGAGCTTCCGGTTCCGGGGCAAAGTCCTCACACTATCTGACCCGACTTCATGAGCCGCTCCAGGAACGAAGCTACGAACGTCATGGCCGCGATCGATAAAAGCGCGATGCCAATCACGACGATGGTCCAGACGATCTTCGCCCGGGGCGAGAATTTCTGGCTCTGCCACAAGAGAGGGATGGCGAATGGACCGACCAAGAAGAGCATCGCGATCACGTAAGGAATGGTATCTCCTGAAAAAGTCCGCGGCCGGCCTGAAGCGGTCTGAAAGGCATCCAAGGCCGCAGGGATCATTACAGCAAGATAGATCCCCCCCATTAAAAAACAGGCTACGGCTGTATGGCTGATGATCAGACTCACCACCACTCCGGCCCCCATACATAAAAACGTCCACCCCTTGGCGCGCTCGCCAAGGTAGATCTGACCGAGGCCTGGAACAACCACGGAGTAAAATAAGGCGAGACGAGGATCTTTCATGTAGGAGCTTGATTGCCGGCAGGTGATATTTTCTTTTCGAGAATCTTCCCGCTCCGTTCGACCTGGAATGTTTGTGTCGTTCCATCTGTTTGGGCCAGAATCGCACGATAATAGCCCACCCAACTGTCGAGCAGGAGGTTATTCTGTTTGCGCAGGATATCCCCCGGCAAAAATCCTTCCCGCGCTGCCGGAGAACCGGCGCGCACGCTTGTGATCTTAAACCGGAGTGTTTTGGGATCACGCTCCACATGAAATCCCATATGCGGGGCATCGGAATTGAGGAAGAAAATCCTGATAGGGAGTTCCAACTCCCCTTCCTTTCGAAGGACCATGAATTTCTTGAGAGATTCACCCGGAATATTCAAAAAGAATCCGAAAAGATTCCCGGGGGTCACTTCCTGACCCGAGATCTTGACGAGAACATCCCCATTACGAAGTCCCTGCTCATAGGCGAGCGTTGAGGGATCGGCCCCTGCGATGAAATAATGCGCCGTCTTGTCATCATAATGAAGGTCGCAACCCAGGATCACGCTTTTGATGGCCGGAAACTTCGCCTCCACAAGCCGCTCATTAATATTCTTGCCCAGCAATCCTTCGAACCTGCCGCGAGACCCGTCTTGCTTCCGGAAGCCCTTGGACGAAAGACCGGTTTTTCTTTTAAAATAAGCCCGGATTCCCACGACGGTCATGGTCGGATCTTTTTCCAAAACGCCGATCTCAAGCGCGCAAAACCCGCTTGAGAACAAGCTCGGAGCTTTGGCCCATTCTTTGTACTCTTTTTTATACAGGGGAAATGTCGCGGATTGGATATAACCCCGGGCTTTGTCGGCCGTCGCAATCGGGATCTTCTCGGCCTTCAACGTCGCGAGCGTGGCATTCCAGACCTCTTCAAAATTCCCCGGCAACGGGAATGAGCGGCCTTCGGAATTCGAGGAAGAGAGGGAAAATCCGGAAAAAAGAAGGTATAAAAAAAGCAGGCCGCAGAGTTCCCACGGCCTGCCTTTTTTAAAAGAAAGAGCGGATCCCAAAGAATTAACGCTCGAGTTTCTCGCCCTTCATCGCCACCTCAGGACCCACCGGAACCTTTAAGTAAGCGTCCGAAGCACTCCAGATGTGGTTGAACATCAGGATCCCGATACCCACCCAGATGACGGGATAGCCCACGAGCGTTCCAAGCAGGATCGTGGTCACGATGCCGCCGATCTCGAGAACGATCATGGCGCCGGTCTTGATCTTGCCGCTCTTGGTGTCCATTTCGTTGTTCAGGTATTGCCCCCAACCCGGCAGCACCAACGACGCCGCACCGCGGGTCAGGCTCTTGTCTGAGTTATTTTCTGCGGCATAAGCTACACCGCTTACGGCCATAAACAAAGCCAAGACCACCGTCATACTAATAATCTTCTTGAACATAATCCCCTCCTTTGGTTTATTTTTATGACGTCTCTAGTTATCGACTATTTCCCAAGAAGTTTAATTGCAAGCCTGGGCCGCGTCAAGAATCACTTTTAAGTTGAAAATCGACGCACCGCGGATCTATTTGCTTGGTATAAGCCCGAATGTAAAACCTGTTTTTACCTTAGCGATAAGCTCGGGAAGCACTTCCTGATAATCGCGAACGATGCCGAAATCCGCATGGCGGAAGATCGCGGCCTGGGGATCTTGGTTGATGGCGATGATCTTGCCGGATTCTTTCATCCCTGCGAGATGCTGGATGGCCCCGGAGATCGCGACGGCGATATAGATCTTCGGGCGAATGGTCTTTCCGGTCTGTCCGACCTGACGCGCATAGGGTACATAACCGTTATCCACCGCATGGCGGCTCGCGCCCCAATCCGCGTTAATGCCCTGATCTTGTAAAGCCCTCGCGAGCTCCTGAACAAGCTTGAAATTGTCGTGATCGCCGGCCGGACGGCCTCCGGAAATAACGATATCCGCCACGAAAAGGTTATCGCCGCCTCCCGCCTCGCGTTTGACCTCGATCACCTCCACCGCGAAATCGCTGTCCCTGAAAGTGGGCGTAAATTCGCGCACGGTCCCTTTCCGGCTCGTGTCTTTTGGCAAAATTTTAAAAGTCCCGGAACGCGCGGTCGCCATCTGCGGGCACCAGAATCCGATGATCGTAGCTAGTTTGCTCTCCCCGTAAGTCGGACGGATGGATTCGAGACACGGATAAAAAATAGTTTTTTTCATGCGGTGCGCATATTCCCCGATCTTGAGACTTGTACAGTCGGCCGTCACACCTGCCTTCACCCGGCTCGCGATACGCGGCGCGAGCTCGCGTCCTGAAGTGGTCGCACCGAAAAGCGCGATCTCGGGACGTTTATGTTCCATCCATTGTGTGAGAACGGCGGCCACCGGCAAGATCCTGTACTCTTTGAGTCGAGGGTCATCGACCACAACGACTTCGTCGGCACCGTGCGCGATGATCTCAGAAGCCACATCCTTGATGTTATGTCCGGTCACGACTGCCGTCACCTGGGTCCCAAGTTGATCCGCCAGTTTCCGGGCGGGGTTCAGGATCTCAAGGGAAGAACGCGCCGGCGTTTGTCCGTGCATTTCGATCCAGGTTAAAACGCCTCGCGCTCCTTTTCGGAAATCCACTCTTGGAAAATCCACATCAGCTTTGGCTTTTTCCCCCGCGGCGCTTTTTTCATCTCCGGCTCCCGTATGTTCCCCATGGCCTCCGCCGATCGTGTCCTTGATCTTTTCGATCTCGGACACAAGAGCTTCCGCAAGGTCTTTGGGCTCATGACCGGAGACCATGTTGACCGGCGGCCTGTTTTTTAGAATGTCCACGACCTTCGACACGAGCGTCGGTGAACCATTAAGACCTACCACGCTGGCATCAGCCCCGGTTTGATCAAGCGACCAAACCTCCGTCTTGGTGTTCTTCGCACGGATCGCTCCTTTGAGCGAGGGATGGCGCGCCGGGGTCGCGGTCGGGGCAATAGAAATAAGACACGGGATAGGAACTTTGAGGACCTGAAACCCCCCTTCGATGATGCGACGGACCTTCAGATGGTCTCCTTTGTACTCTACTTTTTCTACAAAGGTCGCTTGAGGGATCCCGAGATTTTCGGCCGTCTGGGAAGGCACATGCGCCGTATCCCCGTCTGTCGTCTGGCGTCCGGAGAAAATGATGAACGGATCCTTGCCTTCTTTGGAGAATCCGAGTTTTTTGAGAAGCGAGGCGATCGCATAGCCGGTGGCGAACGTATCCGACCCCCCAAGCTTTCTGTCCGAAAGAAGTACCGCGCGATCGTACCCCATGGCCAAGGCTTTTTTAAGTGATTGCTCGAAACTCATCGGCCCCATCGAAACCACGATCAATTCCGCGTCCGGAACATACTTTTTGATCTGTAGCCCTTGCTCCAGACCGAACGTGCAGTCCGCGTTGATCGAAGACTTTGCCTTCGTGCGGTCCATAAGCCCGTCCGCACCCATCCGCATCTCGGTCGGAAGCGGCACTTGCTTCATGATGGTAATGATCTTCAGTCCCATATTAGAGATTCTCGTATTCCGGTCCGTCGCCGCCATACGGCACGGCCCATTCAATGTTCCCAAACGGATCTTTGATGTCGCAGGTCTTGCAGTGCACGCAATTGGCCGGATGAAGATGAAGATCTTTTTTCCCGGTCTTTGGATCCGTCACGATCTCATAAACCTCGGCCGGACAGAAATGCTGGCATGGCCCGCCGTATTTCGGGATACAAACATTCCGGCAAAGTTCAAGATCCGGCACGTGAAGATGGCACGGTTGCTCTTCGTCGTGTTTGGAACCGGAGAAAAAAACGTCGGTCACTTTGTCGAACGTCAATTGTTTATCGAAAACGAGCTCTCTCGCGAACTTCTTGCAAAATGGTTTTTTGACATCTGAGAGTTTCTGATAACAGGCTGCATCCTCGTGCGTCTTCATTTTCCCCGACGGCGTGATGCCGCGTCCGCCTGTCAATATTTGCATCGCGAAATGGAATGCCCCCAAGATCATGCCATGCCCGAACCCGGCGCGGAAATTGCGCGTGCGGGACAAGGTTTTGAACGCAGCGCTTTCCTTGAACAATTTCCCGTAAAGACCGAGTTTCTTCGCTGAAAAATCATTTTCTTTTAAGGCGATGAATGCGGCTTTCGCGGCCAGCATCCCGGACTCGATCGCGAGATGAACGCCCTTCAGGCTGGGCATACTGAGAAATCCGGCGGAGTCCCCGACGATCATGACCCCGTCATGATAGAGCTTGGGAAGTGAGTAAAGACCGCCCTCCGGGATCGTCTTGGCGCCATATCGCAGGAGTTTACCTTTTTCGAAGATCTTCGCGATGAAAGGATGTTTTTTATAAACCTGAAGTGCCGCGTGGGAATCGAACGTGGGATCCGTATAGTCCAGCCCCGCTGCGATCCCGACCACGACCTGGCGTCCGTTCAAGCCGTAAACGAAACCGCCGCCGAAGTGATTAAACTCGAAAGGATAGCCAAGGGTGTGCATGATACGTCCGGCCTCAAAGGTCCCTTCCGGAAGGTCCCAAAGTTCTTTGACGCCTGTGGAATAAACCTGTGGGTTAGTGTCCTTGTCTAATTCCAATTTACGACAAAGCGCTTTGGTCAGGCTGCCGCGGGGTCCTTCGGCTAAGATTGTGATCTTGGCGCGGATCTCATTACCCGCCTGAAAATTATCCATCGGATGTCCATGCTTATCCACCCCGGTATCGATCGTTTTCGCCCCGATGACGCGGCCGTTCTCATAGAGCATTTCGGAGACGCTGAACCCCGGATAGACTTGCACACCTTTTTTTTCCGCGATCTCGGCCAGCCACCGCGTCATTTTTCCCAGAGAGACCACGAAATTCCCGTGATTCCCCATGAAAGGAGGCGTGAAAGGAGCTTTTAAGGCAAGCTTGGGTGTCAAAAAATAAACACCTTCTTTTTTGACGGGAGATTCGAAAGGAAAATCTTTGGGGTCGACTCCGGGAAGGAGGTCTTTCAACGTGGACGGATCGATCACGGCGCCGGAAAGCGTGTGGCTCCCGATCGAGCTTCCCTTTTCAAGGACCAGGATGTTCCAGGGAAGTTTGGCGCCCTCTTTTGGGGGAGCAGAAGCGGCTACAAGGTCCGCAAGATGGATGGCCGTCGCAAGACCCGCGACACCGCCACCCACGATCAGAATATCCGTTTCGACGATCTCAGATTTGGGCATATGTTTATAAGATCTCTTAAGGGGAAATTAGAAAATTGAGGCGGTATTTTAACACAAACTTTCGGGTGGAAAGAGATAAAAATGCTTTAAAGTTGAAAGCGGGAACCTCCTAGAAAACGATCTTGAGGCTGGTCCCCAGGATATTGAGCGATGTCCATTTCGCGATAGCATTCTTGGTCGATTGACGCAGATAAAAGATCGATCCGTAAACCGGCCCCCACCAGTGGACCTTGAACCCGGAGAAGAACCGATCCTCGATCAGCCCGTTGCGCTGCGTCTCGAGAAAGGTCTCATTGGCCGTATACGGCTGAAACTCGAGCGGCGTCCATTTCCATGGGGCCGTTAAAGTCACTAGGTTCCGGTACCGCAGTGTAAATCGTGCATCCTGCCGGATCCGGAATTCCAGCATATTGCGGTCTTCGAGCGAGAACCCCTTGTACGAACATTGTGGCGTCAGATAAATCCGTGGCACTTGGTCCCAAAACCACTTATCTTGCTTCTTTATGACTCGCGTGTTACGGATCTCCTGATACTCGGCACCCATGGCCAGATATTGGAACGGTTTATAGTCCGCTCCGAGATGGGTTTCCGCGTAATAAAGCCCCGCATGATTCCGGAACCGCATCTCCTCGCCGGCCTTCATTTTCCACTGGGCATTCAACTTTTTTTCAACATCATCAATATTCCAGATCCCGAAATCCTCGTCTTTGGATGGCGAAGCGCTGGCTAAAGGAATACGGACCCCCTGGATCAGAAGCAGGGCGATCATAAAAAAGAAAACGGCTGGAAAAATTCTTTGAGAATTTCCGAATCGAGAAATCACGTTGAGCCTATCTTTTCACTTCAGTTCACTATTATATGGAGAGACAGACCTCGATCGCCAGGCTATCCCCCCAGAGGTCTTCTAACCTTTGGCGAGAAGTTCGTTTACCTTGGCCATAACCGCAAAGGCATCGGCCACATAAAGCACATCAGCCTTTCCTTGGGCCCAGCCGCAATTGGCGTCCGTATTGATCGCACGGCGTTCGTTGATAAAACGCCAGCCGACCACATGCGGTTCTTCGCCGTGGCAGCAGGTAGAAAGACCTTTCGGATGGCGGGGCGTGGAGCCGGTCTGCCCGACCTGATTGAGATGGCTCATGAAGGAAAGCACCGCTTCCCCCTCCGACCCCTGGTCCACGAGCGATTTGCTGCTCCCGAGCGACGCCTTGGCGTACTTTAAAAAATCGAGAATGTGTTTTTCGGCTTCCTTGGCATGAGTCTGGCCATCCGCCTGTTTCTTGGTCCATCCGGCGCCTGCGACAAGCAACACCACGGCATCCGGCCGGATGGTCTGGGCGTCCGCGGAAGGCGCTTCAACGCCCGTTACTTTTGTGCGCTTTTCCTTATCAGACACGATAACTGTAATGGCTTCCACTTTCGCGGAACCCTTGGCCCCCTGCCATGGCTGGAACACTCCGGAATCCACAGCGAGGATCCATGGCCGCGCCGCGCGCGTCAAAGTCGCCATCATGCGTTGGCGATAATACCAGCGCTGGATCTGCAGGACACCGTCGGTGAACTGAATACCGCTCACATGCGTGTCGATCGCAGCCTTTAAACGGAACGCCGCACCGGGCAATGCCCTGGAAAAACGGGACGTTGCAGGGGCCACGAGGATTGTTGCGCCTGAAGCAGCCCCGATCGCCTCCAAAGCCTTAACATCCGTGGCGTAGCGTGAGACTCCGAAATCGGCGCCGCTTACGCCGAACATTTTTGCGGCACCACAGGACGCGATCGAATCCGCGGCAGCTTGGACGTTTCCCCCGACGAGACCGACCGAAAGCGTGGAACCCGCGAGACCTTTTTGGATCTCAAGCGCCGCGTTTAGCGTTTCGAACGCGCTCTTTGGGAGAAGGCCGTTTGCATCCGTATGAGCTAAAAAGAGTATTTTTTCCATGGGGCTAGCCCTTTATCCAGGTTACGATTTCTTTGGCGATCTCTTCAACCGGCGTATCTTTGACGATGCGCGTCTGGCGTTGCTGCTTCGGCAGCTCGACCGAAGCGAATTTAATCGCACCGGTTTTGAGCGCGGCCGGTTGCGCCTTCTGAAGGGCCGGCATAATGGTACGCATATTCGTCATCCCGACTTGCGGATTGTTCGGAGGTTCCGGAAGATTTCCGGTCGCCCACCCGATCACGGCCGGAGCCCCGGCACACGTGGAGACCTGATACTGCCCGCCTTCGATACGCTCAAGGATCCTGAAAGAACCGTCCGGCTGGACCTTGAGCTCGTCGGCCGAAAGAAATACGTCACTGATCCCAAGCTGTTCGGCAATCATTTGCATCGTAGTGCCCGCGTCACGCGAAGCGGAGGAACAGCCTCCAAAGACGAGAAGTTTCGTTTTGTCAAGCCCCGGGATCTTCTCGATCGCGCCGGCAAGCGCCACCGCAACCTCCCGGGAATCCATAAAACCGCTCGCGGAACCGTCGAGGCACACGAGTTCAAACGGAACCTTTTGGGCAATAATCATCATGAGCTGCTGGAGCTTAGCTTTGGGCCCGAGACTTATAAGTGTTACTTTGCTTCCCGGGTTCTGTTTGGCGAGATTAGCGGCCTCAAAAAGGGAATGCCCTGCCCACGGATCAAGCACCGAAGGCAGCATCATTTCATTCTTAAGAGCGGGTCCCATCGGTCCCTGGATCGGCTCTAGCGTTTGGAGCGGGTCCGGCACCAGACTCCCGCAGACTACAATATTAAAAGCTGTGGTCATATTTCCTCCCCTATGAGTAAAAAGTGCTTAGAAGGCGGACATTATAATGACGGTGCTCTGTTTCGGCCAGCGGAAAAAAGGCCTTAAATCCAAGCAGGCTATTTTTCAATTTTTTGGATCGCTTCCCTGGCATCGGCCTCAAAACGGAACTTCAGGAAATCCTCACTCTCCGGCAACTGCATGAAAAATCCATGGCTCTTATCTATTTGAATGCGAAGTCCTTCCCCTTGAAGATCAAGCACATGCCCGCCGTGGGTCTTGTCTTTGCTTAAAAAATGAAAATGATACCCTGGGACATTGATCCCCTCCGTGTAAGGCGGAAACCGAAATCCTACTAGAGTCCCTTCCTGATTCTTAAGTTCAAAAATCTTCTGCTCCTTGATCGCTTCGGTCAGGACCGGAAAAGGCTTCTTTTGACGGACCGCGCTACGAACCTTGAGCGAAGAGAATTTTCCATCGATTTTGATCGCATAGATCAGATTCTCCGACGGAATGTTTTTATCAAGGAATTCTACGAGCTCCTTGTAACTCATTGTCCGCCCCGGGGATAAATCCTGTCCGGCTTTGAAAAATGTCAAGGTCGCGAAAGGGCTGGTGTTTTGATCGCTTAAAAGATATGCCTTTCCGTCCTGTTTTATTTGGTAAAAAACATGATCCAGGACGACCATTTCTCCGTCGAGCGCATCGAGGGTCCCGATGCCGAAATCACCATGCTTTTCAAGGTCGCGCACGCTCATCGTGCCGTCGTAGCATCCCGCCAGAAGAGCATGGATGGGGGCATTTTGAAAAACAACATCTTTGGGGCATGAGGCATGGACGCAACCTGATGCGAATAGAAGCGCGAGGAGTAAAGAGGCCTTCTTCATGCCTTTAAAATCCGTGGGTCTTGGAATGAAGACCGCCGGGGATAACTCAAGAACCGACCAGAGGAAGCTCTTTTTCGAGTTTGAAAATGACGAGATAACGGTCCTTACCGTCCGATTCTTTCTCTTCATCGCAAAGACAGCTGCGGCGCATCTTCTTCAGGCGCTCGGAATTCTTTTCTTCGGAGACTTTTTTCAAAAAGAGCCGCTTGCCCTGATGGAGCCCCTGGGATTCGATGAAGAGATATGCCACGTAAGGATTGGACTGAAGATTGTGATGCGTCAAGCGGTCCGGCATAATGAAGCCCATCGTTCCGTCTTCGAGAAAATGCGGACGGGCATAAATGGCGGCATCCACTTTGCCGGAACTGTCTGCGGTCGCAAGTACGCCGGTACCTTTCGTTCGCTCAAAATATTCTCGAAGATCCATGGGTATCTCCTTTGCGTTTTTAAAGACTGCTGCGGAACAATGTGCCTCTAATTGATATTCGAATGTAGCCCGCCGGAGCCGGCGCGGAAATCGACGTTGGTGAGATCGCTACCCTCTTCACGCGCGTAAGCGCAATTCCAAAAACAGGCGCCGCAGTGGATACATTTTTCGCGATCGAAAAGCGGAACGCCGCCGTCGGAGTTAGCCGTGATGGCCTGACCGGAACACATCTCGATACACACCTTGGTCCGGCATTTCTGGCACTTGCCGGCATCCATGAAAATAACATGGTCCGCGTATCCTTCCGCCGCCTGGACCTTGCCGCCTAAAAGAAGCGCGTCCTGGTGGGAAATAAGAAGCTTGCCATCGTACTGGACTTCCGGCCATCCCGCCGCGTCCATCAAGGCGTCATGCATCGAAGTGTTCGTTTCATTCGCTTCCTTGCGTGCCTTCTCGATCACTTCGGCGGAAACCTTACCTTGGTAATAGGCCTCCAACGAAGGAATGCGTTTATAAACAGGCTTGAGTTTCGCGGGGATATTGAGAAGTCCGTTCGTGAACCCCGCCATTCCCATCCCCATCATGCCCAGCACGAAATTATGACTGAAACCATCGCGCGCTTTTTTCGCGATCCGGTTATCTTTTTCGATCCAGCTCGCGCGGCGCTTCTTCAAATACGTCGCTTCGAGATTTTCCTTGGTAAAGGACTTCTTTTCTTTAAGCAATTCGATCACGCCTTCCGCAAGCTGAACGCCCGTGGTCCACGCTTCATCCACGCCGGAACCTTTGAGCATATTGGTGCTGCCAGACCCTTCGCCGATACGGGCAAAGCCGTCGCCCACGATAAAAGGCTCCCCGCGCATACCGGCTTCCTGCAAACTTTTCCCGCCCCATGATTTCAGGGTCGCGCCTTGCAAATGTTTCCAGAGCTTGGGATGCTGCATCCAGTGCTGTAGGTAACGGTAGGCGGAACGCATGGGATTATCCAGCCAGGACGGAACGAAGATCCCGAGCGACGCCATGCGCTGGGGATACACGTAAAGAAAACCAAAGATCTCCGGTTCCGGAAAACCGAATGTGTGAATGACCGTACCCGCTTCAAGCGCGGTATTTTCAGGCAGTTCTACCACGGCTTTCATGCCCAGTGCCCATTCGCGCTGATGATTTCCTTCCGGAAGCCCGAACTTCATGTCAAGACTCTGCCCCACAGGGCCATAGGGCCCGTCCCCCACAACCGTGAACCCCGCATGGATATCCATACCGGGCATGAAGGCCCCGGTGGGTTTTCCGGATTTCTCAACACCCTGGTCCACCAGCCTAACGCCGGAAACACGGTTTGAATCAAAGAGCGGTTCCTTCACCGGCATCCCGGGCCACACTTGTACAAGCCCGAAGTCCATGAGGCTCGACCCAAGCCACTGCGTGAACTGGCCCATCGAAAGCACCCAACCGCCGTGCTTGGCCATAAAAGGCGGGATAAAAGGCAGCTGGAACGCGTGATCTTTATACCAAGGGAGGATAAAACCAAAGGTGCGGAAAAGCCAATCGACGAATTTTAAAACCCAGGAACGCCGGCTCGCGCCCACGGGATCAAGAAGATAATAAACTTCCTCGTGTTTCACCGGATGCGCCATCGGAACTTGGGAAAGCTCTTCGGCCGTGAAAGCGGCCTTGATCCCCTTCGCCTCGGTCACGATCCCCGAAACGCCGAATCCGATGTCATCCGCCCGCTCGTAGCAGATCACCTGGAGCGGCATGCCCGGCATCACCTTGCTTTGAAAATGCTCGGCTGCGGGGTCCTGCTGCATGGCACGGGTCAAGGTGTTCAAAAATCCGGCCGTCGCGGGTCCGAATCCCACACAAACGACGTCTACATCCATTTTTTGGCGGTCTGTGGTCATATGAAAACCTCTTTTGTACAGAGTACGGCGTTCCGCGTACGGCATAAAATCTTTTTCGCCGTACCCCATACGCCTTACTAGTTTTTAGAGAGGATAATCGAGCGCTTCCGGGATCATGACTTGCGCGACGGCTTCCGCAGCGCGATCCTTGGAAAAGCGCAGCCCTGAGAAACAGGCGTCGGTCTTCGCGCGCAACTCCGCGAAAGCCTTAAGTTCCGGACTCACCGTGGAGCAGCAATCGCTCGAAGCCTGATAGCCATAAATGAGATCGGCGCAGATTTTTCCGACTTCGCCCGCGGCCCGCGCGGACTGAACACCGCTCAGATCTGAGTAGAAATTCACCATGCCGGCAAGACCTTCCGCGAGCGTGGGATTCTCCGGACCTTTTTTCTCGAGCTCAAGAGTATCAAGGATGAGCTGGCGCGCGCCCAGGAGCCACGCGAGAGCATCGGTCATCGGAAACATCACGCCCTGGCGTTGCCCGCCATACAGTGTTTTCCCGTTCACGTCCTTGTGGGTCTGGAGATACTCAAGCGACCAGAGCCAAAGCTCCATCGCCCCGGCGAGGGCGCAGGCGCCCATTTCCGGTTTCCGCTTCGCGAGTTCCCGAAGATCCTTGATCCAGTTCTTGAACTGGGCAAGAAAGATCTCGTTGACCATTGTCAGACTCAATTGGCGGCGTTGGACGCATTCCGGACCTTCATACGTCGCCTCAAGCTGGGCATCCGACCATTTCTGTGTCAGGAATCCGGGACAATCTTCCGTGATGCCGTAACCGCCCATCAAACTCACGGCTTCGCGCATCATCGTGGCGCCATAGCCCGTATTCCAGAGCTTTCCCGCAGGACAGTACACGTCAGCGAGTGATTCCTTGATAAGGTACTGGACCAGAAGATCGCTTTCTAATTCCGCGATCCGCTTCACGTCACGCTTGGCCTCGGGCTTCGCCATGAGTTCGATATATTCGAGCGCTTTCTTGCGCGGTCCCATAAAGGCCTTCATCTGCGCGCGGGCGCCTTTGATCCCCTGTTCGTTGAAGATCTTATCCTTTTCGTGCTCCATCACATCGAAGGCATCGAAAAGCCGGGCTCCTTCGAACCCGAGAGACGCGCCCGCTTCCCCGGTCGCCCAAACATCGACCAGACGGTGGCAGGGGTCCTCTTTCTGTTGAATGCCGAGATCATAGCGCGGAGTCCCCGGAGTGGCTGATTCCCCGCCGCGAAAACGCGTGCGTTGATAGCGGATCACGGGTTCGATCGCGGAAAGAAGCTTCGCGGTGGTCATGATCCCCACGGTCACGCGCGTGCGGCGGAATACCGCTTCGATCACTTCGCTGTTGCTGAAATTCGGAATGATCACACCGTCCTTCACCGTGTACCCGCCGATGATGCGGCTGGCCGGGACCTTCAGGTTAAAGATCGGATCATGCGTGCTGGAAAGCTGGTGCACAAGCTTCAGGGTCGGGGCACCGCGGTCATAAAGTCCGGGGTCATTTTCCTCGAGGATCACCATGCAGCTTGATTTGATACGGGGATCATCGCTATCCACGGAGGCGGTCACGAAATTCGCATAGCCCATATTGGTGATGAAACGGCCGCGCTTTTCGACCTGAAGGACCGGCTCCTTACCTTCTTTCCATTCCGCGATACGGATACGTCCGGAAAGCATGCCGGCGTCCACGCCGACATAAGGAAGCGGTTCCGTAAGCGCGAACGATCCCCGGATTATTTTCCGGTTCTCTCCGGGTTTCGGAGGAACGCATCCGCCCATATATTTCTGGATCTGCTCGGGAGTGCCTTTCTCGTGGATCGGCTCGAGCGCGAGGTTGTTCGCAAGGCTCGCCGTCGCGGCGCCGGCATCCACCCAGCAGAGTTCAAAAGCGATCATCGCGAGCACCAGGTTCTTCGGACCGGAGATATAACCTCCCTGCTCCGGTTCTATAAAAGCGGCCGTGATCCCCGCCTCGTCAAAAGCTTTGAGCATGGCGGCCTTCTCGGGCGTCCACTCATGGGTGTGGCGCTGCTTATCGGCCACCATACGCGCAACAACTCCGCGCGCTACGGAGCGGGTGGACTGGACCACCATCTGAAGGTCATAACGGTCCGTAAACCGCCACATGATCTGGCGGACATCGTCCCCAGGAAGCGTGCTCATTAAAGCTCTTTTCTCGGCATTGGCAGTACTCATGGACATTGATTCCTTTCGATTGATGTTGCGCTATGAGATCAAACCCCGAAGAGGGGATTATAGTCCCAATTCTTATCAATTTCAGAGAATCTGAAATTGGGGCAATCCTTGCCAACCCTTTAGGAAAAGAATGAAAGACAAGGATAGGACCTACTTCGCAGAAACAAAGTTACGTTATCTTATTCAGAGAAGACCTATGAGGCAAGGGGAAAAACGGGAGAAAAAGGTCTGTATTTGGCGCCGTCAAGCCGTGTGTATTTGCCCTCATTTTCCAGGGTTCCCGGCGACCGGACCGTCACAAATAATGGCGCGCCGTCTCAATTCGAAGAAACATTTCGCACAGCAAAGCACGTCGGACGCCGCATTGTGTTGATCCTCAAAATCCGCATCGAACAGTTTGATGTGAAGTTCGGATAATTTCGGCCACTTGTCACCATAAGGCCCCGGGATCTTGCAATATTTCGTCGAGTTTTTCATCGTGCATATTTTCTGGTGGGCCGGGACCGGCTGCAACACATCCGGCATTTCCTGGCGCAAAAGTTCCACCTGGACCATTTTTTCATCGAAATCCATATTATGTGCCACAAGGCACGCGGCCCCACGGACCGCCTCAGAAAATTCCCTCAAAACCTTTGCGACCAGCCGCCCTTCTTTCAATGCCCTTTCGGTACTGATGCCATGGATCACCGTCGCGCTTTCGGGGATCACAAAACCTTCCGGTTTGATGATGTGATTGTGAAGCGCGATCTGCGTCCCGTTCTCGTTGAAAAACGCCCAAGCGATCTGAACGATGTGCGGCCAGTTCCCGAGATCGGAAACAGGGGCCCTCCAACTTTTCGGCAATCCGGTCGTTTCCGTATCAAAAAAAAGATACATTTTTATGCCTCCTGAACCGGGATGCGTTTCCCGGCATGACAATAATAGATCTCGGGCAAGGTCCCCTGACGGGACTGTTTTTCCTTCTCGAGCCAGGCGCGCATCCTTTGTTGTTGAACCTCATGAGCCGGATCCCAGACGGGAGTAAGACTAAGATCATGCACGATATAGAGCGCGTTGGGTTCGTTGCCGCTTTCACTCAGAAACTTCTTCATAAACAAGTCTAACTGCCCTCCCGGACTTTTTTTCTTTACACCCTTCCCGGTCAAAGCTTCCCTGACGCTGGCTTCGGTAACATCCGTTGAAAAAGACATGGCAGGTTCCTGACTGAAGAATTCCACGTGCGTTTTTACTTCGATCTTACCCCAATCGGCAGGCGCGCGATAATGCAAGAGAGCAAAAAGCTGTCCGTAGCGAATGAGCGCTTTTTGGTCCGGCCCGAGGCTTCTGGCATGGTTCATGATCAGCCGGCTCAGCGCTTTGGGATCAAAATTCCGAACGCCCTCTCGAATGTCCACGGAAAAGACGTCGAAACCGAAGAATCCGCGCATAGTGTTTTGCGTAAGAGTCATCGTATGCTCTAAAACATCTTGGAATGATTGCCAGGCCATCTTTTCTTCTTTGGAAATGATCGAGGCAAGGTAAAGAGGACGCGCGCCCGTTTCTTCCGTCACTTCAAATCGGAGGATCTTGGGCGTCAGCTCTTTTTGGTAAACGATCGCCTTCCAGGAAGGAAATCCGGAAAAAATATTTGCGGCTAAAAGATCTTTCACGGTGCTATTTTCCAGCCACGAATTCGAGCACCACATCCGCTTGTTTCGCCGCGGCAATATGGACCCGGGGCGATAAAGCAGGGGCTTTCTCGATGTCGGACGCAAGGTCTCCGATCAGAATAAGGTTCGCTTTCAACTTGTGCACCTTCACGGCATCGCTGGAGCCGTATCCTCCAAGCCCGGAAGCAGAGACGATCAATTTCCCGGTCGGGAGCATTCCGGCCACGAGCATGCTCTTGGCCTCGGCCCGGTCAAGACACTCCACGATAACGTCGCAGTCCCGGAATATTTCCTGGATATTGGCCAGCTCCAGTTTCACCGGGAACATTTGAAGTTCAAGCCCCGGATTGATGCGGAGGAGATTAGTCCGCAAGGCCTCGACTTTTTTCATCCCGACCTGGTCTTCGAAATAGAATTGCCGGTCCAAGTTGGAAGGATCGACGCGGTCGAAATCCACGAGCGTAAAATGCTTGAAACCGACCCGGACGAGACAGGCCGCGCAATTGGAGCCCAAACCGCCTGCACCCGCAATGCCGATCTTTGCTTTTTCGATCTTTGTGAACTTCGTTTCGCCGAGCTTTTCAATGAGATTCCGCCGGAACGCGTCCATCATCAGATTTGCATCCAGTCTTTTAGCACCGGCTGATACCCTTTGGCGACGAGCATCGCTTTAAACTCCCCAACGCTCCGCGGGTCCGAGATCTCGAATTGGGAAGCGTCCTCCCCTTCGGGAGCTCCGAGGGTGTGGCCACCGACGCGTGTCGTCGAACCCGCCGACATGCGCGTGACTCCAAGCGGCAAAAGATTTTCGCGCAACTGAGCACTTTCCCGCGTCGAAAGCGCGATCCCGATCCGCGGCAGGAAAAGTCTCAAAGCTACGATGATCTGCGTCATGTTCCTGTCGTTCACCTGTGTAATTTCTTTAAAATCCCCGGCATGCGGCCTCAGGCGCGGAAGCGAGACTCCGATCTCGACCTCTCCGTAGCGATCCTGTAAATACCAGGCATGAAGGCCCACCCAAAAAACTTCTTTCCGCCAGTCATTCAATCCCAGAAGGGCTCCAACGTTCACGCTTCTCATTCCGCTCTTTGCGGCACGCTCCGGTGCGTCAAGCCGGAAGCGGAAATCTTTTTTAGGCCCCGACTTGTGCACCCGATCATAAACTCCCGTATCATAAGTCTCCTGATATAAGGTCAATCCATCGACACCCGAACGCGCAAGATCGGCATATTCTTCTTCCGTGAGTGCGTAGATTTCGACGGAGAGAGAGCTGAAATATTTTTTGAGCACTTCCAGGCATTTTTTGATATAGGACAGTGGACTTTTCGCTCTCGAATCTCCCGTTAAAATAAGAAGATGCTCGATCCCTGTCGAAGCGATGAATGCGGCCTCTTTTTCCACTTCTTCCAGAGTTAGCGTTCTCCGTGGCATTTTGTTCAGGGCGTTGAAGCCGCAATAAGCACATTTATTCTCGCAATAATTCGAAAGATACATGGGCGTGTAAAGCTGGAGGGTCTTTCCAAAATGCATCAGGGTCAACGCATGCGCCCTTTGTGCCATCGGCTCTAAAAGTCTTTCCGCGGTCGGAGAAAGAAGCGCCAAAAGCCGCGCGGGATCCTGCGCATCAGAATGGATCGAACGCGCAACTTCTTCGGCTGAGATCCCGTGGAAGATCTTTTCGAAAGGAAGGTCCTTATATTTTAGAAGGATATCGTAATAGCTCATGCTTAGCGCGTTTCATCCCGGAGAAAACCGGTCAGAGGTGAGGAGGCACTGGCTCCGCTTCCGGCGGAGGCAAGTCCGGCGAGATAGGCGGCACGGCCCGCGCTTACAGCCTCTTTGAACGCTCTCGCCATGGTCACGGGATCCCGTGCGATCGCGATCGCAGTATTTACGAGGACCGCCGCGCATCCCATTTCCATGCATTCACAGGCATCCGAGGGACTGCCAAGACCGGCATCCACGATCACGGGGGCTTTGATCTCACGCGCCAGGATCTCCACAAGTTCCCGGGTCTTCACACCGCGGTTACTGCCGATAGGCGATCCGAGCGGCATGACCGCTGCCGCACCCGCATCCACCATGCGTTTGGCCATGGAAAGGTCCGGACTCATGTAAGGAAGCACGATGAATCCTTCTTTAGCGAGGATCTCCACTGCTTTGAGCGTTTCGAGATTGTCGGGCAGAAGATATTTATTATCCTGGATCACTTCAATCTTGATCCAGTTCCCCTGCCCACCTGCTTTCGCGAGCCTTGCGATCCGCACGGCTTCATCCGCATTCCTTGCGCCGGAAGTATTGGACATAAGAATGCAAGACTTCGGGACGTATTCCAAAATATTGTCCGCTTGAGAGCCAAGATCGACGCGACGGAGCGCAACGGTCACGATGCCGGGCTGGGCGACTTCCAAGGCCTTTTGCATGAGAGGATAGCTTGGAAATTTTCCGGTTCCGATCAAAAGACGGCTCTTGATCGAACGTCCGCCGAGAGCAAGCAGATCTTCCATGGTCATCCTCCTCCAACAAAACTGACGATCTCGATCATGTCCTGATCCTTAAGCATGATCTTGGGCCAGTCCTCTTTGGAGACAATGCTGAAGTTATGCTCAACCACGATCTTGTCAGGACACAGCTCTTTAGCCGCGACAAGCGCGTCGAGACTCAAAGGCCGATCGATCGATTCTTGTTTGCCATTCAAGGTGAGGATCATGCGCTCTTTTCCTTATCCGTGGAAACCCTGCGTGCTATCTTAAACGAATTTTGCCTCTATGGAAAGGCCGCGGATACCTCTGTGATTACCGGCATTTCAGATCTTTAATTTCGAGAAGTTGACGCGCACATCTTCGGCGGAAGCGTGAAGCGCCTTCCGCTCAACGTCACTCACCCGGATCTCGATGATCTTTTTTACGCCTTTGCGCCCGAGTTCCGCTGGCACGCCGCAATAAACGTCGCTCAACCCGTACTGCCCTTTGAGATAAACACAGGACGGGATAATCTCTCCAGTATCCTGAAGGATCGCGCGGACCATTTTCACGGCGGAAGAGGACGGCGCATAATAAGCGCTACCGGTCTTGAGGAGCTTCACGATCTCCGCCCCACCGTCACGGGTCCTTTGATTAATCCCCTCGATCGTTGCGGCATCCAGAAGTTTGGTGATCGGCTTTCCTTTGACCCGGGTCAGCTCCGGGACCGGGACCATTTGATCGCCGTGCCCGCCCAACACTGTCGCCTTAACATCGGACGGCTTGCAGCCAAGTTTTTCCGCAATAAAATAGGCGTACCTTGAAGAATCCAGTTCGCCTGCCATCCCGATCACGCGCTCAAAAGAAAACCCTGACTTTTTCTGAGCAAGCCAGGTCATCACATCCAGCGGGTTTGTGACCATCACCAGGATCGCATTTGGAGAATACCGGGCGCATTCTGTCACGATCCCGCCGACGATCTCAGCATTCTTGAAAAGCAGGTCGTCCCGGCTCATACCGGGTTTGCGCGCAAGTCCCGCCGTGACCACGATGACGTCTGAACCGGCTGAGTCCTGATAACTGTTAGACCCGGTGATCTTCGAGGAAAATCCCTCGACCGGCGCGGATTCCATCATATCGAGCGCCTTGCCTTGCGGAAGCCCTTCCACAATATCGACAAGAACAACGTCCGCCAGGTTTTTCTCAACGATGCGCTGCGCTGCTGTTGCGCCGACAAAACCTGCTCCGACAACGGTCACTTTGAAATTTGTCATGATACCATCCTCCTTTGAGAATATCCCTTTGGGAACCGGGAACATGCTTTCGCGTTCACGGATCGCTTCGCGAGAGCCTTTTTTATATCAAAAAAGAACATGGTTTAGTAGTTAAAAAGGTCCCGGTGCGCAAATTTTTGTTCGGGAAGCGCGTTGTGCAAGGCGTTCAGGATCTTAGCCTTGGTCCGGGTTGTAAGACGCCTCCCCTTGCGCGCCTTTTGCACCACCTTGTGAGAAAGCTGCTCGGTCGAGGCCGCAACAAGTGCATGGTTTGAAAGCCCGTGCTTGACCATAAGAGCGTCAAGAGGCTGCGGGCCAAGGTCGTTCGTTTCTTTGATCGTCATTGTAACTTGCTCACGGCGGCAAGAAGGTCCTTGGTCTCAGGATATTTCTTGAGTTGTTCGATCAGCGCGCTGATCGCTTCGATGGGCTTAAGCCCGGCCAGGGCACGGCGTATCCGGCGCGCCGGTTCCAGCTCCTGGGACGTAAAAAGAAGTTCTTCCTTGCGCGTTCCGCTTTTGGATATATCCACTGCCGGATAAATGCGTTGATTCGAGATCTCACGCGATAGAAAGATCTCCATATTACCCGTTCCCTTGAATTCTTCAAAAATAAGCTGGTCCATGCGGCTCCCGGTATCCACCAGGATCGTCGCAAGGATCGTCAGTGACCCTCCGTGTTCGATCTTACGAGCAGACCCGAAGATCCGCCGTGGCACTTCCATGGAACGCGCGTCCACGCCCCCGGAAAGGGTCCGGCCGCTGGAACGTTGCTCAGCGTTATGCACGCGCGCCAAACGGGTCAAAGAATCGACCAGGATCATCACATCCGCACCTGCCGAGACCTCGCGATACACTTGCTGCATGAGTTCCCGGGCGGTCTGGATATGATGGTCATAAGTCTGGTCGGACGAAGACCACCGGACCTCGGCCGTCACACTACGGCGAAAATCCGTAACTTCCTCCGGTCTTTCGTCGATCAAAAGACAATAAAGCTTCATCTCCGGCCGGCTTTTGGCGACGGCCTGGCAAAGATGCTTGAGAAACGTCGTTTTTCCGGAACCCGGAGGAGCCACGATCAGCCCCCGCTGTCCCATGCCGATCGGAGTGATAAGATCCATGACGCGCATCGTAAGTTCCTTGGAGCCGTCTTCGAGATGGATCCGTGGCGAAGGATCGACGGCCGTACTGGCAAAAAACTTTTGTTCATCTTCGGCGATCACGCGTCGGGGTTCCCCATGCGGTGGCCGGTGAGAAGGACGATGGGAATGAGTGCCTCGGCTTGGGTGCCGTTCGCTGCGATACCTTGAATCGGTATTGGGACCACGCCCTGAACGCTCTCGGTGTTCAAAGTTTCTCATGCTTGAAGTTTCCTCATTTTCTTTTCCAAAGAATTCCATTCCGCCTCGGCAGCTTCGATCTGGATTTGCAATTCTTTCAAATGCACATTGCGCTCCTTGGAAAAATGGAGTGGGTTTTTCGCCATCTCCTCCAAGACTTTGTTCCGTTCCTCTGTGAAATGCCGCGCGCGTCCTTCGGCTTTTTCCATGCTCTTGCGGAGCTTCGCAAGCTCGGCCTTGTGCTCGTTCTTCCTAGGCTGCTGAATTTCGACAGGGGGCTTGGAAGCCTTATCGGGGGAAGACGCCGATACGTTATTTTCATCGCTGTCTTCTTCCTCGCCCCGGGCCACCTGCTCCAGGTGATAAACATAATCCTCATAGCTTCCGGGGTAGTGCAGGATACGGCCTTTCTTCACTTCGAGAATGCTTGTCGCCAGAAGATTGACAAAAGTCCGGTCATGGCTGATGAAAAGCACGGTGCCGGAAAAAGATTTGAGTGCGCGACCCAAAGCTTCCACCGTTTCGAAATCCAAGTGGTTCGTCGGCTCATCGAGAAGCAGGACATGGCTCTTGGAAAGAAGCAGTCCGGCCAGAACGAGACGCGCCCGTTCCCCGCCGCTTAGAACCTTCACTTTTTTTGAAACATCATCTCCTTTGAAAAGAAAACACCCGGCCATGTTCAGCACATCCTGATTGCTGACCCCCGCCGCGCTTTCGCGCGAGAGATAAGTATAAATATCATCTTCCGGGTCAAGTACTGCAAAAACATGCTGGGCGTAATATGCCACTTTAAGTCCGGTTCCCCAGCGAAAACTGCCCCCTTTGGGCGCAAGATCCCCGGCAAGCGTCCTGAGAAAGGTCGTTTTCCCCTCACCGTTATTGCCGAGCACCGCGACATGCTTTCCCCGGTCGATCTCGACTTGGATCCCGCGCGCAATGTCCTTTTCAGGATAACCGATGACAAGGTCTTCACAACTGACCGCAACTCCCGCCTTCGGCTCCACGGGCGGGATATAGATCTTCACCGTACTCATGGGATGCGCGATCTCGATCGTTTTGAGTTTTGCGAGTTGTTTCATTTTCGATTGCGCGCGCGTCGCCGTGGAGGCCTTCGCCTTAAACCGGTCAATGAAGGTCTGGAGTTGTTCCCGTTTCTTATCAAGACCACGGTTGTAAGCCTGCTTCTGGGCGAGTTGCTCCTCCTTGAATTCGAAATACTCTTCGATATCCCCGGGGAAAAGAACAAGCCCTCCGTTCTCGACCTCAAGCGTATGGTCGCAAGTTCGCTTTAGGAATTCCCGGTCGTGGGAGACGACCAGATATCCACCTTTGAAATTAAGCAAAAAATTTTCCAAAAGGATCAACGTGCTTAAATCCAAATAATTGCTGGGCTCGTCAAGGATCAGGAAATTAGGGTCGCCCAAAAGCATCGCCGCAAGCTTCACACGCGTCTGGAAACCTCCCGGAAGATTCCGTACGGATTCTTCAAGGATCTCATTTTTGAGCTGGAACCGCGCGGCGATCTGCCCGCACTCCCAATGCTCACTCCGCGTGGTGCGCATCAGGAAATCCACCACCCGCTCTCCCGGCTTGAACGTATCATGCTGCTCGAGATAGGAAAGACGGAGCGCCGTATTACGCGTGATGGTCCCGCTATCCGCCGATTCGTGCCCGGTGATGATGCGGCAAAGCGTGGATTTGCCGGCCCCGTTGCGGCCGATCACACCGACCTTCTGATCGTCCCCGAATGACGCGCTGGCGTTATCGAGGATCGTCACGGCGCCATAGGCCTTGTGGAGTTCATTGACTTGCAAAAGAACTGTCATGGTTTTAAGGTTTCATTTTGAAGGATTGATAGCGGCCCAGTTTCATTATATCGAGAGACCCCTCAGACGCGAGAGGCAATGATCTTTGCTGCCGCATCCGGCGAAATGTCGTTATGTTCACCGAAAACCGAGTCCCGTTCCGCGAAGCGCTCGCGCACTTTGCGAGCGGCCTCCTTGGCGGAGATCTTGTAGTCGCCAAGACGCGTCGGCATCTTCATAGAATGAAAAAACGTTTCGGTCTTCAGGATGGCCTCTTTCGCGGTCTTAACATTCCAAATACGTTGACCGTACTGTTCCAGTTTCTTCTTTTTTGCGGTCAATTTATATTGCCAGACCCCCGGAAGAACGATCGCCAGGGTCTCCGCGTGATCAAGTCCGTAAAAAGCGGTCAGCTCGTGAGCGATCATATGGGTCGACCAATCTTGTGGTACGCCGCAACCGATCAAAGTATTCAACGCAAGCGCTGCACTCCACATGAATGTCGCGCGCGCCTCATAATCTTTGGGTTTGTTCAGAACCGAAGGTGCCACTTCGCGCAATGTTTGAAGAAGCGACTCCGCCATCCGGTCCTGAAGCGGAGCATGCGCCGGATATGTCATGTACTGCTCCATGACGTGTACGAACGCGTCCACGATCCCGTTACGTACTTGCTTTACGGGCAATGAAAATGTCGTTTCGGGATCTAATATGGAGAACTTTGGAAAAACGTGAGGCGAGAAAAAATAAAGTTTTTCCCGGGTCGCTCCGCGAGAGATCACAGAATTCCCGTTCGCCTCGGAGCCTGTCGCTGGAAGCGTCAACACGGTACCGATCGGAAGTGCTGTTTTGACATTGGCGCCGTGTTCCAGAAGAATGGTCCATGGATCCGTTCCGCTAAAGCACGCCGCGGCCGCGATGAATTTCGCGGCATCCAGGACCGAGCCGCCCCCCACCGCCATGATGAAACCGATCTTTTCTTTTTTCACAACCTCAACGGCTTTAAGGCAGGTCTCATAGAGCGGGTTGGGTTCGATGCCGCCAAACTCGGTCACGCGATGGCCTTTGAGCGCGGCTTTAACCTGCTCGTAGACGCCGTTCTTCTTGATTGATCCGCCCCCATAAAGAAAAAGCACGCTGAGATCTTGGGGGACACGCCCCGCGATCTCGCGGATCATGCCCTTGCCGAAGAGGATCTCCGTGGGATTTTTATAAACAAAATTCTGCATGAATAGCTCCTATTACGGACACAAAGGTCACGAACCGCTTCCGAAGGGTTAACTCAGGATGAGACGCCGCAACCCCGCAAAATCAATAGTCGCGCCGTGCTAGTACTTATAATGCTCGGGCTTGTAGGGGCCATCGAAAGGAACATCCAGATACTTGGATTGCTTTTTCGTCAGCCTTGTGAGCTTGGCGCCCAGTTTGTCCAAATGGAGCCGGGCCACTTCTTCGTCGAGCTTCTTTTCAAGACGGTAAACACCGGGCTTTTTAGGGTTCATCACCAGATCGATCTGCGCGAGTGTCTGATTCGTGAAGGAGTTCGACATCACAAAGCTCGGATGGCCTGTAGCACAGCCAAGGTTCACGAGACGGCCCTCCGCGAGCAGAATGATCGAATGCCCGTCCGGAAAAATATACTTATCGACCTGCGGTTTGATATTGATCTTTTTGATGCCGGGCCATTTTTGAAGTTGAGCGACCTGGATCTCATTATCAAAGTGTCCGATGTTGCAAACGATGGACTCGTCCTTCATCTTGGACATGTGTTCGGCCGTGATGACATCGATATTGCCCGTCGTGGTCACATAGATATCCCCGATATCAAGCACGTCCTCCAGTCGCGCGACCTGAAAACCGGCCATCGTCGCCTGAAGCGCGCAGATTGGATCAATCTCGGTCACGATGATGCGAGCTCCGAAACCATGCATAGCCTGGGCGCTGCCTTTGCCCACGTCCCCGTAGCCCAACACCACGGCGACCTTGCCCGCGATCATCACATCCGTCGCACGTTTGATGCCGTCCGCCAGGGATTCGCGACATCCGTAGAGATTATCGAATTTGGATTTGGTCACAGAATCGTTCACGTTGATCGCCGGGACCAGAAGCTTTCCCTTTTCCTGCATTTTATACAGGCGATGAACGCCGGTCGTCGTTTCCTCGGAAACGCCTTCCCATTCCTTGACCACCCCGTGCCATTTCTTAGGATCGTTCTTCATGACCTTCTTCAGGATCTTGAAAAGTTCGATCTCGTCCTGAGTGTCGACCTTTTTGTCGAGGATCTTCGGATCCTTCTCTGCGTCATAACCCAAATGGATCATGAGCGTCGCATCGCCCCCGTCATCCACGATAAGATTCGGGCCCTTGCCCCCTGGAAAGTTGAGCGCCTGAAGCGTGCACCACCAATATTCCTCCAAGGTCTCCCCCTTCCACGCGAATACCGGAATGCCCTTCACCGCCAAAGCGGCCGCGGCATGGTCTTGTGTGGAAAAAATATTGCAGGAACACCAACGGATATCGGCCCCGAGCTCGATCAAAGTCTCGATCAGGACTGCGGTCTGGATCGTCATGTGAAGACTGCCCATGATCCGCTTACCCCTAAGAGGTTTCTGTGGCCCGTACTTCTTGCGGGTCGCCATCAGCCCCGGCATTTCCTTCTCGGCCATATCGAGTTCTTTACGGCCCCAGTCGGCAAGCGAAAGGTCCGCGACCTTGAAATCATTTTTCACTTTGAGAGCTGGCACTTTTTTTTGGTTTTTTTTCGTCATGGTCTTTTCTTTTAAGTTAAGCTGCACAGGTGACCTTGCTGCAACCGCAGTTATCTTTGAGTTTTAGTGCTTTTCGGAGTTGATCGACCGCATCCGTTTTTTCCCACGTAAAACCGGCTTCCGAACGGCCAAAATGCCCGTATGCGGCGGTTTTATTATAGATGGGACGGCGAAGATCCAAAGCCGCGATGATGCCTTTAGGCGTAAAATCAAAAACTTTCCGGACCGCTGCCACGATCTCGTCGTTGTCGAGCTTGCTGGTCCCGAATGTTTCCACGCGGATCGAAACAGGTTCTGCCACGCCGATCGCGTAGGAAACCTGGATCTCACAACGCTTGGCGATGCCGGCTGCGACGATATTTTTTGCAACATAACGGGCAAAATACGCGGCCGAGCGATCCACTTTGGAAGGATCCTTGCCGCTGAACGCACCGCCCCCGTGACGGCCCATGCCGCCATAGGTGTCGACGATGATCTTGCGGCCCGTAAGACCCGTGTCTCCATGCGGCCCGCCTACCTCGAAACGTCCAGTCGGATTGATAAAGATCTTGGTGTTCTTATCTATTAAATTAGCTGGGATGACCTTCTTGATGACCTTTTCAGTCAGGTCCTTGGTGATCGTCGGAAGCGTCACATCGCCGTCATGCTGGGAGCTCACCACCACGGCATCGACGCGCACCGGCACATCGTTGCTGTCATATTCCACTGTGACCTGGCTCTTCGAATCCGGCCGGAGATACTTGATCTTGCCGCTTTTGCGAACAGCGGTCAAATAACGGACGAGTTTTTGGGCAAGCATGATCGGAAGCGGCATAAGCTCTTTCGTCTCATTTGACGCAAACCCGAACATCATGCCCTGGTCCCCGGCGCCGCCTGTATCCACGCCCATCGCGATATCGGGTGATTGGGTATGAAGTGCGATATCCACCCGGCAGGTCTTATAATCGAACCCGATCTTGGGATCCACATAACCGATTTTTTGGATGACGTTTCGCGCGACCTTTTCGGCGTCGACCTTGGTTTTGCTCGTGATCTCACCGGCAATGGTCAAGCGGTCGGTCGTGGCAAGGCATTCGCAGGCCACACGCGATGCGGGATCTCCCGCGAGATACGCGTCCAGGATCGCGTCCGAAACCTGGTCGCAAACCTTGTCCGGATGACCTTCGGAAACAGATTCAGAGGTGAAGAAATAATGCCCTTTTTTCATAGTGACTCCTTTGGATTTGTTGGGGTATTAACAATGGCGTTGGCTTTCTTATAAGAGTCGAGGTCGCCGATATCCAACCATTTTCCCTTAAGAGAAAAAGCAAAGAGGCCTGATGTTTCAGCCAGCCAACGCATATAATGGCCGGGTTGGTCGGTATTATGGCCGCTTGTGATATACCTGTCAAGCAAGCTCCAAGTCTCCTGGGGAAGCCAATAAATGCCACTTGAAGCGAGCGTGGTGGTCGGTTGGGGCGGTTTTTCCTGAAATTCCAGGATCTTTCCCTCTGCATCGACCCTCACAAGACCGTAGCGCTTGGCCAGTTCTTTGTCCCCAACATCATAGACCGCGATGACTCCGTGTGGCCGTTTTTTTGTTCCGAAGTTAACGAACGACACCAGGTCAAAATCGAAGAAATTATCCCCCGCGATCACCAAAAGATCGCAAGGACTGACTTTTTTCGTCTTGATCACATACGCCAGGTCCCCGATGGCTCCAAGGCGGGTCTCATTACTCGTCGTGTGATCGTTCACGACCTCGATCGGCCAGGGATATTTCGTCTTCGCCGCCCAGGTTTCAAAATGTCCGGTGAATTTTTGGTTACTCACGACATAAACGGCCTGAACGCTTTGAACTTTTTGGACACGCTCCAAGATCCACTCCAGAATAGGTTTGCTCCCCACCGGCAGTAAAGGCTTCGGCATATTCTCGGTTAGCGGATAAAGACGCGTCGCATATCCGGCGCAGAGAATGATGACCTTTAGACTCATGGCTTCCCTCCTTTAGAGTTAGAAAGACAGCAATGGATGCCCATCAAAAAACGATCGCTTGTTTCACAAGGACCCGCTCGTCCGTTTCCGGACTGAACTGCCATTCACGGGGTGAACCGCCTTTTTGATCCGGTCGATCACCTCGACCGACATGGGATCGACCTTGTAGAGTTTTGCCAACTCGCAGCTCGTCCAGTCCCCCAGCATGATCATAGAAAAAATCCGGGCAAGGACCCCCTCGCCTCGGGCCTTAACCTCCACAACCCCGGCACCGTGTTCCCGGATCGCCTTCATCGCGACCTTCTTTTTCTTGAAAAGCCACTCCGGCTCGTTCCGATCCGTCAGAAAAATAGCTACTGAGCGCTTGATCTTGAACTTCGGAAAAATCCAACCTTCGACCTCGTGGTGGAACATCTCAGGCAGCGCTTCGCAAGAAGCAAGCATCTTTGCGTTCTCCGCAAACTGAGTGCGCCACCGAAGCGCCACGGACTGCATCAGTCCGCCGCCGTAGATCGCGACATTTTTATCAAAAAGCCGCTTCGCGAGTTTGCGGGCTTCTGCCTCTGGAAGATGACGGCTCCCACGAAGCACTTCCTTGATCTCTTTGTCAGAGACTGAGAACCACCGGCAACGCATAAAAAGGAACAGAAGCGAAAAAGTCGTGTATCCGATCGCAAAACGCGGCGGGTACCCCCGGGGCAAACGAAAAAACGGGATCTTTCTTTTAAGAGCCTCCTCCGCAAGCCGTCCCCCGGACGCTACGACAAGAAAATGCGCTTTGCGCGCGACCGCTTGCTCAAAGATCGATTCGACTTCATCCGTATTGCCGGAGTAGCTCGAAAGGATCACGACCGTTTTAGAATCGACCCACTCGGGAAGCCGCGAAGTCCGGTTCACCGTCCAATGGATGCGTGAACGACTCTGGGCAATAGTCCCAAGAATGTCTCCACTGATGGCAGAACCACCCATCCCGCAATAAAGGACTTTCTCCGGCCTTCTGATGAACGAAGACGGAAGGCTGATACCTCCGGCGATCGCACGGGCCTTCACAACCTGATTGGCCAAATCCTTCAGATAAACTTCCATTATTCGTCGGCAAGCTCCGCGCAAACGTCTTTGAGCTTCTCCTTCAGAAAAGCATAGGACTCTTTACCGGTGTGGAACGCGAGGGCTTTTTGGGCGATCTCCTTGGCGTCGGAATAGCGGATCGAACGGATCGCTTTCTTGATCTTGGGCAGCATGACAGGACTGGCGCTGATCTCGTCGATCCCAAGCCCCACCAAGAGGATGGCGATCGCCGGATCCGAGGACATTTCTCCGCAGCTTCCCACCCAAATATTGTGGCCGTGACCGTTCCGGATCGTCAGATCGATCAGACGAATGATCGCCGGATGGGTCGGCTCATAAAGATACGCGATCTTTTCGTTCATGCGGTCGATCGCAAGCACATACTGGATCAGATCGTTCGTCCCGAGGGAAAAGAAATCCACTTCCTTGGCTAATACGTCACTGGCCAATGCCGCCGAAGGGATCTCGATCATGGCTCCGATAGGAATGTTCTTATTGAAAGGAATGCCTTCGTTTTCCAGTTCAGACTTAGCCTCATTCAATATTTCGCGTGCAGCACGAATTTCGTAAACGCCCGTGACCATCGGATACATGATCTTCAAATTTCCTGGGGCACTCGCCCGGAGGATTGCCCGAAGCTGGGTCTTAAAGATATCCGTGCGCGTTAAACAAAACCGGATAGCGCGCCAACCCAGATAGGGATTCATCTCGTGAGGGATCTCGAGCGTGGAAGCGAATTTATCGCCTCCAAGATCGAGGGTACGAATGACCACCGAATGCGGATGCACCGCTTGCGCGATATTACGATAGGACTCGTATTGTTCCTGCTCGGTCGGAAGCGTCGCCCGGTTCATGTAAAAATATTCCGTGCGGAAAAGCCCGACCCCTTCGCCGCCGTGAGAAATGACGGACGACGCCTCGTGATGAAATTCGATGTTGGCGGCCAGGATGATGTGTTTTCCGTCCAGCGTTTCGGCCGGAAGATCGCGCAACTTATCCAGCTCCCCGGTGAGCTGGATAAAACGGTTTCCCTGGGAGTTAAATTTATCGATGGTCGCTGAGTCTGGATTGATGATCACGACCCCATGCGTTCCATCCACGATGATCGTATCCTCGTCCTGAAGTTCATTGACGATCTCTTCAAGCCCCACGACGGCCGGGATCTCAAGCGAACGACCGAGGATCGCCGTATGCGATGTTGCCCCGCCGATCTCGGTCATGAACGCCATGACTTTGTTCCGGTCCAGGGAGGCCGTATCCGACGGTGAAAGATCGTGGGAGGCAATGATCACTTTCCCTTGGAATTCTTCCAGGCGTTTTTTTTCTTCGCCGCAAAGATTCGAGAGAAGGCGCTTGCCCACATCGCGGATATCGG
Source organism: Candidatus Omnitrophota bacterium (assembly GCA_003140935.1). Lineage (GTDB taxonomy): Bacteria > Omnitrophota > Omnitrophia > Omnitrophales > Aquincolibacteriaceae > Aquincolibacterium. Next base: position 53,800 of record PLLJ01000011.1, read on the forward strand.
AGATGCGTTCTTTGAGGTATTCGTCATTGATCTGGGAAAAGGCCTGAAAGTAGCGCTGGATCACAGCTGCGAAGGCGTATTCTGCCCCGACCTTCTCACCCTTGATGACTTCGATCACATCTTCGATCAGGGTCCGATCTTCGAGGATGAGAAGATGCGCCGTAAAGATATCCGAACTCTCCCGGCCAATCTGGCCCGAAAGTTTCCGGCGGATACCGAGAATTTCGGTACGGGTGCGTGTAAGGGCTTCTTCGAACCGGGCGATCTCGTTGGAGATCTGCTCGAGGCTCACGGAACGTTTGGGAAGATTGAAAGAGCCTCCGCTATGCAGGATAAACACCTTCCCGATCGCGATGCCGGGCGATACCCCGATCCCTTTGTACTCTTTCATGGGCTTATTCTCCAAAATTAGATCCTATCAGTTTGGCCAACGCTTCCATGGCTTCCGCGGCATCCTTGCCGGTCACGCGCACCGTAATCGACGCTCCCATTTCGGCCGCAAGGGTCATAATGCCCATGATCGATTTGCCGTCGGTCTGGATATCTTCCTTTTGAACCTCGACCGACGCTTCAAACCGGTTGGCCGTTTGGACAAAAACGGCAGCAGGCCGGGCATGAAGACCCAGTTTGTTGCCGATAATAAAAATTCGTTCGATCGACTGTTGCTTGTTTTTTTTGGGTCGTTTCGTCATGATCTTCCTTAATTAAAAAAAATGAATCAGAAATTATGACAGTCCAAGTCGCCCTTACTAAAAAGAAACAAAGACTTGGGCATCACGGCCTCATCATTTTTCCGTTTGCTCGGTATACTCCCTGTAATGCTCTAAAATAAGCTTCATTAAAAGCTCGGCATCATGGCGAACCTGCTCGCCCGCCTGAAGCACATCCCCTTGGATGATCTGGTAACCTTTTTCCCGGATCTTCTCGACGTCCAGTTTCACCGGTACCGCGCCCTGTTGGGCATAACGTCGGAGCATCGCCTCCGGAATGGTCGCCGTGTTCACAAAACAAGCATCGATGATCCTCGGATCTGTATGGTCCAGGATCACGTTCAAATGATCCCACGCGCTCATCCCTGTCGTCTCGCCGGGTTGCGTCATCGCGTTCATGATATAGACTTTGTACGCATCGGACCGAAGCACCGCATCACGAATATCCTCGATCAAAAGATTCGGCAAAATACTGGTATAAAGACTTCCCGGACCCATAAGAATGAGGTCAGCAATCTCGATCGCGTCCAGGGCTTCCTGACACGCTTTGCAATCATCCGGCAGGAGACGGATGCTACGAAGGGGTCTTTTCAGATCTGTGATATTCGTCTCGCCTTCGACCGACGTCCCGTCCATGAATTCGCCCACAAGCGTCACTTTTTCAAGCGTCGACGGAAGCACCCGTCCTCGGATGGCCAAAACCTTGCTGGACTCCGCGATCGCTTTTTCGAAATCGCCCGTCACTTTCGAGAGCGCGGTGATAAAAAGATTCCCGAAGCTGTGTCCCTTCAGTCCTTCCCCGAGATCGAAACGATACTGAAACAGATCGCGGATGAGCGGCCCGGCATCGGCAAGCGCCACGAGACAGTTACGGATATCACCCGGTGGCAGCATGTCCATTTCATCGCGCAAACGGCCGGAGCTTCCGCCCGTATCTGTTACCGTCACAATCGCGGTAATGTTGCTTGTAAATGTTTTGACGCCTGAAAGCATGGTGCTGAGGCCCGTCCCTCCACCAATCGCCACAACACGCGGTCCATGCAACAGGGACTCCACCCGGCGTTTCTGGTAAACAATATCCACAAGCGAATCGTGACCGTTCAAAGGCATGAGCGCATGCACGAAGATGCGGACCATGTTTTTGATCGAGGTATAGATAAGAAAAATCCCGAGGATCAAAAGCGCCGTTGCGAATGAGGCCAGCAATACGCTCGTTTTGGCCATGGTCTGCACGGTCAAGAGAGCCACCAACACGATAAATCCAAGCCCCAACGCGCAAAGAATGATCCATCGTTTGATTCCGATACCAGGATAAAACCACTTAAAGAATTTCATAAAAGGCGGTTGCGAAGACGGTCCGGATCAAACCTTGCGGTTTTCTTCTCTTGCGATCAGGTCGAAAATATCCTTCGAGGTTTTGCACTTTCTGATAAGTTCGCAAAAGTAAGTGTCCCGGAGAAGTCTTGAGATCTGCGCCAATGCTTTAAGATGCGGCCCGGCGGTGTCCTTGGGTGCGACAAGCAGGAACAGGATATAGACCGGTTCGCCGTCCAAGGCTTCGAAGTTCACGCCTTTGCGGCTTACGCCGAGTACGGCTACGAGTCCGTCCACTTTATCGGTCTTCCCGTGCGGGATCGCGATCCCCTGCCCGATACCCGTAGAACCCAGGTTCTCGCGCTCGATCAGAGCGCGAAGAATATTTTTTTTATCCCCCACGTCCTTGACCTCGGCCAGAAGGTCGACCATTTCTTTGAGAATACCTTCTTTGTCGGTCGCTTCCAGATCGACCTTGATGCCTTTGACGTTGAGAAAATCGGTGATCTTCATGGATCTATTCCTCCTGATTGAAAAAGGTTGTAGAACTAGAATCCCGGCTCGATCAGCCCGTGATTCCCGTCCTTGCGCTTATGGATCACATTCACACTGTTGGTATTTTGGTTTAAAAAAACAAGAAAGGTCTCGGGAGAGATCTCGAGTTGAAGACTGGCTTCTTCGGCAGACATCGGTTTGAGCGCAAACGCCGAGGAGCGAACGATCTTCGGATGATCTTCGGGCAAAATGCTTTCCGTTTCGACCATTCCGAGCGCCCGGGCGATCTTTGCCGAGGCCTTGGCGTTTTCTTTGTGATGCCCTTTGGATTTCGAGCGGAATTTTTTCAACTGCTTCTCGACCCGCTCATAGGCGTCATCTATCGCCGCAAAGATATTATCTTTGGCCTCGCCCATCCCGAAAGCATGGAAATCCTTGGCCGCAAGCGTGATCTCCGCCTTAAAGATGTATTTTTCTTTTTTGAGGAATACATGCGCCTCTACGATCCGCGGAGCGTACTTTTCGAATTTGGGAAGTCTTTCCTCCAAATGCTCCTTCATCCCCGCGGTGATCTTAAGGTTCTGTCCCGAAAAACGAATATCCACTGTCATTTCCTCCTTGAGGGTCTTTAATGAATTGATGCAAAACGCGGATGTCGGATCAAGCTAAGGTGAACCTCTCCCCAAGATAGATCTCTCTAGCTTTGGAATCGGAGGCAAGAAACTCCGAGGTCCCGGAGACTTCGACCTTGCCTTCGAAAAGAAGATAAGAACGATCCGTGATGGAAAGCGTTTCGCGAACGCTATGATCCGTCAACAAAATGCTAAGGCCTTGGGCCTTGAGCCGCTGAAGGATTTTTTGCACCTCAAAGACCGCGATGGGATCCACGCCGCTAAAAGGCTCGTCCAAAAGAATCAGAGAAGGATTGGTCACGAGCGCGCGCGTGATCTCAAGCCGCCGCCGTTCGCCTCCGGAAAGCGTGTACGCCTTGTTCTTCGCAAGATAGGCGATATCGAGATCGTTCAAGAGCCGTTTGAGGCGACGGTCGCGCTCTTCCTGAGAGATCTCCAAAGTTTCCAGGATGGCCATAATATTTTCTTCCACGGTCAATTTGCGAAAAATGGAGGGCTCCTGGGAAAGATAACCGATCCCAAGTCTCGCTCTCTCAAACATCGGAAGATTCGTGATCTCTTCGCCCCGGAAAAAGATCTGTCCAGATTCCGGACGAATGACCCCAACCACCATATAAAATGATGTGGTCTTCCCGGCACCGTTGGGGCCCAGAAGTCCCACGATCTCGCCGCGCGAGATCTGGATATTCACACCGTTCACGACCGTGCGACCCTTGTAACTTTTCGTCAGCCGTTTCGTCTCAAGCAAATTCATGATCAGGCAACTCCCTTCCCGAGGTCTTTGGAAGCATCCCCGCCAAAATAAAGAGCTTCCGTATCCCCTCCCAAAATGATCCGTCCTTCGTCCGCCAGATAGATCACGCTATCCGAGTAGGTCTTGTTCCCGTCGGGGTTCTCGATCACCACGTCACCTGCGGATACGATCTTAGAAACGCGACGGCTTACGCGGTTGTAATAAACGTCCATCGTATCGGCCGTTAGCTTCCCGCGGGAATCCTGCGCCACGACGTTGTCCTTGAAATGCGCAATATTTTTTTCGTAGTCGACCACGAGAGGCCCGTCGCAAGTAATGGTCGTCGGCCCGGTTTCTTTATCCTCGGTGTTCTGCACGACCACCGTCACATTTTTTTTGAATTTCACTTTTTTCAGGTTCGTCTCTGCCCGGGCACCGGTACCTTCCACATTGATATTGTCTTTCTTGACTTGCGTCGGAAGATCGGTCTCCACAACGTGTTCCGAGGGGCTCATGTCCAGGGCCTCGGTCACGAGGCGCGTTCCATCGTCGGTCGTGGCCACAACATTTTTTTCGAGATGGATCTTGTTCTTTTTCTTGTCGTACTTGCCGCGATCCGCCGTAACGGTCACGGGAACTTCTTCGGCATACGCCTTGGCCATCACATTCATCAGCTGTACCGTGTTAGAAAGGATATCCGCGGAATCACCTTCGATCTCGATCTCACGCTGCCCTTCGGGCGTATACTTGGTGAATGAAAAAGAGAGGATTTTCTGCGGTTTCTGCTCGGAGGGTTGCACGATTCCTTGTTCGGCCTTTTGCTTGCGGGTGATCACCACCTGCATCTGCACGAAAAATACATAGAACACCACAAGCACGACAAAGATAAAAATAAGACGCTTGATCATGAGTGTTTCACTGTCTCCTTAAGTTCCGCCGCGACTACCTCGTCGGGCTTCGTTTTCCAGCGATCATGCATCCACCCCCATTGCTCCGGGTAACGGCGGATCACTTCTTCAAAATCTTTCATCCAGGCTTCTGTGTATTTCCGGATCGAAGCCGTCCGGTCATTATCTTCGATCTTCGGCCGTATCAAGTTACCCAGAAAGAGCTTGTAACGATTTCCAGGCATCCGGATCATACAGGCTGGCAGGATCGGCGCTCCCAAGGCCATGGCGAACTTTACCGGCGCCACGGACGTATAAGCCGGCCTTCTAAAAAAATCCACAAAAACACCACGCACCCGGTCCATATCCTGATCGGGTAAAAGGCCGACGATCTCACCAGCCTTTAAATGCTTATGGATCTGCCGGGCAGCTTCATCCTGATAAATCGTCTGGACCCCCACAGAATTCCGCAGGCCCACGATCCACCGGTTGTACGGCTCATAATAGATCCGTCGACCGACCACGGCACCCTGGAAACCTTGCAAGCCAAAAATCCCGGCTAAAAGTTCCCAGTTGCCCATGTGTGGCGTCATTATAATGAGCCCTTTCCCTTCTTGCAAAATATCTTTGCAGAAAGAATAGGCTTCACCGGTCTCGATAAAAGAGTCCGCTTGATCACGTGAGAGTGTAGCAAAACGCAAAAAATCCACGGCCGTCTGGAGCATATGCCCCATCACCCGGCGGCCAATCGTTTTCAACTCCTCGGGACTTTTTGTGCTGCCGTACGCAAACTTCAGATTTTCAAGGATCTTTGTCCTTTGGCGCGAAACGACCCGGTATCCTAAATATCCGATCCCGTTCGCGAGCGCCAATGCCCAACTTCGTGGCAGAACCAGCAAAAGCCCCGCTCCAAGCCTTGCTAAAAGATAAAGCGGATAGCGATAAAATTTGCGCTTGGCCATAGGCGGATTAAACCCGTCCCGCCCTCATAAGGTCCTGAACGTCCAAGAGGCCTACGACGCGCCGGACTTTGTCCACTACCGGCAATTCATCGATGCGGAGGGTCTCCATGATATGGAACGCTTCTTCTGCAAGTCTTTCCTTCCGGATATAGCGAGGTTTGAGCGTGGCTAATTGGACCACGGGCCGGTTCAGGATCTTTTCGCCCCGGGATCTCAGGTGACGCCGGAGATCTCCGTCCGTAAAGACGCCCATCAATTTTCCATGCCCGTCGACGATCGTACAACTTCCAGCCCTTGAGGCCGTGATCTTAAGAAGCGCCTGACGCACTGTCGTCTTCGCCCCCACGAGCGGATTGGCCTTCCCTGTACGCATGATCTCCCCAACCTTCAGTAACCGTCTTCCGAGACTTCCCGCCGGATGCAACTCCGCGAAATCTTCGGAGCAAAAATCTTTTTTCTTAAGAAGTGAAAGCGCAAGCGCGTCCCCCATCGCAAGTGAAGCGGTCGTCGAAGCGGAAGGCGCCAAATTCAAAGGACAAGCTTCGCGCCGCACACCGAGATCAAGCACTATGTCCGCATTTTTCCCAAGAGTGGATCCCGGGACGCTTGTCAGCGCGACGATTTTCACGCCTTTTTTCTTTATCAGAGGGAGAAGTCTCACGATCTCTTCACTTTCTCCGCTTTGCGAGATCGCGATCACAAGGTCCTTGGAAGTCACCATCCCAAAATCACCGTGGACCGCCTCGGCGGGATGAAGGAAAAAAGCAGGGGTTCCCGTGGAGGCCATGGTCGCGGCGATCTTGCGGGCGATAAAACCTGGTTTTCCCATCCCGGTAAGTATCACGCGCCCTTTGCAATCCGCCATCCATTGAACTACCGTCTCAAAATTCTTGCCGATCTTGGGGCGAAGCCGCGAGATGGCACGAGCTTCGATCTTGAGAACCTCTTTGGCAAGTTGTATTACATTCGATGTTTTCATAGTTTTAGTTTTTCTTGTCGATGCACGTTTTAAGCGCGATCAGTTTTCGGAGCAAAGGCTCCAACTGAGAGAGAGCGAGGGCATTCGGCCCGTCCGAAAGCGCCTTGTCCGGAGCTTCATGAATCTCCATAAAAATAGCATCCGCCCCTGCCACGACCGCACAGCCCGCGAGCGTAGGAATGAATTCCGGCATACCGCCTGAAGCCGTGCCCTTCCCGCCCGGGATCTGGACCGAATGGGTGGCATCATAGACCACGGGATATCCGAATCCGCGCATAATGGGTATGGCGCGAAAATCGTTCACGAGGTTGTTATATCCGAAACTCGTGCCGCGTTCCGTGAGAAGGATCTTCTTGCATCCCGCTTCTTCAAGTTTGTGGATCACGTTCTTCGCTTCCCACGGGGAAAGGAACTGTCCTTTTTTTACGTTCACAATCCTTCCCGTCACCGCGGCCGCGAACAAAAGATCGCTTTGGCGACAAAGGAACGCCGGGATCTGGAGAATATCCGCGACTTCGGCCACCGGCCTCGCCTGCTCGGGCGTATGGAAATCCGTGAGAATGGGAAGTTTAAATTCTTTTTTGATGCGGGCAAGGATCTTCAGGCCTTTTTCCAGACCCGGGCCGCGGAAGGAACGGATCGAGGACCGATTTGCCTTATCAAAGCTCGCTTTAAAAACATAAGGGATTTTAAGCGCTCGCGTGACCCGTGAGATTTTTTCCGCAAGCCGCAACGTGCCTTTTTCATCCTCAATAACACAGGGCCCGCCGATCAGAATGATTTTATGCGGGTCTCCAAAAACAATGGGGCCTAAAGCGACCTTATGCATGAACTTCGCTCTTCTCCTGCACAAGGATTTCCGGCTTAGCGATCTCTGGCTCTGCTAAAACGGGGATTTTCAGACCGTGCTTTTGCTGAAAATCAAGCGCGTGGCGGATAAACTCGCGGAAAAGCGGATGCGCCTCATCCGGCTTGGATTTGAATTCCGGATGAAATTGGACCGCGAGGAACCAAGGATGACCTTCCAGTTCGATCATCTCAACGAGTTTCCCGTTCGGGGAAACTCCCGAAAGTTTCACGCCGGCTTTCTGGAATTTTTCGCGATACTCATTGTTGAACTCATAACGATGGCGATGACGTTCCGAAATCTCATCAGCTTTATAGGCCTTGTGCGCGAGCGTGTCTTTTTTGACCTGACAGGGATACGCCCCCAGACGCATGGTGCCGCCCATGTCCTTTATTTTCTGTTGCTCCTCAAGAAGGCTGATCACAGGGAACGGCGTCTTTTTGTTGAATTCCGTGGAATGAGCGCCTTTCATGTCCAAGATATTACGCGCAAATTCGATCGCCGCGCATTGCATCCCGAGACAGATTCCGAAAAAAGGAACGTTTTTTTCGCGGGCGAATTGAATCGCTTTGAGCTTTCCTTCGATCCCGCGGCTTCCGAAACCTCCCGGCACCAGGATCCCGGAAACACCCTTGAGTTGCTCCAGCGAACGTCCCGTCTCGAGCTTTTCAGAATTGATCCTCTTGATCACCACGCCCGCGTCGTTGGCGATCCCGCCGTGTTTCAAAGATTCATAAATGGATTTATAGGCGTCTTGCAACTCGATATATTTACCGACCACGGCGATCTTGACCAAATGCTTGGGATGGAGCGCCATGTCGACCACGTTCTTTTTCCATTCGTGAAGACTTCCCGCCTTGTATTCGATCTTGAGCTTCTGGCAAATGACCTTGTCGATCCCTTCTTTTTTGAACGCAAGCGGGCATTCGTAGATCGAGGCCACATCACGCGCTTCGATCACGGCCTCGGATTCCACATTACAGAAAAGTGCGATCTTGTCCTTCATCGCCTGGTCGATCTTTTTTTCCGTACGGCAGATCAGGATATCCGGTTGAATACCGATCTCACGCAGAGTTCCGACGCTATGCTGCGTGGGCTTGGTCTTGAGCTCGCCGGCGGCTTTGATGTAGGGAACGAGTGTCAGGTGGATAAAAAGAGAGTTCTCAGGTCCGACCTCATGACGAAACTGCCTGGCAGCCTCAAGGAACGGCAGGGACTCGATATCGCCGGCCGTGCCGCCGATCTCCGAGATCACGACATCATAACGTTTGTTTTTCGAAACATTCCGGATGCGTTCCTTGATCTCATTGGTAATATGCGGCACCACTTGGACCGTCCCTCCCAGATAATCCCCTCGCCGCTCTTTCGTGATCACGCTGTAATAAATCTGCCCGCTCGTTACGTTGTTCTCGCGACCCAAAACGCTGTGCGTAAAACGCTCGTAGTGGCCGAGGTCCAGATCCGTCTCCGCTCCATCGTCGGTGACATAAACCTCGCCGTGCTGGAAAGGATTCATGGTGCCGGGATCTACGTTCAGATAAGGATCAAGCTTCTGGATCGCGACCTTTAGGCCCTTCGCCTCGAGGATCTTCGCGATCGACGCGGATGCAATCCCCTTTCCAAGAGATGAAACAACACCGCCTGTCACAAAAATATGTTTTGGCATTTCTAATTCCTTATAGGGTTCTTCTGCAAACGCTTTTCAACTTCCCGAAGATCCTCTTCCGTGTCCACGCTGATGAAATCATAAGCCGTTTCGATCACGCGAATGGAACGGCCCCTTTCAAGGACCCTGAGTTGTTCTAATTTCTCGTTATCTTCCAAGATTCCGGGCTTCCAATCAACAAATTTCAAAAGGAAATCGCGCCGATATCCGTAAACTCCAAGATGTTTCAAAAAACTGAAAGCGCCACTTTGTTTCCCCTGGAAAAACGGGATCCCCGCGCGTGAAAAATAAAGCGCGTTACCTTCCGCATCACAAACGACTTTGACAACATTGGGATTCTCGAAGCTCGTCTTGTTCGTCATACGCACGGCCAAGGTCAGCACTTCCACATCCTTCTCTCTTTCAAAAATATTCACCATCTCGTCAAGCGCTTTCGGGTCCACGAGCGGCTGATCGCCCTGGATATTGATCACAAGACTTTGCTTGAAACGGCCCATCACTTCTGCAATCCTCGACGTCCCATTTGGATGGTCCCGGCGCGTCATGAAAGCCTTGCCGCCGAACCCTTCTACACATTGCTGAATGCGCGTATCGTCCGTGGCCACGATCACATCCTCGAGTTTTTTCGCCTGCCTTGCGCGTTCCCAGACATGTTGGATCATGGGCTTACCGTCTATCAAACGCAGGACCTTCTCGGGTAACCGTGTGGAGCCTAAACGTGCGGGAATAACACCGAGAGCTTTCACGAGATCGGTACTCATGCCTTCCGGATCGCTTCTTCAAGTTCTTCGGGGGCGACCGTCGCAGTGCCAAGTTTTCCGACCACAATACCGGCCGCAAGATTCGAAATCTTCGCTGCTTCTTGCATTTTCGCGCCCGCCGCCAAGGCAACCGCAAGGGTCGCGATCACTGTATCCCCGGCGCCGGAAACATCGTAGACTTCGCGCGCAGCGGTCGGAACGCGGGTGAGCTTTTTATTTTTTTCAAAAAGCGCCATCCCATCTTCACCGAGCGTGATCAGTACGGAATCAAGCTTCAATTTTTTCATCAGCCCCCACCCCACTTCTTCGAGCTCCGGGGTTTTGTAACAAGAAACATGAGTGCGTTCATAACCCATGTAGGCTTCGCTACGGTTCGGGGTGATGCAGGTCACCCCCCGGTAATAGAGAAAATGTTTTTCCTTGGGATCCACGAGCACGGGTTTTTTGAATTTCCTGGCAAGGCGGACGATCTCTTTTAAAAGGAAGGGCTGCATCACGCCTTTTCCGTAATCCTCAAGGATCACGACATCCATTCGGTTGATATTCTCGCGGACAAATTTCAGGATCTTCAAAAGATGCGCCTTGGAGACATCGTCCGTCTTTTCACGGTCAAAGCGGACGACCTGCTGGGAGTGTGCGATCACGCGGGTTTTGAGGGACGTCGGACGTGCCGGGTCACAAACGATCCCGCCCGTCTCGATCCCCTGCTTACGCATCGCCTTAAGTAACATGCGCCCATAAAGATCGCGGCCCACCACTCCGCAAGGGCAAACCTGGCCTTGGAGAGAACGGATATTATTAGCCACATTAAGCGATCCCCCCAGCATAAAAGATTCCCTCTCAACCTTGACCACCGGAACCGGTGCCTCGGGGGAAATACGCTTCACGCTCCCCCAGACAAATTGATCCAGAATGAAATCCCCGATTACAAGGATACGGACCTCCTGGAACCTTTCAAGGATTTCGAGAAAGCGTCTTTTTTCCAAGCTGCTCAGCGGTAAGAATGCGGTCTTCATGAGCCCCTTTCGCACTAAAAAAGAGGACAGGCTTGTCTCTCGCTGCAACTCGCCTGTCCTTTAATAATTCGGAATTATAGAGTTGCATTCTAACACCAGAGAGAAGCTATGTCAATGAAAGGAAACCTCTGTAAGTCTTTTAAATATGATGGGTTAGAAATGATTCGAGGCGGAAAATTTTATTTCTTCTTCGTATCACAGGACGAGCAATCGCCGGAGCAGGCCGGGGCCGAGGAAGTATCCTTTTTGGGAACATCCTTCTTGGCCGACTCCTTGTAACCCTTGGAGCGGTAATCGGTCTGATAAAAGCCACTTCCCTTGAAAAGCACCCCCGCTCCTCCGGAAATTATGCGCCGGACTTTGGCTTTTCCACATTTCGGACATTTCTTGACGGGCTTGTCGTTCATGGACTGGTATTTCTCGAACCGGTGCTCGCATGCACCGCATTCATACTCATAAGTCGGCATAGATTATTTCTCCCTTGGGATCGGTATTTGGAACGAGTTCGATTTTATCACGTGAGACACAAAGAAAGAACGGGTTAATTTGCGAGTGAGAACCTTTCAAACAATGAAGTCCGTCCGTTTAGAAACCGGTGCCGGGTTCGTAGCCGACAAGCGTGGCGACGACTTCACCGAGAACGGGGACCTTGACCTTCATCACAAGCGGGATGCGGCGCTCGTCCATGCTCATCCATCCATGGACTTTTCCGCGTCGGACAAAAAAACCTTCGAACAAAATGATCGGTTCGACCTCGACCGCCTGAAAAACACCCACAGGGTCCATCTTCATTTCTTTGATGTCATGCGTAAGGACTTCAAGATCCCAGTTCTTTTCGTCTGCGTTCACCGGGATCAGAGTCTTGGAATCGGGTTTGAGATCCTGGAGCCGGAGCCAGTAGCAGCACGAGATCTGGTCCTGAACATGCTTGGGGATGAACATTTCTTTGCGGCTGTTGTCCTTGCGGGAATAAAAGCGGCCGATGTGTTCGTCCTGGTCATATTCCATCAACTCATCCGTCCAGTAGCGGCTCTCTTTGATCTTTTTTTCATACCGAAGGGAGTGAAAATGCTCGGCGTCCATATAGGTGTGGTGCGTATCCCGGACCTTGTAGATCCAGTCGATCACCGCTCGCGAGCGAATATTGATCTCGATGTGATAGGCGTCGCGCCCGTTCACCTTAACGAGTTCTTTGACCTGGGACTCCGCTTCCCCCACGACGATTCCGAGATAACTGATTTCAAATTTTATTTTTTCCCCGAGGAAGATCTTCTTAACGGGTTTTTCGGAGTAGGGGAAGATCTTTTCCGCTTCCTGAGCAGAGCCTATCGGAATAAGAAAGATCAACGCTAAGATGAGAAATGCGTATTTTTTCATGGGAATCAGTTCCGGATAGCCCCAATACCAATCAATCGAAGCAAAGCTGAGATTGGGGCAATCCTTGTCAACCATTTTGGAAATAAAATCTTAGACAAGGATAGCCCCGTCAAGACCGATCACGACCCTTTTTATGGGAAGACGTGTCCCGGAGAGCTCGACCGCTTCCTGAACCATGCGAAAAAGACCGGAACAGCACGGCACTTCCATGATCACCACGGTAAGCGAATAAATAGTGTTGTTCTTGAGAAGTTCCGCGATCTTTTCGACATAACCGCCGGTTTCATCAAGCTTAGGACAAGCGATCACGAGTTTCTTTCCTTTGAGCATATCTTGATGGAAACTCCCGAGCGTAAAAGCCGTACAATCGGCTGCGATCAAAAGATCGCATTCCTTGAAATAGGGCGCGAGCGGCGAGATCAGATGGAGCTGGATCGGCCATTGACTGAGCTCGGATGGTACAGTATCTGCCGAACTTTCTTTTTTTTCGGAAACCCTACGCTTAATGTCGCGGGCCATGGACCCTGGACAACCGCCGAAATGCGGCTTGTGATCGAGACCATGCACCGCCGAGGCACCATGAACTTTCTTCGCGGCCTCAGCACCTTGGGTCTTCAACACATGATCGAAAGCGGCTTTGGGATTATATTCGTTGCTGTCCCGTTCGACGATCTTGAGAGCGTCAACGGGGCAAACATCCAGGCAGGCACCCATCCCGTCACAGAATATCTCTTTGACGAGCATGGCTTTTTTGTGTTCATCCAGGACCAGCGCGCCTTCCGCGCAAGCTTGGGTGCAAAGCCCGCACCCATTGCACTTTTTCCGGTCGATCTCAATGATTTTACGTTTCACGATAACCTCTTTGTTGTTTTAAAGGTCAGGCATCTTTTGTTCATAAAGGCGCCTGTCCCTTCGTTTGTTCAAATGCTTCTTCTGGCTTTAAGTCTGTAAGACACGCGATCGTTTGACATCCTTTATGATAGCGGAATTTGTAGTAACACGGACGGCATTCCAATCCTTGTTTAAAGATGGCGATCGCATCAGGCGACGGCGGATAGGGCCCATACACTTTGGGAGACACGGGCCCATAGAAAGCCAGGAGCGGCACGTGAAGCGCATGCGCCAAATGGACGAGACCTCCGTCATTGCCGACAAAAAGCGCGGACTTTTTGAGGACCATGGCTGTTTGCGTGAGGTTTGTCTCCCCCGCCAGCACGACCGAGGGCGGTTTGATCATCGCCTGCAGTTCTTCGCACAATGCCCGTTCGGAACCGCTGCCCAAGATGGCGACCCCGTGGATGTTTCGTTCTGTTTGAAGTTTTTTGATCAGCTCCACGAAATACTGCACGGGCCAGCGCTTGAAAGAAGCCTCTTTCCCCCACGAATCCCCGCCGCCTGGAGCGACCGCGAGAAAATGTTCCGGAAGGAGTTTTAACTTTTGGGCAACCTCCGCTTCGATCAAAGATTCGGGCCCGGGAAAATAATATTCCAGAAAACGGTCCTCCACGGGAACTCCGGCTGCCTCCGCGAGATCACAGTAAAAATCCACGACGTGCCGTTCCCAGAACCCCTCGGGAAGCGGGAACCGGATATTGTGGAATAGGGCACGTTCTTTATACGCAAATCCAGCGCATCGAGGAACCCCGAGAAAGAAGCGGCCCCAAAAAGCGTGTTCGCGCCGCAGCGAATAATCCAGGATCAGATCGTAATGCTTGGCCCGGAGTTTCCGGCCCAGTTTCCAATGGTCGCGAAGATTTTCGAGCCAAGTTTGACGATGGACGAGATCCTTATCCATGACAAAAATATCATTGATGTGAGGATTATTCTCCACGACCTCGCGGGTGCGGGATCCCAAAAGAAGATCTACGGTCTCGACCGTCGGGATGAGACGAAGCGCACGCATGACGGGCGTCACAAAGAGAAGGTCGCCGATCCCGTAGGGATGCACGATCAGAACCCTGCGGATCTTTTGTGGATGGCGGGGAATCGTTTGCGCTGCTTTTCTTTCACCGTCCGGAATTTTTTTTCCAGAATGCTCCTCTCCGCGAAAAAACTGTTTGCCGCTACTGCCCAGCAGATCATTTACGGCCAGAAAAACTTCATCCACCGTGATCTCATCGATATAGGTGAATTTCCGCTCGGCTTCCGGAATATGGGAAATATCTTTCGCGACCACGCGCGAACGTTTTCCCAACGGTCGCCAGCGTTCGGGGCCAAGACCCGCCTCATACCTTCCGAAAATGGATACCACCGGCGTACCGACCGCCGTGGCGATATGCACGGGTCCGGAATCATTGGAAATGAGCAGGGTTGATCGCTTCAAAAACGCACCTAGCATTCCAAGCGAAAGCTTTCCGCTCAAATCAAAGACCGGGACCGGAGTTTTTTTGATCAGTTTTTCAATAAGAGGACGGTCCTGGGGAGTCCCTATCGCAAGAAAAACGCTGGGACGATCCTGTTGGATCCGGGTCACAAGTTCGGCAAAGCGCTTCGTTGGCCACATTTTAGTAACATCGCTTGCCGAGGGATTGAGAACGATCCAGGGACGATCACACGGAATTTTGTGGAACATACGCAAGTTCTCGAAAGAGCGGGCGAACCGGTCCGTAACGGGGAAAAAAGTCTCAATCCCTTTGGGAGGAGTCACGCCCAAAAGATCCAGGAGCTCAAAAAGATATTCGGCTTCCTGTTTTTTTCCTTTCTTTTTATTATAAGGATGAACATGCGTAAGCGCCCACGGCGCACGGCGCGCATAACCTATGCGCAGGGGGATCCCCGCGAACCACGCGGCAAAATGCATCCTGTTCGTGCCATGGGCATGGACCGCCACATCAAATCCTTTGCTCCGGAGTTTTTGACTGAAACAGAGTTGCCCCCAAAGACTGCGCTCACTCCCTTTTTTATCATAAAGAATCACCTCGTCTAAGAAAGGATTCTCCTGAACGATCTCGCGGTGTTCGAGGAACACAACGACCGCAATCCATGCCTTCGGAAATTTTTCCCGTAAGGCCTTAAAGAGCGGCGTGGTGAGGACGAGGTCCCCGATGCGATCGGTGCGTGTGATGAGAATGCGTGGGGCTTCAGGAAGATCGAGCGGCATTCAGAAGCTCCATGGAAAGCTCGATTACTTTTTCGGGTTTAAGTCCGTGGAAACAACTCCGTTCGGAACGGGGCAGTTGATCGGACCTGCAGGAGCAGCCCCGGGCCTCTTCGCGCGCAATTCGGAATTTCGGACCTTCGTGTCCGTACTTCTCATGGTCCGTCGGTCCGAAGATCCCGACGGTCGGCGTACCCAATTCGAACCCAAGATGCATGATCGCGCTATCGTTAGCGACCACAAGCGAAGCGTTCGCGATAAGCGCTGCCGTCTCGGGTAAAATAAAATCGCCGCAAAGAACTCCGACGATCCCGGGAAGTTCAGCCAGGATGCTGTCGGCCACCGGCCTTTCGTTAAGGGTCCCCACCAAAAGGATCTTCTTACCGGTCCTTTCGTGAAGGGCTCGGATCACTTCCTTAAAGTATTGGACCGGCCACCGCTTCCTCTCGCTGGCCGCCCCTGGCGCCACCAGGATCCACCCTTTTTTTTCCGTGATCCCCGCAGCGTCCAAAGTGCGCATCGCAAAGACCGCGTCCGCTGGGTTGAAAAAATGAAAGAGAGAGGGATCGGGAATGCCGGGTTCAACGGTCGCGAACATTTCGAGATGGCGGTCCCGCATGTTGATCTTGGTGAATTTCCTGAAAAGAGGGGTTTTCTTGCCGCAGGAGACCAGGAACGGAATGGCGGTATTACGCAGATCCACGACGCGGTGATATTTTACTTTGCGAAGTTCTATAATAAATTTCAATTTTTCCCAAAGAGAAGCTTTCTTATCGTAGATCACGATCCTGTGGATATCGGGACTTCGCTGTAAAACGCTCCGTGCACGCGGCCCCACCACCACCGTGATCCGCGCCTCGGGATATTTCTTGGCAAGCGCCATGATCACCGGCGTCGTCAGGATCACATCTCCGAAATTGCTCAGTGTCACAACAAGGATATTCATGCTTTCCTCAAGATTTTTTCGATCGCACCCAAAACCTCCTCTGGAGTGATGTGCGAAAGCCAGCCTTCCGCCGGGAGGTTCTTGCCGAAAAAAGGAATCGTATAACCCGAAGGGACATATTGCAGCACAAGGTTCTCGCCTCTCCCCCGGGGTCCGGTAAGTTTCGGGTCCGTAGGGCCAAAAAGGGCAACGACCGGGGCGCCGACGCCGGAAGCGATGTGCATGGGCCCCGAATCTCCGGTCACAAGACATGCTGTATGTTTGTAGACCGCGGCGGAGACGCGTAGTCCAGTTTTCCCGACCAGAGAAATGATCTTCGCGCGACGAACACTGGATATAAAATCTTCAAAGAGGGCTTCGTCATTTTGAGAACCGGTCACCACGACCGGAAGTTGCCATTTCGCTTCGATCTTCTCTGCAAGTGCGGCAAAATGTGCAACCGGCCAGCGCTTGGGCTTCCAATTCGCACCCAGATGAAAGCAAATGTATTTCGTGTTCTCTCTAATGCCGTAAAGTCTCAGGACCTCACGCGCCGCCTGCTCGTCCTCTTCTTTATAATAAAACCGGTATTCCCGTTCCGCAGGAAACTCAAATCCGGCTCCGTTCATCATATTGAAAAAATAATCCAGCTGGTGCATCGGCTGCGCGGGCTCTTCAACCGCCAGTGACAAAAATCTTTTTCTCCCTTTTCCGTAACCGATGCGCTCTTTTACTCCGGCGAACGCGAGAAATGCTGCCCGCGAACGGGAACGATGAAAGAGATACCCTTGATCCCAAGGCCCGCCCCTTCTCAGTTCCAGAATAAATCGTATGCGCGCAAGCCAGGAACGATGCGTGCTCTTTTCGTCAAAGCTCAAAAATCCTGAAACCGCGGGGTGAGCCTCCAGGATCTCCCGGCACCGCTCGGGGGCAATGCAAACGATCGTGGCTCCGGGGTATTTTTGTTTGATAAGATCGAGCGCTGGCATCTGGAAAAGCAGGTCCCCAAGCCAGTTTTTCATCACAGCGAGGATCTTCATAACGCCCAAGACTTCCTTTGTCTTTCATGGATGGTGACTTGGGCTGTCCAAACTACCGTTCTGGAAAAGAAATGAAAAGTTTGGGCTGCCATGATTGCCCCTATATTTTTTTGATTAAGGAAAATCATGGCGCAAGCGCTCTTTGGCAATGTTCGAACACTTCTTCCACGGAAATATGCATAAGACAGGCCTTCGGTTCTTTGGCTTTGCAGACACCCTCGTAACAGGGCTGGCACGGTAAATGGTGCGAAAGCGCATCGATCTTTTTTCCCGGAGGAGCATGACGTTTGGCGTCGGTCGGGCCGAACAAAGCCACGACCGGAACATTCATGGCCGCCGCCATATGAAGCGGTGCCGTATCTCCCGTCACGACCAAATGAAGCTGTTTGAAAAAAGCCGGCAGTTCCTCCAGCGCGGTTTTTCCGATGAGATCGAGGACCTTGCCGGACCCGAAAGAATAAAAAGGAGTCCCGAGATCCGTTTCTTCGGGAGAGCCGATAAGGACGATCCGCGCGTCATATTTTTCAAAGAGTCGTTTTGCCAAAGCGATAAAATGCTCCGGAGGCCAACGTTTGCTCGGCCAGTTGGGGCTGGACCCCATCACGAACCCGATGATCCGGGTAGACTCTTTGGGCTCAAGCGCGCCGATCATCTGTCGCGCTTTTTCGAGGCTCTCAGGTTTTGTCCAAAGCTCCAACGTGTCGTCGAATTTGATGACCCCGGCCTTGGACAGTACCCGGAATTGATGGCGGAGAGGCGAATCCTCTATTTCAAAGGTCCTGTCAGGGCGGTTCAGAAGCCATCCCCATTTTCCGCGTTCAAAACCGAAGCGCTGGACCGCGCCGCCGAGATATGCCAGAAGATGCGTCCACTTGTTGTTATGAAGATCGATGGACATATCAAACCCTTCCCGGCGAATGCGGCGGGCGGTTTTTAAAAGATAAAAAATGTTCGGAAGCTTTTTCCGATCCACCAGGATCATGTCGTCCAGATAAGGACATGCCGATACGATCGGCGCGAGTTTGCGATCGACAAGAAGCGTGATCGCAGCGTCCGGGAAGCGCTCCTTGAGCATCCTTAAACTCGGCACGACCAAGATAAGATCCCCCATGGCCCCAAGTTTGAGCACGAGGATCCTCCGCCGCTTGCGGACTTCCTGATAGATCTCAAGCGTTTTCCGGACCATTTGTTCCAGATTGAACTTCTCTTCCACTTTTTTGCGGAGCTTCACCGCGAATGCTTTGGCCTTATCCCGATCCGTCAAAAGCTCGTACATGGCATCGGCCATCGCGGGGATATTTCTCGGAGGGAACAGAAGTCCCGTCTCGTTGTGATCAATAATATCCCGCACGCCGCCCAACCAGGTCGCGGCCACAGGGGTCCCCACGGCACCAGCCTCAATGACGACCCGCCCAAAGGGCTCCGGGAGCAGGGAGGAAAGCACCAGAAGATCGGACTGGGCTAAAAGTCCCGCGACGTCACGTGTCGGCGGGAGGATCTTGACGCAAGTCTCGAGTCCGAACTGTTGCACTGTCTTTTTCATCAGATCCGTATAGCGATGCCTGCCTCGGGCTTCGGAGCCAACGATCCAAACCTCAAAATGAGGAAGCCGGCTACGTAACAAATGAATGGCCTTGAGGAATTCTACCTGACCTTTGGCCGGCGAGAACCGCCCGATATGGATGATCCTCATCGGTCCTTTGTGCTTTTCAAATTTCGCGAATGAAAATGTGAATTGTGAAAGGTCCACACCGCGCGGGATCAGACGGATCCTGTCCGGCGGAACATGGAATTCATCGATCATTCTCCGGCCGATCGCATGCGACGCCACGATCACGCGCTTCCCCCACCCCATGACAAAGCTCATCGGATGAACAGAATAATGTCCGTGACAGGTCGTGATAAAGGGGATGCCGGTCTTGCGGGCGGCGAGCCACCCAAGCCAGGCCGGGACGCGACTGCGGGCGTGAATGATGTCCACGCGTTCCCGCTGGATGATCTTCACAAGCTCTTCAACGAGGAATAAGCTGGCCAGAGATTTTTGGTGCACGGGCAGCCCGTAATGCGGGATCCCGATCTTCTGAAGTTCGGCCACAAGCGCCCCGCCGGACGAAACAACCAGGGTCGCATGCCCTTCTTTTTTCATGGCCCTCGCAAGATCCACCACTCCGCGTTCGGTCCCGCCAAGCTCAAGCGCCGGCAAAAGCTGCATCACCTTCATATCAAGGCTCCCAACCGCTCGATGAGCGCGTCTTTTTCGCGTTGGAGGACCGGTGCAACCGGCATTTTCAGAAGTTCGGTGATATTCTTTTCCAGGTCCGCCAGACCGCTCAAGGTCACGAGCCCTCGTTGGACAAGGATCTGATGAAAACGGTAATGCTTTTCGGGAAGCTCTCCTTCCCCGAGGCTAAGCACGATCACGCGCTTGCCTGTTCCCACGGCTTCCGAGATCATAGCGAGACTGTCTTCCGTTACGATCAAGAGGTCCGCGAGCTCCAACATGCCGCCTGCCGCATAAGAAGGATTGTCTTCGTTCGCGATCACAAGGAACCGGCAGGCGGGATCCCGTGCAAGCATGCTCTTCAGGAACCGTTCCACATGTGCGGAAGTCCGCCGTGACGTGGTAAGCATATAATCTCCCGCGCGCGAACTCGCACGTTTTAGAGCCGAGTAAAGTTTTTCGGCGTCCGAGACCGTCAGATCGTAACCCCGTGTCGCACCGCCGAGAAATACCGCCAGAGCCGGCCGAACTCCGTGGCCCAGTTTCGACTGTAGCTGCTTCACATCCTCCCCGCGATCCAAAGTCTTGTAACCGCTCGGCATGATCACGGAGCGGAACGTTCGCCTAGGAACCCTGCCGCCATCATGCGCCGGCACGATCGCGAGATCATAATCCGTCATACAATAAGGAAAGGGCGGGTTCATGATCACGATTGACTTCGCACCGGTCTCCTGGACAAGAAGGCTCTGAAGCGGTACAAGCCCGGAACCCGCCGCAATAATGAAATCCGCGTTTGCTTGTTCGATCGCTTTTTGCGTCTCCGGCGTAAAAAAGGGCGCGAGCCAGTGAAGTTTCCCTTGGATCCAGGGTTTCATCAAAAACGCCACCAAAAATAAAACTGCTTCGTGGAACGCCGAACGGTATTCCACGCGGATCTCTTCTGTTTCAAATTTAAGGTCGGGGCGCCCGTGAAATTCTTTGAACCCCGCGAGCATTTCTGCCACAGCCCCGGATTGTTTGAAATGCCCGGCCTTACCGTCTGAGAGGATCACGATCTTCCGGTCCCAACAATACTTCCATCGCTTATTCTCCCAAAGCCATTGGTTCGGAAATCTCCGGATAAAATCTTCGAGCACCTTTAGGTATTGGCGGGCCTGGAACTCGACACGCGCCTCCGGCGCGAGGGAGGGATCATCTTTCAAGACTTCCTCGGAATAAACCTCGTGATTCTGGCCCCCAGTCCTTACAATAAAAAACGGCATGATAAAGGCATCGGTACGGTGAGCCAACTGGAAAGCCCCGGTCGGGACCGTAGTTCTCCGGCCAAAGAACGGAAGGATGATCCCCTCGGTCTTTCCGGCGGACTGGTCGCCAAGGACCCCGATCATTTTTTTCTCCCGGAGCGCGCGGATCAGTCCGCGGATGCCGGCACCCCGGCTGATGGTAACCGAACCGTGACTTTCGCGAAGCTCGTTGATCAATCCGTTAAGCCTCGGATATTTCTGTTCGCGCGTCAGCACATGGATCGGCGTACCGCGAAGCCCAGACCAGACCTGGAGAAGTTCCCAATTCCCAAAATGAGCGGTGATCAGGACTCCGCCGTGGCCAGAACGAAGGAGGTCTTCGTACCGGTCAAGGCCATGGATCTTGACATCAAGATCGTGATGCTTGCGTTTCATTTGCTTAAAAGACATCACCTCGACTACATTTTGTCCCATAAAACCAAAATGATCGCGCACGGCTCTCCACCGTTCACCCGGCGTCAATTGATTCCCGAGCGCCGCTTTCAAATTGATATAAGCAACGCGCCTTTTTTTTGAGACCAAGAACACACAACGGCCTAAGAAATCGCCGATCCTGAGACTCACGGCAAGCGGAATTTGTTCAAAAAGAAAAATGAGCACGCGGGCCGCAAGATAGGCGATCCGATCAAGCAGATCTTCCATTAATTCTTTACTCCTAGTAAACGGAAAAGCCGGTCGGTGAGAATTTCCTCTCCCGATACGACCCGGAGCCGCGCGGCAAGAACGAGCGGGTTCAGCATCTCCGTGATCAACGCGCGGGAACGGTAAAAATCCTTTTCCGTCGTGATGATCTCTTCGGCGCCGGCTGATTGCGCGACCTCCTTGACCTTCAAAAGCTCTTCTTTGGTATATTCATGATGATCCAGAAATTCGAAGTTCCGGACGGTCTTAAGTTGAAAACGCTGCAGGACGAGCTGGAAGGACCTGGGTGTTCCTACCGCCGCGAAAGTCGCGACGCGCCGGCCGGTCATCTTCTCGATCGCTGTCCGGACCTTGGTCTTGGCGCGGTAAAGGAATAACACTTCCATGAGGGTCTCGACCATTTGCGCTTGAGGCGCCAGGATCTTGACCTTTTCCTTGAGCTTCCCAAGCTCTTCGGGGCTCACGAGATTCACGTGGGTCAGCACGATGATGGCCGCACGCTTTAAGACGCTGAGAGGTTCACGCAAAATGCCGCGCGGAATGAGTTTCCCGTTACCAAAGGGATTCAGGGAGTTGATAACCACGATATCGACGTCCCGGTGAAGGACCTGATGCTGAAGTCCGTCGTCGAGGATGGCAATATCCACATGCCGTTTTTCTTCCTTAACGCGGCGGGCGACCTTTGCACGATCCTTACCGACGCCGATCACCGCGGTCGGAAGATGATTCTGAAGTTCCAGGGCCTCATCATGGCTGTAGCCACGCGTGAGGACCAAAGGCACGCGGCGGTGCATACCGATCTTTCGCGCGAGATATTCCACAAAAGGCGTTTTTCCCGTACCCCCCCAGGTCAGATTGCCGACACTAATGACCGGATACGGAAGACGCTTGCGCGCCAATATTTTTCCCTCATAAAGCCAGCGGAACATCCGGACCCCGAGCCCGTACCCCCACGCCACAAGAGAAAGAAGCGCGGAGAGAACCCCGCTCGTCGGATCATTTTGTTTGTCCTCCGCCAAAAGACGAAAGTAATTCTTCATGCTGTCCATTGCTTGTAATCCTTTCTTGAGGGCACCGGCTTCTAAGAAACGTCAGGATCCACCCGGCCTGACGTTTGCTGGCACCCCGTAAACGGTTGACGATCTGAAAAGCCTTTTGNNAAACGCGCGGGCTCGATCGGGTTCTGACCTCCGTGAGGGATCAGGCTCCCGCCCATGAACACAAGGTCCGCGATTCCGTACAGATTCTTGAGAACGCCCAGCTGGTCCAGGATCTGAAGATCAGGTCCCGGGCCTTCTTTTCTCTTAGTCGATGAAACCATGCTGAAACCATATTTCCCCAATTGCTTTAAAAGCCCTTCAGAACGCTCGATGTGACGCGGCGCAAGGATCAATTTGAGCCTCGGAAAGCGTTCGCGCAACGCCGTAAAAGCGGCCATGAGCATTTCTTCTTCCCCCGGATGCGTACTGCCCGCGATCCACACAATATCTTCGGAGGCATATCCCCAGGCCTGCCGTAATCCCGCCGCATCCGCCCAAACTTTTTCTTTCCTTTCTAAAATGGTAGTTTGGACGGCCCCAATCTCCGCTTTGCTCCGATTGATCGGTATTGGGACCGCCGCACTCTCGGCGGCCCATTCTGCCTGGTCGAACTTCATATTCCCCATATCCCGCACAGATTCTCCCATAATACCCAATTTCCGAAAACGGGCCGCATCTTCTTCCGATTGCGCAAGCACAAAATCCAGTTTTTCCCAAAGCGGTTTAAAAAGCCAGGGGAATATTTTATATCTCTTGAATGAGCGTTCTGAAAGCCGGGCGTTCATGATACCCACCGGGATATTCCGCCGTTTGGCTTCGGTCAAGAGGTTCGGCCAGATCTCGGTCTCCACGAGCAACAAGCAAACCGGCCTGAAAAGATCGAGAAAACGCTTCACGACCGGAGTAAGATCGAACGGGAAATAACAGACATGGACCCGCTCGCCTGCAAATTTCTTCGCGATCCTCTGACCGGTCGGCGTAACAGTCGTCAGCAATAATTCATAACCCGACGCGGAGGCAAGCCATTCGTGGATGAACTTTTCAACAGCCATCACCTCCCCCACACTTACCGCGTGAAGCCAGACGATCTTTTTCCCTGAAAATTTTCCGGCCCAGTCCTCCGGGAAGATCCCCCGGCGTTCTTTCCACAAAGCGATCGGATCTTCGGCTTGACGGAGTTTTGTCAAAAAAAAGGGGGAATAAAGAATCCCGAACACTGCAAACGCCAGATTGTATAAAAAAGTTCTAATCATTTGTTACCTTCGCGTTCCTCGTGCCATGAACCACAGGCCACGAAAAGTGTGGCGCGTGGATCGCGGCCCGCATTGTTTACGCCCTCGGATGCGCCGCCATATAGGCGTCCTTAAGGCGCTGGGTCGTCACATGCGTATAGATCTGCGTCGTCGAAAGGTTCGCATGCCCCAAAAGTTCCTGAACACTTCGTAAGTCCGCTCCGCGATCAAGCATATGCGTCGCGAATGAGTGACGGAACGTGTGGGGTGAGATCTCTTTGCTAAGACCCGTCCGTTTCACATATTTTAAGATCATCCGCCTGACACTTCGGTCCGTAAGACGGCTCCCGATCCGGCTGATAAAAAGAGGCTTTTTGATCGCACTTGTGCTCTCCCTCGGCGCTTTCATATCCCAATAGGCGCGCAGGCTATTCAATGCCGTTTGTCCTACAGGCACAATGCGCTCTTTTTTCCCTTTGCCGCGTACCCGGACCAGGCCTCCAAAAAAATCAAGATCGTCATGATTGAGCCCCGCAAGTTCGCTCACACGAAGCCCGGAGCTGTAAAGCATCTCCAGGATCGCTTTATCGCGTTTTTCCTCCCAGGAGTTTTTGTTCGGAGCATCGAGAAGTTTGGTGATCTCATCGGGGTTCATAAAAGAAGGAAGCCGTTTTTCCTTTTTGGGGGTCGCAATCCCCGCCGCGGGATTTTGTGCCAGGACATTCTCACGCACCAGATACTTGAAGAATGAACGGAGGCAGGCGAGTTTTCGGGAAATGGAATTTTTACTATACTCGCGGGTCTTCAAGAACGCCAAAAAGGAACGAATATCCAGATAGGTCAGACTCGGAAGTTCCTTCTCCGCAATGAATTTCATGAACTCCCGGAGATCGATCCCGTAATTTTTGGTCGTATGCTCCGAGGCGCCCTTCTCGGTTGTGAGAAAATTCAAAAAATCTTCAACCCGCTTATTCATATTCCGGGCTCATGGCGCTTCTGACGAGGTTTCGGCGGTGTCTTCTTTTTTCGGCAGCTCATTGACCACGTACGTGCATTTCGGATAATTTGAGCAACCGTAGAACGCCCGGCGCCCTTTGGCCCGGCGTTTCACCAATTCTCCGCCGCAACCCGGCTCCGGGCAAAAGAACCCGGTCGGGAGAGAACGCGTATACTTGCACTCCGGGAATCCGGAGCAAGCCATAAATTTTCCGAACCGTCCGAACTTAATAAAGACCTGTTTGCCGCAAAGCTCGCATTTGTGATCCGTGGGGATGGGCGCCTGCTTGACGCTTTTCATTTCGGTTTGTGCGCGTGCCAGGAACTCGCCGAAAGGTCCGTAAAAATCCTTCAGGACTTTCACCCACTCCATTTTCCCTTCTTCGATCTCATCCAATTCCTCTTCCATCAGCGCCGTAAACTCCACATCCAGGATCGTCGGAAAATGCTTCACTAAGATGTCCACAACCGTTTCGCCAAGTTCGGTCGGCATCAGTGCGCCGCCTTTGCGTTCGGCATAAATGCGCCCCAGGATGGTCGAAATCGTCGGTGCATAGGTGCTCGGGCGGCCGATACCCTTTTCTTCGAGCAGTTTGATCAGGCTCGCGTCATTGAACCGCGCCGGCGGTTTGGTAAAGTGCTGTTCGCCCAGGAGTTCATGAAGCGTCAGTTTCTGTCCCACCTTAAGATCAGGAAGCTCCAACGCTTCCGGAACTTCGTCTTCTTCGGCTTCCTTGGAATTTTCCGTCTCGACCTTGATCTCGCCGAACGCTGCAGTGAATCCCAGAAAGAGATTGCGCTTGCCGGTCGTGCGAAATTTGTATCTTTCGCCGGCCAGGATCGAAATCGCGGTGTGTTCATCGACCGCAGGCACCATTTGCGATGACAGGAATTTCCTCCAGATAAGCTCATAGAGTTTCAATTCGTCGCTTTCGAGAAAATCTTTTATCGAGTCCGGAATGCGAAAGGCCGAGGTCGGCCGGATGGCTTCGTGCGCTTCCTGCGCGCCCTTGCGGGATTTGTAGATGGGCGGTTTTTGTGGAAGATAATCTTTCCCGAATTTCTCCCGGATATAACGCGCGGCTTCCTCTTGCGCGGACACAGCAACGTTCACGGAATCTGTTCTCATATAAGTGATAAGACCGACGCTGCCTTCATCTCCGAGTTCCACGCCCTCATAAAGCCTTTGCGCGATGCGCATGGTATTTGCCGCCGAGAACCCGAGCCGGCTGTAAGCTTCTTGCTGGAGTTTGCTGGTGGAATAAGGCGCCTGCGGGTTACGACGCTTTTCGGTCTTTTCGATATTTGAAACCTGGAAGGAAAGCTGGCGGAGTTCTTGCTTGATCCGGTCGATCTCGGCCTGGGCTTTGAGTTCGGGTTTCGCCTTATCGATCTGAGTAAGACGGGAAAGAAAAACTTTGGACTGCTCGGGACCTTCCGCAGCAGAAAGCTTGGCATCCAGTGTCCAGTATTCTTGCGGCACGAACTTCCGGATCTCGCGCTCGCGATCCACGATAAACCTGAGCGCCACCGACTGCACACGACCCGCGCTGAGTCCCCGGCCGACGTTGCGCCAAAGGAGAGGGCTCAATTGATATCCGACTACGCGGTCCAGAATACGGCGCGCCTGCTGCGCGTTCACAAGATTCATGTCGATCTCGCGGGGATGGTCAAAAGCCTTTAACACGGCCTCTTTCGTGATCTCGTTAAATTCCACCCGGAGGATCTTCGGGCCGTGGCCTTCCTCAGAAAAGATATGCGCAAGATGCCAGCTGATAGCTTCGCCTTCCCGGTCCGGATCGGGCGCGACATAGATGGTCTCCTTATTTTGTGCGTCCTTCTTGAGCTGTTTGACCGTTTTGAGAGCCCGCCGGATGATGATGTATTCCGGGGCGAAATCATGCTCGATATCGACAGCCATCCGGCTCTTCGGTAAGTCCCGGACATGTCCCATGGATGCGACCACATGGAAATCCTTGCCGAGGAACTTATTGATGGTTTTAGCCTTGGCCGGTGACTCCACGATCACCAGATGCTTGGGTCCCTTTGTAGTCTTTGGAGCTTTCACGCCCTTCTTCGCCTTTACCACAATGCCTCCGTTAAACAGTAATAAGTTGCAGGGATAAGCGATAAGTTTAGAAAAGGAGCGTCTTTCAACCTATCGCCTACCTTAAAGGGAGGGATTCTAAACAAAATGCGGATGATTGTAAACGGCAAGTTTATCGGACGCTTGTAACCATTTTCATAGAAACGAGTTATGGAAATTGATGAAATAATGCGTTTTGGCTCAAGAGGACCATGACTTCCTCCTCCCAAGGTAGCAGACCTCTGGGGATGGTCTTCTCAAAAACCGCTACGGCTTAAGAAATTTGCTCCCAGGGATCGTCTTTGGGTTTGGTGCTGGCCGAGGGTGTCTTTTTTAAGTTCCCGTGGGAAAGCTTATAAAGGGACTCCAGTTCCATGATCTGGGAATCTCGCACGGCTTCTCTTTCAACGCGGCGAACCAAACGCCTGAGTGCTCCGAGACGAATGCCAAGTTTCTCAATACAAAGTGTGGTTAAAAGCCGGGCCAGGATATTCACATGGACTTCCATGCTCGTCAGGCGATCATCCGNNCCGCTCTCCGCCCTCCGCCGCTTTGCCCACCTCTTTTTTGAGGTCGGCGAGCTTCGCATAAAGGGAAAGGACTTCTTTAAATGCCCCTGTCCCTTTTTTGCCGGCAGACCTGGATTTTTTGAAACGTTTTCTCTTGGCCATGGTGTCTGTCTCTCAAATTAAAGCGTAACACATAAAACAGCACAAGGCGTAAAACGCAAAGTTTTTAGTTTTGAGCTTGAAGCTATGAGCTTTGTGTTATGAGTTGCTGCCGGCAAATTCCAGCAGATCACATTCGGGATAAAATCGCGTTAAATACGTTAACGCGAACACTCGAAAGAAGATCACCACCGGGAGCATGACCATGCCGATCACCACGATCACAGCCAGGATGAGCGCTATGGCCACAAGACTTCCAAGAATGATAAGCGGGATCTTCAGGAACGGAAGAATCTTAAACAAGATAAGTCCGGGAATTGCCATAAGGCCGCCCGCGATCACTCCGCCGATCACCGCAAAAATACCGACAATGCTCTGAGTGACCATGGCGAGAATCCACAAACCGAAGACCACAAGGAGATATCGAAATACCTTTCCAAAAGTAAAGGCATCGGCTTCCAGAAATTTATTCAAGGCGCTTATTGCCGGGATCTTTTCGCGATACATGATCGGAAGAGCAAAATCACGCATGATGGTTCCAACAGAGACCATGATCACTATGACCGCCAGAGCAAAAAGACCCCCGAGGATCATGAGAGGGATCCCTATCACCGGACTCCATTTCATAATTCCAAGAGAAAGCACCACGAGCAGCCCCGCCAATAAAAAAGCGACGAGACCGACTCCCAAAAAAACCAGCGTCCATGCAAAATAGGAATTCCCAGCTTCACTGTGCTTGCTGAACGGTCTCTTGATGGCCGGTTCCCGTGTCAAAATCGCATCTAAGAGCACAAAATTGAACCGGCTCGATAGCCACATAAGGAATGCTGCGAAGGCAACCCCAAGAGAAATTATTCCTGCGGCGATCCATAACACGCCGATAAGATCGGCCTTGGATTTCAACCGATCCATCCCTGTTTTGTGTTTTGTGGTGGGCTCTGCATTGGGGCTTGCGGACCCGTTTTGTGCCGGCACCTGGATCTGCTTTATGGAAGAATTCGAGGCCCCGGCAACCGGTAAGGTACCAGCCGGCAAGACCGGGGACATTTGCTCCGCTCCTTGCTGAGACGCTCCCGGAGGAGGTTGGGCCATGGGACTTCCCCCGGATACCGAANNGAAGAACGGACGGATTTTTTCGGAACGTTAAAATTCGCGCTGCATCCCTGGATACCCGCACCTGCAAACCAGACGATGATCAGCACCTTGAGCCAGCGTTTGAAATGAAACGGAAAAAGGATCTCCCGGCTTTTCGCCCAAGAGAACTTGATCATATTTCCGATCGTGGAAGCGCCGTTCATGCTTAACCCCGCTGGAGACAGGAAGTTTTCTAAACACTTCCGTCAAGTTATCAGGAAAACCGTTAAAAATATCCGCGATCTGACAGCTCAGAAGGAATCTTTTTCGCCCTCGGAATCTTTTACGGGGCGAAAGCAAAGATTCTCCACCGCGGTCGCCCACGGAGGAGAATCTTCAAAACTCCACAGAACCGTGACAGCCCTTAGGCTTCAACAACCTGCGTCTTAGCCCAATTGTCCGCAAGGCGATGACCTTTGGCGATCAGCATTACGATCTCGACGATATATCCCACCACAAGCACGAACGGAATGATCAGAAGAATGTTCCGGATCAAAGCCTGCAACCACGTCACTTTTTCCCCCGTAAGGCTGATGAGCTTGACCTTGACCATCGCCCGTCCCGGAGAATAGACCGCGTCACGGAACACCAACCAAAGGATATTGACGATCACAAGCACGATGCTGCGCACCATGTCTGGAGCCGCCAAAAGAACCAAGCCGATCACGACCCCTAGAACAATGGGAATAACAACCAGATCGATCAGCCCCGCCGCGAACCTTTTCCCCTTATTTGCTGGCACTAATCCTTCCATCTTTAACTCCTTTCGTTTGAAAAACCTTCTTTAACAAGACATGGTTTTCACATAAAACTCTATAGAGGAAACACCCGTCTGTCAAAACTTTTTTCCCGCTCTGACCTATTTAGTAACGACCTGCTTGCGTCGAAGCTTAACGGACGAAATAAGCACAAAGTCACTAAATCCATTATCCACCGAAAAACAGGTGACAGTCACCTGTGATGATACTTCCCGTCGCTCCCCTTCTTGATCTTTCCGCCCAGTTCCATCTTCAGCAAAATGACTGGCAATTTTGAGGATTCGAGTCCCGTAAACTCTATCATTTCGTCCGGACCCAAAGAGCCCTCCTCTTTAAGAAGTTCTAAAATAACCGACTCATCTTCCATGGGAGTGTCCCCCAAAAGGTGACTTTCCTGACTTTTGTTTTCTTTTTCTTTAGGGTAGTCGGAACTGCCCCGGCCTCCGCCCAAACTTTTCATTTCTATGCTCAAGGATAGTTTGGAAGACCCCGATTTCCCCTCCGCTGCGATTGAATCGGTATGGGGACCGCCTTGCTCTGATTGAAAAGAATCAGGGTTGTCACCTGTCTTTGGCGCTATTTCTTCCGAATTCGCTCTGTCAGATTCTTCAATGACGGCTTGAAATGCTGGCTCGAATTTATTTTCCCATTTCAATCGGTCCGCCAGGGCCAGTAGAATATCCTCGGGAGTCTCCACCAGGTATGCGCCTTCTTTAATAAGTTGATGGGCACCGCACGACGTCAGTTGGTCCACGGGCCCCGGAAGCGCGAAAACCTCCCGCCCCTGTTCCACCGCTTGATGCGCCGTGATGAGGGATCCGCTTCGCGAATGAGCTTCGACCACGAATGTGGCATACGAAAGCCCTGACAGGATCCTGTTCCGGCGCGGAAAATTCTCCGGAAGAGGCGGCATGCCCAAAGGATATTCGCTTAAAATCGCACCTCTCTTCAAAATTCTCTGAAAAAGATTTTCGTTCTCCCTGGGATAGATCACATCAAGCCCGCATCCCATCACCGCGATCGTACGGCCGTAAGAGGTATAAAGCGCGCCGTCATGAGCCACCTGGTCGATCCCGCGCGCCAACCCGGATACGATCGTGAGCCCCCTCGCGGCCAACTCCTGGGCAAAGCGCTTTGCTTGCGTCCGCCCATAAAAACTCGGATGCCGCGTCCCTACGATCGCGATGGCATTCCGGTCACTCTCGATCAGGGTTCCTTTTTTATAGAGAAGAAGCGGTGGATCCGCGATCTCTTTAAGAATGGCCGGATAATCTCCGTCGGAATAGAGCAAAAAATCGATCCCTTTTTGAGCACAAAGTTCGATCTCTTTTTCCGCACTAAAAGGCACCGTGTTCTCCGGGACCGAAAAGTCTTTGAACAGATCCTCGGACTCCATACGTTCCACGACTTCCTGAGCGCTCTTCCCCTCCGAGAAAAGCGTCAAAGCCCTGCGCCGACCTTCGATCCGCAACCGGTTTAGAGCTAAAAACGCCCGGATCTCCTTCTCTTCAACGGACGTCATAGAAGGACCCTTTCGTCTGCCGTGGGTTGGAACAGCTTCGCTTTTTCATGGGAGAAGCATAATTGATTATTTATTTTAAATCAATATTTATTTGATTAAAATAAACTTTACGAAAAAGATCTCTTTGAGCGTTTACAGCTGGATCGGGAAGAAGATTACTTTGCGCCGGCAAAACGAAGGATCTTGCGAACGTTCTCGATGGGGATATTTTTCTCGACGGTGACTTTACCGATACGCCAGGGCATGACAAAATGCAACGCCCCTTTGTTTTTTTTCTTGTCCGTCATCATGGTTTTCAGGATCGCAGAAGCTTTGAGGTTGAATTTCTTGATCGAAACAGGCAGTTTCATGGAAATAAGAAGCCTCATCTGACGCCATGGAAGTTCTTGTGAGCAAAGCCCGAGATCCGCAGCAAGTTGCGCTGCCATCATCATCCCGATCGCGACCGCCTCCCCGTGCACCAGACCCTTATAACTCAGCACTCCTTCGATCCCATGCGCGAAGGTATGGCCATAGTTCAGGATCGCACGTTCTCCTTGGGTCTCGAACTCATCACGGCTCACAACCCCGGCTTTAATCTTTGCGCCGGCAAGAACGACCTTCTCGATCATCCTTAAGTCTTTTTGCAGTATCTTTTTGAAATTTTTCTCCAGGAAACCGAACAATGCGGGATCGCGGATCACGCCGTATTTCACGACCTCCCCCAGGGAAGCACAAAGTTCCCGCTGCGGAAGCGAACGAAGCACGTTTACATCCGAGATCACAAGAGCCGGAGGCCAAAAAGAGCCCATGAGATTCTTTCCTTCCTTGAGGTCAATCGCGGTCTTTCCTCCGATCGCGCTGTCCACCTGGGCGAGCAAGGTTGTCGCAATATTTACATAACGGATCCCGCGCAGATAGACCGATGCCGCAAACCCCGCAAGGTCGCTCACCACGCCCCCGCCCACGGCCACGATCCCGTCCCTGCGCTCAAATCCCTTTGTAAGAAGATCATAGGAGAGCCGGAAAAGTTCTGCCCCGGATTTCGCGATCTCACCGTCCGGAAGCATGTGGGTATAGACCTTGAAGCCTTTTTGGAAAAGGGATGAGGAGATGACTTTCAGATAAGGCGCGAGATTCTTCTGGGAAACGATCATGAGTTTTGTCCCGGGTTTAAAAACCCCGGCAACTTGTGCCCCGACCTGTCCCAGGAGACCCCGGCCAATGCAGATCTTGTAATTTCCCTTCAAGCTTTTTACTTGGATCGTTTTCATATTCCAGACCTCAATCTTCCCAAGATTTCATGGGCGACCTCTTCGGCTATTTTACCGTCCGTCGGCACGGAAAAGTGACAAGCCTTCGAATAGAAGGTCCCGCGATCGCTCAAGATCTTCCGGAGCGCGCCCAAAGGATCGGGCTTATTAAGAAGCGGACGGTCCTTCGAATAACGGACGCGTTGCCACAAAGACTCGACGGATGCATCAAGCAGCACGACCGTTCCGGTCTCTTTCATGCGCCGCACATTTTCTTCGCGCAACACAATGCCCCCGCCCGTCGCGATCACTTGTTTGGCCTTCTTTGAAAAGCGTTCCAGGACCGACGACTCCGCATCGCGGAAATAAGGCTCCCCCGACCCCGCAAAAATCTCCGGAATAGAACGCCCCTCTTTTGCCTGGATCTCGACATCCAGATCTACGAACGCGTAGCCGAGTTGCTCCGCCAGGGCTTTCCCGGTCACAGTCTTACCCGAACCCATCATGCCGATCAGATAAATATTGCCGGCACTAGCCATGGATATGTTTTAAATAGCCTTCATAATTACGACGGATCTCCGTCATAGAATCGCCGCCGAATTTCTCGAGAAAAGCATCCGCGAGCGTGTACGCCACAAGCGCTTCCCCGATCACGCTTCCGGCCGGCACCGCGCAAACGTCGCTGCGCTCAAAATCCGCCTTCTCCGCTTTTTTCGTTTTCATGTTCACCGATGCAAGAGGGCGCGCAAGCGTCGAGATCGGCTTCATCGTGAGGCGGACCACAAGATCTGCCCCGTTCGTCATCCCGCCTTCAATCCCCCCGGCATGATTGGTCTTATGGAAATAACCACGGGCCTTCCCATAAAAGATCTCGTCATGCGCTTCGGAACCCGGAACGCCGGCAAGCCCCATTCCCTCCCCGATCTCAACCGCTTTCGCGGCCTGCTGACTCATGAGGATCATGGCAAGCCGCGCATCGAGCTTTCTTTCAAAATGAACGTAAGAGCCCAACCCGATCGGCAGCCCCGTGGCACGGACCTCATATTTTCCGCCCAGTGAATCTCCGTGCTTCACGGCTTTCGTGATCGCCTGCATCATGGCTTTTTCTGTTTTTTTGTCAATGCATCGAACCGGCGAATCTTCGGCGCCTTTCCGGATCTCTCCGACCGTCCTATTCCGTTCCGGGAGTAAAACGCTCCCGATCTGGACCACGTGAGCGGCGATCTCGATCCCGAATGCCTTGAGTAAAAGTTTACAGGCCGCACCCACCGCGACACGCATGGAGGTCTCGCGCGCGCTCGAACGTTCCAGGACTGCCCGGATCCCCTGATTATATTTAAGGGATCCCGCAAGGTCCGCATGGCCGGGCCGGGGACGGAAAAGCTCCGGCATTCCTTCGATCTTGAAGTCCTTGTTCGAAAGAAGAAAACCCAGCGGCGCACCGGTCGTGATCCTCTTGATCACCCCCCCCAGGATTTCAACACCGTCCGTTTCGATTTTTTGTCTATCGCCGCGCCCATAACCTCCCTGACGCCGGCGCATCTCGCCATTAATAAAATCAAGGTCGAGCATGAGGCCGCTGGGAAAACCTTCCAGGATGGCGGCCATGTAATGTCCGTGAGATTCCCCGGTCGTGATATATTTGAGCATGTCAGACTCCGTAGGTTTTTGATAAGAAATTTAGGAGGGCGTCCCCTTCTATAAAAATGAACGCCCCCACAAGCGCAAGAAACGGCCCAAAAGGGATCGTTTCTTCTTTTTTTACAAAACGCTGCCAGATCGCGAGCGGCAAGGCCGGAAAAGGCGCCAGAAAAAAAATAAGGACGACCTTCGTTACTCCCACAAAAGCGCCGATCATGGCCAGGAGCTTCACGTCCCCGCCTCCCATGCTGTC
Source organism: Candidatus Omnitrophota bacterium (assembly GCA_003140935.1). Classification (GTDB taxonomy): domain Bacteria; phylum Omnitrophota; class Omnitrophia; order Omnitrophales; family Aquincolibacteriaceae; genus Aquincolibacterium. The sequence continues at coordinate 87,970 of PLLJ01000011.1, forward strand.
CTTGCGAAAAACCAGTTTCCCGAGCCCTCCGATCAAGAGAAGGATCCCGCCCCCCGCTAAAAGCCCGGCCCCGGAAGCGAGGAGTTTTTGATACCAGAATGGCTGCGTAAAATGCCCATACCCGGCCATACTGAGCCCTAACCCCAAGATCATCCCGGCGTACGTGATCTGATCCGGGATCAGCCCGGTCTCAAAGTCCGTCATGGTGACCACAATGATCATGGCAAAAAAGATCGCGCTCGCCACAAATTCGACCGACAAACCGTACCGTTGCCATAACCCCAAGGCGATCCCGGCCGTGGCCAATTCTACGAGAAAATAACGGAAAGCGATCGGCTCTCGGCAGCGGAAACATTTTCCACGAAGCAGGAGATAGCTCGCAAGCGGTATATTCTCATACCAGGGTATCATCGCCTTGCAATGGGGGCAAAAGGACCGGGGACGCACGATCGAAAGATCACGCGGCATCCGGTAAATACAAACGTTCAAAAAACTCCCCACGACCGCCCCGATAAAAAAAACAAACCATGACGTCATGGAATCCAAGTTATTTCCCCCGTTCGCTTAGAGCGTCAAGAAGTGCCCGGCGCATCACGCCCACTGGCGCCTTTCGCCCCGTCCAAAGTTCCAAAGCCCGGGCCCCCTGATGAAGCAACATCCCCAGCCCGTTCAAGGTGCAGTGCCCTTTCTTTTTCGCGATCTTTAAAAAAGGCGTCATGGCCGGATTATAGATGAGATCCATAAAAAGCTTCGAGCCGCAGCTTGCTTTATTTGAGGCTCGTCCGCGCCGGGCCAGTTTTATCCTTCCCGCTTGAGGGATCCAGTTTTCCGGAACCACCTCCGGGTCTTGAGGCTTCAACCCGAGCGGAGTCGCATTGATAATAACATCGGCTTTTTGAAGAGCCTCCTTGACCTCAGGTGTTCCGGCCGTTGCCGCATGGTAATTCACCCGTTTGAAAAGTTTCCGCATACCGCTCGCGATCTTCCGGGCTTTTTGCGGAAAACAATCCGCGATCAGGATCTCCCGGATGCCCTCCCGCGAAAGGCCATACACAATCGCACGTGCCGCGCCACCGGCTCCAAGGATCACGGCCTTTTTCCCGGATGGGCGAAACCCACCTTCATTCATGATCGCCCGGAGAAAACCTTCCATGTCCGTATTCGCACCTATCCACCGTTTTCCTTGTTTGAAAACCGTATTCACCGCGCCGATGGCCCGTGCTTCCGGCCGGATGCCGTCGAGATTTTTCATCACCGTTTCTTTGTAGGGCACTGTGACATTAAAACCCGCAAGAGAAAATCTGGAGGATTGGCGCATGAGCTTTTTGAAATCGGCGGGAGTCAATTCCAGAACGATATAGTGGGCGTCGATCCCGAGCCTGCAAAATGCGGCTTCGTGCATGGCCGGAGAAAGAGTATGCGAAAGAGGGTACCCGAAGATCCCATAAAGCTTGAAAGCCTTGTCCTGGCATCTATCCTGACTTTTATTTTCTCTTCTATTATGGTAATCAGGATTGCCCCAATTTCCACCATGTGGAAATTGAGCAGTATTGGGACTATTTTTTTCTGACGGAAGGTTGCCAGGACTAGTCCGATGAACCTTTAAATCTTTTGATGGGGAATTGGGCTTGTCTTTTTTCACACCGGGGAAGGTTGGCTCGCGGCCCGTTGAGAGTTCGCCGAAACTTTATTAATCGCAAAAAGATAGGCGCGTACGCTGGCTTCAATGATGTCGGTACTCGTGCCGCGACCGGTCACTTCCTTGCCGCCGATCTCAAGCTTGACCAGCACTTCGCCCAAAGCATCTTTACCGCTCGTGACCGATTGCAGACCGTAGTGGATAAGTTTCGCTTTGGAATTCACGATCTTCTCGATAGCCTTGTAACAAGCATCCACCGGGCCATCTCCGTTCGAGACAGCTTGTTGGGCCTTGCCTTCATAAGAAAGCTTGATCTGGGCGTGAGGCTTCGTGCCGGTTTCAGACACCACCTTCATAGACATCAGCTTCCAGGTCTCCGGGATCTTGGCGATCTCATTTTGCAAGATGGCCTCGAGATCTTCGTCAAAAATATATTTTTTCTTGTCCGCGAGGGTCTTGAATTGAACGAAAGCCTGATCGAGTTCCTTGAGCCCCAAGCGGAACCCGAGCTTTTTTACGCGGATTCCAAAAGCGTGCTTGCCCGAGAGTTTCCCGAGCATCAACTGGTTACCGGAAAGCCCGATCTTTTTCGGGTCCATGATCTCATAGGTCTGGCGCTTTTTGAGCACCCCGTCCTGATGAATACCGGAAGCATGCCAGAAGGCATTGCGCCCGACGATCGCTTTGTTAGGCTGAACGACCATCCCCGTTAAGTTGGATACCAAACGCGAAGCCTTGGTGATCTCGGAACATTTCACATTCGTGTAGCAATCCATAAAGTCTTTGCGCGTATCGATCGTCATGACGATCTCTTCTAAAGACGCATTGCCACCGCGCTCACCGATCCCGTTCACGGTGCATTCCACCTGATTGGCCCCGGCGAGTACGGCGGCCAAGGAATTTGAGGTCGCGAGACCGAGGTCATTGTGACAATGAACGGAAAGAACCACTTTCTTCCCGAGCGCGGGGTTTTTCCTGATCAACAGACGGATCAAATCGCCGAATTCTTCCGGGATCGCATAACCCACTGTGTCCGGAATGTTGATCGAGGTCGCCCCCGCATGGATCGCAGTACGAACGACCTCTGTCAAAAAATCCCGCTCGGTCCGGGAAGCGTCTTCGGGTGAAAATTCGATCTGCTTGAAATCCTTGACCGCGGATCGGATGTGCTGACCGATCATGGCCAGAATCTCTTTTTTGTTTTTCTTGAGTTTGAACTCACGATGGATTTGCGAGGTCGCCAGGAACATGTGCAGGCGTTTCCTTGCGGCCTTTTCCAGGGCCTTCCGGCACGCATCGATATCCCGCGGGATCATGCGCGAAAGTCCGCAGATCACGGGCTTGCGCACATTTTCCGCGATCATGGAGACGGCCTTCATCTCCCCGAGCGAAGACGCCGGGAATCCGGCTTCGATTACATCCACATTCAACCGCTCAAGCTGGCGCGCGATCGTCAGCTTCTCGTCGGGAGTGAGCGACGCCCCGGGCGATTGCTCGCCGTCTCTCAGCGTGGTGTCAAATATGTGGATCTTCCGTTTTTCCGCCATGACAGTCCTGGTAACTTCCTTTCTTATTTTGCTTTACGGATGAATTCCATCATCCCGCGCAATTGCGCACCCACTTTTTCGATCAAATGCTTGTCGCAATGTTCCCGCATCTTTTTAAAATTGGGGCGTCCCTTTTTATTCTCTTCCATCCATTCCTTCGCGAATTTCCCGGACACGATCTCTTCCAGCATCTTCTTCATTTCTTTGCGAGTGTCCTTCGTGATCACGCGCGGCCCGCGGCTGTAGCCTCCGTATTCCGCGGTATCGGAAACGCGGCGATACATACCGCTGATCCCGTGCACGAACATCGCGTCCACGATCAATTTCACTTCATGAAGACATTCAAAATATGCCATCTCCGGCTGGTATCCGGCCTCCACCAAAGTATCAAAACCGGCCGTGATCAGGTCGCTCAACCCACCACAGAGAACGGCCTGTTCGCCGAAAAGATCCGTCTCGGTCTCTTCCTTGAACGTGGTTTCAATCACACCCGCGCGAGCGCCGCCGATCGCCTTGGCATACGCGAGACCGATCTGGAGCGCTTTGCCGCTGGGATTCTGCTTTACGGCCACAAGGCACGGCACGCCGCCGCCTTCCACGAATTGGGAACGCACGAGCGAACCCGGCCCTTTAGGAGCGACCATAAACACATCGATCTCCTTCGCGGGCTGGATATAGCCGAAATGAATGTTAAATCCGTGGGAGAAGCAAAGTGATTTACCGGCCTTCATGTGCGGCGCAATATGTTTTTCATAGATCTCCGCCTGAAGGTGGTCTTGCGTCAGGATCTGGATGATATCCGCCTGCTGTGCCGCTTCGCTCGCGGCCATAGGCTTGAAGCCGTCTTTCACCGCCTGCTCATAGTTCGGCGTCCCCGGGATCTCGGAAACGATCACATCCACGCCCGAATCACGAAGATTCAGTCCCTGACCGCGGCCCTGGATCCCATAGCCGATGATGGCGATTTTCTTGCCTTTGAGAAGGTTCAGGTCCGCGTCTTTGTCATAATAAATTTTAACTGCCATTTTATTTTCCTTTCGTTAACTTGAGTGTTTTGTGAAATTATTTCTTTTTTGCTTTTTTCGCTGTCACAGAAGCGCCGCTCTTCCCGCCGTATTTCAAAGGAGCTTTCAGTTCGCCCCGGCGAGCCATGGCGATCTGTCCTGTCCGGACGACCTCTTTAAGATCGAACGGCCTCAAAAGCTCGAGCATGGCGTCGATCTTGCCTTCGCTTCCCGTGACCTCGATCGTCAGGGATTCCGGGCTTACGTCCACGATCTTCGCGCGGAAGGTATTGACGACATGCATGATGTCGTTACGGTTGGACGCGTTCGCGCCGACCTTGATCAGCACGAGCTCCCGTGTGATCATATCCTGAGTCGTAAGGTCTTCCACCCGGATCACATCCACTAGTTTATTTAGCTGCTTCATGATCTGCTCGACCACGCGGTCATCCCCGTTCGCGATCACGGTCATGCGTGACACTTCCGGATCCTGGGTCTCTCCTACCGCGAGACTGTCGATATTGAATCCGCGCGCCGAAAAAAGTCCGGCGACGCGAGCCAAAACACCGGCATGGTTTTCCACCAATACTGAGACTGTATGTTGCATAAGAACTCCTTTTGATTATCGGTGAGGGTTGAGCGTCTAGTACCGTTCTCCATTTACTTTTATAGGCTAACGGTACTAGCACTGCAAACCTGTAAAATTAACAGCGAAGCAGTGCTAGAAAAACGCGAAGGGTTTTCTAACCCTTACCCTGTTTTTTTTACGCCATATCCATGATCTGGTCCAGGGCATTCCCGGCCGCAACCATCGGATACACATTCGCTTCTCTGGAAACGAGACATTGCACCACCACGGGCCCTTTGTGGGCCAGCGCTTTTTTGATCGCCGGAACTACTTCTTTTTCCTGCGAGACCCGAAGCGCAAGGATCCCGTAAGCGCCGACCAACTTCACAAAATCAGGATTGGTGGGACCGATCACAGAGCCCGAATAGCGCCGTTTGTAGAAAAGTTCCTGCCATTGGCGCACCATGCCGTAATAACCATTATCCATAATGAATGTCTTCACCGGCACTTTGTTATAAGCCGCGGTCGCGAGCTCCGTCATCGTCATCTGGAACGACCCGTCGCCTTCGATACACACCACTGTCTCTTTGGGTTTTCCAATCTGCGCGCCGATCGCGGCGGGAAAACCGTACCCCATGGTCCCAAGCCCGCCGGAAGTGAGCATGGTGCGCGGCCGGTCGAATTGATACCATTGCGCCGTCCACATCTGATGCTGCCCCACGCCGGTCACCACGATCGCCTGGTGTTTCGTCAGCTCTCCGATCTTTTTGATCACGTACGCAGGATGGATCTTCCGTCCCTCGCTCTCATATTTCATCGGGTGTTTTTGCTTCCAGGCCGCGATCCGGGCGAGCCACTCTTTCATGTCCGGACGCTTGTCCGGAATAAGCACGCTCAACTTCTCGATCGCCTTTTTGACGTCGCTTACCAAGGGCACGTGCACCCGAACGGTCTTCGAGATCGACGAGGGATCGATATCAATGTGAATGATCTTGGCGTGCGGCGCGAACTTTGCCACGTTACCGGTCACGCGATCGTCAAAACGCGCGCCGACCCCGATCAAAACGTCGGAATTCTGCACCGCGTAATTCGCGAAATGAGTGCCGTGCATCCCGAGCATCCTGAGCGAGGACTCGTGCGTTTCCGGAAAGATCCCTAGTCCCAGGATCGTCGTCGTAATCGGGATCCCCGTTTTTTCCACGAACTTGCGGATCTCTTTTTCAGCTCCAGAGATGATCGCCCCGCCCCCCACGTACAACACGGGCCGTTTGCTTCCGCGGATCAGCTCGGCAGCCTTCCGTATCTGCTCTTCCACCCCGGGACATGCCACCTCCGGTTGATAACTCCGGATAAAGACATGTTCCGGCCATATAAATTCTGTTTTGGCCCGACTGACATCCACCGGAAAATCGATCAACACCGGGCCGGGCTTCCCGGTCGTCGCGATATAGAACGCTTCACGCACGGTCCGCGCAATGTCCCGGACATCCTTGATCAGAAAATTATGTTTCGTGACGGGGCGCGTGATCCCGACGATATCCACTTCCTGGAACGCATCGCTCCCGATCGCATTCGTGGTCACCTGTCCGGTAATACAGACCAAAGGCACGGAATCCATATAAGCGGTCGCCAAACCGGTCACGGTGTTCGTGGCGGCGGGTCCTGAAGTCACCAAGCAAGCGCCGGGACGTCCCGTCGCGCGGGCATATCCATCCGCCATATGCGTTGCGCCTTGCTCATGCTTCGTTAAGATCAGTTTGATCTTGGAATCATAGAGGGCATCGTAAGTAGGCAGAATGACCCCGCCTGGGAGCCCAAAAATGTGCTCCACACCTTCTTTTTCAAGACATTTGATCAAAATTTGAGCGCCTGTAAGTTTCATGATCTATTTTTCCTTATAAGTCCTGGCCGTCACTTCATTTCATAAAAACCGGAGGGAGATTAAACTGCGAAAAAATCCTTTACGCCTTTTTTGAATTTTCCCTTCCAGGTCTTTTGTCCCTGAGCTACGGAAGTCTCCCAACTCTGCCCAGCGGATTCCATCCAATCAAAAATTGATTTTTTAAATTCCAGGTCATTAAGCTCCTCATCGCTTTTGTAATCCACAAGATGGAGCGGATAACCCTTTTTTTGAAGCTCATCGAACCAAACCTGGTTCCGGGACCGGGCTTCTCCATCGGCTTTCAGCGCGATGTAGAAGGGAATCTGGTCTGCCGCATCCGAGCGTGGCCGGATCAGTTGAGAAAAAGGTCCGTCCCACGCTTGGCCCACCAAAGCCGCCGCGGTAAATTCCTTGGGATATTTGATCGCCATGTAAGCCGCATAGTGGGCTCCCAGATCTTTCCCAACAAGATAGACGCGTTTTTTATTGATGGGAAAGCGTTTTACCATATCTCTTTTCACCGTCAAAAGCCACTCATCCAGCCTATAAGGCGTATCCCCCGCTTTCGGCCAGAGAACAAAAGGGGCTAAAAGGAAAAGGCTCTTTCTTTGAGCGAGCCCCGTCAAGTACTCGATCTGCTTTTCCGCTTTCGCATCTTCGGCCGGCGCGATCATGATCATCGCATAGGTCCGGTCGGTCTTGTAGTCCTTCGGAGCGAAAAAAAAGACCGGGTATTTGTAACCGCTGACTTCCACAAGCCCTGCAGGGTTTGAAGTCGTGAATACCTGGGCTTCCGGCATATCTTGGGAAACCATTTTTGGCACTGCCGGCGAGGGCTGAACGGCTCCTGGCGTTTGAGACCCTTCCGCTTTCACGGGTGCCGGGGCTACTTGGACCGGCAGAGCAACCGCTTGCGCAGGTTGCGCTCCCACCGGAACTTGTTGGACCGAAGAAGCCTCTTCGACAACCCGGGCCTCTCCAGTCACCGGTAAAGTCTCGTTATAATTCGCCGCGGCTTTTTTTTCTTCAACCACCGTTTCAGCGTGAGCAACTACACCGAACGCGGCGAAAAAAGCGAACAAAAAAAGAAATAAAACGCTCCTGCGACAGTTTTCCATTGGACCCTTGATCCCGTGGGGACTTAAATTGATGTAACTTGCTGTAACGAAAGAGGTTATTATTATATGGATAACCCTTGGCTTGTCAACGCGACTGAAAGGGTCCCCAAAACATGCCTTTTGAAGAAACCTACGCCTTCCTTGGGAATCAGGTCAAGTGACAGGCCGAAGAGTTTTTTTCTTGGAAACCTTAGGTGTTGCGTCAGCCAAGGAAGTCGCTACCGACATGGGGGACATTCTCGCCTTTTCAGGAGCAGACCGCTTAGAGACGGAACTGCTTTGGCTATCAGAAGTTACGGGAGTCTCCGAAGACGCTTGGGGAGGATTTGAAGGATTTTTCTTTGTGACAAGTTCGTAAATGATCTCACCCGGTTTTACGAACCCAAGCTCTTCCCGGATCACTTTCTCGAGATAAGCCACATCGGTCTGGAGAAGATGGCGTTCATCCGCGAGACCCTTGATCTGCGCATCGATCTCCTGGATCTTTTGGTTCAGGTGATCTTCCTCCGACTTCAGTTCCCGGTAGCGCGTGATCGAAGGCAGATAGATCCAGCAGAGGATCAGAACGACCGCAAGTGCGATCGCTAGAACAACAAAGAATTTCTTCAGCATCGAGCTGCGAGTTTCGGCCCCGCATACACCGCCTTCGAACCCAGGGACTCTTCGATCCTGAGTAAGCGGTTGTATTTGCAAATGCGGTCCGTGCGCGAGGTCGAACCGGTCTTGATCTGTCCGGTGCTCAAAGCGACCGCGAGGTCCGCGATCGTCGTATCCTCGGTCTCACCGCTCCGGTGACTCATGACCGCCGTAAAGTTGTTTTTATGGGCCAAACGGACCGCGGCGATGGTCTCGGACAGGGTGCCGATCTGATTGACCTTGATCAAGATCGAGTTTGCGCTCTTTTCCTCAATACCGCGTTCGAGACGCTTTGTGTTCGTCACAAAGAGATCATCCCCCACGATCTGTATCTTTTTTCCGAGCCTTTCATTGAGCTTCTTCCAACCGTCCCAATCATCCTCCGCAAGACCATCTTCAATGGAGAAAATCGGATATTTTTCACAAAGCGCGGCGTAGAATTCGATCATCTCTTCGGCCGTCTTCACGGGCTGCCCTTCCGCACAAAGAACATATTTGCCGGGGTTCGGGTTACCGCCGAACTTGTCTTTGCCGAAAAAGCTCGAACTCGCGGGATCGAGCGCAATCTTTACGTCCTTGCCTGCCTGATACCCGGCTTTTGCGATCGCGGCCATGATGACATCCAAGGCCTCATTGTTGGAAGTAAGGTTCGGTGCAAATCCGCCCTCGTCGCCCACCGCCGTGGAGAGCTTTTTATCGTGCAAGATCTTTTTAAGATGATGAAAGACCTCGGCGCCCATGCGAAGCGCGTCCCGGAAAGTTTCGGCACCAAAGGGCATGATCATGAATTCCTGGAGGTCGACGTTATTATCCGCGTGCACGCCTCCGTTAATGATATTCATCATGGGAACCGGGAGAAGATTGGCCGTTTCGCCGCCGAGATACTGAAAGAGCGGAATGCCGCGGGAGCTTGAAACCGCGCGGGCACAAGCAAGTGAAACCCCCAGAATGGCATTCGCGCCCAGCCGGGATTTGTTCGGCGTCCCGTCCAGGACGATCATGAACCGGTCGATCTCTTCCTGATGGGCCGCATCTTTTCCCTTGAGCGCTTTCTGGATCTCGGTATTCACGTTCTCCACAGCCTTGAGCACTCCCTTACCGAGATAGCGGGCTTTATCCCCATCGCGGAGCTCGACAGCTTCATGTTCGCCCGTCGAAGCGCCGCTCGGCACTGCCGCCCGGCCGACGATACCGTCCCGGAGTTTCACGTCTACTTCCACGGTAGGATTCCCGCGGGAATCCAGGATTTCACGCGCTAGGATCTTTTCGATAATGGCTCGGGTCATTTGAGAACTCCTTTTTGATGGTTCAAAGAGAATACCAGGCAAGAAAACCGTTTGAATTCAGCCGTGATTATAACAAATCCCCAGAGGGTGTCCATCCTTGTCTGGCATTTGGTCCTCAAATGGTGACAAGGATGGCCCCAATTTCATCTGCGGTGAAATTGAAAAGAATTGGGACCAGCACCGCGGGCACCTAAGCCATTTATTTTCCGGATAATACGAGATTCAAGGCCTGGGGGTAAATTTCATATTCGAGGCTGTGGATGCGGGCTTCGAGCGTTTCCAGCGTGTCATCGGGGAGAACCCGGATTTTGCGTTGGAGAATAACAGGGCCGGTGTCCACGCCCGTATCGACAAAATGAACTGTCACCCCGGTCTCTTTCACTTTCGCGTCCCAGGCGTCTTTGATCGCGTGAGCGCCCGGGAATGCCGGCAAAAGCGCGGGATGAATATTGATAAGCCGGCCATGGTATTTTTTTACGAATCCTTCGGTCAGGATGCGCATGAATCCGGCCAGTACAATGATGTCGACCCTGTGTTTTTCAAGGCATTCGCTCAGGGCCTGATCAAAAGCCGTCCGGTCTGCATAGGCCTTATGATCGATCACGACCGTTTTCACTCCAAGCGCAGCCGCCTTCTCGATCGCCTTCACGCCGGGCTTGTTTGAGATCACGACCGCGGCTTCGGCACAAATTTCCTCCGCCTTGATCCGTTTGATCAAATTCTCCATATTGGTCCCAGAACCCGATACCAAGAATGCGATACGCTTCATTTTAGCCTCTCGTTACAAGCAAAAGCGGGGACTCGGGACTGGGGACTCGCCTTGGCTTCTCACTTTTACGAGTCCCGAGGGGCGAGTCCCTTTTTAAATATTTGCTTACGGTTCTTGCCCGATATCAAAACCACCATCTCACCTTTGCGGGGCTTTTGCGTCATCTCCCGGATGAGCTCGGACAGATTGCCGCGCAAGATCTCTTCGAATTTTTTCGTGAGTTCGCGCGCGACCGCGGCTTCCCGGTCTCCCAAGGCCTCGCTTGCATCCTGAAGCATTTTCACGATCCGGAAAGGAGACTCGAAAAAAATGAGCGTTTCTTCCCGATCTGCGAGCGCCCGGAGTTCATGTTTGCGCCGTTCACTTTTATTGGAGAGAAAACCAAAAAAACTGAAACTGTCCGTCGGAAGGCCGCTTAAAACGAGCGCCGTTGTGATGGCCGAAGGTCCGGGCAACACCTCCAGCGGCAGCTGCTCCGCAAGCGCCGCGTGAACGACCTGGAACCCCGGATCGGATACCAACGGCATCCCGCCATCGGAGACCAGCGCGAGACGCTTTCCTTGCCTTAGAAGCGCCACCACCCCCGCGGTCTTCTGCGGCGTGCTGTGATCGTGATAACTGAGCAGCTGTTTCACGATCCCGTAATGCTGGAGGAGTTTCTGCGTTTGCCGCGTATCCTCACAAACGATGATATCCGCCTGTTTCAAGGCCTCAAGCGCCCTGAACGTCATGTCTGAAAGATTGCCGATCGGCGTCGGGACGATGGTCAGCATGGCCGGTCAACAATTCCGCTCGAGGGCATAATCCGCAAGCTGTTCGAGACTTGTCCTGAAAACGGACGGCGGGAAAACCTCGAGTTCGCGTTTGGCCATGTCCATGTACCCTTTGGCCTTGGCAAGCGCATAATCCAAGGCCCCGCTTTTTTCGAGGGTTTCTCTGAGTATGGAAAAACGCCTTTTGTGGCTGCGGGAATAAAGAATGCGAACGACTTTGTCCCGCTCTCCCGACGCAAGGCAGTGGATCACGGGAAGCGTGTAAACTCCTTCTTCCAGGTCCGACCCGAGGGTTTTTCCGAATTTGCTTTCTTCGCCGGAAAAATCCAGATAGTCGTCCGTGATCTGGAACGCCATTCCGAAGCATTCCCCGAACCGGCCGAGGGCTTCCGCTTTCCCGGGTTCGATCCCCCAGATCAATGCTCCCGTCTGAAGGGCGCACGCAAGGAACGAGGCTGTTTTTTTCCGGATGATCTCGAGATGGATTTTTTCGGTCATGTTGATGTTCTTTTTTTCGCTGATCTCCTGGATCTCTCCTTCACAGATCTCGCCGGCCGTCCGGAGGAAAAGCGGAATGATCCGGTCGTTGCCATGACGGAAGATCGTCACGATGGCGCGATCATGAAAGTAATCCCCCGCGAGGACCGCGGCCTGGGATCCCGATTTAATGTGAAGGGCCGAAACCCCCCGTCTTAAGGGCGCGGAATCAATAATGTCGTCATGGATAAGGGTCGCAGCATGGAAGATCTCGGCGGCTGCGGCCAGGTGAAGTTCCGCCGTTTCGTTGCGTTCGTGCGAGATCCTGTGTTCGTTTTTCAAAGTTCTTGAAATACCGGCTCCTAAAAAAACGAGGGCCGGCCGCAGGAGCTTTCCGTTCTTCGAAAAAAAATGGTCGACCATCTCGCGCATCTTGAGAATGGGGGTGTCGAGCGTCTCCCGGATAAGCGCCGGGACCCGGCTCATACCGGCTTGCACCGGCGCATAGATCGTCTCGAGATTCAGTGTCGTGATCATAAGAGGGCGGTATTATACTATTTCTCGCGAAAAATGTCGCTCGGAATGGGGGACTCGGGACTCGTACAACGGGACTCGTTTTTACGAGGGGCGAGTCCCTGGTCCCGTCTTCCGCTTTTTAAATCGTTTTTACGAGGAACGAGTCCCTAGTCCCGAGTCCCGTTTTTTTTATCCAGGGCTTCGGCAAGAAGGTTGAATTGCTCGAGAGAAAGGGTTTCGCCCCGGATTTTTAAGGAAAAACCGAGTTTTTCGAAAATGCGCTCGAGGTCTTCACGCTCATGTTTGCCCTTGAGATGATGTGCTAGTAATGACAAAAGGGTTTTACGCCGCTGGCTGAAGGCAACGCGTATGATTTCCAGAAGTAATTTTTCGTGACCGGGTTTGATATCGCTTCGAAAAACGTACCGCACGACCCGCGATGTGACTTCGGGGGGCGGAAGAAAACACTTCGGTGAAACATCGAAAAGAAATTGCGTTTCTCCGTAGAGCCGGCTTGTGACGCTCAACCGTCCATAATCCTCTTCGCCCGCTTGCGCGGTAAGCCGCGCGGCCACCTCTTTTTGGAGCATGAGCACCGCGCTTGAAAAAACCCCGGCGTGCTCGATCAAATGAAACAGGATGGGTGTGCTGATATAGTAAGGAAGATTCCCGATCACCTTCACCTTGGCGCCGGAGCCGGCCCATGCCCGGATCATTTTTGTAGGATCGCTTTTCAGGATATCGCCCTGGACCAATTTGAAACGATCGGAATACTCCGGCCAAAGTTCCTGCGTCAGGATCTCGACAAACTTCTTGTCTGTTTCCACCGCAAGCAAAGGGAACCCTCGCCGCAGGACTTCTTGCGTCACCGCTCCCAACCCCGGCCCGATCTCAAAAACATACTCGCCGGATCGGAGGTCCAAGGCGTCCACGATCTTGCGGATCGTGTTCGGATCCATCAGAAGATGTTGACCCAAATGGCCGCGGATCCGGAGCGCGTATTTTTTGAGCAATTCTATCTGCGTGAGCATTTCGCAAGGACGGCTTTCTTGGCAAGCCGGAGCGCCGCAAGCATGGAAGAAGGATCGGCTTTGCCCTGATAGGCGATATCAAAGGCCGTGCCGTGGTCCGGCGAGGTGCGGACGTAAGGAAGCCCGAGTGTCACGTTCACGCCGTCGTGGAACGCGACCAGTTTGAACGCCGTAAGCGCCTGATCGTGGTACATGCTGATCACCGCATCATACCGGCCGTGATAAGCGGCATGGAAAAGAAGGTCGGCCGAAAACGGCCCTGAGGCGTCCATGTCTTCGCGGCATGCCGCGCGGACTGCCGGCTCGATCACTTTTGTTTCTTCTTCCCCGGATTCTTTGCCGTGCGGATTCAAGGCGCAGACCGCGATCCTGGGTTTTTTGATGCCAAGCCCGCGTTTGAGCATTTCGTGCGTTAAACGGATCTTTTCAAGGATGGACTTCTTCGTGAGCAGCCCGCTGACTTTCTTAAGCGGCACGTGAATGGTCGCAAGTGTTGCGTTGAGGCGGGGACTCACGAACATCATGGCAAATCGCCGGGCCTTGGCTTTTCCGGCAAGAAATTCCGTGTGGCCGATGAACTTTTTATCCACAAGGCGGATCGCCGCTTTGTTCACGGGCGCGGTCACGATCGCATGGACGATCCCCTGTTTTGCCAAAGACGCCGCTTTCTCGATCGACAGGAGTGCAAGCCTCCCGTTTTCGCGGCAGAGCTTCCCGATTTGAAATTTCCCGCCACCGGAAAGTTGCGGCGCAACATCGAGAAAATAAATATTTCCGGCGCGAAGGGATCCGGGAAGAACGAAAGGAACGGTTTGAAATGGGAGCCCAAGACCCGTTTTTTGACATAGCGTCTTAAACACCGGCCGGGACCCTATCAGGAGATAGGCCAAGCGTTTGGAAGGTTTTTCCTTTCGAAGGGCCTTCACGAGGATCTCGGGGCCGATACCGCCTGGATCACCCATCGTGATCGCGATCACGCCCGGCCTTTGTTCATTTTTTTTCATGGGTTCGTTCCTCGGCTGGCTTTAATTGAGATTCGTGCCCTGCCCCGGGACTCGTAGCTCGTACCTCGGGACTCGTGCGGGCGCTTTTACGAGGGGCGAGTCCCTAGTCCCGAGTCCCCGCTTTATTTTATTGAGATGTAGGCCGCCTTCTTGACCTCTTCCATCCAGTCGTGGAACCTCGCGTTGCTTTTTTCCTGGAAGAGATATCCTGCGATCTGTTCTTTCACTTCCTCGAAGGTGCGGACCTTCTCAGACTCTTTCGCATCGATACGGAAGATATGGTACCCGACAGGGGTCTCCACAACCCCGGTGATCTTCCCCACGGGAGTTTTAAAGATCACGTCATCCACGGATTCGATCATAGAACCGCGCTCGATCCATTCTCCCGGGCCTTCCTCCTTGGCATGGCTGTCCTCGGAAAGGTCCTTCACGACCTGGTCAAAATTACGGTAAAGTCGGATCCTTTGGGCCAAAAGCCCGATCCGCTGCTTTGCTTTTTCATCCGTCAAACCCTTGGCGCGTGCTTCTTCGCTCTTCTTGATCGTGAGCGACTTGACCCGGACGCGCTCCTTGCTCTTGAATTTGTCGGGATTGTTCTTAAAAAAAGCTTCGACTTCGGTAGGAGATACGATCACCTTGGAACGGATCTCACGGTCCTGGAGCTGACGGACCATCGCCTGCTTCTTGAGCCGCTCGCGCAGGGCTTTCATCGTAAGACCTTCCTGCTCGAGCATCGCGTCCAGCTCCCCCGGTTTTTCCAGCTTAGACTTGAACTCCTGGAACTCCTTTTCAAGGTCTTCATCCTTGATCTCGATCCCCATCCGGACCGCTTCCTGGTAGACAAGCTTGTCCTCGATCATCTGGCCCAGGATCTTGTGACGGACCTCTTCGATCTCTTTCGTCAGTTCTGCGCCGCTGTATTCCTTGCTGTATTGTTCATAGACCGGCCGGAGGAAAGTGTCCAGTTCGGCCTGGGTGATGACCTCGTCATTGACCACGGCCACCACGCGGTCCAGCAATTCGTGTTCCGCGGCGCGAGCAGGCGGCATGCATAATGGAAGCACGCCAAGGAGGATAAAAATGAGTTTTTTCATAAGGGTGGCATTATACAACAACTGGACTGCAAAAGGGACTCGTACCTCGTACCTCGGGACTCGTACGGGCCCGGACTCGTCCCAAATCCCTTTTTTTTCTGCCTACGAGTCCCGTGTCGAGGAGGCCCGGGCCTCCTCG
>PLLJ01000038.1 GCA_003140935.1 Candidatus Omnitrophota bacterium
AGCTGGCGGATGAGGCCGGCCCGGAGCGCGAGTTGATGGCTGATGGCTTCAGCATCCTTGGGAATATTTCTAAGACTGGGGATCAGGGTCTGGGTCCAACGCATTTTTTAACGCCTCATCTATTTTGCCGCAAAAAAACAGGCTATGAGTAATTGCCTGCTTCGGCTCAGATCATTTCAAATGAAATAGATTTTTCAGTTTGTCGAGGATCGAAAGATTGACAACGTCATTATAAAGCACGAACACCATAAGCGCCATAAGCAGGTAGAACCCGCCTGTCGTGATCCGTTCCTGCCACACCGGGCTGATGCGTTTGCGCGTCACAAGTTCGATCAAGAGAAATACCAGATGTCCTCCGTCGAGCGCCGGGAGCGGCAAGAAATTGATCACCGCAAGTGACACGCTCAGGACCGCCAAAAGCTGCAAAAGTACCATGATCCCCGCTTTAGCGGCCTGTCCGCTTAATTGGATGATCCCAAGCGGCCCCATGAGATTTTTCGGAGAGATCTGGCCCGTGATCAAATAAAAAAGGGCCCGGTGCGTCTGCACCGTATAAAAAGCCTCAAGCTCCCATGCCTTCCCGAGCGCCGTCAAGACGGCATATCGTTCCAACGTGAACGCCGCAGGATCCGGAGTGATCCCCACGCGCTTCATCCGCACGGTCTTGCCGAAAAGATCCCGTGCGTCCTCAACTTTGGGACGGATGGGGACCGTTAAAAATTCCGGCTGCGCGCTCGCATGCGGCCGTTCGACACTCAAGGTGATCATCGCACCCGGCGCTTTATCGAGCCGGGTGAGAACGTCTTGCCAGTTCAGGACGGCCTTATCGTCCACCTTGACGATCTTGTCATTCACTTTGAGGAGACTGGCCTCGGCGGGATATCCCTTCACGAAACCACCGACCACGGTTCCCGGCACGGGACGCCCCGTCATAAAAACGGCCCAGAACACCACGAACGCCAGCACATAATTCATGATCACACCGGAAACAACAATGAAGATCCGTGAAAGAACGGACGCCGCGAGGAAATCCCCGGGTTTCGGCCCTTCGGGTCCGACCTTGGACGCTTCCTCTCCGGCAGGGCTTACAAAACCTCCCAGAGGAAAAAGCGATATGGAAAACCGCGTCTCTCCGGACTGCCAATGAATAAGCTCCGGCCCGAAGCCGATCGAGAATTTCTCGACGCGGACCTTGGAAAAACGGCATGCGATAAAATGCCCGAACTCGTGAACGATAATGAGCACGCCAAAAACGATCAGGGCCGGCAAAATTGAGATCAGAGAATTCATAAAAATTCCTCGGCAGTTTCCCGGGCCCAGGCATCCGCCGCGAAGATATCGGCCAGGACCGGTTTATAGATAAGACGGTGCGAACGCATGGTCTTTTCGATCGTTTTCGGGATCCCGAGAAATCCGATACGACGGCCCAGGAACGCCTCCACGGCCACTTCATTGGCCGCATTTAAAACGGCCGGCATCGTCCCGCCGATCTTGCTTGCCGTATAGCCAAGGTCGAGGCATGGGAAACGTTTCCGGTCCGGTTTCTCAAAGTGAAGCGCCGCAAGGTGTTCCAGGCCAAGATGCGGCAAATGGTCCTCCAGCCGCTCGGGATAGCTCAGGGCATATTGGATCGGAAGCCTCATATCGGTCACTCCAAGATGCGCAAAATGCGAACCGTCCACGAACTCCACAAGCGCGTGCACGATCGCTTCGGGATGGACCAGGACGTCGATCTTGGTGGCCGGCACGCGGAAAAGATTCGCCGCCTCGATCACCTCAAGCCCTTTGTTCATCATAGTCGCGGAATCGATCGTGATCTTGGGACCCATTTTCCATTTGGGATGATTGAGCGCCTGTGCCGGCGTGATCTTCGCAAGCGATCCNNCCGGCCTTTGCCGCCGCCGCCAGAAGGAGTGGGCCCGCCATCACAAGGGGCTCTTTGTTCGCGATCGCTATGGTTTTTTTTGCGCGCACGGCCGCAAAAATGGGCTTGAGTCCCGCAGCACCCACCATGGCGCAGATCACTTCCTGAACCCCGGCAAGCGTCGCGACCTCCTCGAGCCCTTCGTCCCCCGCCACAACCCGGACCCCAAGGCGTTTGAACTTGGAAGCGGCCTTTCGGGCTGCTTGCAGGTCATAAACACAAACCACTTTAGGGTGGAATTCTACGGCCTGCTCATAAAGTTTTTCGGTGTTTTTCTTGACCGCGAGGGCTCTGATGGAAAATCGCTCGGGATGGATGCGAACCACGCGCAAAGTATTCTCGCCCACCGAACCCGTGGAACCGAGGATCGAAAGATATTTCATAATCTTTCAAGACCCAGGATCATGGTCAGATAAAAATAAACAACGGGGACGGTAAAAAGAAGACTGTCCATCACATCCAACATCCCGCCGAGTCCCGGGATCGTCCCGGAATCTTTAACGCCCGCGTCACGCTTGATCAGACTTTCCGCGAGATCGCCCAAGAGCGCCAACGCCCCGACCGCCGCTCCCAGGATCAAAAGATGGACCGGTGAAACATGCAGGTAGAAAACAGAACCGATCGAAAGGGCGATCGTCGCGAATATCTGGCCGATAGCACCTTCGATGGATTTTTTGGGACTGACGTGTTCGAGGAGCTTGGTCCTCCCGAATTTCTTGCCGACAAAATAGGCGGCCATATCCCCCNNGCCCTTCACGGTCAGGATCGTATAAGCCACCCAGGCCGCTCCGTCGGGTAGGAGTTTGATCTTGATGAGATAAGAAAAGAACCACGCCACATAGATGATCCCGAAGACGCTGACCGAAACGCTTGTGATGGTCTTGTCCGGAGAACGGCGGTTGAAAAGAAAAATAAAAAGCGCCACGATGACCATGAGGAGGTTCGTGGGCTGCAACGAAAAATAAGCGGAAAACGGCAAAAGCGCGCCGAACACGAGACCGAACCCCCGGTGGACGAGCAGTCCCTTTTGCTCCGCAAGAGAAAAGAATTCCCAGAGCCCCACAAGGATGAACGCCTCCACCACCAGAAAAAAGCACCAATGCGGCAGATAAAAGATCACGGCGACCGCCACTAAAATAAAGACCGCCGAAATCAAAACGCGTTTTGCGAGCTGGTTCATGTTTTTCCTCCGTTCACGGCACGTGCCCCGCTGGATTCATTTGAACCTCTACCGGGGCACGTATCCCCGAAACGTCTTTCCCGGCCCTTATAATCCTCAAGCGCCTTTTCGAATTCATCGCGGGTGAATTCGGGCCAGAACTTTTGTGTGATATAAAGCTCGGCGTAAGAGATCTGCCACAAAAGAAAATTACTGATCCTCATCTCCCCGCTTGTGCGGATCAGAAGTTCCGGGTCCGGCATGTCCGCGGTATAAAGATTGCGGGAGAGGGTCTCTTCGGTGATCCCGGAAGGCTGGATCGCTCCCCGCACCGCCTGCTCCGCGATCTTTTGACAGGCCCGCAGGATCTCGCGGCGGCTGGAATAGCTCAAAGCGAAAGTCACGACCAGGCCGGTATTATGCTTGGAGGTTTCCATGGCCTGCTTAAGTTTTTTTTGCAACGTCGGGGCAAGATCCCCCATTTCACCGATCACATTGAAAATACAGTTGTTCTTGATCAACACTTCGATCTTTTTGTCCAGATAAGAGGACAAAAGCCCCATAAGGAATTCTACTTCTTCTTTGGGACGGCGCCAATTTTCTTTGGAAAAAGCGTAGAGGGTCAAAAAACGGATCCCCTTTTCCTGCGCGGCCTTGATGATCTCTTCGACGCGCTGAACGCCGACTTCATGTCCCTGAACGCGCAGAAGGCCTTGCTTCTTGGCCCAGCGTCCGTTGCCATCCATGATGATCGCAACATGCTGAGGGATCGCGTTGGGCATGAAAGATCCTAGAGGAAGATCGTCTGATTGCGTTTGCTGCCGACCGAGACGATCTTGATCGGGGTTTCCATCAATGCTTCCACCCGTTTGAGGTAACGGCGGGCATTCAGAGGCAGCTGACTCCAACGCCGCACGTGAGTGATATCCTCTTGCCAGCCTTTCCACGTTTCATAGACCGGCCGGGCTTTGGAGAATTCGAAAATAGCGTGCGGATAATCTTTTGTAAGTTTGCCATTCACCCGGTAAGCCGTCGCGATCTTCAGTTCCGGAAGTCCGGATAAGATATCGAGCTTCATGATCGCCAGTTCGTCAAGTCCGTTGATGCGCACCGCGTGACGTCCGATCACGGCATCGAACCATCCGCAACGGCGGGCACGGCCCGTCGTGGCGCCGAACTCTTCCCCTTTGGTTTGGATCAATTTCATAAGCTTGGGGGGAAATTGCGTCGGAAAAGGACCTTCCCCTACACGCGTGGTATACGCCTTCGTCACGCCGATCACACGGTCAATGAAGGTAGGACTGATGCCGGACCCGGTGATCGCACCCCCCACGGTCGCGTTGGAGGAGGTCACGAAAGGATAGGTCCCGTGGTCCACGTCCAGAAGCGTTCCTTGGGCGCCCTCGAAAAGAATATCTTTTCTTGCCTTGGTCGCGTCATAAAGATACTTGGGTGTATCCAGGGCGAAACCGAGGAGCCGCGCACGGTATTGATTAAAATGATCGAAGATCTTTTTGAAAGGAAGCGGCCGGGCATGATGGATCTTCACAAGGAATTCGTTCCGTTCCTTGAGAACATAGGTGAGCCGGTCCTTAAAGTAAGGAAGCGACTTCAGATCCCCCACACGTATCCCGACGCGCGCCATTTTGTCGGCATAACAGGGTCCGATCCCCCTTTTTGTGGTGCCGATCGCCTTGCCTTTTTTGCAGGATTCCTCCTTGAGCTGATCCATCAACTTGTGATACGGAAAGATCAAGTGCGCCTGATCCGACACAAAGAGCCGTCCGCGGACCTTGATCCCCGCCTTTTCGAGGAGCGCGACCTCGTCAAAGAGCGCTTCGGGATCGATCACGACCCCGTTCCCGATCACGCAGATCTTCCCGGGATGAAGAATGCCGGAAGGGATCAGATGCAGGACGAACTTCTGATCGTTGAATTTAATGGTATGGCCCGCGTTGTTGCCGCCCTGATAGCGGACGATCACATCACTTTTCCGGGCAAGGAGATCGATGACCTTCCCTTTTCCTTCATCGCCCCACTGAGCCCCGATCAGAATACGGTTCATTCGCTTCCTTTCTTCTATAATTTGACGACTTTGACATCCAACACAAGTTTGTTCTTTTTGATCAGCGCCACGACTTTGGCGGGCACTTCACTGTCCGTATTGATCGCGGTCATGGCATAAGCCTTTTTGCCTTTCCCGACGCGCCCCAGCGACATCTCCGCGATGTTGACCCCGTTCTTGCCAAGGACAGTCCCGATCGTCCCGACCACGCCGGGAAGATCGTCGTTTTTCACAAAAAGAACCCAACCTTCGGGCACCACATCGATCATGAACTCGTTCAGGCGGACGATACGGGGCTCGTTACTGAAAAGCGTTCCCATGATCCGGTGCGTTTCCTTGCCTTGGACCACTTCAACGTCTATGAAGCTCACGAAACCCTCATTTTCGTCGCTGCGACTTTCCGCGATCGCGATCCCCCGCTCTTTGGCGACCGCCAGGGCGTTGATGAAATTCACGGAATCCCCACAGATCGGTTTGAGCAATCCTTTCACAACGGCCATCGTGAGCGGCGCTACGTTAAAACGCGTCGGGTCTCCGCCATAGCGGATCTCCACTTTTTTGAAACTGCCGCTAAAAAGCTGCGCATAAAGCATGCCGATCTTTTCCGCCAGCACAAGCCAATGTTTGAGGCCTTTGAGCGTGTCCGGATCGAGATTGGGAAGATTCACGGCATTACGGATCGCACGGTCATTCAAGGCGTCGATCGCCTGTTTGGCCACTTCAAGCGCCACATTCTCCTGCGCCTCCTCGGTGACAGCCCCGAGATGCGGCGTGCAGATGAATTGAGGAAGTTTCAAAAGCGGATGATCGGCGGCCGGAGGTTCGGTCACAAACACGTCGAACGCAGCGCCGGCCACTTGCCCGCTCTGGATGGCTTCCGCAAGCGCCATCTCATCCACGATCCCGCCCCGGGCACAATTAACGATCCTGACGCCCTTTTTGCAAAGCTTGAACGTATCGCGGTTGAGAAGATTCTTCGTCTCTTTGGTGAGAGGCGTATGGAACGTAATGAAATCCGCGTTCTTAAGCAGCGTCGGCACGTCCACGAATTCCACCGGATATTGCTTCACGCTTTCTTTGGAGATGAAGGGATCGAACACCATGACCTTCATATTGAAGGCGCTGGCGCGTTTGGCGACCTCGCGGCCGATACGGCCGAATCCCACGATCCCGAGCGTCTTACCGTTCAACTCCGAACCCTTGAACTTGTTGCGCTTCCATTCGCCTTTTTTCACGTGCGCGTCGGCTTGCGGGATGTTACGCGCGACAGCCATAAGCATCGAAAAACTGAGTTCCGCCGTTGAGATGGTGTTCCCTTCGGGGGTGTTCATGACGATGATGCCGCGCTTGGTGGCGGCCTCAAGGTCCACATTATCCACGCCCACGCCCGCACGGCCGATCACGCGTAGTTTTTTCCCCGCCTCGATGATATCCGCCGTCAGCTTCGTGGCGCTGCGGATGAGGATCGCGTCATACTCTCCGATGATCTTCTTGAGCTCTTCGGGTTTGAGCCCGACCTTCTCATCCACCTGGATGTTCTTCTCTTTGCGGAGAATGTCCATCCCGCCCTGGCCCAACGAATCCGAAACAAGTATTCTCATCTTTCAATCTCCCCTTTTAAAATAAGCGCTCGAATGGTCTGCACCTTTCTGTTATTTACAACAGCAGCAGGAAGCGCCCGAGGCGGCCTTCATCTCTTTGAGCGTCTCGCCGAGCACTTTGAGTCCGGTCTCAATATCCTGCTTCGTGATCGCGCCCATGTGACAAATGCGGACGACCTTTCCTTTCATCTGATCGCCCTGCCCGCCCGCCATCGCGATCCCTTTTTCATCGCGCATCACCTGGCAGAGCTTCTCGCCATCGATCCCTTCGGGCAGCCAGGCGGCCGTTACGGTCGAAGAAGGCGCCTTCGAAAAAAGTTTCAGGCCCATCTTTTGGAGCGACTCGCGCGTGAAAGCCGCGTTCGCGGCGCAGCGCTTGAAAACATTCTCGATCCCTTCCTGTTCGATCAGATCGAGCGACTTCTGAAGCCCGATCACCAGGGTCAGTGCCGGTGTCCAAGGCGTGTCGCTGTCTTTCAGGGATTTTTCATAATATTTGAGATCGTAGTAAAAGCGCGGCAACTTGGCGGTCGCCATACGCGCCTTTGCCTTTTCACTCACACTCAGGAACGCGAGTCCCGGAGGCAGCATCAGCGCCTTCTGCGAACCGGCGATCACCAGATCCACATGCCACTGGTCCGTCTCGAGACGATCGGCTCCGAGGCCTGAAATGGCGTCCACGATCAAAAGTGCGTTCGTTTTCGCCACGATCGCGCCGATCGTTTTGATGGCGCTTAAGACCGCGGTCGAAGTTTCACAAAGTTGGACACAAACGCCCTTGATATCCGGGTCCTTTTGAAGCGCTTCCTCGATCTTTTTCGGGTCCGGGGCCTCTCCGTACGGAACTTTGAGGCTGATCGGAACGAGCCCGAACGCCTTCGCGATCGCGGTAAAACGTTCGGCGAATTTTCCGTTCTCCACCACGAGGACCTTGTCTCCCGCGGAATGAAAATTGACCAAAGCCGCTTCCATCGCCAAGCTGCCCGAACCGGTGAAGGTATAAACGGGATTCTTTGTCAGGAACACTTTTTTCAGGCGCTCGGAAACATCCCCGAAGATCTTGCGGTATCGCGGCGTGCGATGATGGAAGATCGGCTCCGCCATCAGCTTGCGGGTGACTTCAGGAACGGGAGTGGGACCGGGAGTTAAAAGGATCGCGGGCTTCGTCATGGTTTTTGAACCTCCGTGCGGGTTGTGATCACTGCGTCGACAATACCATAATTTTTTGCCTCATCGGCGGACATGAAATAATCCCTGTCGGTGTCCTTCTCGATCTTTTCGAGCGCTTGTCCGGTGTGACGGACAAGGATCTGATTCAGTTGTTCTTTAAGTTTTAAGATCTCTCTGGCCTGAATATGGATATCCGAAGCCGTCCCCTGCGTGCCGCCCCAGGGCTGGTGGATCATCACGCGGGAATTCGGCAAAGAGTACCGTTTTCCCTTGGTGCCGGCCGCGAGAAGCAGGGAGCCCATGCTTGCGGCCTGCCCAAGACAGTAGGTCGCGACGTCGCATTTCACGAAGCGCATGGTGTCGTAGATCGCAAGACCTGCGGTCACGGACCCGCCGGGGGAATTGATGTAGATGTTGATATCCTTGCCCGGCTCTTCCATGTTGAGGAAAAGGATCTGAGCGATAATAAGATTGGCGATCACGTCATCGATCGGCGTTCCGATAAAAACAATGCGGTCTTTGAGAAGCCGGGAGTAGATATCATACGCCCGCTCCCCTTTTCCGGTCGTTTCAATCACCATCGGGACCAAATAGCTCATATTCAACCTCCGTTATCAGCGTGGAGCGTACAGCGCAGAGAAAATAGAAAAGCTCATACTATTCACTCTACGCCCTGCGCTATTTTTTGGCGTGCTGTTTTAAAAATTCAATGACCTTCTCGTTCCGGACCTGGTCCAGCAAAGTTTCCCGGGCTTCTTTGTGTTCTTTGTAATATTTCTCGATCGTTTCTTTCGGCTGGCGGTACTGCTGGCTCAACGCCTCGTATTTCGTTCCCAGGTCCGCCTCTTCCGCCTTGATCTTTTGGGTATCGGCGATCTCATCCAGGAGAAAGGCAATGTGGATCTGACGGCGGGCCTCGGTCTCGAACTCTTTTTGCATCTTTTCTTTCTCTTTATCAAAGACCTCGTCCGTGCCTCCCTGTTGAAGGAAACGCTGACGCGCCTGGTCCATCAGGTATTCCGCCCGCCGCTGCAAAAGCCCGCTCGGCAGATCGATCTTATTGTGTTTGACCAACTCGTTTAAGAGTTCCTGTTCAAAAGCAGCTTCTTTGGCGACGGCGTCCTGCTTCTCAAGATCCTCCGTGAGCTTTTTCTTGAGATCGCTCAGGTCCTTATACTCCCCGGCCTGTTTGGCAAGATCGTCGTTAAGTTCGGGAATTATTTTTTCCTTGATCTCTTTGATCTTCATTTTGAAGACGGCTGTTTTCCCGGCGGCTCTTTTATCCGCCATATCCTGAGGGAAAGAGATCTGCACGTTCTTTTCGTCGCCCACACTGGCGCCCACAAGCTGCGCGGAGAACCCTTTGAGGTATTCTTCTTCTTTGAGCTCGATCCAATCATCATTGCGCTTTTCCATTTCCTTGCCGTCGACCGTGCAGACGTAATCGGTGATCACGAAATCTCCCAACTTGGCCGCACGGCCCTCGACCGCTTTATATTGAGCGTGCATCTCCTGGGTCTGTTTGAGCGCTTTTTCGATATCTTCAGGTTTCGCCCCGGGCTTTTCCTTTTTAGCGCTCAATCCGGCGACACGGGAAAGTTTGACCTTGGGACGGATCTCAATATGCGCTTTATAGGTGAGCTTTTCCTTGGCAAATTGGATATCCTTGATCTCGGGCGTCGTGAGCGGGCTGAGATCTTTCTCGCGAAGGGCTTTGGGCAGTGATTCCGAAAGGAGTGCTTCCAGCACCGAATCATTGGCGTTTTTCTCATAATGCATGACCAGCACGTCGCGAGGGATCTTTCCGGGACGGAATCCCGGCACTTTGGCGCGCGGAGCGATCGAATTATAAAAAGACTCGTATTCTTTGCTGATACGGTCCTGGGCCACTTCAATGGTCAGGATCTTTTCGCAGGTCTTGCCATCCTGCAATTTGATCTTGATCGAAGAGTCTTGAGGTTGTGAGGTTTCGATACCAGAAAGGTCTTCGGATGTTTCTTCTTTCTTCTTTTTCAGTAACACAAGTACCGCCTTTATCTATTGAAACATGAAAAAACATGGAGCGAGTGGAGGGAATCGAACCCTCGTAGCTGCCTTGGCAAGGCAGAGCATTACCACTATGCTACACTCGCTTGTTAGATGAGACTTTACGACTTCCGGGAAGGCCGTATTCTAGTCCCAACACTTATCAATTTCAACAAAGTTGAAATTGGGGCAATCCTTGTCAACCATTTGAAAAACAATAATGGACAAGGATAGAAGCGCGTCCTACCTTTGTCAATTAAAGTACCGCCGAACCACAGCTTCTGTGCGGTGATAGAACCCCGAAAAAAGTGCGGCCGGAGGGACTTGGCGCCTCCGCTTCGCTACGGTCGGCCACCCGCGCTATAAATATGACCCCTGTCATATTTATGAACAGCGCTCCCTTCAAGCCCTCTATACTGCCGAATATAATATCGTAGAAGACCTTCCTTAGGTCTTCACGATAGCGTACTTTTTCATTGAGAAAAAGTGCGGCCGGAGGGACTTGAACCCCCACACCTTACGGTACAGGATCCTAAGTCCTGCGCGTCTGCCAATTCCGCCACGACCGCAAACCTAGTAATAGTAACAAGAAAAGTGCGCCCTGAAGGACTTGGCTCCTTCCCCGCCACAATCCGGCGGGTTCGGTAGGCCACCCGCCCCGCTATACAATGCTCCTTGAGTCGCATCGGCGGGGCTCCCTTCAAGTCCTTTTCAACATATTGAAAAAAAGTGCGCCCTGAAGGACTTGAACCTTCGACCCAGTGATTAAGAGTCACTTGCTCTACCAACTGAGCTAAGGGCGCAAAAACTCAAAGATCAAACCAAAAGTAACGGGTATTGGCGGCCATCAAAAGCCACCAAAGAGCGGGTATTCTACTCAAGAAAGCCTTATTTTACAAGAAAGGGATTCTTGATTTTTCTGGAAAAGGAGGATAGAAAACCGTCACCTCGCGGTCTTATAGATCTCGCGCACTCCGCGGGTCATTTCCTGATATTCCACGGCATCGGTGATCAAAGATTTTCCGTTGAGCGGTAATTTCTCGAACCCCTTCTTGATGGCCAGAATACGTTCTTCCGTGATGGGGCGGGATTGGTAATAATCAAAAAAGTAAGGCGTCATCTTCTCCCCGGCTTTCAGGAAATGTTCCTGTACATCCAACAAAGCCTCCGGGTCGTAGCCGGCGTTCATCAGATACGTCATGGCGGCAGCGTCACTTGCCAAAAGCCGTTCCCCGGGAGTTTTGTACGAATTCTCATTGTAAGCCTGTAAAAGCACGAGCCCTAAACTTGCCAAAGACCCGATAGGGCCGAACATGGGACCGACCGCCGAACCGATCTGGGTTGCGGCATTGATCGCGCCATCCCGTTTCGTAAAACGCCGGTCCACGGTCTGCTGCTCCCCGATCTCATGCGCGAGCACTGCGGCAAGCTCCGCTTCATTCTGAAGAAAACTCAGCATACCGGTTGTGATATAGACATAACCTCCCGGCGCCGAAGTTGCATAGATCTTTTCGCTGTAAAGGATCGTGAACCGGTATTTGAGGTCGTGGCGTTTAGCCTGGGCGGCAAGCGCATGCCCCAGATCATCGACATACTTCACCACTTTCGGATCCGTATAAGGATAAAAAGCCGTGAGGATCTGCTGGTGGAGCATCTCACCCGTCTTTTGCTCCTCGGTCAGATGCGAGTTTTGGGAAGGGGTCACCGGACGGTCGTATTCCGATGTTGTCGCGCAGCCGCTTAAAAGGACCGAACAGCCCAGAAACAGCGATAGAAAATCCGGAAAGTTCCTCAAATCAAAATCCCTCTTGAACTTGAATGAAGTTTCGGGATACGATGAACCTTCTTCATACGAGCGCCCGTAGCTCAACTGGATAGAGCATCAGCCTTCGGAGCTGAGGGTTGCAGGTTCGACCCCTGCCGGGCGCGCTTACTTTTTAAGCGCTGAACGCTTGAACACGAGAGCCAACGCGCCGTGATCGCCGACGTGCCCTTTGAGGAGCGAGGGGACGATCTTCGCCGTGCGGAACGCCTCGGGCCACGCATGCTGCTTCACGCTTTTTATCATCGTCCTCCAAAAGATCTTGGGTGCGGTTTTCAAAACGCCGCCGCCGATCACGATCTTTTCCGGATTCAAAATATTCAGCAGGTTCGCGATCCCGATCCCCAGATAATAACCGGCACTTCGATAACTTTCGATCGCCAGCTTGTCCCCTTCGCGCGCGGCCATACCGACTTGCTTAGCGCCCACTCTTTTATTTCCGCGAAGAAATTTCCAGAGGCTTGTATTTTTCGAGGTCATCCGGTCGCGGACATTGTTCACGATCGCGGTCCCGGACGCGTAGGCCTCAAGACATCCCCGTTTCCCGCAACCACACCGCCGCCCCTCCGGGACAACGCTCATGTGACCGATCTCGCCGGCCACACAGCCCGCGCCCTCATGAAGTTCACCGTTCATTACGATCCCGCCGCCGACGCCGGTGCTGACCGTGATATAAATAAGGTCTTGGACCTTCTTACCCGCACCAAAAAACTTCTCGCCCAAAGCCGCGGCATTCGCGTCATTGGCAAGAAAGACCGGAAGCCCCGTCGCTTTTTGAAGGATGTTCCGGAGCGGGATCCCCTTCCATCCGGGAAGGTTGGGAGAACGCGGAAGCGTCCCTTTCGAGGAATCGACAGGGCCGGGGCAGCCTACACCGACGCCGAGGATCTTTTTGGGAGGAACGCAAGCATGAAGGATCAAGGCGCGAAGATTCGAAACGAGTTCTTTGATACAGGCTGCCGTTTTTGTCCGGATCCCTGTCGCAATCTCACGCCGCGCAAGGATCTTCCCTTTTTCAGTTCCGAGGACAAGCGAGATCTTTGTCCCGCCGATATCAATGCCAATTGCGTATTTCATATACTGAGACCTCAGACTGGAGGAGAAAATTTGGGCAGAGGGTAGTCCAAATTTTTTATTTTGTTTTTGAAAAAAATTTGGGCAGGGAGGGAATTGAACCCCCGACACAGGGATTTTCAGTCCCTTGCTCTACCGACTGAGCTACCTGCCCACGAGAATGCGGCTATGTTAGGACGGGTGAAAAACTTTGTCGAGTTGTTTATCGAACAGGCAGGGATTATAAGGCAGCCTTTGGGAATGTCAAAGATTTTGCGGTGCCGTGCGCCTATCTTTGCGTCAATGCCCGGAGTGGTAAGGCCGGTGATGGAGGATGGTGAGTGCCCGGTAGATCTGCTCCGTCGCAATCACCGCGGCGAGCTCATGAGGCAAAGTCAGAGGACCAAAACTCCAACGGAAAGAAGGTCTCATCGCATCCAGATCTTTATCCGTGAACCCGTCCGGGCCCCCGATCACGATCTCAAGAACCTGAACGCCGGAGTTCATGCATTTTTGGAGTTCCCTCGCAAGATCCTCGGAAGAGGCCGCCGTGCTCTTCTTGGCTCTCTCGCAAACCCAAACACAGGATCGGGTCTTAGCGGGATAAGCGCCGGCCTCGCAGGGCAGAAAATGCCCGATCCTTTCTATATATTCCCGGACCAGGGAAAAGGCCGCGGAGGATTTGAAAGCCTTGGCCGGAGCTTGCGCGGGTTTCAGCCAGGCCAGAGAAAACCGGAGACGCATCAGTTGGGACTCCTTTTAAAAACGAATAGTCCTGCAGTGCTAGTATCAACTTTTTGGCCGTTTCTTCAATGATTATTGGTGGAACACGAGGAATTCCCAGGATCCTTCTGCGCCGTTCGTTTTTCCCCAGCGAGAAAAAATCTCCCTCGCACCTCGGGTCTTCCTCGGCGGGCAAAAGACCGGGAGGCAGCGTTCGAGACCCTGGGAGCTTGGCTCCGCCGTGTTTTTCAGGCGGATCCCAGGGGTGAGATCCGAAGGCGGTTGATTCTCGCAGGAAGAAGCGACCGCCGGTGACGACAGGCCTTTTGCCCGCCACCTTGCCCGTTCGACCCTCGGAGCGCGCTTCAGGATCCTTGGGAAATTCAACCGGTTTGCTTCGCGCGCATTTCTCTTTATCGGAATGAGAAATGCGGGGTAGAATGCGCCATGAACTCAAAATCCATTCCCAGGATCGACCACATCTATCTGGATAGAAATGCCGCGCGTTCGCCTCTTGCCAAGCGCATCCTGCGGACCCTCCGCGGCATTCCGGTCACGCTCGTCACAAACAAGAACGCCTTTCTCAAAAAGATCGAAAAGATACCGCTTACCACCGGCAAGAGAAACCTCTGGCTCACGAACTTCAAAGGGGCATTCCTCAAACCCTGTCCCGCCACGGGGACGGATTACCTTTGCTGCGGCTACAGGATCCTCAACGCGCAAACCCACTGCCCTCTCGACTGCACCTATTGCATCCTGCAGAATTATTTGAATGTCCCGTTGATCACGGTCTACGTCAATACCGGGAATATCGCCCGGGAGATCGACACCCTGATCGCAAGTGAGCCCCGGCGTCTTTTCCGGATGGGCACGGGAGAACTGACGGACAGCCTCGCACTGGACCGGCTGACGCGTTTGAACGAAACCCTTATCCGCCATGTCCTCGGCAAGAAAATGATCCTGGAGATCAAGACCAAGACCGCTCAGATCGATCATTTGCCGGAGATCCCGAAAAAGAACGTTCTCATCTCCTGGTCGCTGAATCCCGACGCATTCATCCGGACGGAGGAACACAGGACCGTGTCTTTGGAGGTGCGTTTGAAAGCCGCCCGCAAGGCCCTCAAAAAAGGTTACCGCCTTGGGTTTCATTTCGATCCTCTGCTCATGCTGCCGGGGTGGAAGAAACAGTACGCGGAGCTTTTAGAAAAGTTGACCTCGGCTGTCCCGGAAAAAGAAGTGATGTGGATCAGTCTCGGCAGCTTGCGCTATCCGTCTTCACTCAAAAAGGTCATCGAGGAACGCTTCCCGAAAACAAAGATCACGACGGCGGAATTTGTCAAAGGCCTTGATGGGAAAATGCGCTATTTCCGGCCGGAACGGGTCGGGCTTTACCGGCACGTTTACAGCGAGGTCCGGAAGCGCTGGAAAGATGTCTTCGTTTATTTCTGCATGGAGAACAGCACCGTTTGGCGAGAGGTGACGGGAGATGCCCCAGAAGGCAATGATCATCTGGATTACTTGTTCCACGAGAGCCTGGTAAGACGCTTCCCCGATCTCAAGCTTCCCGCTCCCGGCCTTTCTCTTTACCGGCAAACCGCTTCCTGAATCCCTCGAAATTATCTTCTAAGGAGTTCGATCTCTTCCAGTGATTGTTTTATAGGATACCGCTATTCTATGATTTCGTCAAAGACGCCTTCGGCAGATCCGCTCTGAGCCATTCAAATATCGAAAGACCTGACCTTGCGCAACACAAATCCCTATTTAAATACTTCCCAATGCCCCTTCCTCCAGATATACTTTTAGAGGATTCTTTTTTTACACGGCGTGAACTTTCAAAATCCAAGGAGGATTTTCATGGTTGACGATTCTATCTACATTCTCGGGGAACATTCGAACGAGCCCAATGGAGAATCTTCCAGGCAGGCCGGTCCCGCTTCCAAAAAACCGGAAGATGTGCTCGGCATCTTGAGAAGCGCCCTAGAACGCAACACCTCGGATATCCATTTTCAGGTGGGAAGCCAGCCGATCTTCAGGATCGACGGCATTCTGACCCCTTTTAAGCAGGCAAAACCCGTCACGAGCGATTTCATGGCCACCTGCACCGATGTATTCCTCAGCAAAGACCAAAAAGAGTATCTTTTTGAGAACCGCCAAGTGGATTGTTCCGTAACACTCCCGAATTTCACTCATCGGTTCCGCATTAATTTTTTCTATCAACGGAACCATTTGAGCGGTGTTTTTCGCGCCAATCCCATCCTTCCGCCCACCATGGAGCAACTCGGGCTTCCTCCCCTCATGGAAAAACTGGTCGCTTTGCCTCATGGGCTCGTGCTGATCACCGGAGCCACGGGCTGCGGCAAGACCACGACCCTGGCGGCGATGGTCCATCATATGAATAATAACAGGAATGCCCACATCATCACGATGTCCGATCCCATTGAATATATCCACAAGAACAAATGCTGCGTGATCAGCCAACGCGAGATCGGAGACGATGCGATCTCTTTTGCAAGCGCTCTTCGTGTGGCGCTTCGGGAAGACCCGAACGTGCTCGTCGTCGAAGAGATCCGCGACCTGGAAAGCATCTCGATGGCTTTGACCGCGGCCGAAACAGGTCACCTGGTCTTCGCGACGCTTCACACCAACGATGCCGTCCAAGCCATCGACCGCCTCATTGACGTCTTCCCTCCCAATCAGCAGTCCCAAATAAGGGTCCAGCTGGCCATGACGCTTCAGGCGGTCGTCTCGCAGGTCCTGCTCAAAAGAAAGGGGAGCGCCGGACGCGTGGCGATCTTTGAAACGATGCCGATCACGGTCCCGGTCCGTAATCTGATACGCGATAACCAAACCATTCAGATCTACAATGTTATGGCGATGAATCGCGCTCAGGGAATGATCTTGCGTAACGACGCCCTAAGGGAAGCTGTCCAGAAAGGTCTTATCACGCAGGAAGACGCTGATACGCATCTTCTGGATAACACGATAGTAAAGCACGATCATTGGCGTCGGCCCTAAAGCGATCGTTCCGGACCCCGGCAAGATACTGACCGAAGTCGCGCTTGGGTCTTTGAAAGTCCCGTGCTCCTGCCCGCCGGTCGGCCTATGCCTTATCCTTTTGCGTTCGATCCTTGAGGGTATGGGATCACCTCGTTCCGGAGCAAGGCATTTTCCTGGGCAAGATTCTTCACCTGGTCTGTCAGATTCGATATCTTGATCGAGAGCTGAACCGCGATCATCATGAGAAAGATGATCGCCCCGATGAACAAAGTGGTCGTGGGGAGACCCGCGCCGATCAGACCGGTGAGGGCCACGAGCCATTCGTAGCGTATCACAAGAATGAACATCAAGAGGCTCGTTGCCAGCCAGAGGACGGAGTATTCCTCGCGGAGTTTTCGCCTCCTCACCAAATTCAGGGTATACACAAAAACGAAACAGCAGATCACTAAAGCGGATATTTTTTGGCTTTCAAGCATGGTTCCCCCGTTTCTTCATAGGTTGACACCGCCGCACGATCGCAGGGCATCTCATTTGTTTTTCCCCTTGGCCCTCATGAGCGTCACGCCAATGGACAGCAGCATCTTGAACATATAGTAGACCGGCTTCAACCCGCCGTGCATGGATTTTCCATCGCGGTTCTCAACCATCCGGACCGGGACCTCGATCATGCGAAAACCCGCGCGATGGAGCGTGATCAGCATATCCGCGTCCGGATAGTCGACCGGAAAAATGTCCGTAGAAAAAAAACGTATGACGTCACGGTTGAACGCTTGATATCCCGAGGTCGTATCCGTGATGAACTTGCCCGTGACCAGAAATACGATCCCGCGGAAAAGCGCCATGCCCATCCTGCGCGCGAACGGTGGCCGGTAGCTCTGCCCTAAAAAACGCGAGCCGATCGCAAAGTCGGCCGTTCCCGCGATCACCGGAGCTAAAAGCGCCGGGATGCAGGACGGGTCGTGCTGGCCGTCGGCATCGAGTTGAACAAGATAGTCGTAATGGTGGGCAAGAGCGTACTTGTAACCGGTTTGGATCGCAACGCCGTATCCCATGTTAAACGGGTGCGTTACGACGATAGCGCCGGACATGCGGGAGACGTTTGAAGTGTCGTCCTTGGAGCCGTCATTGACGACAAGAACGGGCATTTCAGGCGCGGCACGCCTGATACTCTCCATAAGCCCTTGGATCCGCACAGCCTCATTGTAGGCCGGGATAAGCACCAGTGAACGCGGACTCTTTGTGCCGTTCATCGCCTGATCCTTTCTCATTATTTTTTTCCTGTGTGATGCACGTAAGGCATGAAAGCTAAAGCGTCCGGTGTTCCCGTCATGGGATGAAAAAAATTATCCGCCCCGGGCACGAAAGAAGATCGCATGGATCAAACTCCACTTTCTACGGAGAAGCCCCCCGTCCAGGATGCCTTGGGCCACATCGAACATCATATGCATGAGGCATCCGGCCGAGATCCAAAAGATGGCGCCGTGCATGAACAAGACGCCGGCGATATAGACCGCGATCACCTCGACCGTATGCAAAACGCAAAGACAATAATAGTGGTCAGATTCTTTGGCTTCAAAAAAACGTATCGCCCGTCTGAACGATCTATCTTTGAATTTTACGGCATACCATAAGTAATGGTCTACATCAATTAGCACGCTTCCGGCCAGCACTGAAATACCCGCCTGGGGCGATACGTACCAGCTTACCGCCGTCGCAGCCACAAGCCCGGTGAGAAGATGCTCTTTAAGGAACATCGAGTACTTTTCTCCATTTTATTTTCCGCCACAATCCTTCAGGCGGATCCGTCCTCTGGCGGATAGAGGTTAACGGTGCTCGCACCGCATACCCCTGATTTTAAATGTCATGCGGTGCTAGGATCTCGCTTGACCGGTTCCGGAATTCCCCGGATAACCCATGAAAAAACCCCGCACAAGACCCGCCGCGTAAAAAATATGCGTTCCGATCAAGATAGGCCCTACACGCAGGCCTGAGGCGGGATCCTTAGGCAAAGCCAGAAAATAACCGGACAGCAGGGTGAACGGAATGTAGAGCCACACGAGAAAAGCCGGCCGCCACAGGATGCCCAGCAGGCTTGCGATGAATAATCCGGGAAGAAAAAAAAGAGCGATCACGTACGCCGGAGAAAAGAGGGTCCGGTGCTTCCGCATGATCCTGGCCCGGCCGATCCCGTAATGATACATATTCATGCACCAGGACGAAAACGACCGCCTCGCAGCATGCTCCACGAGGATCCCCGGAACAAAATACAATCCGTATCCTTTTTGGTCCAGGCGATAATTCATATCCGCATCTTCGCACATATTTTCCAAGAGTTCATCGAATCCCCCGGCCGACTCCAGGGCGGCGCGTGAGTAGAGGGCATTCAGGCACGCGATACTTGCCACCCGGCGCCGCTCTCCAAAGATCTTTCCCTGTACGGAACCGAGGCTGCCGAGGAATGAATCAAGCGCAATGCCGAGAGCGGTCTGGAACGGGGTTTCCCCGGAAGGGGCTTTGTTGCCGCCGCCTACGCCGGCTAAACGGGGATCGCTTTTTTGGATCTCTTCGAAGGATGCCGAAAGCATTCCAAGCCAGTTCGGCGGCACGATGCAGTCCGAATCCGTGAAGGCGATGGAGGGATGGAGGGCCTCGCGAAGGGCCACATTCCGGTTCGAGGCAATGGTCCTCTTCGGATTTTCGACGAGACGGACACGGCCTGCGAACCCGCGGACGATCTTTTGGGTATCATCCGTGGAGCCTCCGTCGACCACCAGGACCTCGGTCCTGCCGCCATGGGGCACCATCTCCAGGATCGATCTCAGACAGGCGCCGATATGTTCCGCGGCGTTATAGGTCACAATGCAAACCGATATATCCATCAAGTGGTTTCTCCCGCCATTACTCTGGAAGGACTTTACGCTTCAAGACCTTTGCGATCTGATCGAACAAGGTCTTACGGAACGCTCCATCACTAAGAGCAAGGGCCCCTATTCTTAATGCCGTTTTCCAAAGTTTGCGTTTCCACGCATCCCGGATACGCGCCACGGCTTTCATCAGGTCCTCCGCGGTAAGCGTCTCCAGATGTAACGGATATTTTCCGGGCCAGACATGATAATAATTAAACTCCTCAGGCGACTTTGCCAACACCTTCTCCTTCAAAGACTCATACAGCGGCGTTCCCGGCAACGGCGTGGTAAGCGTCACGGTGAGAACATCCGGATGCAGGCGGTCCACCATGCGGACGGTCGCCTCGATCTCCTGCCGGTCTTCATCCGGTTGTCCCGGTTGATCGCTCGCGGTACCGATCATGACCGAGCCCGTGGTAAGAAGTCCTGCTTTTTGCGCGGAACGGAATCCTGCTTCAATTTGGGAAACGGTCAACCCTTTTCCCAGGATCCCCAGGATCCGGTCCGAGGCGCTTTCCATCCCCATGCTCAGGCCCACGAATCCGCTCCGGCGCAGGGTGCGGCAAAGTTCCTCGTCGATAAGATCGGGACGGGTGAAGCACCAATAGGGCATTTTCAGTCGAGCTTTTCTCAATGCGGCGCATAGTTTGATCACCCATTCCCTGTCTTCCGTGAAGATCTCGTCATGGAAAAGAAGTATGTAATTTCCGGGAAAACGTTTGCGCAACTGCGTCAGCTCAAGCAGAACGCGCTCGATGCTAAGACGCCGCGTGGATTTTTTCGCATAGATCAGCGGCGGCTGATTGAACTTATCCTCATAGTTCAGTCCCCGCGAAGCCATGAAAACGGCGTTGTGGGTCGCGTCGATATACCGCCTGTATTCCACCAAATCCCAATCAGGCGGCGGGAGTCTTTCAACGCCCACCCGGGACGCCGGCCTGGAGTCCGGATTTTCCACGGTGGCGATCCCCGGCCGGGCCAAGATCGTCTTTCGCCTGACCATGTCACGGAACATATCGGGGACCACTTCCTCAGGCTCCCCGATCACGCAGGCGTCAAATCCCATTTCCAACAATAACCGGGAAGGCTCCGTCGAGGCCTGGGGACCGAACGCGATCGCCTGGAGCGAGGGACATTGGGACCGGAGCCGCCTGATCGCCTCCTGAGTTTCATTGCTGAACCGGATCTGCGTGTTGACGAGAACGATATCGGGTTTTTGGGAAAGCGCAAAATCCCATCGGCGCCAGTCGTCCTGCTTTTCCCACACATGGTCCACCAGAGAACACGTGTACCCCGCTTGTTTGAGGACAGCGCCCAAATACATAATGCCCATCGGCGCATCGAGGCCTTCCGGACGGTGCGAGCCGAAAGGCGGGTTCAGGAAAAGGATCTTCAAAGAAAGGCCCTCCACCATTGGCCGGGATTTAAAAGAAAATTCCGCGTCTGGAAATTGCTGTGCGTGCAGGCGCCGGCGGAACAAAGCCCCGTTTGCCTGGTTTTGCGCACGGCGGTGCTGTTCCAGAAAGCGGCAAAATCACCGTGCCATTTAAGAAGGTTGCCGATCACGGGGGTCATTTCGCACAAGCGTACGTCGCCGTTGGGTTCGATCACGGCGAATCCGTCGCCGATCTGACAAGGACGGGCCACCGCTCCGGTGCGTAAAAACTTGAGGAAGGAACGGTTGAGGTGCCGGTGCGCCCGGGCGGCAAGACGGGCGGACACCCCCGGATAATGGCCGCCGGCCGCGTAATAACGTTGGGCATAATAATCCACCAGATCCAGGACCTTCTCCACCTCGTCAGGAGGCGGAAGTTCCAGGCTCTTGTCGGGAAAATCCCCCCTCAAGAGTCCCACATCGTGAAAATCAACGCCCAGTCCCTGGACATGCCGCAACAGTTCCGGGATCTCCCCCGCATTGTAATTGTTCAGAACGGTGCACACGTTCAAAGCCAACCGGGGATGCTTCGAACGGATCTGTTTGAGTGCTTCGAGTGCCGCCATCATCTTTTGATAATTGCCGGGAACACCCCGGAGAAAGTCGTGTGTTTTCTCCGATCCGTCCAAAGACAAAACGATATTGAGCTGCGCCTCCGGACAAAGGTCAAGGATCCGGCGGGTGCTCTCCAAAAGGTCCTCCCCCGCGAGGCCGTTCGTGGGAATACCGATCTTGCGAACGCCGGAATGCCGGTAGAACTCCGCCACAAGTTCCGGCAGGTCTTTGCGCAAAAAAGGTTCGCCGCCCGAGAGATGCAGCCACAGAAGATGAGGCAACGAACGCGCGACCTCGGCATAAAAATCGAGCGGCAAGTCCGCGGACTCCGGACTTTCGATCTGTTCATGATAAAAACAAGTCCGGCACCGGGAGTTGCACCGGTAGGTGACGAAAACGATCATATAGAGCGGCAGGCGGCGCTCGCGCGAAGTCAGCTTCCACCGGAGGATATCGGTCAGCATCGGGGATCCCCTTGCGTGCGCGACCCGGCATCCTTGCCGAAGAGCCGCTGATAATCTCCGCAACCCGCTACGGTGCCAAGATACTCCCAAGTCCGTCCCATCAAGTGGAGGGGGCTCAGCCAAAGCACGGAGAGATCGCGGGGAAGATTGCGCAGTACGGTGAAGGCGGTCGCCAAAAGGGCATAACAGGGCCAGAGCAAAGCCAGCAGGACCCGGCTGTTCGGGAACATCCAGGAATAAGGCGGCAAGGGCTTGTGCTTGAGCACCGTCTGAATGGTCCACCGGCCGTAATTGAAGCGCTGACGGAGAAAAGCGCCCAAGGTGGTACGCGGATGATCGTGCATCACGACCGCCCCCGGTTCAAAAAAGTTCTCATATCCGCCGCGGTGGATCCGGAACGCCAGATCGGAATCCTCACTCCCCCGGAGGCGGGGATCAAAACCTCCCACCGCGTTGAATACGGCCCTGAAGAGGGCCATGTTGGCGGTGGAACCGAAGAGCGTGGGACCGGCGGGAGCTTCCGGCCCGATGGAATGCGCCCAGGCCTGGTGATCCAAACGTTGCCAAAGATTGCTTGAGGCCGGAAGAGCGATAGAACCGCTGACGACTCCCCGGCGTTCGTGCTCCTGAAGTCTCAGAACCAATTTTTCCAACCAGTCTTTTTGAGGGACACAATCGGCATCCGTGAAAGCCAGGATCTGGGCATCGGATCCGGCAATGCCCCTGTTACGGGCCGCGGCCCGGCCGCGATTTTCCTGCTCCAGTAATTTCACTTCCGGAAATTCCCTGGCCGCTTCCGAAGTGTTATCGGTGGACCCATCGTTGATCACCACCGGCATGACGGCTCCTTGATACGTCTGGATGCGAAGAGCCCCCAGACAGGCCCTGAGCGTACCCGCACCGTTCAAAACGGGTATGATGACATTCACCGCCGGATGCTTCATCATTTGCTGTTTTCTCCCGGTTGCAAAGAGGCCGGCCTCAAGGCGAATTGATTATACAATTTCTTCAATGCCAGCCGGCAAGTTTTCAAAGACCGGAAGGCCCGTAACAGTTTACGCACGGCAGGCAGCCGGAAAAAAACTACGGGGTGCCAAAAGAGCAGAAGCCCGTACCATTGCCACATGGCTTTGTGCCGCCAACGGGCCAGATCCACCCCCGCGGGCATATCGATCATGGAAAACCGCA
This sequence comes from Candidatus Omnitrophota bacterium, assembly GCA_003140935.1. GTDB lineage: Bacteria > Omnitrophota > Omnitrophia > Omnitrophales > Aquincolibacteriaceae > Aquincolibacterium. The sequence continues at coordinate 23,088 of PLLJ01000038.1, forward strand.
TGGCACAGAGATAGTCTTCATATTGGGACGACCTCTGCCTGCGATCTTCCTGCTCCCGATAAGCGGGGTAAAGATCCGTTCCCGGATAAGGCGAACAGATAAAACAGAGCGGAAAGATCCCGGCGCGCGCCAACCGTCTTCCGAAGGTCAGGGTCCGGTCCAGTTCCTTCTCGGTTTCTCCCGGAAACCCCATCATCAGAAAGCAAGTCACCGAGAGACCCGCCTTGCGGATGATCGCTCCGGCGCGAAAAATGGATTCGAGATCCAGACCCTTACGAATGACCTTGCTCAGGAATTCCTGGTCGCCGTGTTCGGCGGCCAAGGTGATCTCGTAACAACCGGCGCGTTTCATGGCATCGATCAAACGGGGCGTGATCCGGTCCGCCCGCAAACCATTGGGAGTGTTCCAGCGGATCTTGAGGCCTCGCCTGAGGATCTCCTCGCAGATGTTAAAAGCACGCTCTTCATCGTAAGTGAAATTGCTGTCCTCGATGGAAAAGGAACGGACCCCGTACTGACGGTAAAGAAATTCGATCTCGTCGACCACGCGGGTGGGAGACCGGCCGCGCCAGCGCCGTCCGTTCAGCCGGTGGGCGGCACAAAAGATACAATGAAAAGGGCATCCCCGGCTGGTGATGACCGGCACCGTCAGTTCGACTTTTTCCCCGCGCTGGATCACCGCCTTTTCCGCCATCCGGCGGTAAAGTGGAAGATCGAGAAGGTCGTAAGCGGGCATCGGCAGTGAGTCGATATCAAGTATCATCGCCGGCGGTCCGGAAGTACATATCATATTGTTTTCCTTCCAGTAGATCCCGGAGGGAACGTCAGGAGCTCCTTTGATCAGGTGTGAAAGAAGCGCGGTAAAAGTGTTCTCGCCTTCCCCGTGAATGACATAATCCACCGCGGGAATTGTGATACTCTCCTCGGGCGCGCAGGAAGGATGAACGCCGCCGAGCACGATCTTGGCATGGGGCAGGGCCTGCCGGGCCAGTGCCGCGCATTCTTGTGTGCCGCGGAAGATCCCGGTGAACATATTGCCGATGCCCACCACCCGGGCCCCGCTGGCGCGAAGTTTTTCCACGATGACTGGGTCTGAAAGACCTACGCGGTAAACACGGCGACCCGCGCGCGAAGTCCATTCCCGCTGTTCGTAACCCTCCGCCAAAACGTCCAGCATGGCAACCGAGTAACCGGACGCCCGGACCGCCGCAGCCACGGCCAACAGGCCGCCGGGCACCGGCAACCAAAGATCGTCCAAGTTGCCTTCGGCCATGTACCAGTGCGGGTTGACAAGGACAACATCAGGCATGGCGGATCACTCCGTTAATCCTTTGGCCGTTTTTCAAATAAAGACTGAAGAAGGAACAGGACAATGAGATACGCGCCGCGGATCATGCCGAACAATGCGGCCGGGGAACGGACACAGAGCAGCTTCCGCCCGATATAACGGGGCCGGAAATAAAACCGCCAAAAAGCGCGCTTCTGGGCCGCCTGGAGTTCTTCGGGCGTCAATTCGCAAACACTGATCGCCGGGGCCAGCTTGGCATGCCCCAGATAACGGTCCCAGTGACTTTCATCGATCAGCCCCTTCTTCATCAGGTCCTCAAAGATCTTGGACCCCGGCATCGGCACCAGCGCGCAAAAATTCGCATAATCCGAGTCCAGCTCCAGAGCCACGCGGAGCGTATCGTTCATCGTTTGACGCGTGTCCCCCGGATGGCCGAAGATGTAACTGCAGAGCGTGCTGATCCCGTATTTCCTGCACAGGCGGACCGCCTCACGGGCCTGGTCCAGGGTGATGCCTTTATCTATTTTTTTCAACATTTCCGGGTTCCCGGACTCAATGCCGAACGCCATCCCCGTGCAGTGCGCCCGCTTCATCGCCGAAACCGTTTCCTCGTCGAGGGTGTTGACGCGCGCGTGGCAATTCCAGCGCATGTTGAGCTTCAACTCACTGAAAAGAGCGCAGAATTCCAGGATCCATTTTTTATGGACGGTGAACGTGTCATCCACGATCAGGACCTCGCTGTAACCTTCGCCTTCAAGAAGCCTCATTTCCTCGATCACGTTCTTCGGGGATCTTTGATTGAAATGACGCCCGTAGATCGATTTGGAGCAGAAAACACAACCGTAAGGACACCCGCGGCTGGTAAGCATGGCGGTGTTTTTCCCGGAAGTGGCGCGCCGGTTGACATTCATGCCGTATTTGGATGGATCGAAAAGATCGCGCTTGGGAAAAGGTATTTTGTCGATCTCCAGGATCGGGGGACGCCTGGGATTGACATGGATCTTCCCGTCGCGGCGGTAAACAAGATTAAGGATACCCGACGGGTCCTTTTTTTCACGGAGCGCGATAAGGAGTTCACGGAAAGCCTCTTCTCCTTCCCCCACCACCCCATAATCGATGGAAGGTTCCGCAAGAGTGCTCTCGGGCAACGCCGAACAGTGGACGCCGCCCACCACAACGATCGCGTGAGGATGAATCCCTTTGACCACCCTCGCCATTTCCCACGCAGTCGATACGGTGGCGGTCATCACGCTGATCGCAACAATATCCGGGGCCTCGCGCGCGATGACCTCGCGATATTGCTCCGGCTTTAATTTCAGGGCATTATTATCCAATCCGGCCAATTCGATCCCCGGAATATCCTGAACGTACGCGCCAAGGTAGGACAGTCCCAAAGGGACCGATACCCCGCCCTTTTCGCTAAAAGAAGCCGCGAGCTCACTATCGTTGGGGCAGGCCAGCAGGACTTTCATGCGGAGGCCTTTCTCAACCAATGGTACATGTTCCATCCCGTCTGTAAGGTGCTCCGGAGCTGTCCGAAAGACCGGATATCGGTCAGGGTCCGTAACATGTTGGAAGGACGCAAATAAAAACGTCGCGTGGCCAAACGGACCAATGCCTCCATGCGGTCACGGGTCAAACGGCCCTCCACGCCGATCTCAAATGAGTCCTGGAAAGGCGATCCTTTTTCACTGCCTTGCTTTGTTAACCGGCAATCCTCATATTTTCCGTTTTTAATATCGAAATAGAAAGGACTCCCCGGATACACGGTCATCACCGCCCAATTGACATAGTGCAACTTCAGCCGGTCGGCAAAATTCATGGTTTCTTTCACGGTCTCTTCCGTCTCGCCCGGGAGCCCGATCATGAAATAGCCGGTCACCCGGATCCCGGCGCGTTTCGTTTCCCGGACCGCGGTTTCGATCTGTTCCCGGGTGACCCCCTTCTGCACGGTATTCCTCAAAGCCTCATTCCCCGATTCAATGCCGTAACTGACCATCCAGCATCCGGCCTTTTTCATCAGGCCCAAAAGTTCCGCATCCACGAGATCGCACCGGGTCGTGCAGGACCAGATGAGGTCCAGATCCGCCGCGATCAGGCGCTCCATGATCTCCGCCGTCCTTTGACGATTCATCGTCAGGTCATCATCATAAAAATGGATCTCCCGCACGTGGTAACGGGTCACGAGTTCCCGGAGATCATCCACGACACGTTCCGAAGAGAATGCCCGGTAAGAATCCCCGAAGACACTTTTGGAACAATAGGCGCAATGAAAAGGACAGCCGCGCGAGGTGATCTCATTCATGTAGCGCCACCGCCGGCCATACGGCAGATGAGGACGATACGCATCGATCCGGAAGAGATCTCGGGCGGGACGCGGCAGACTTTCCAGATCGCGGATATGTTCACGCGGAGGCCCCAGGGTCACGATTTCGCCTTCCCGCCAGATCGTTCCCCGCAAACCTTTGGGTGTCTGGCCGGTACGCAGATATTCTTCAAGAATTTCCTTCAATGTGATCTCACCTTCTCCGAAGACGGCGAGATCCGCCTCAGGGAATTCATAAAGGGTTTCTTGGGTCAAAGCCGAGACATGCGGACCACCGATCACCAAGAGCGTTTTCGGAAAAAGTGTGCGGGCCATAGTGACGGCTTGCCGGGCACCTTCCCGGTTAGGCGTTAACACGCTCACTCCGGTCACCTGGGGCGGACGCAGTTCCGCAAAACGACGCTGTAACGCGTCAAGCGTATGGAGGCCTTCGGCCCAAGCATCCACGACCTGGACAGAATAACCCGCCTCCAAGGCCACAGCAGCCAGGGACGCCAAGCCGAGAGGGATCATCGGATGAGGGTTCAATGAATAGGGATTGATAAGAAGTAAGTCCAAAATGGCTTCCTCAGGTTCCAAACATGGCGTATTTAAAAAATTTACGTCCCGCATGCCAGAACTTCACGGCCTCGCGGGGATCTTTCACGATCCTCCAAAGGGCGCCGGCCAGGTAGCCCGGCCGCAAATAGTAACGGACGACGATGCGGTGCATGGCTTTTTTCATGTCTTCGCCCGAAAGACCCGGATAATCCATCATCACATTCTGCGCTCCCTCCGGGGTCAGGAATTGCGAGAAATCCTCGGTCTTTAGAAATTTATTCTCTTTAAGCCAGTCGTAAAATTCCGTACCGGGAAGCGGCAGGGCGATCGAGACCTGCATCGTCGCGGGCTTCAAGCGCAACGCCGCCCTGAAAGTCTCTTCGATCGTTCCGGGAGTTTCGCCCGGAAGACCGATGATGAAATCGCCGTGCACCTGGATGCCGGCCTTGCGCGCGGCCCCGGCAAAATCCTCCATCTGCTTCAGGGTGATGCCTTTTTTGATCCGCTTCAGGATCTCCGGGCTCCCGGATTCGTACCCGGCCACCATCGCGCGGCAGCCCGCTTTTTTCATGAGCCGGAGAAGCCCGAGGTCGGTGATATTGGGCCGGACATTGGCGCACCAGTTGATCTTGTACCCTCCCGCGATCTTCCGCTCGCAGAATTCCCGGACACGCGGGAGGTCGAAGGTGAAAGTGTCGTCATCGATCATCAGTTCTTTGACGTAAGGCGCCCGGTCGCGGAAATAGTCCAGTTCGGCAAAAATACTGTCGAGACTGCGCTTGCGGTACTTCCGGCCCATCAGGGTCTGCGGCCACAGGCAGAAAACACATTGCGCGTAGCAGCCCCGTCCGAAATAGGTCTGGACCCACGGGTAAAGCAAATAATCCATGTGATAATGATAAATATTCAGATGTTTTTCGATGACCTGGATGGAAAAAGGCAGCTCATCGAGGTTCTCGATCGGGGGCGGCGGTTCATTGGCCGTAAATTTCCCGTCGCGAAGATACGCGAGACCCGCAAGCGATGAAGGATCGCCTCCCCGGTCCATCACGGCCGCCATATCACGCAGCACATAGTCGAATTCACGGCAGATCACGTAATCCGTCCCCGGTGAGCGGCGCAGGGAATCCTCGGGCAGGACGGAAACATGAGGTCCTGTGATCACGGTGGTCGCTTGCGGACACGCCCGCTTCAAGAGGTCCGTTATTTCCAGGTCGTTGACGATGCTTCCGGTCGCCGTGTAAACGACGATCATTTGGGGATCAAATCCCTTCACCTCGGCTAAAAGTTCCTCACGGGATTGCTTTTTGGCCGGGCTGTCGATCAGACGCGTCTCATGTCCGGCCTTGTCGAGCACTCCGGTCGCATAGATCAGCCAGATCGGCATCCACAGGGCCGTGCCTTTGCTGGAAGCTTGCCAACGGGCGCCGCGGCAAAACCGGTCCGTAAAGGGCGGATTGATCAGGCAAATTTTCATCTTGAATAGCACCTCAACTATGGGATCAAACCATGCCGGGCATCAACAGACTCGGACGCTCTTTCCCATTCGATCTTTCCCTTGGACACACCCCTCCTTCGCACTCGAAAGAGCCCGGAAGATAGGGCATTGAATGAGCTTCTCTGAAATTGTAATACATTTCCACGCAATCAAAAATCTTTCTTTTCGTTTCATGACTCTCTAGCGGAAAGTCACCGTGTGGGCCGGGACAGACGGGAAGAAGGGCCGTAGGGGTACCGGTCCTGAGAGGGAAAAGAAGGCGTGTGAGTCACGGGAGACACTCAAGGAAATTTGCCGGAAAGTGACGCGGACTAACGTATCTGAAGGACGTGTTCGATCTTGCCTCTGAGATTGGCCAGATCAAAAGGCTTCTCGATGAAACCGCTGATCCCCTCGAACTCGAAGAGGGGCCGCATCTTCACCCCCGCTCCGGTGATCACGATCACGGGAGTTTTTCTGATGCGGGTCTGTTTTTCAAGATCCCGGTGGCGATAAAAACGGACGTTGCGGAGATAAGTCAGTCCATCCTCGCCCTTGGGAATGAGAATATCAAGAAGCACACAATCGGGCTTTGCTTCCTCGGTCTTCCGGAAACCTTCCGCCCCATCGGTTGCGGTCAGGATCGTATAGCCCAAAGGCTCGAGCTTTTCTTTGATGATCTGGCAGACATCCTCTTCGTCATCGATGACCAGGATACATTTTTTATTCTCTGGCATTGCCGCCTCGCTCAAAGGTTTAAACGTCTTTACTATCGTCAAGAACGCCCGCGAACTGAACGAGCCCGGGCAATTCTATGACGCGCTCAGTGGGATATCAGAATAATTCCCCAAAAAGCGCCTTTTTATTCCTTTTCACTCTTCGCATCCATTTGTTTTTCCAGTTCTTGCATTATTTCTTTCGTTAATGGCTCTTTCTGGTCATACCGCAACACTCCTTGGATATCCCCGTTCTTGTAAGCCATTTCGCCTTTCAATTCTCCGTTTTCGTAATACGCCTTAAAAGGCCCGTCCCGCTTTCCATCCTTGTAAGATATCTCCGACCGCAATTTCCCGCTTTTGTAATATTCCTTAACGGTCCCCTCCTGCTTTCCGTCCTTATAAGGTGTCTCCGACTTCAAGGGCCCGCTTTCGTAATACTCCTTAACCGTCCACTCCGATGTCTTGTTCCCATAAATCTTCTCTGCAAATAATTGTCCGCTTTTATACTGCCACCTCACGGGCTTCCTGGCGGGTTCCTGAGCTTGTCCCGTCGCGGGGCCCTCCCCGTATCCCGCAGCATGAAAGAGGAGCACCGAAAAGACAACCCCTCCGATCAACCCGCCCATAAAAGTCCGCACTTTGATATTCATCCCTACGACCCTCTTCTGCTTTCTTAATGGAACGCCTTAAAATAGATATTTGATAGCATTTTACGTCTAAAAATCAAAAAAGCCACAGAAAGGTACCGGGGACCTTGAGGATAGGTCGCTTGCGTCAGACTAATTGTTTCTCCGCGAGTCCTTCGTATGCCCGGGTTTGTGCCGGACATAGAGATAGAACAGGATCCCCAGGGCCGTCCAGATCATGTCAGAGAGAGCGTCCTCGAGTTTGCACAATCTCCCGGGAACGAAACCCTGGTGCCATTCGTCCGAAAAAGCAAAGAGTGTTGTCAGGATCCAGGCGAGGACCGAGGACTTGAGACGTGAGGCGTCAGGCCGGCGGAGTAAGAACGCCCTGATCCAGAGCCCTGCTAAGACCGAGTATTCGCAGAAATGGGCCCCCTTGTGGAAATACGGCACAGGAATATCGGGAATGTCTTTTCCGGGGACCGAGGAAAGGAAGAAAATGAAGCCCATCCACAAAAGCACCGGCAGCCAAACTTGTGAAAAACTGTTCCGTGGATCGTTCACCCCGCGTATCTCCCTGGCCGTGTTTGAAAGGCTTTTGCCCGCGAACCTTAACTCTTAAAGAATGTTTTGATAGATCTCAAGATCCCGCTCTGAAAATAAAACGAAGATCACTTTTTCAAAAGCGTCCGGATTTTCCTCCAAGAACTTCTTGACCGTTCCCACGGCGATGGCGGCGGCCTTCCGGATGGGAAACCTGTAGGCCCCGGTCGAAATGGAGGGGAACGCGACCGTTTTTAAGTGCTGGGTTTGGGCGCATGCTAAGGAATTCCTGTAACAAGCGACTAAAAGTTCTTCCTCTTGATACTTTCCCCCGTGCCAAACAGGCCCGACGGTATGGATGATGGCGCTGACCGGCAGCTGATACCCCTTCGTGATCTTGGCTTGCCCCGTCTCGCAGCCTCCGAGACTCTTGCATTCTTCAAGCAGCTCCGGGCCGGCGGCCCGGTGAATCGCACCATCGACTCCCCCGCCCCCGAGCAGGGTCCGATTGGCCGCGTTCACGATCGCATCGCAGATAAGACGGGTAATATCGCCTTGAATGAATTGGATCTCGGTTTTCATAGAAGTGATTATTTTATCTTATACTGAGCCTTTATATTTTTCGAGACTTCCGGGGCATCGTAAACGATCCCAGAGGCATCGGCCGGTTTTTCTTTATAACATCGGATGATATAAACGCTGACGGGGTAATAGTCGGGAGCCACTCGCCGGTATCCCACCGAAGTCAGGCCCGAGACGGTTTCTGATTTATCATCGGAAATAGTGAAATACTTGTAGCCGTCCCTCAGCGTGACTTCGGCGCTCCTTAACATGGAAAGATCGGCCGCGCGGGAACTCGTGGTAAAGCTGTCCCCGTCAAAGCTGATCCGATAAAGCCCTTCCTGGATCTTGGTATCGGAATAGCCCCCCGAAGAAATAAGACCCGTTCCATAAGGTTTGTAGGCTACCGGAACAGCACACCCGCTCAGGATCAGAAGGGTCATGAATCCCACGGCAAGTTTTCTCATACCCGCTCCTTTTTCTCCCATCGAAAAACGTCTGAATCACCTTATCCCGCTTACGCGCGGGTCCGGTCATGGTGGATCCTCATCCTCCATACCAGAATATCCCCAGAGTGACCAAAATGTCGAGTGCAATAACAAAAAAATGTCTCCTCGACAGGATCCCCCGTCACCGCCACCGTAATTCCCCTACTCCCATTTCCGTTTTCACCTGATTCCGGAAAGCCCCCGTTTGAGCGTTAATAGTGGTGCCCGAAGGAGGGAGATCCTATGCGACAGTTCTCATGGTTCGTTTGTATGTTTTGGCTGGGGGCGGGCATGTTCTTCGCAGGAGAGACCGCAAAGGCGTTACCCGAACAAGTGTCCTGTGTCATTGCTCCGGACAGGGCGGAAATTGCCGATTCAGGGGCGGGCTACAGCTCGATTCCCAGCGGCATCACGCCAGAGGCGAAGACAGAGGGTCTTCCCCGAGTCCGGAGCACTTTTTTTGACGCCCGGCAGGTCCGAAAACTCATCGAAAACTTCGATGGGGCTCTCGATTGTGAAACAGTCGAAACAACGGTTCTGCATGACGGGATCGCGGCCCCCCCGCGTTCTCAAGGATCGCGGAGACCGGACCTGAACGGGCTACTGCTCAGCATGAGACTTCAACACGCCCTCGAGACCTCGGCCTAGTAGAAAGGCGCCCCCGGTCGACGCCTTACGATGAACGCGATTTTACAACGGGAAGCAGGATCTTTTTACTGTCGCTGGCGAAGAACGAATTTTCCCATGCCGCTGTAAAAAACCACGCTGTCTACGTTCTGAGACAGGATGAGGCTCCGGATCAGGGGGTCTTTGTTGTAGAAAACTTTTTCCACGGCGCCGCCCGGGTTTATCAGTTGAATTGATTTTTGTTTAGACGCTTCTTCCAGTTCCTGAGTCAGGGGCAAAGATAATTTCTCAAAAGACGACGTTTTTTGAAGTTCCGGATGGTGGGCGACGGTATCCGCGACCTTTTCAGGGGTCACCTTCCCCGGGATCTCAAAGATCCTTCCGTCCTTCAATTCAACCTCCCCCGAATACCAGGACATTTCATAGGTTTTCCCGTCTTTGGAAACGACCTCCGCTTTCTGAGAAAAGAACGGGTCTCCTTTGAGCGGAACATTGCCCGTATTGATAAATCGAAAGGCCGCTCTCACCTCCCCCGACGGTGAAGACTCGTCCGCGGAGAAGCTGACGGTACACATGCGGGATTTATCGTCAGAGCCGAACCATTTGGTTCCATGCCCGGAGAAGGAATACTCGCCCGCGCAAACGCAACAGAGGTTTGCCGTCAGAAACCATATCAAGGCTGTCAGAGAAAGTTTTTTCATTGTTCTGTCTCCCTATCCTTAAAAGCAAGCGTCCTGCAAACGGACATCCTGCATTTCTATCGCCGGCTTGACTCAACTTCAGGATGCCAAAAGATAATAGACCGATTGTGCCATACTGTGAATGTCTACTTTGCCATCCGCGGAGTTGGTATCGGTTTGAATTTTAGTGATCGCGGCCGCTCGAGCATGAGTTCTATAATCTAGATAAGCTGTTTCCTGCACTTGAGCCCGGTGATAAAGTATTTTATTTTTGAAAAATATTTTTGAACGCTGCGTCTCGATCTGCTTAGCGTTAGTTTCAATGACGGCACAACGACGCCCTTTCACTTCAGCAAAGCCCACGAGCTTACTTTGAGCTTCAAACTTATGTTGCGAAGGGACTGCCTTGGGATCGATCAGGAGAGTCATGGATTCTTCATAATGCCAGGTATCTCCGATCTTTACGGGTTTTTCAGGGAGTACCGGCGTGCGGGTCCAATGCGTTACCTTGAATTTCCCGGATTGAGTATCGTGAAGACCTTGAATTAATTTCACGATTTCATCGCGATCGGTGACTTCGAGTTCATCTGTAAGTTTATCCATCATGGCCCCGGACTGTTTTTCGATGACAGATTCGGAACGAACGCGATAGGAATCGGGCTGGCTCCCAAGCGCATAAAAAGAGGTCCGGAATTCGTTCAGCTTGACCTGGATGCCTTGGTTTTCCTTTTGCGGAATGAGCGCATACATCGTCGTTTCTTCGCGCGACTTCAGGATATTCGTCGGAGGAGGTTTAAGGCGCAGAAGGACCCCTCTTTGTTCTTCGGAATCCGGCTTGACGTTGACAACCTCCAAACGCTGGAAAGGGTTTTCGAACGCAACCTCCGTGATATGAAAATCCAGTCCTGCACAGCCATAGAACGGCAGAAGAACCATGATGAAAAGCATCCGAGGGAAAAACCGTACTAATATCTTCTTCATGCTCATCATATCTCTTTTTAATGCTGTGGTTCAAAACCCGCCATTTCCCTTCCCGGAGGTTTTTAGGATCGTGATGTTCGCGGGTCACGGCTCCCTTTTTCTTTTCTCTCAGTGACTCGCATAGGGACCAAGGATCGGCTGGCAATCCCTCTTCATGGCCTCCCCGTTACCCAAATTCTTCTCAATGCACTCCCGGTACATCCGTGTTAATTTCGCTTCGTCCCGGCTTACTTGCAAGTCCACGGCTGACTGAGTACTGCAACAACCGCTTAATGTCAAAACCAGCAGGGCCAACAGAATCATACGCATCATGGAGTCTCCTTTAGATAGTCACACCTTCCGCACTCAATATTTCCCATTCATAATGTGCATTTTTACTCCCGGAAAGGACCGGAAAGCCGAAATTGCCGACCTGAAGTGGGGCGATGGATAAATTATCATCCATATAAACCCGTTGGATCTGGCGATCTTGTTCATTGATCGTTAATTGAATAAAAACCTTTGTGATTTTAAGATTATAATTACCATTATAAATCCTGCCGGAGTAATAATCGGGAGTATAACCAAGGCCTGTAGAACCGATCAACATTTCTAATTCCGCCGGAGATAATTTCCTTCCTTTCGGCTTTTTTTTAACAGAAAACTTATCGCGGCAGGCCAATGCTATCTGCGCCTCGCCTAACTGAGTGTGTACGCTGCGCATATTTCGTAATAAGCAATCGTCATAATTTTTGGGTTCGTAACCCACATAACTCAATAGGACCGCCGAAGTGACGACCACTCCGATCAAACTGCCGATGAAAACTCCCGTTTTAACATTCATCTCCACGCCCTCCTCTTATTTCTCTTCACCATTCTATCTCCTCATCCTCAACTCGAAAACGTCTAAATAACTTCGATCTGCTCCGTTGGTTTGATCTCTCCCGGCTCAAGACGCTTACTTTAAAACGCTCACCGTTTTACTCACGCCCCTTATTCCGGGGGCTTTAAAAACACGAAGGCCACCGGGGTTATCCCCCGATGGCCTTTTAAAATAAACGATAAACCCGTACGTCTATTTGAGCACGGGCACTGCAGCATTCTTCAAGAACCCGGCCTCGTCATACTCGCTAGCGGCTCCTATCAGAACGCCATTTTTGGTGTTTCGCTGGGCCTTCAGCTTTCCGTCCTCATAATATTCCTTGACGGTTGCTATGCCGGACTGACCGTTAAGGGAGGACTCTGATTTCAGTTGCCCGCTTTCAAAATACTCTTTAACGGTCCTCTCCACGACCCTCCCCTGCTGGAAGATCACGTATGTTTTTAATCGTCCGCTGTCGTAGTACTCCTTAAGCCATCTCTCGTCGATCTTCCCGTTTTTATACATGGTTTCCGTCTCCAATTTCCCGTCCGGGAAATAGGTTTTGCGCGGGCCATCGAATACTCCGTTATCAAAAAACTCCGAGAGTCTCAATTGTCCGCTCGGATAATAAGTTTTACACAGACCATCGCGCTCTCCATTCTCGTAAGAGCATTCAAACTCTAATTGTCCGTTGCTAAAATAGCTCTTTCTTGTCTCGATCTTTGCGGTCTTATGCGGAAGAAGAAACATGGCCAAAATAATAATGACAACCCCTATGATACTGCCAGCAAGCACCTTTGTTTTTATATCCTTCTTCATGGTTCCCCCTATTTTTCCCGCATGATAATGGTTATGGTTGATATCACCATGGCGCTCCCACGCTCTATATATTGTTCTAATCGGGGACAATCGTCAATAGAAAGGTGCGGGGTGCTGTTCGATAACGAAACGATAAACAGAGTCAGGATGGCTCTCTCATTTTCACCCAACCCATGTCGGGCCCCTCAAAACGCCATGTTTCGTCCGTCTTGGTATTAATACGGAAGAGCTGTTCTTCATCCCCCTTTTTCCGTGTGATGATATTGTCATCATCGCAACTGATATGGGCAGTCTCTCCCGCCAGCACCGGTTCTCTATCCTGAAATAGAACTATCGTGGCCGTTAAAAACAGGAGAACCAACGCGACGATTTTTCTCATTTCTTTTTCCTATTGCTCCTCTTGTTTTTATGCCTGATACCGCCCGCAGAAGGGTACGCGGTACCTTTTTACGGTTTTACCACGGAATGGCCATGCCAGCCTCAACCGTGATTTCCTTAAGCGGGAAGATACCGGGGACCTTCCTACAAGAGCCTCCCCATAACGTGGCCCCGCGTTTTTTCCCAAGGAGCTATTGCAAAAAGACGTTTCTGGTGTTAACTTTTCTACCGTCGTAAAAGAATTCCTGAGAATCGGGACTTATTTAAAAGAAAGGCGGAGATTGCTTTGATCCATGACCGGTTTGAGAAAGTATCTGCCGCAAAAAAGGGCTTCCTAGGGATCGCTGCCCTCTATTTTGTTCTCTCGCAAGCCGCTCTGCCGGGCTTCGCGGCAACGACGCAGCCTGAGGCCGGCATCCAGGCCGGATCGAACCAGCCTCAGACGGATGCCCTTGCGCAAAAAAACTCCGCGGCGGAAAAGGCCCCCGCACCTGGCACGATACGGCTTCCTCCCGCGATCCTTGATTTTTTGGCCACCGGCGCGCTCTCCGCTCCTTCGGCCGATGCAGAAACGCAGACCCGAACGGCTCCCGGAACGCCGGAGGTCGTGCCACCCCCTGGAGTCACGCCACCGCCCGAGACCGTCAGCACGAGAACGATCACACTCGGCGGGACCAAGGCCCCGGGACAAAGCCTCTGGATCTCTTCGAACGGCGGCAGGTCGTACACAATGTGTGTGGCGGAGAACACAGAGACCGCCTGGTCCGCTTCGGTGAACCTTGTTGACGGAGCCAATGATTTCAGGATCGTCGCAGTGGATGAGTTTTTAAATCCAAGCACCGAAGTGAACGTGCCGACCATCACCTACAGTTATACGGTGGCCACTCCCACGGTGACGCCGCCGCCCTTGTCCGTGTCGGACCGTCCATGGCTCATGTTAAGCGGAACGAAAGCGGCCGGAGAAAGCATCCGGGTCTCATCCAACGGAGGCCGGTCCTACACACAGCTTGTGCCCAAAACGACCGCCACGACGTGGTCCGCTTGGGTGAAACTGGCGAACGGTGCCAATGATTTCATGGTTCTTGCCAAGGACAGGGCCGGCCATCCAAGCGCCGTGGTGACCCTTCCTCCGATCACTTATGCGATGAGCGCCCCCGCGGTGACGCCACCGCCCGCGACCGTGACCGCTCGTACCGTCACCTTAAGCGGAAGCAAGGTTATCGGAGCAAGCATCTGGATCTCCTCCGATGGCGGTCTCTCGTACACGCCGCTCGTCATAAACGATATTTTTACGGCCTGGTCGGCTCCGGTAGATCTCGTCCGGGGGGATAATCATTTTACGGTCCTCGCGGAGGACTTGGCCGGCAATGCAAGCGCCCCCGTGGACATTCCCGCCATCCGGTGCACTTCGGTCATGCCGGCGCCGGGGAGCCACGAGATCCTGTTCCTGCAAGGTCCGACGCTGATCCCCGCCGGCACCGACAGAAACATGTGGCAGTCCCCTTTGGGGGGACAGACCTAACGGCATAGAAAAGTACCCGGGACCGCGTTTTAAGCCAAATCCTTGATCCGTTCTTTCAGGTGGGCTTGGTATGAAAAGCAGGAGGCGGCTGAACGCTAAAAGCAACGATCTTTAGGATCGCGCTTATAAAAATAACGAACGAGCAGAGGATCATGAGCGCGATAAGCGCGATATTGAAATGGACCATGAACGGCGTCGCGGTCTCCGGCCAATAATGATGGGCGATCATCTGATAAGCGGCGGTCAGCGTGGTGACGGCCACAAACACCCAGGGAACCGCGGTCGTCCAAGCGTACCGGCCCTTTCCCATTTTAACGAGCATCATCGTGCCGATGGCCAGCGAGATCGATGCCAGGAGCTGGTTCGCGATCCCGAACATGGGCCAGATCGTGTTGATACTCGCGTTCCAGATCAAAAATCCCCAGGCCAGGACCACGGCGAGGCTCGTGAGAATGCTGCCCGGGACCCAGCGGGTATTCTTAAAGGGGGCATACACTTTCCCCAGCAGCTCCTGAAGAATGAACCGCCCGATCCTCGTGCCCGCATCCACCGTCGTAAGAATAAAGAGGGCCTCGAACATGATGAGGAAGTGATAGCAATACTTCATCAGAAAGCCTAGTCCCCTGATCGAGCCTAAAATGTGGGCCACTCCGACCGCAAGCGATACCGCGCCCCCCGTCCTCCCCAGCAGGCTTTGCTCGCCGATCGCTTTCGTGAGCCAGGCGAGGTCCACGGGATGCATTCCGAGGGTGGCATAAACAGAAGGAGAAACGTTGATGGCGTAATAATCGCCGGGGTGCATGGCGCAAGCCGCGATCAGACAGACAATGCTGATCAGGGACTCCGTCAGCATGCAACCATAACCGATCGGCCTGGCATGAAGCTCATTGGATAGCATTTTAGGCGTCGTCCCGGATGAAACCAACGCATGGAACCCTGATATCGCGCCGCACATGATCGTGATAAAACAGAACGGCCACACCTTCCCGGGGACGATCGGCCCGCCGCCGTGAATGAATGGGGTGAACGCGGGAAATTCGATCTTGGGATTCACGAGCACGATCCCGGCGACCAAAAGAAAGATCGTCCCGATCTTCATGTAGGAACTCAGATAATCCCGCGGCGCAAGGAGGAGCCAAACAGGAAGCACGGACGCCGCGAAGCCGTAAATCGCCATGGCGATCACGATGCCGCCGCGGCTCAAAAGAAAGCAATGATTTAAAGCGGGGATCTCCGGGACCCATTTCCCGAAAATGACCGCGGCCGAAAGGGCCGCCACTCCGAAGATCGTCGCCAGCTGGACCGCCCGGGGTGATCCCTGGTTCATGGCGTAGATATAGATCCCCATGGCCATGGCGATCACGATCGAGGCCGCGATCGTGAAAGTCCCCCAGCTGCTTTCCGCCAGCGCATTGACCACGACAAACCCGAGTCCGGCAAGCGTGAGGGTAATAATAAAAAGAAGCGCCACGGCACACGCGATCCCGGCGGGTTTCCCGAGTTCGGCGCGCGTGATCTCGGCAAGCGATTTCCCGTCCTGACGCGTCGAAATGACGAGGATCACAAGATCATGGACCGCGCCGGCCAGCACGCTGCCGATCACCATCCAGAGAAGCCCCGGCATATAACCGAACTGGGCCGCAAGGACGGGCCCGACCAAGGGACCTGCCCCCGCGATCGCCGCGAAATGATGGCCGAAGAGCACCCACTTGGACATCGGATAATAATTGTGACCGTCGCGGAGACGATGAGCGGGTGTGACCCTAGCACTGTCGAGGGCGAGGACTTTACTTGCCAGAAAAGCGCTGTAATAACGGTAAGCAAGCGCGAAGATGCAAAGAACGATGATGAGGATCGGAAGTGCTCTCATAGGGGGGAAGGCGATGCCTGTATGCCGTTACCTTTTTTAAGAAGTTCAAAGCGGCCAACATTATAGACTCATTGAAATCTCTTGGATAGACGAGTTTCAAAATGAGCCGGTTCACCGACAGGGTCTGCGTTCCTTAATAATGATGCGCCCAAAAAGTGACCGCATACGCTTTGGCGAAGAAAAGCCGGGGATTTTCCAGCATGGCCGAAGGCGGATATTTTTGCACATGCTGTAATGAATGTTTGCGCCAATCAAGGGGGCACAACAAATCGCCCGGATGGATTTTTAACTCATTTTTAAACGGTTTTCGGGTCATCCACGATTTGAGCCACAAGCCTCGATATTTTGAAACAGCATTTTTGAGCATGATAGGCCCCGTCGCGGCTTCAACTTGTGGAAGCATTTTATGGGCCGTAAGCTCTTTAAAAACAACCTCCCAAAAACGCGTTTTCCTTGCCGAGGCCATAATCGCATTCGAGATCGAATGGGCCCACATCCTGGATTTTCCGACAAAAGATAAGATGACCTCATGATCGTTTAATAAGGGTTCGATGTTTTTCAGACACACATAATCGAGGTCCACATAGAGCCCGCCATAATGGTAAAGAATAAAATAGTGGACCGCATCGGCCCTGAATATCTCCCGGGGATAATGATCATAGATGTCCAGGAACCAAGGGTATTCTTTTTCAATAAAACGCCTGTTGTCTTCATCCGTCCAAAGCCGGTATTCCCAATCGGGATGAAATTCCCTCCAAGAGTTGATCCATTCCTTTTTGTACACATGGTAAGGGATCTCTTTCGTTTTCCATGTCTGGTGAATGATTTTCGGAATTTTCATGGTAAAAGACTTTAACAAAAAGCGATGAGAATGTCTTTAGAGATTTATCTTAAAATAGTTCGGTGCCGGTGAGTGTCCGGCCGCATTCGCAGGTATCAAAATAAATATAATTCCAGCAGGGGGAGATGGGTTGGGTTTCGGGGGCAATAACGAGGGTATGATGTTTAACTTTTAACGGGGATGATATTCGACGGAACGCAGAAGCTTCTTCTATGTTTCCATTTGAAAGAACCCTTCGATACATGCGATCGCGCTGTCAGCATCTTCCCCTTCAGCTTCGATATAGAGTTTTGATTTCCAGGCAGCCGCCAGGAGAAGGAGGCTCATGATATTTTTACCATCGACCGTGATTTTCCCTTGCCGGACACGAATGGTCGAGCTGAACCGTTTCATGTGGACCACGAATTTCGCTATCACTCGCAAGTGAAAACCAAGATGGCTTGGCATCGTAATCTCGATCGTCCGGACTAATAACTCAGCCGTTTTTTCCGTCGCGGCTTCGGTCCGTTGTCTGGATTCTGCGGTGCTTTGTGCCGTCATAGAGCACCTCCGCTGGTTTTAGGCTGCCAAGGGCTTCGATCGACACTCCAAAACTCACCGAAGGCTTCATTCTGCTTTCAGCGCAGAGGTTCGACCGCCTTTCAGCGAGAGCGTAGGAAAGATAAAAGATACGTTCTTCGTAGGCATTTATTATACACCTCAAAATATCTCTCATGGCAATTAATACCTCTCCTAAAAATCGTCTCGAAATGAGCCTACTTCCAGCATCGGGGAATGGGGAAAATAAGAGTCGGGACGGACATAAAAGCATTTCAGCGCGTACAAAACATTGCCGTTAACATGATCGTCTTATACTCATAGCTGTACCACCGTTATGAACACAGCCATCGTGGGAGCCTAGATCTATTAAGATGAATCAACGAGGTTTTACATTGGTTGAAATCACGATTACAGCCGCAGTCATTGGACTTTTAGCGGCGATCGCTATTCCCAACTTATTGCGCGCCAGGATCAATGCCAATGAAGGCGCGATCAAAGCGGATTTGAAAACGTTCAGTGAGGCGTGCGAAAGTTTCCGCTCTAGTCAAAATCCGCCGGCTTATCCGGCCGATATTGCGACCCTTGTGGTGCCGGCGGTTGGACCCGGATATATCGACGCTTCATGGAATAATCCGACGAAGCATGGTTTTAACTTGACCTACGCAGTTGCGACCTACACCTATTCGTTACTAGCGGCTCCTGCGGTCGCTAACAAAACAGCCATTAATACCTATTGCATTGACCACGGAGGTGTCATTGTTGGGTCCGTGAACGGTGCGGACGCCCCAACAGCAACAGAAACGGGTTGCGCTGGAGGCACTCCGATTGTCTGATGAGGGGCGTGCCCTGATTCGCCCCATGCAACTCCCAGCGCGCCCCGGGAGGGTGTTTTACTTATATCCTCGCGGTACCCCGTACCGTTCTATGATCAAGCAACTTGCCGCAAGCCTTTTCCCAGGACGCCCACTTTAGGACGCCTACTTTAATTTCGCGATCTTACCGCCGAGAAATTGCCCCGCAAAAAACGCGCCGACAAGGACCGGATACGTGACGGGATGAAAGCCGAGCCGCAAGAGGAAGCGGATCGCGATCACCAGCGGAACGGGAAGATGCACCGCCAGGAACCAGGCGAGTGAAAATTTCCGGACGCGGGCGCGCCAATATCCGAAGGGAAGATTCAAAAGCATGACCGCGATTCCCGCAAGCCATAATGGATTCATGAGTGTTAGGTATTCCTATCGAGAAGAGACTGTCGAAGCCCAAAGCTTCTTCCTGGCTGTCCCGAAATTTCCGAGTTGATAAACGCCCACGCTTTCAATCTTGAAAGTGAACGGGGCATAAGGAGCCGCCATCATTTTTTTAAGAAAGTCCTCCTTGCCCAGCCCGATGGTAACATGCGGACGGTAATGATCTCCGCTGTGATGGATATAAGCTTCGATGTCAGCCACGGTCGTCTCGCCGATAGGAGCGCCGTTCTCGTTCGGAACAAAAGCGTCAGCAGTTCCGTTCGCAACCATGAACGGGCGTGCGGCATCGATCACTTCCTTTTGATATTCGAGCAGTTCCGGCGTTCGGGCGATCGCGATCACGGCCAGTCCCACCCCTTGTTCGGACGAGTAGGTATAATAACCCGTCGTCTTCAGTTCCATCCCGACAGGTTTCTGGGTATCCACCACCCGCTTCACAACAGCGGAAACCTTGTCGAGATCATTGGTGTGAACGTAGCACTGGAGGACAGAGATGTGCGCGATGTGTGTCGCATCCAGGGCAAAACCCTCCGGGTAGTGTTCCCGAAGGCGGGCGTTGTCGGCCTTGGCTTGTACGAGCATAGCATCATCGGGTTCGAGCAGAATGTCAATGGCGGTAAGGGCCTCGGATCGGGTTGAAACTTGCGGATCAGCGGAAAAGGCAACGTAAGGCAGTGAGAAAAATATCACGAGAATGAAACAGAATCTTTTCATGAAGGAATGATACCTTTCCTCTTTTTCACTACCACGGGATCGTGATGCCGGCCTCGAATCGGACGAGATTATCAAAATCTCGCCGAAGCCGTACCAAACCATTGGAATTTGGTACCGACCGCGTTTCCTTGAGCGATTCCCGAGGGCGCCTATTTTAGCGGCTCGATTCTCTGGGTTAAAATAGAAAAAACGCGCCTAAAACAAGACATACCAACAAAAATAATATATAGAGACCCATTAAAAACCAAAACAAATGCACGACCCAGGCGTTTTCTCTATTTGCGCCTTGAGATCCCACGGCGAAACTCGGGACCGGACGATGGACTGCGCCGGTTATTATATCGTTCGCACCATACGGAATGTTTTCCGGGGTCCCTCGGGGCCGGGAGGCTGAAGGGTGAGCGGAGCTGAACGACATTTTGATTTTTTTTAGAATATCAAGTAACGCCACGACTCTGATCCGTTTACGCCGCCCCGGGTCGATCCCGTCTTTGAATCCGGGCGGTTCCGTGTCTTCTTGATCTTCAGTCCGCCATCTGAATTTAATTTCAATGGAGTAGCTCATTTCTATGGCATAGATCACGATCCTGACCGCCAGGACGCTCAAGACCCCTGCGAACAAGAATCCCCAGGGGATCTTGTCGAATAGATCAGGACCGGAAGGCGTTGGGCTCAGGGGGCCCGGCGGCGGAGAGTTCTCCCCGGGCTTCGGCGAAATAACTGCCGTAGCGCCCTGGACCGCCCGGGGCGGTTCTTTCACGGGCGCGACCCCGAATGTTTTTTCGAGTTCCTTCCATCCTTTTATATATTCTCCGACGCGCACATATTGAAAACTCCGCACAAAAAATTCGCGCGTGGGTTCTGTCGCGAAATAGGCGAAAACTAAGGACAACCCGAGCATGACCGCGAGAGTGATCCAAAATTGGGGCACTTTGATCAGCGCCCGGGTGTGCGCCCACCAGCGCGAAAAGAACCAGGCCACTTGCTCCATGATCTTCTTAACATTCATCCCCACAACCTCTTTTTTCTGTTCTCATGTAAACTGGACGTTATCCGGCTTACCACGGAAAATAATCGGACTGGATGAGGGCTTTCGTCGCTCGGCCCATGCAAGCTTCGCCGGGTTTGGCCTCCAAACAACCCTTGAATCCTTCGGCTTTGTCCTGTTCGAAGGCTTGCCGGATAAGAAAATATTGATTTTTATTACCGAGTCGATGTAAATTTTGGCCTGATTTCTTCTCCATGTATTTTAGGATCTCATCGCAAAAAGCAATCCCCTTCTCCACATCACCTATGTGATCGTAAAGATAAATGATTTTGCTGGTAATAATCGGCGCATAATTCCCATCATATTTAATCGGAGGAAGTAATTTTTTGTATTTTTCTCGAAGATATTTGATGTATTCAAAAACGGGTTGTTCCAAGTGTGTGTTTTGAGCTTTGCAAAGTGCTTCGAGTTCGAGTTTGTCATTGATATATTCTTCTTTTTTTGGATTTTGATGAATGAACCAATCCATTTCATTTAGGGCATCTCGATATTTTCCCTGCAACCGATGAACATGCCTTATACGTGCTAAAGGCTGACATTTATCTTCTTCTCTTTTGATAAATTGAGGTGTCAAAGCTTCCTGATATTTATTAATAGCATCTTCATACAAACCTTGTTCAACAAGTCGGTCGCCTTTGCGTTCAAGTTGAACTCGGCCGCCAATGACTGCAACCGATTGAAAAGATAGATCTTGTTTATCAACGCCATTAGCTAAAAGACACGAAAGAAAGAGAGTATTTGCTATCAAAAAAAACAAAAGGATAAACATAAACCGTTTCATGGATAAACAACCCAAATTTGACGTGTCACGTCATAAGTAACTCTTTGGTTTGTTTCTAGAAAAGCAGAAAGTTTTGTTACTGAATCGCTATTGATAAGCAATTCCGTCACAAATGCATTTACCGTTGGCTGATTAAGAGAAGGATCCATCCCGGCGCATATAGCTGGAATGATCCCTCTCTTACTATGATCTTTTTAATATTCATCCCCATAACCTTTTTTTCTGTTCTCATGAAAACCGGACGCCATCCGGTTTACCACGGGAAATAGTCGGACTGGATGAGAGCTTTCGTTGCTCGACCGACACATCCAGCCTTCCCCATGCAGCCTTTCTTGCCTTCTTTTTCGTCCTGTTCAAACGCTTGGCGAATAAGAAAATACTGATTTTTATTATCGGGACGATGCAAATTTTGACCGGATTTTTTTTCCCAATATGCAAGCGCCTTGTCCATAAAAGTGATGCCGCCCTTATAATTTCCTATTTGGTCATAGCATCGAATAAACGCTGAAGCAACGGTTGGGGTTAATCCTGGATTATATTTTGAGGGTGGCAAGATATCTTTGTATTTGCTTTCCATGTACTTGATAAATTCAAGTATTGCCTCGGGAGATTTCGCGTCTCGTATTTTTATGACTGCTTCCAACTCTGTTTTTTCGTTCTGCCAATTCCATTGCGTAGGGTTCATTTTGACCATAGGGTTCAAGACGTCTAAAGCTTTTTCATATTCACCTTCCAAGTAATATGTTTCAACAATTAACCCTTTCACTAAAGAATCTTGAAAGGCTTTCATCTTAAGGGCGGGATTATCCGCCTCTTTGAATTTTGAAAGCGCTTCGTCGTAAAAACCTTGTTTGAGAAATGACTGCCCTTCTCTCTCAAGTTTGTCCTGACGAAAAGCCTTCCATAAGTCATCATCCGGAATAGCCTCTGACCAAACGATAGGAACAACATTAAGAAATAAAAAAATAAGCAATACAACTAGTCGCTTCACGTTTGTTCCCTTGTTTGCCAACCCGGCAATCTAATTACCCAGCGATTATTTTCATAGCTAAAACAACCGTCATACTCGAGAGGTGGCCATGTAAGAAAATATGACAGTTCTTCAGTAGAATCAGCTTTCAACATCAACCGTGTTACAAAATCGCTGACGGTGGTATTCCATCCGGGATCTGAGAGATCATTGCGCTTCATGTAGTAAAGATGTTCGGCCCCCACAATTTCAATATTAAAAAGCTGTCGTGTAATTTCTCCATTGGGACCGATGACGCCATCCACAGAAAATCCGAACAAACTATCCCGATATCCAGCAATGCCTGTCTGGTAAAGAATATCTTTTGTCCCGTAGATATTTACGAATGTCTCGGCTCCACGATTGGCCAGTGTCGGGAAATTCCATGCTGGAACTTTCGGCAACACACTGATGATCTCACGCAGCTTGTCTATTGCCAAGCTTGAACCTCTGGATACCAAATCCACAAATTCGTCAGCTAAATGTCCGACATTCAGCACATCGAGATGCAGCTTCCCTAAAAGGGATTTTAGCATCGCATTCAAAGCGCCCGTAAGCCATCCGAGCACTTTCCCAATACTGCTTTGTGCAAAATCAATGAGAGAAAGCACCACATTTAATAACTCTGACGATGCTAAACTTAACGTTGCCGCACCAAGACCAACAAGACTTTTGACATTATAAAACTCTGTGGCCAGGCCTTCAACCAGCGGAAGCAATCCCCCTGAAAATCCCATACCGACGATGGGTCGCACCATGGCTTGTACATTGCTAGCAAGTTGTCGCATTACATCTATAACTAATAGCGAATGGAAGCTACCGCTCTGTGATTCAAGAACCCACTTAAGAATATCGATGCCACCGTCGACCACATCATCACCGATAGTTGAGTGATACAGTTCGATAGGCAAGGTATCTTCTCGCGGGACAATCGTCTGATTACTTTTTTGGAAAAGATCATATTCCAAATTTGTTATATAAGCCGGCACACCTCCCGAATCGTTATCAATCCCGTTAGCCAAAGCATAAAGATCTCCGGAGTCATTCTGCGACGCTCCGTTTCCCGTGTTGACCTGAGTATTAACCTGTTGTAGAAGTCCGTTTTTGAACACAAAATCCATGGCCATCGGCAAAAACTTGAAAACCATGTTCCAAAAGCTTGGCGAAGAATCAAATTGCTGAGCATCGGGGTGACTACCGTCGATAATGATCGTCCCGTCATTGTTCTCTGGTTCAAATTCACCCATGAGTGCTCCATTTTGATAAAGTTTCCCTCTTTTGAGTTGGCCATTACTCACCTCTCCGGCGAATGCCCAATCGGCTACGACATTACTGATGAAAGTTCCGGACAGAAGGGCCCATTTGCCGGCAGCATCGAAACCAAAAGTGCCGAGTTGCGTAACACCATTTTCTTTTTTACCGATAAAATTGCCCGCAAGGTCATAAAAAAGAGATGCTGTGCCGTCGAGTTTCTGTTCCAGGACGCTTTGTCCGTTAAGCGTGGCGGGGATCTTTGCCGCAGAACCGATGAATCCTCCGATACCCCCGAAACTTAACAATTTCTCTATTGTCTGGCGACTAAAAATGGATGTCACCATCGATTCCAACGCCCCGGCAAGGCTTTTTTCCTGGATCAAAGAAGCAAAATCGCGTACCCCCTGAAGCGCTGTCTGGATAATGCTGTTCACGGCGTTAAATGGGGTGAAGACCGCCATTTTGAGAATATCCAGAATGCTGCTGAAGAGACTTCCGCTACCCACAGCGCTCCCTATAGAACTTAAAATATTTCCACTCAGGAGCGAACCGAAAATTGGATTACTTGTCGCGCCTCCAAAATCGAATCCTATCGACTTCGCACCGGCGGCAAAACCGTTTTTGATCGCAGCGGAAAGACTGGTGAAATTGATCGTGTTCGCATGAAATAAACTGTCAAAACCAACACCGACACCGGCTCCAAGTGGCAGAGATATGAGTGAGGTCAGACGCGGGTCGATGCCGAGGGCGTTTCCCAAGGCCCAGACACCGGAGAGGGTTAATTCTTTCATCAGGTCCGGGGCGACGGTCTTGAAAGCCTCCGGGAGACTTGCCCCGCCTTCCACGGAGCCGGTGATAATACTCGCAAGAATGCCCAGGTTCGTTGCTATTGGGGGAGGAAGACCGATATGCAGGGCAAGCTCATTAACGCCCGACATGGCAAGATTGGCCACGGCGGAGTTTAAAAACGTGGTTCCCAATCCAATCTGACCACCGGCAAAGCCAAATACCCCGCCCGTGATGAAACTGCCGATCAGGTTTTTAATCACCGGGCTTTTGATTCCGATCTTATCCAGAACGATGCCGGTCCCTTTACTCAAGGCGATGCTTAAGACTTGGAAACCGATTACTTGAAGCGGGGCCAACCCGAGAAATCCACCCGCTGCAGCAAAAAACAAGAAATTCCCAAAATGACCAACCGCTCGCTGAAGCGACTGAAACCCACCATTCAGATCCCCGCTCAAAATGGCCCCGACAAAGCGAACAGCCTCAAAAAAGAACTGACCGAACGAGACGAGGCTTTTCCCGAGCTCCAACACAAAATCCGTGAGCGACCGGACCACATCGACCACAAGATCGACGACATAACGCAATACTGTTTTCACCGCTTCAAAAACAGCCTTCACCACCTGGATCACCGTATCAAAGATCTTCTTCAGGATTCCGAAGATGAAACCGAAGAATGCGCCTGTGATCTGCTGCGTCTCCCGGCCCGTCATGATCTTGGCGTTGTTCGAAACTTGCGTCGGCGTTAGCGCGATCCCCTCGCCCTCTACGGTCACCATCCATATTTTTTCAAATTCCGATCGCGCAAGCGTTTGCGCCTCGCCTGACGGCCCCACGTTTTTTTCGATATAGGTCACCACCTCGATCATGACGGGAGCGCCTTGTTCATCTAGTACCGGATCGCCGTTTTCGTCTATTTGTGCCGCAAGTTCGATTTTCGTGACCACAACATAATGGTTGCCATTCATATGAACCAAAACCCCTTTGCCCAGGGCAACTTCGCGCTTGAGTTCATCAAAAGTGACTTTGGCGGGGGTTAAGAGTACGTTCCGGTTCTCGGCAACCCGGTTGAGGGCGAAAAGGGAAAGCTCAAGATCCCCGGTCGTGAGCGGATGGATCACGCCTATCATAATGTCAATCAGGATCGCTTCGCGGGCGATATCAAAAAGCGTCGCGTGAACGTTGCCTTCTTCGATCAACTGCTGGATCGCGAAAAAGGCGGAATGACCGAAATGAAGGTCTCGGGAATCGAGCCAGGCCAGGATCGTTTCTATTTCAGGAGCCGTGACGGAGATGACCTCATCCAAAGCCAGACCCAAGGATCGTATCTTGGCAGAACGTTCCGCTTCGTCTGACGCGAGATACTGTTCCAGAAAATCCCGGACCGCCGCTTTGATCGCGTTTACTTGCTCCAAACGGGCACTGTATTCTTCACTGCCGCTCAATTCGCCGGCAAGTTTCGGAACATTGGCCCGTTCAGGATCGATCCCAAACGCTGATTTGAAATATTCCACAAGGATATCCCAGGAAAATAATCCGGAGATGGCTTTCGCCTCATCGGCCGTGATCAGAACGGAACCCGGCGCGAGCGGCTGATCGGTGAACACCGCTCCTTGAAGGCTGTTTTCCTTAAGCCAGCGGCTCAAGAACTCGCTTTCAGTCACGGTTACTTTTTCTCCGCCAAAGCCGTCATCTTTGGGAACGAAGACATATCTTTCAATATAAATGATATTGCCACCGGCATCCGGAATCGGCACCCCGTTTGCGTCGAGCCACGGCACGAGCTCGATCTTCAGTTCCTGGGTCCGGTTGCCAAGACTCCGTTGGACAAAAGTCACATTCCCGCCGCTCACGTCTGTCACCATCACAAAACCGACATCCTTAAGAAAGGCTAAAACGCCCTCTTGAGACAAACCCGACAACGCTTTCAGCTGATCAAAATTCATCCAAACTCCTGTAAAATTCAATCCGCGAGCCTCGACGACCTTCTCTAATGAAAAGAGACTCACTTGATCGTCTCCGATCTCGCGCTCAATCCATGCATTGATCTCGTCTTCGGACGGGTCTCTTCCGAGGATCTTTCGGTAGTGATGGAAAAGAACGGGGCTTAATTCTTGTTTCAGGATCTCGCGGTAGGTGACCAGCTGCTGTTTCTCCAACTCGACAAATGCTGTCTTGGCATCTGTTTCTATCTCCATTTTCTTCTGGGCCACGACGGTATCCAGTCCGGCAAGCGCCCCGACCGTTTGTTCGCGGAGGTCCTTCTCCATCCGATCCAATTCCGAAAGAGGTGCGCTCACATCAACTTGAACGTTCTCGCAAGATTTAAAAAACAGGATTGTATGGCAGACCTTCTGAGAACTGAGCTGCCGAATTCTCTCACGCTCGGCGTTGATCGCAGCCAAGCCTTCGTTCAATTTGTTCTGGATCGCCTCGATCGCGTAACCGCGCTCAACGGCAAGCGTCATCAATGCTTCCGTTTCCTGACGCGAAACTTGCGTCTGAGCGGCGATGATCTGTTCCTCTAGTTCTTTCCTTGCATCAATGAGATGGACGGCGATCAGATCCCCGGAGGCGTCATACTCGTGATCGATAAGCAAATTCCCGTCCAAGTCCGTAACGTAGTCGATTTGATCATCGACGTAGTGCGCCACGGTGTTATTGGCGCGGGCGGCCATCAAGAGTTTGCTGTCAGAGGCCCGATAAGCCGCCGCGATGATCGTTTCAGGGTCGAGCACCGCACCCTTCACGATGCCGAGAGTTGAATTATAGAGCGTCTGCGCTTGGCCTTCATCAAGCTGATCCGGCGACCGGAGAGAGAATTGGGCCGCGGCCTGGGTCTCAAGAGCCGCCTTTTTCAAAAGCGTCTCATTGATGATCGACGGCACTTCCGGCCTGTCTTTTTGATCCTTAAACGCGATTGCGATCCCGGTCCAATCTATGGCGGGCATATCCCCACTCGAAAAGACGAGCGGAGCATCCGTGATATCCATCGCAACATTCCCTTTGGGAGAAATCTCGATCGCGTAAAGATATTTTACGGAAAGGTCGGGAAGTGGAATGTAGACATAGGGAGACCCGACTGCGGATTGGTAAGTTTGCTGACTAAAAAGAGAGTTCGTGAAATTCGTGGCGTAGAAACTCACCGTGAAATTCGAACCCGTCATTTTAATCCGGAGATAATTTTGATTCGCACCGTGTAACGGGATTGAATTAACGCTTCGCCAATAATCACCGTTGAAATCAAAAAACTCATTAGCAGTCCCGACCTGCGTCCCTGGAGCTTGAAGAACCCCGTTCACCAGCGGTCTTTCCTTGGACCCGATCCCGGGAAGCGCTGCGTTCAATACCGCTCCGTTAAATAGAGGCGCGTAAATGATCGCGTTGACCAGGTTGTCTTGAGAATCAACAGTGATCTGACGCGCTCGGGAACCGTCTGCGCGTTCAACCGCGGTCAAAACTCCGTTCGCGTCATAGATCAATCGGTCGCAACCCGCACCCACCGGTTTCCGGATCTCGGACACTTTCCCGGAAGGGCCGTAGAAGAAAAGAGTGCCATCCAACGTTTTTTTGCTGGTAACAACGCCGTTTTGAAGGGTGGTAACGATACCGTCCTTCGTGTAAATGCAGGATTGCGCGTTTCCTGCCGCATCTAAAACGATCTGCTCAATCTTTCCGCCACCCCCCGTCAAGGTCACCGAACTTAAACTTCCTGAGGAGTATTCCCAGATTTCTCCGCCCGGAGTCTGGAGCCGGAGCAAGCGGCCGTTTGCATCATAATCGATCTGCGTGGTGTCCGGAAGAACCGCACGGATCAATAGGCCGTTCTTATCATAAATTCTCTGACCGTTTTTGTCCTCAACGCCGATTGATTCGATCTCCCCGGAAGCGTTTCTCGTATAAATAAGATCCGTGATCTCGCTCTGGGCGTTGATCAATCTTTCCAAAAATCCATTCTCAAATTCCTGGATCTCTCCGCCTGGAGAGCTCATATAAAACACTTTCCCGTTCTCGATCAAAGCGACCCTTCCGTCTGGAACTGGCAGATGTACTTCGGCCCGCTGGATCACCATTTGAGTTATATGATTTTCGTCCACGAAAGATTGAACGATCAGGTTTTTGATCACGGTGCCGTCTGTGGTGATGATCTCGACGGGTTTTTCCCTGCTGTATTCGATCGTGCCGCGGGAATCTACGATCTTCACCAGTTCCTGAAGCAGGAGATCCTCGGCTTGCCCGTCCGAAAGAACGGAATATTTATAATATTCGCCTTTGGCCGTGATCAGTTCTTTCAAGAACCCGTCAGCGCCGTAACGCCTCGAAATGCCTGTCGCTTCTTCCGTGATCAGGGTATCGTCGCCGGAGTAAGCGTAAGCAAATGAACCGAAAATGCGGCCCGAACGAAAGGTGACCGCTTTTGCGATCCGACCGGAGCCGTCGTAATCATAGGCCGTCTGAAAACCACTATTTATATTGTTGATCGAGATGAGTTTGCCTTTCAAGAAACGACGGATCTGATTTTCCACCGTATCTTCAATCACGGTGATCTCGTCCCCTATTTCGTTGAACTCGTAGGAGTAAAGATAAATAAGCACCCCGGCTTTTCTGATCTCGCGTATTTTTCCGTACTCGTATTTCACTTCGGTCGTTTCGGGATCGATCTGATCGGGATCAAAAATCACCCGATTGACATCACTGGACCCGGCAGCATAAGAGTAATGAACGGCCTTCCCTTCCGGAGTGATGATGGTCTCAATGCGATCGTTTTGATAGATGGCCTGGGATGCGTTTTGAAAAGACACCGTTGCATTTCCGCCATTTGAGGTATATTCGATCTTAAGCGGAACGTCCCCGGACGGTGTAGTGACCGCGGGCGCAAATTCAAATCCGGCATCCTCCCAGCCTGACACCGATTTTTTCCATGCTCCGTTTACGTCTACCGAAGGATCAAAAGCAGGATCGCTGTGAACCGCGGAAAGGAGGTTCATATTCCGGTCATAAACAGCCGAGAGAACAGTGTCCGGCGATAGTCGCGCTTGCAGCACTCCGTTCTTGAGACTGGTTATTTGAAATTGGCCATCACTCACTTTAGATGAGTTGAAATTTTCAGCAGCAGTAAAATTTTGAGAGCTGCTTTCCAAGGCCGACTTTTTAGACAGAGCTACGCCGATTCTTGCTGGAAAACCGGGAGCCGTCTTTTGATTTACGAAAGATGTAGCTGTATTGACCCACGCCACTGGCTGATAATTTGCACTCGAGCAGGCAAGTGGAGTGTCCGTGATATCCACCGTGGCATTCGCTTTTGGAGAAATCTCGATTGCGTAAATATAGTTCGTGGAAAGATCGGGAAGCGGGATATAGACGTAAGGGGACCCCGCCACAGACTGATAAGTTTGCTGGTTGAACAGAGAGGAAATGCTTGAAGAGGAGTAGAATTTGACTGTCACGTTTGAACCGGTCATCTTGATACGGATATAATTTTGGTTCGAGCCATGCAGCGTGGTCGAATTAACTTCACGCCAATAAAGCCCGTTAAAGTCAAAAAACTTACCGGCAGTCCTGACCTGCGGCCCCGGAGTTTGAAGACTCCCGTTTACCAGCGGTCTTTCATTAGATCCTATCCCGGCAAGCGCCGAACTCAACACCGCGCTGTCAAATGAAGGTGAGTAAATAATCGCGTTAACGAGAGCATCCTGAGAATTGGTGGTAATTTGACGAGCTCGAGAACCGTCCGCCCAAGTGATCTGAGTGATCTGGCCGGAGGGACTGTAGGTGATCCGATCGCCATTCGTTTTGACGATCTGAGTGACATGTCCTCCTGAGTAATAAAGAGTATTTCCGCTTACATCCCGGATCTGGCTTATCGCGCCGCCCGCAATCGTCCAGAGTGAACCGTCCTTGGGATCGTACGTCCCGCTCGCAAGATTGCCGTTCGTATCAAGAACAATGCCGGTCAGCATTTCCCCTGTGGAAAACTTGATCGAAGATAAAGTTTGGCCTGAATAATTAAATTCTTCATTAGCGTTCGTTTTGACTTTGATCAAATTTCCCGAAACATCATAAGTAAAAATATCGCCGCTCGGATCGACCGCAGAACTCAAAACCCCCGCCGCCGTATAGGTCCTGGAGCCTAAACCGTCCTGAACGGTGACGGTGGTGACATTTCCCGATCCATCGAACGTATAACTGAAGTTCATCGCTTCAAAAGTCGGAAGAGTGATCTTCTGGAGAAGACCGGCCGCATATTCTTTCTTTGTTCCGTCTGTTTCAATAATTTGTTTCAGCTCGCCCGCTTCGATAAGACCTTCCGCGCCGCTGGGATAGACCAATACGGCACTGAGAAGCGAGCCGCCGAGATTGAGAACAATATTCTTTATTTCGATCGAGTCCGGCCGGACGATCCGGACCGGTTTCCCATTTTGATAATTGATCGTCCCTTCGAGTTGGCTGACGACTTTTACCAATATTTGAAGGAAAGTAACAGCCCCGCTCGGATCTGTAATCTGACTAAACGAGTACTCCTCCCCACGGGGCGTGGTCAGTTTCATGAGTTTCCCAGCCGAGTCGTAATAACGGATCGATCTCACATCGTTCGTGACGACGGTTCCACTAGTCTGATAGTCATAGACAAACCGCGCAGTCCGAACACCGTCTTGATCGATGACGGCCTCAATGATCCTCCCCGAACCGTCATAAGTAAATCCTGTCTTGATCAGCACACCGTTGCGGGTTTCTTCCATACCGTTGACACGACCGTTTGCGACGAAAACGTGGTTTCCTTTGTCGTTGATAAATTCCGTTAAATCCCCGATAAAAACGGGGTTGCCGTTTGCATCCGTCGACTCATGGTACTGATAGACTCTTCCGTCAGCGGTCAGGGATCGGGCTGGTCTGTCATTTTGGATTTCAAGGATCGTTCCGTCGACCGCCTTGATCTGCGTCAGTTGCTGATTCGCGATAACAAGCTCTCTTCCGTCCGGTAGTTTCACTAAAGCATTTTGCAGATTTCCTGTCGCGTCATAAGCCAGGTCCCGGTATAAGGTCCCGTCCGGTTTTTGAATCGTGACGACCTTGTCCTGATCGATTGTAAAGACCGTTCCGTCCGCATCTTTCAATTGAGTCAGCTTACCCTGCTCGCCGTAAACTCTTGTAATGCCGTCGCGGGTTACTGAAAAGCTATGGAATGCGCCGAACAAATCCTTCTCGGGATCATAAAGGGTTTCTTTGCCGGTAGAGTCCACCACGCGGGTCACCGCACCTGAAAGATCAAATTGATAAATGGTTCCGTCCGGCATCACTGTTTGAGAAAGCGCTAAATCAGATGTGTAATGAAGCGATGCGGGATAAGAAGAATCGGCAGGTAAGGGATTAATCGATTCGGAGATCCATTCGCTGCCTACTTGCCGGAGATGATAGGGGTATTCGCCTGCGTCCTTTTTGATCTTGGTCAGACGGCCGGAATCGAAGGAAAACTCGGTGCCGTCTCCTTTTTTCCAGAAGAGGGCTAAACCGTTACTATCCAGATCAACCTGATCATTTCCTTCTTCAATATGCGTGCTTAATAAATTGCCTGCACTGTTGACCTTATACTGATAATTGGTAATCTTGCCGTTTTTATCTATTTTTGAATGAATGCGTCCCAAGGAATCATAATAAATATGCGTGCTATCGGGCCGAAATTCCTCCGAGAGCAGGCCTCCCGAAAGCCGGTAAGCAGTTCCATTCTTGGATTTGATCCATCCCCCTTGGATCAATCCTGAAGCGTCGAAGCTTGGATTAACGAGCGTAGCGTCGGTTCCGTTCAGATTGAAAATGAGTTCGGTCTCTTTTGCCGGGAAAACGGGGTCGGTAATCGCGTTGAGCACCACCAGATAATGCGCAGTTACTTTACCGGAAGCGTTGGGCTCCTCGATCGTAAGAAGATTCGCGCCTTCTTGCAAAGCGTAGATCTCTCTTTTTTCCGTTCCATCCACGGCATAAACCAATTCATAATTCGAGGTTGTAACGATTTGAGGAGAACGAAACTCAAGAACGGGAAAGGTCGTGTTCGTGGAAGGCGTATAGGTTACGCTATGGGTCAAGGTCGTTATGTTCCCCGCAAGATCGGTTTCTGTAACGGCAAGTGTATTCTCCCCTTCTGTTAGACCAGTAAAGGTCTTTAATTTCGACGTACCATCTGCGGTATAGCTGATAGTGAACGTATTCGTATTTGTCAAACTGGGTGTCGCGGGATCGATCACGATCGCGGGGGGAACTGTATCCAGCATCACCTTGGATAGGAGGACTGTCCTTGTATTCATCGCAGCATCCACTTCCGTGATGGTTAACGCGTCATTGTCACCCTCCGCGAGCGTAAAGATCTGTTGCTTCACAATCCCATCCGCCGTGTAATCCACCACGAGTGCGGCTTGATTCGTCAGGCTAGGAATCTGGCTCGTTACAACGATCACAGGCGGAACCGTATCAAGCACCACCTTCGCCAGCGTGATCGTCCGGATATTTCCCGCAGCATCTGCTTCTGTGATTGTCAGGCCGGTATTATCACCTTCAGCAAGTGTGAAAGTCTTCTGCTTCGCTACGCCGTCCACCGAATAGTCCACGACCAGCACGGGTTGATTCGTCAAGCTTGGCACAGAACTTGTTATTACGACTGCAGGAGGAACTGTATCAAGTACTACCTTTGGCAGTGTGATCGTCTGCGAATTGCCTGCAGCATCCGATTCCGTAATCGTTAATCCTGTGTTATCGCCTTCCAAAAACGTAAAGATTTTCTGCTTTACAACATCATCTGCCGTGTAATTCACCACTAACGTCGGACTTTTTGTTAGGGTCGGGACTGTGCTCGTTACCACAATCACTGGCGCGATCGTATCCAGTACAACTTTCGCTAACGTGACCTTCTGGATATTTCCCGCAGCGTCCACCTCCGTAATTGCCAGTCCGATATTGTCGCCCTCTGCTAATGTGAAAGCTTTCTGCTTTACGACACCATCTGCCGTGTAGTCCACAATCAGGGTCGGATTCTTCGTTAAGTTTGGTACCGTGCTCGTCACTATGATCGCGGGCGGGATCGTATCAAGCGTAATGGCGCTTGAATAGACGAGGCTGGCATTTCCCGCCTTATCGAAAAATTTTGCGTAAACGGTTTTATGGCCATCGTCAGTGGATAGTGTAAAAGCCTTTGAGGTCGCATAAGTTTCTGCCGCGGTCCATGTCATGTTATCCACTGAAAAACTCATGGCGCCGATCCCGCTTCCAGAATCGCTTTCCAAAAGGTTTAAAGTCACATTTTCTGAATTCGTATAAGCAGCGCCCGAATTGATATCGATTGTCCCGGTCGGTTTCACTGTATCCAAAAGCACGGTCACAGAAACAGGGCTAGACCACTTCCCGAATTTATCCATGAATTTGGCATAAACGGTTTTGTTCCCATCACCGGATGCAAAGGTCCAGGACTTTGAGGCGCTGTAAGTTTGCGCTGCTGTCCAGGTCACGTTATCAGATGAGAAACTCATTTGCGACAAGCCACTCCCCGCATCCGCGGCCGAAAGGTTCAAGGTCACAGCCGTCTGTTTGATGTACTGCGCGCCACTATTTATAGTCACGATCCCGGTGGGCGGAAGCGTGTCGAGAACAATTGATTTCGAATAAACAGAACTGGCCTTGCCGGCCTTGTCATAATATTTCACGTACACCGTCTTACGACCATCGCCGGCAGAGAACGTAAAGGTTTGGGTGGTTGCGTAGGTCTCGGCCGTCGTCCAATTCGCGTTGTCCTCGGAAAAACTCATTTTATCGATGCCGCTTCCCGCGTCAGTGGCGGAAAGATTTAAAGTCACGGTTGGAGACGATGTGTAAGTTGCGCCGTCATTAATGTTGATTGTGCCGGCTGGTTTTGTGGTATCGAGCTGAATGGATTTCGAATAGACCGCGCTTACATTACCAGCCTTGTTGTAATACTTTACGTAAACGGTCTTATTGCCGTCGCCGGATGAAAAGGTCCAGGACTTCGTGGCGTTGTAAGTTTGCGCCGTTGTCCAGGTCACATTGTCTGTTGAAAAGCTCATCTTACCGATTCCGCTGCCAGAATCACCCGCGGAAAGATTCAAGGTCACGCTAGTTGAAACGGTATAAAGCGCACCGGAATTAATATCGATCGATCCGGCGGGAACCGTCGTATCCAAGATAATGGATTTGCTGTAGACATTACTCGCATTCCCAACCTTGTCGTAATATTTGACGTATACCGTCTGAGGACCGTCAGCGACGGGAAGCGCAAAAGTTTGGGTAGTTGCATAGGCCTCGGGAGCAGTCCAGTTCACGTTGTCCGTGGAAAAACTCATTTTGTCAATACCGCTTCCTGCGTCAGCGGCGGAAAGATTTAATGTCACGTTTGGGGACGCCGTGGTGGCAGCACTTGAATTAATATTGAGGGAACCGGTGGGGATCACCGTGTCCCGCTTGATCGTAATGCTTGTAGCCAGGCTGACAAGGCCGATCGAATTCTTTGAGGTAATGCTTAACGTGTTGTTCCCCTCGACCGTGAGGTTCTTCGTCGCGGACCAGGTTGTGGAGCTGTTGGGCGCCACCATCTCCACGCCATTAATCAGGATTGAGGTGTTAGCTTCTTTAGTGCCGGAGATTGTGATCGAAGTTTCTTTCGTGACCGCGGGAAAGCCCGTAGTCACAACCGGCGCCGAAGGCACGTCCGTATTAAGCCCGTAGCTGCGGATCACCAGGGTGCCCGTGCGAGTGGTGGAAGTGGTGTTCGCCTGTGTCACTATAAAATTCATGGATTTGATTTTTGCTTTATCAAGCGTCTTTGCAATCGCGGCAACAGGAATCTTCCAAAACCGCTCCGAATTATTCGATATCCCCGTCAAGGTGAACGTATCCTTGATATTGTTGATATCAACCACTTCGAAGCTAAGTGACGTGTCGGGGCCTTTTAATCCGAAAACGAGGTCCTCTAAAAGTGAAATGTCACACGATTCGATCTCTGGCGTCGTCGCATTATCAAAGGAAACCGTGAATCCTGAGCTATCCGTAGTTCCGGGAACACTGTAGACAAACGAAAATTTCAGGGTTGAAATGCTGTAGGAAAGCTTGGTGGCAACACTGGAGCCGGTTGTAACGTAAGGATACGGGCTACCAGGCAAAGCAGTGACATTTGCCGAGGTCAGACCTGATGCGTAAGAAAGAGTCCCTCCCATACGAAAGGTTTCGCGTTCGTCTTCTTGAGCGCGGTTATACTCATCCTGCGCCTCAACAAACTGATTAAGATCCTTTCTCGCCTCAATCTGATCTTGTTCCGTTTTTGAAGCCTCCAAAGCTTCCTTAAACTTTGAAAGAAACTGATCATAGCCATAGAGATTACTGTTATTCAAAATCCCTTTGTTGTCATACGCATAGACCCCGGTATGCGTGATCACATATTCCTCGCCCGGAGCTGCAATGGCCTCGTTAATGTCCTCACCGCTCGGACCTTCGTTGGAATAAATGCTGCTATGCGTATGTGAAATCAGGTTAGCTTTCCCGGCCAGTTCCTTCGCTGCAGGTAGAACGCCTATCTCATCCGCGCTCCCCGAAGTGAATAAAACGATTTCGCCGTGAAGCACGATAACGCCAGTTTCAAACGGCAACTCGGCAAGTTTCTTCAAATCTTCGGCTGAAATTTCTTTCACAATCACAGCACTTGCAAATTCAAGCCTTAAAAGATCAAGCGCTTCTTGAAAATCATAACGTTCATATTCATAGTGAGTGGTGTCCGGAGAAGCGATCGCCTGGGGAACAGTTTCAGCTATGTCTTGAGTCGCGGATGATAAAGGACCTTGCTTATTCGTTAAAAAATCTATTGTTGTGGAAGGTTGGACGGTCGGGTTGGAGGAATTGGTTGAAACGGAAGTGATAGCCACGACCGGCTGATTCGGATTTGGCTGATATTCCCGCGGAAGGATCTCACCCGCCCAAACGATCTGGTTCCAGCCAAAGATCAATGTAATGCAAAACGCAATCAATCGAAGAGAGAATGAAAAGGAACGTTTCATGACAGATTTCCTATGTTTCGTTCCACAGATGTTTTTTTCTTTCAAGATTTGTTTTTTATTTCTTCCAAAAATCCGACGACGCTTTCGCGGACAACATCGGAACGGGTCCGGTGTTCTTCTTCGGCCCGGTCCCAAAGCTTTTGGTAATGCGCGGGATCGAGCGTGAAGGTGATCTGGATCCACGTGCCTTCCGTCGCCTGGGGTGCTACCTGAATGTTCTGCATGGCTTCCTCCTTTAAAACTTTTTTCCTGTTTGGCTGTCTCAACCCTAACTCCGGGAGGACGAAAAGAAAATCGAAAGAGGAGAAAATTTTGGAGGAAGTCGACTCAGGAGTGATAAATATCTTCTAATGATAGGAGGCAGCGGATGGGGCACTGCCCGTCTGAGCTTGCGGGGACAAACTTATCCATGGTTCTGTGGCGTAAATAAGATCCCGTCGATCAGGAGGGCTATGTCTTTCTCCCTAGGGGGCGACTGATCTCACGGTCACGGTCCTTAATATCGCTGAAACGGTCCGCAGATGAGGGAATGCCATTTCCCAGGACCACACCCCCAAAACCCAGCGGCCTGCCTCCCGGCGTGTAAAGATTTTCCGATAGCTTCTGGCCCTTCGCGTCCACAAAAGTCCGGCGCTGCAAGCCTCCGACAAGGTACGTGACGAGCATATGCGTTTTCAGGGCGCCGTTTTCCGGGTCCCAGCTTTTCCGCATCACCAGTTTTTCCTTGGAGTTATACCAGTCCGCCTGGAGCTTTTTCCCTTGAGCATTCTCGTACTCCACGAGTCCGCCGGTTTGTTTCCCTTGACTATCAAAGATGCGGTTGACCTTCACCCTTTCGCCGTTTGCCTGGTAATGCCATTCCGCGATACGGTATTGTTGAAGTTTTTCCTTACGGTACTCATAAGATTCATAGCCCATGATCCGGCCCTTAGCGTCCGGGTCGAAGATCCAACGTTCGATCAGGTGCCCCTTGCTATCCATGAGGCTTTTTTCCGTTCTTCGATCCTGGGGATCCAGGATCTCAAGGCCCAGGCTTCCGTCCGGCTGCGCCGTCCGGCGTTCTTTTTGATGAAGCACCGGCATAGCCTTAGGGACAAGCGCCCCTTCATCGGATTTCGTACCCGTTTCATCCAAAGGCCCGGGGATCTCTTGCTTTTTCTCAAGTTTTTTCGGGACGACATTCGACAACAGCGCCCCGGTGTCAGGGTCCCATGTTTTCCTGTCTGTCAGACGGCCTTCGGGGTCGAACCATTCTTCCTTGAATTTGATGCCGTTCGGCCCGGCATACTCCACATAAGAATTGGTCAAATGCCGCTTTGAATCGTAGACCTGATTATTTTTAACGTAACCGCCTTTTTCATCATAATCCCAAAAAGCGACGCGCTCATCGAGCAGCTCCATATTATTATAATGCACGATCTTATAACGAAGGATGCGGTTACCCGCCGACGGACTAAAAAACCATTCCTCCACAAGCTGTCCCGACGCATTTAAAAAACGTTTTGCCGTCCGGACCTTTTTTTCGTTAAAGATCTCCAAAGTCACCGATCGGTCCGGATGGACGGTTTTGTGTTCAAAATCTCCTTCGAGCGCCGGCAAAGCTCCCCCTCCCAAAACCGTGGCGGTATCCATGCCGCCTGTACTCTGGGGGACTACTGCGTGACCCGGGCTTGGGTCTGCGAACCCGGTGGGGACCGAAGACATACTGCCTGAAAAAAACACGAGCACTCCTGTCAAAATCAATTTAATCGTTGATTGGCAGATGCCGTTCATAACCCACCTCCTTATGAAGAACTTTTTGTGCCTCGCAGAGCTTTTATTTTTATGACTCCGGAAAACAAAGAAAGTATAAATATCAAAATCTTGCCGGCCCAGAGCCCCATGATTCTTTTTTCTGACTTTTTTCTACCCCGCAAAAACGCGCCTCTGCGAGGAAAAACTTTAGGCGGGATAGCGACTCAGGAACGTTTAGATAGGGACCCGGGGCGAGGGCACAGGACGTCCGGGAGGGGGGCCAGGTGAGTTTCTCTAAAACAGATTGAATCGTACAGCTGAGTCTTTAAACTGCAAATTCTTTTCCGTAATGGATCTTCCTGCGGCAAGAAGCACGCACGCGAACTTTTCTCTCATATTAGCGTCTGAAATAGGCAACCACGCGGTAACTGGAAGTTTTCCCCGGCGTTCTGTTGGCGATCGTCACACGTAAATATTTTCCGTAAACAGGCGTGTGAAGCGCCCGGCCCGCTGTCAGCCCTGTGGTAAGTTTCGTGAAATTCGAATGCCCTTCGACGCTGTCTCCGACAAGATAAGCACCAAACTCCTGAACGCCTTGATCCACCAGCCGCTTTTCCTCACCTCCCATCGCACGATGCTTCGTCGTCGACGCCGTCATCGAGAAATAGGCGTTCAGCTCATACATGGGCCTAGTCAACTCTTCGGTGAAAATGGATTCCGGAAAAGTTTCGACAAAAAGCGTCACCTGTTCATATCCGCTTACATCAATATATTCGGACTCTTTGCTCTCGCCGCCTTTAAGCTGGACTTTGGCGAGAACCTCCAACTCAACTTTGTCTTGGGATTTGATCTCAAGGGGCTGCTTCGCAACAATCACTTCCGTGGCGGCTGCATCCGCAGAGTTCGGAGCGGCATAAGCGTGTGGAGCGGAGAAAACTGTCAGAAGAAGCAAGATTGCGAGGACGGATATTTTCTTGATCATGGTGAGCCTCCCTTGATTGGAGGACATTATAAGCTGAGTCGATCGGACTGGCTAGGCGGGTTTTACGAGGAAAACTGCGATGGTATAGACGAAGACTTTTCGGAGCGGTTGTTGTTTGTTAACGCATGGGTGGAGAAAGGGAGAAGTCAGGCGGGTTTCAGGGACTCAAGGGAGCCACACCGGAAAGCAGAGGTCCCCTGCGGCAGATCCTTCTCAACATCCCGCTTTATGTCTTTAACGTCTAAGAAACGTTACGGTGACCGTGGGATGGTCTTGGGACGGATGCGGTCCATTGGCGTAGACAAAGGCCTCTGCGGCAAATACGCCAAGCACTACGAGGGTGAGTAAAAAAACCATCATCTTTTTCATGGGGCTCCTTCTCGCGCCCGGTTTTATTGGATTTCCCGCAGAGAAAGCTAGGTGGGAGTCCTGCTGCCCGAAGGATTCCATACAAACCTCACTTTGTCAAGATTCCCCCAATAGAAATACCCCGCAGGGGATCTGAAAAGCGGGCCCCATCAAGAATACAGGCTCATGCTACGGATGCCCGGGGTAGGTCAGGGAACTACTATTTGCAGAGAATAGAAACTTTTCTCATGGACGAGTTTCGAAACTGGCTGATGACCTCTGGAGAGGTGGAAATCATTAAGATCTTGATGAAGGGATCGCCAGCTGCCGTTGCATGAGCATGGGAAAATCATCTCAAAACAGCACGGCAAAAGCAAATTCAGGTCGGACGAGATCTTAAAAACTTGGAGTCAAAGAAACGCCCTTGCTTCGCAAGTAAGCATAGAGACGCTCATCCTCAATCTGGGCATGTTGGAGCATCGTTTCGATGATCTCGCTTGCTGTGTCTACGAACTGTTTTTTGACCTTTTCATCTTCGAAATGAAAACCGTGATGCAAAACGATGTCCGCCAACACATCGAAATTGCCGATCATAAGGATGTGCTGGATCTGCAGCTGACGGATCATTTTCTTGAACTCAAGATCCCCCACGGCTAAGGCCATGGGGAAAACGTCTCTATCTTCCCATTGAAAGTGAGCCATCACTTTTCGCTTGAAAAAATCAACGACCTGCGCGATATCCTCCAGTTTTTTCTTGTCACTAAGATAAGGCAGGGAGCTTTTTAGGAGCAACATTTGCTCGGTTTTTTCCGCGTGATCTTTTTTGACGCGCTCATAAACAGCATCATTATTCTGCGGTTCCATCGAAGACCCTTTCGGTTGAAAATCCATAAGGAAAGATCCGGCTTTCCTTCTATGAAAGCATGACTACTTTGAATTATACTCCCAATTAAATAAAAAAATCAAAACCTCTATTTCTCTCCATGAGACGGAAGCGGATGGCGGCCGATTCTTTATTTTGTCAGATCGGAGATCTTTTTTTCTATTACTCTTTTATGGCCTTGCTCTCCCTCGATCAACGTAAGGATCATATCCTGGAGATTGGGATGCTTTGCCAACATACCCTGGTACATTTTGATCGATCTCTCTTCTTTCCCCAAGGCTATCCGAAGCACTTCGACATCTGTCATAACTCCTCCTCATTTAAAGGATTCGAATGGAACAAGGATCGCCGTTTGCTATCGCTTCATGCCAGGTCGGGTGATACTAAATTTTTATGGGGTCATGCTGAAAATATTCATCCGGGATACCAGACCTTAACGCCTTGGACCTTCGCCCACGGCGTTATCGCATGACTCTTAAGGTTTTTAGGTCCCATCATATGAAAAATCTCAAACCGGCGGACGAGCAAGGCATCCGCGATCAAAGAACGATGACAACGCCACGGAACCGCTTCGGCGCACATGAGGGCGACCCGTTCCCGCTTGGACAGCCGTATCAGGGGCTGAAGATTTTTAACGAACTCCCGCGTCTGCATATAATCGGCAAAACCGCGGAAAGAGGCATTGCGCCAGGCCGTATTGATCGAATCGGGCTTGGCGTGACGTAATCCGCCTAAGCCGGGCATGGGCTGGTAACGGATACCCGCTTTAGGGAGTTTGCGGCTAAGCAGGGGTTGATTGAACTGGGGATTGTGCCGTGAACGCGGGATAGTGCGCACATCGACCAAGCAGGTGATGTCCTGCTCTTTCAGAAGAGCTAAGAATGCTTTGAGCGACCTTGTCGAATGCCCGAGGGTGAAAATTTTGTAAAATTTCTTATGAGTTTCTGCCATAGTTTCATCGTCCTTCGCGACTACCGCACCGCAACATCCCAAAAGTGAATTGTCTATCGCACTGAACGAAAAACAAAATCAACCGTTTCCGGTTTTAGATTTCTGGCGCCAATTCCTCGGCTATTTTTTCAAAACGTTTATGGACATCCCGCCCGATCTCTTTTTCAACCGCTTCAAATTGATCGGACAATTCTTTTTGGTCCTTATCGTTAAGAACTTTATTCGTCATCGGAAAAAGAAGATACTCTTCTTTCCAGATATGATTAGGATAAAGTTCGACCAAGCCCTGCAAACTTTTGATGAGAACGCTCTTTGCCGTTTCGCCGCTTTTAGCATAAGCCGCGCCTGATTCCGATAGTTGCTTAACGAGGGAACGCCCTTTTTCATGTTCATGGACCAAAATCGCTATCGGGCAACCTGTCATCGGTACGCCTTTTTTCCCGAGAAGCGGAAACAAATAGTTCTCCTCTTTTCCATGATGGCATTTGTCACCAAAAGTGCGCATGAATTCCACGACATGATTAATCGTCTCTCCCTTCACATCCTTGCCTTCTTCCAATCGCGCCAAGAGGGCCACCATCACAGCAACGACTTTTTGGATGACGTGATGTTCTTCTTCTAAAATATCGGTTGGTTTTTTAACCATCGTGTTTGCCTCCTGTCGTTTTTTATTCATAAATCTTGCCGCGACATTATGCCCAAACGACTTTTTCCGTCTGCTTCTTCAGTCATCAAGTTTGAAGAAACAAAAAAGGCGCTGCAGGATTATACCAGCAATGCCTTTTGGCGAAAACTCCCCTTCTTGGGCGGACTTTTCCGCCAGAGGACGGATCCGTCCAGCGCGTTGTGGCGGACGCAACGGGTTGATGAGCTCCGGAGAGGTCGAAATCATCAAGATCATGATGAAGGGACTATCGTTTGCCCTTGTTGAACCAGATCTCCGCGCGGCACCCTTCCCCGTAAGCCGCCTCAATCGGTCTGGATCTTCAGCACGTTTCTGAGGGAAATGATCTCAAACCCGTTTTTTTCAAGTTGAGGGATCTCCTCGGCCAGGGCATCCAGCGTGTTCTTTCTGTAATGTCCGATGGCGACTGCGGTGCCTTGATCTTTGGCGATCCTCCGCAGTTCCACGAGCTGGGCTTTAATGGCGGCGACGGCATTATCGTCATCAAGAAAAATGCCGCACTTCAAAAACGGCAGTCCTATCGCATGACAAATTTCCGGAGCGACTGATTTTGGCGTGGTGTGGCTGTCAAAAAAGAACAGCCTCTCCCGTTTAAGCTCCTGTAGGATGATCGTCATTAACCGCCGGTCGGAAGTCCCTTTGGAACCCATATGATTATTGACGCCGACATGGCCGGGGACAGACGCCAGATCCCGTTTCAGGGCGCTCACGATCTCCCCATCGCTCATGGCTTCCGAGATCAGACCCTGGCCCGGAAATTTGTCGGTATGGACCGTTTCGAGCGGCAGGTGGAGGATAATATCCGCATGCGCGCGTCTTCCTTGCTCACTAAAATACATGGAAAAATCACGAAGGGGAAGGATAGCGTAGGTCACTTTAGAGCCAAGCTTAGCTAATTCATT
Source organism: Candidatus Omnitrophota bacterium (assembly GCA_003140935.1). Lineage (GTDB taxonomy): Bacteria > Omnitrophota > Omnitrophia > Omnitrophales > Aquincolibacteriaceae > Aquincolibacterium. Next base: position 66,126 of record PLLJ01000038.1, read on the forward strand.
CTTGAATTTGTCGTGTTCGCCGATGTCATCGATCACAAAAACGATCTTAGGTTTAAAAAGCCTGGGCGCGACACGATGGGCCCAGAATTTTCCATAATTCTCAAAGAACCAGAGTCCCCCGCCGGTGAACAGGACGATCCCCAACAAAATAGCTGAGAGCATTCGGGAGGCTCTGCGTGTAAGTTTGAAAAATTTACGATTTTCCATCAGGGTCCCAGTTATAATACAAAAAGTGTAAAAATCAAACCGAATAAATAGATGGTTCGAAAAAGAGTTGCAGATCAAATCTTGGAAATGACGATCTTTATTAAAAAGGCGTTACTCCTGTTTTTGAATGATCAACAGCCGTGACGCCTCTATGGATAAAAAACTCCCTCTGCCGGACGCATTTCGGAACCCTACGGAAGCTTTCCGGATTGAACTTTTGGCGATCCGGCCGTTGTTCACAGAACGCGGTTTCGCTTGGGCCGGCCGGATATAGGAGGGGGACTACGGACAAGGAATGAGAGGGGGAACTGTTCGGGAAGTCATTCCGGAAATGTCTTTTAGGGCTGGTTATTGATCATATTTTCGATGGATCTCACATCGAGTCGGGCAACTGCAGACAAAGGAAAATCCGAAAGAGAACGCGTAAGGGCATTGCTTATTATTTTTTTCCATCTTAACAAAAGCATGCTCGTTGCTAAAAGCTCTCTCGACTGCACATCCCGGACAATAGCCCGTAGTTAAACAATTGAAATCACACGGGCATTTTGTTGTTTTATCGCGGGTTGCTTTAGTAATCTGGAACGGGATCATTCCGGGTGGGGTACTGCCCATTTTTAAGCACATCGGAGCACTACATCTCCTCAAAAAACTGGCAGAGCGTCATCCCAAAAGCCTTAGCAATGCTCCGGATCGTCGTCACAAAACATTTACCAGGTGTTTTTCCCTCCAACCGCTGGATATGCTGCGAACTTATGTCTGCCTTTTCAGCCAGCATCTCCTGGGTATAATGATGTTTTCCCCGGAGTTTTTTAATGCGACAGCCAAGTTCACGGTTAAACATTCGAATAGGCATGGCGGCATTGTCTCATGCTTTAAAGCTTTTAACACAACCTGGAGATTGTCTTTACTCGGAAATACGATCCGGAAACCCATCTCCCGCGAGAAGACCTTTGAGGAGAGGTGGAAATCATCGAGATCCTGATGAAGGAACTACCCTTCGCTATGTTTGAGTGGAAGGCCTTTAGATGGCAAGAAGCCACCGGGAGTTCATCCCGGTAGCTTCTTGCGGTCAAAATCAGAAATTATTTATTTTTTTCTTCCTCTTTTTCTTTCTTTTCCATCTGCTCATGAAGCGCCTTCATCTTTGTCATCTGATCAGGGGTCAGGAGACTTTTCAACTTTGCGTAAGTCGCAAGATTTGATTTTGCAGCGGCAGAAACTGAGGCGAAGTTTTCATCAATGAGGGCATTGGCCCCCTCGACATCGACTTTATCTTCTGCGAGTTTGGACTTGAGATCCAGCAGGAAAGTCTTCATATCCGCGCTCTGGCGAATGCTGTCCTTCTCCATTTGCAACTTAAGTTCCTTGAGGGTCTTCGCCTGATCATCCGTGAGCCCAATATCGGATTTATACTCCAAAAGAAAGCGGGCTTTTTTCATGAACTTTTCCATGATCGGACATTGGCAGTGTTCCTTCTTTATACTCACGGGACACTCCTTTCCTTTGCCCTTACCGTTCCAAAAGTGGGCAAAGGCTGTCGAGCATAAAAACACAGCCATTCCAAGAATCAAGAGTAACATTATTTTCTTCATCATTTTAAGGCCCTCCTTCAAGGGGTGAGTTGATTTTAATACGTTTTTTATTTTCCCGGCGGGTCCTGCTCATTCAAATTTCTATGGATCACTTTTTGCAGTATCTTGCTTTCAACTGATCTTCGGTAGGGTGATCGGCATAAAATTCCCCCTGAGGGCCCAAAAATCCTTTGTCGGTCTTGGTAAGAGTGACCGAGGTGTAGCTGCCGTCACCGTTAGGGATATTGATCTCCAGGGGGTTATTCATCGGCACAGACTGCGAAGGTGCGCTTGGCGCAACTACTGGAGAAGCAACAGGCGCGACCGGAGGTGCCGCCACGACCACCTGGCCCGGATAGGGATAAGCCATCAGCACCGGACGAGGCGGGAGCGGCTGCGGATCAAAAATATCCCGGATCAAACGAAACGGGAATAAAACAATATCCGCGATAATGATGGCCGTTTCGCTCAAAAAATATCCCGGCCCTGAGGACCCGGAATCCGCCAAAGCGATCCCGCTCATGGGCAAGCATAGAACCAACAGGATCAGTATGGTTTTCTTAATCATTTGAGTCTCCCTTTGTTATTTTATTTGAGTGGATGTTTTCAACATCACGAGTGATGCCTGGAAAAAGGTGCTTGCGATAGGCATCAATTGAACCCCCCTGAGGCATCCTGCGCTGGTCGCAACGAAAAATTGCATTGTTTTCTTAAATCTCATCGGATTTTTGTCCGCTATTTTTTGCAGTATCTTGCTCTCAACTGATCTTCCGTAGGATGATCCGTGTAAAATTCCCCTTGAGGACCCATAAATCCTTTTTCGGTTTTCTGAAGGGTCACGAGCGTAAAGCTGCCATTCCCGTTGGGAATGTGAATATCAAAGGAATCATTCACGCTCGCCACCGCGGGTGGTTGAGAGGAAGCCGGCGATGCCGTCGCATAAGGCGTTACCACAGGCGCGCTCGCAGGAACATAGGCTACAGGAGGTTGAGCAACCCCCACATAACCTACCGGAGCCGCGGCATAATAGGGATTCCCGTAGTAATAAGGAACCCCATTTACATAATAAGGCGCGTAGAGATAAGCCGCATTAAGCAACGCGGCTGTTTCAACGAGTCCAACGGCGCCCCATCCCCAACCCCACCCACCATGCCAACCCCCATGCCCGCCTCCGTGCCAACCTCCATGCCCGCCATGGGCAAACGCCTGTGAGGGTTGTAAAAAACAAGCCAGAATTAAGATCACAATCAGGATTTTTTTAATCATTTTCAGGCTCCTCCATGTCGCATGATCATGTGACAAAACAGTTCACTTCGTAATAACTTCGACACTTCGAGGATAAAGAAAGTTCCATTTATTAGAAAATAAAAAGGCGCTACCATTATACTCGAACTTTTGTCCGCTGTAACCATAGCGCCTGTATGGATTTAAAAAACTCCCCCGCCTGGAGGACATTTCCGCCAGAGGACGGATCCGCCCGAGATGTTTGGCGGACGCAACTGGCTCATGACCTCGGGAGAGGTGGAAGTTTTCAAGATCCTGAGCAAAGAACTGCCGGTTGCCATCATTTGAATGGGAAACAGGCCGGGTGGGCTCTTAGGCGCTAGCAGCAATATGCTTCTCGACCATACCGAGCAGTTCTTTTGATTCAAACGGCTTGAAAAGATAGCCATCGGCTCCGCTCTCCCGGGCTCTTGCCTCCAAGGTCTCTATCGCCGCAGAGATCAGAATGATAGGGATGTGCTTCAGTTTTATATCCTTTTTCATTATCTTAGCAGCTTCGTCGCCATTCATGACCGGAAGAAGCATGTCCAGAAGGATCAGATCCGGCATTTTACAGCATGCCAGGTCCAGGCACTCCTGGCCATTCACGGCCCCGAAGGCCTCATATCCCGATAGGCTCAGCCGAAGCAACGTCAACTTCAGCAAACTGGCTTCATCATCGACCACAAGGATTTTCTTTTTCATGCAGATCCTGTATCCTCAAAGCGGTAAAGTGAAATGAAACGTGCAGCCTTTTCCTATTTCCGATTCCGCCCAGATCCGCCCGTGATGCGCGAGAACGATCTCCCTGGCGATCGCCAGGCCTAAGCCCGTGCCGCTCTTTTGTTTATTTCCAAGCATCCCAAAAGGTTCAAAGATCCCTTCCAAATCTTCGGGCTTGATGCCCGGGCCGGAGTCCCGGACACTGACATGGACGTCGTAATCTTCGCGCCACGTTTGAATGGTGATACTCCCGCTTTCGCTGTATTTTAAGGCATTGGCCATCAGGTTGATCAGGACCTGAAAGATCTTGTCTTTATCGAATTTTATTCTTGGAAGATCAGCTCCGAGTTCCATGACGAGATCCGTTTTTCTGTTCCCCGAAAAAAGCACTGCGCTTTTAAGCGCTTCCTGGGCCACCTCATTCAGATCATTTTTGTTGAAGTCATATCCCATTTTTCCGGCTTCCATTTTCTGGTAAACCAAAACATTGTTGATCAAGCGGCCCAAGCGATCGATGTTTTCTTTGGCAGTGCTTAAAACATCTTCCTGCTCAGCGTTCACAGGACCCAGCGAACCATCCAAAACAAGATTCGTGGCCTCTTTGATCGCCGCAAGAGGACTTCTAAGTTCATGAGAGACCGTCGAAGTGAACTTGGACTTTGCACCCGCTAGCTCTATTAAAATATTTTTCGTTTTTTTCTTCTCGGTGATGTCGCGTATATTACACTGCATCACTTTTGCCTTATCGACTAAAAAAACATCCGAACTTATATTCAGGCCTTTTTTGGTATTGACTTGTATGTCGTTGTAATAAATGACACCGTCTCTTTCTAGTATTGACATCATCTCTTGAAAGTCCTTATCATCTTTGGTCACGCCGATCTCCCAGAGCTTCTTTTTCAAAAGCTCATCCGAGGAATAATCCAGCATTTTCTGAGCAGACGAATTCGAATTAAGAACGTTACCTCCGGTTTTATGAACCAGCAATAATCCATCCAGTGATGTTTCGAAGGCCCTACGAAAACGCTCCTCGGATTCTTTCAATTCTTTTTGTATACGCTTACGCTCAGTGACATCTTGAATGGCCAATAGGATCAACTCTTCTTCGCCTGTTTCTCCTCCCGCCTCTCCTTCTGCCGCTGCTATGACCTCTGACGATATGATCGCAGCGACTTGCCTTGGAATGCGCAATTGACGGGCATTCAGGATCATGACTCGCTGGCCAATTTGCTCAAATCTATGTTCGAGTTCATAATCTTTCACAACTTTTTTTTCCGGTATAATTTCTTTTAACAGCTGAAGCAATTTAGGGATATCCCATTGTTTATTGCCCAGATCGGGAAGCGGTTGGCCTATCGTTTCTTTTTCTGTAACCTCAAACACGGCACAAAAAGCTTGGTTGGTAGAAATAACTCTTAGGTTTTTATCCAAAACCAAAAATGGCTCTCTGAGCGTGTCAATGATGCTATTGGCATACCCTAAGAGCGCTTCGATCCTTGGCTCGTCTCTCTGCTTTTTATTTTCCATTTTTTAAGCCCTCCTAAAACTCACGGCCTGCTCAATGATCGCAGAATCCTTGGTCTGATCATTTCTTCGTTGAGCTCTTCTTTGACCTTGTCCGCCCTTTTGTTCAAATTATTTCCAAAAGCATAAAATCTCCCGCCTATTCGAGCGAAGGTTTAATCCTTCTTTCAAGGAAAGCCTATAGATGAGAACCGCGTGGGAGGAATTCATCGTAGTTGAGAGTGATCGAGTGATGGCATGCATAGCGCTTTTTCCCGGCCCCTAGGAACTCGGGCATCTTGAAACCGATTTGATCCTTTTCTGCTGATAGGCTTATTCTAGGCGTATTCGAGCGGGGATGTTATGGGGTATTGACCCCATCAAGCTTTAAAGCCACACATGATGAGAAATATCGACTTTTCTTCCCGTGCGGAAGCGAAGAAAGGAGGATGACAGAGGGTTTCTATAAAAAAAGTTTCAGCTATCCCAAAATAAAAAGGCGCTACATTGCTCTCGAACTTCGATGGCTTTTTATCGCCCTGAGGAACGAAAGCGACGTGAGGATTTCATTTGTTTCTATAGCGCCTATATTGATTTTTTAAAAACTCCCCCGCCCGGGGGACTTTCCCGCCAGAGGACGGATCCGTCCGAGATGTTTGGCGGACGCAACTGGCTTTTAACCTCGGGAGTGGTGGAAATCCTCAAGATCTTGAAGAGACTGCCGGTTGCTATTGTATAATAAAGACGGTATTGGATTCACCACTGCCAGGGTCTTTATTGTTTAATTAGCGAGATGCTCCTGACAGCATTCCCTTAAAGAATGTCCCGAAACACTGCTAAAGTCGCGAACGACTTGAGCCACGGCGGCCAGGTATTGCGTGACTTTGTCTTTGGTGCTTTTGGCACTGACCAGCCCTGCCATTGCTTGATCCTCCGTCGGTATGGAATAATTCCCGAAGGCAATAAAACCATCGAGCATCATGTCGCTGAAGGGTGCGATAAAAAAATCGGCGTCTTTAATCATCGTGACCACGACGGAACCTACGACGGTGGCATAAAGTTTTTTCATGAATTTCTGTACGAACCAATACACGATCGGAGGCAATAGAGCCGAGATTTCAAACAACTTGTAAATGCCGCTGATCCGGGCGTTCACCCTTGAGAGTTTGCGGTGGAATTCCTGCTGATAGGATAAAAAAGCGTCTTGATAACGGGGGTTGTTCATATAACGCGAGGGACGGATGCTCACGAAGCCAAGAGTCCGTTCGCCCTGGCGCGTGGAGGGTAAATCGACCGGAAACAGAAACCTTCGCCCGGAGAGAACAGGGTGATGGGCAAGCCCCCAACCCAACATACTGATCACCGTGATGGGCATCCGTAATTGATCCGCATAGTGTTTATTCAGTTCTTCTCTTGCTTTCAGCAAAGGGCGAAAATCGATGATCTGGTCCGCGTAATACCGGGCATTTTCTCCGCTTTCGGTCGTACATTGCACCGGGACGACCTCGGCGGGATGATGTGCGGTCGATGGAAAAACGAGGTCTCCGCAGGTTTTCCATTGTGCTTTCAGGGAGTTCAGAATGTCCTGCATGGGGACCCCGTCGATCGCCACGTGAGAGATCTGGAACCAAAGGTCCGCTTCTGAAAAATCCGCTGTCAACCGGCAAAGGATGTTCAGCACCCCAAAACCGGGATGCTTACGCCGGAGAAAATCAGGGTATTTGAAACGGTGCAGGTCAAGACAGGCCTCCCGGGGAGGCAATATTTCAAAATGGATAAAGGTACTGTTTAAAATTCTCTCTAAATAAGAGAGGCTCTCTTGCATTTCTTTTTTTGGCATCCCCCCCACCGCACGGACTTTTTTCTTTAACACATGTTTTAAACGCCGGGGACGCCGGTCATCCTTGACAGAAAGCAGCTGATTATAAACATCGATCATAAGATCATCTAATCGCTTCGCACTTTCGTCATGAATGCATTCAAACTTGCCCCGGCTTTCATCGAGGCAAGGCATGATCCTTTTTAACGTCCCGTCATCATTAAAATCTGCGCAAACGATATCCTGAGGACCTTTTGTCTTTCCTTGCGTTGAAAACTTACCCCAGAGGAGCTGGCCGTAGGTGAGCGGATGGTGTTTGAAGAACAGGACCAGTCTTTCGCGGATATGTTTTTGGGCGGAAAAAAAGTCCTTGTCCTTTTGGGAAGGAACATCCGACCAGAAATCCAGTCTGAAAGCGGCCAAGACAAACTTCGTATGTTCTCTTCTGAGATAGGCCTGCGTGACTGTCCGCCACCCGTCTTCTTTGGGCAGGAGCTTCAGGCTCTTCAGCTTTTCGATCATACGAGCGAAGGAGAAACGCCGAAGAATGGCCGCTGTCCAGTGACCTGACCGTTGATTTTTTTTATGTTGTTTTTCCATAAAGATCCGGCTTTCCCAATGTTAAAAAACTCTCAGACCTTTGCCAGAAATTCGGATATGAACGCCGCTGTTTCTTCCGGACACTCCTCTTGCGGAGAATGACCGCACATCGGGATCGTTTTAAGTTCCGCTTGGGGCAGATCCCGTTTCAGAGAATAGGATTCTTCAATAGGGATGACGCGGTCATCAGCTCCGCTCAGGATGAGCACCGGAATACGGATCTGGTCAAATTTTATGTGTGGGTGTTTCAGGTCTTTGGCCACAAATTGGGCCGCGCTGGCGACAAGGCTCTTCTGAGCTTCGAAAGAACGCAGGTTCTCCGAATAGGCGTTTATCAACTCCTCAGTAATTTTGGAAGGATCATAAAAAACTTCTCCCAAAACCTGGCGTACTAAAACGCGCTGTACCGGAAACGCCAATGACAAAAAACTCCCTAGCGGGGGTCTCAGAGCTTTGATAAAATCCGGGACATTTTTAAAGTAGGCTACAGTATTGATCAGAATCAGGCCGGCAGCGGGTTTCTTGATCTGATCCAACAACAATGTGAGAATGCTAACGATCCCTCCAAAGGAGTGGCCAACTAAGACTGGCTTGTCCAGCTTGAGTTCGTTGATAAATGCGATGAGGATCCTCGCTTGATCATAAGCAGAATATTTATTGTCTTCAGGTTTACCGGAATGCCCATACCCTTTCAGATCCAGGGCGATGTATCTTGGACCCACGGGCAATAGTTTCATGAGGGAGAACCACGTGTGAGAGGATGAAGCAAAACCATGAACGAACAGAACCGGTCGTCCTTGGCCCTGTTCGCGATAGGCTATATTGATATGATCTATGGTAACCGACTTAGACTCAAGCATCACAACACCTGCCTTCCGCTGAACGACCCCGCAGTACCCTCCTGTTAAATTTGCAGGGGCCTATCAGACGGCCGACCCGTACATTCTAAGAGAGGTTCCGATGCCACCCGTCAGGCGGGATCGGCAAAACGATCTCACGTCTTAAGAAATGCCAACAGGTCGATGTTGAGTCGATCTTTGTGCGTGTCGATGAGACCGTGAGGTGCGCCTTTGTAGATTTTTAGGATCGCGTTTTTGACCAGTTTTGATGATCGAAGAGCCGCGGCGCCGATCGGCACGATCTGGTCATCGTCTCCGTGAATAATCAGCGTGGGCACATCGAACTTTTTGAGGTCCTCGGTAAAGTCCGTCTCGGAGAACGCCTTGATGCAATCGAAGGTGTTCTTGTGACCCGCCTGCATCCCCTGAAGCCAGAACGAGTCGATCACGCCCTGCGAGACCTCGGCATTCGGCCTGTTAGCTCCGAAGAACGGACCGCTGGCAAGATCCTTATAGAACTGCGAACGGTCGGCGATGGAGCCTGCGCGGATCCCGTCGAACACCTTCATCGGCAATCCGCCGGGATTGGCCGCTGTTTTCAACATCAGCGGCGGAACGGCCGAGATCAGCACGACCTTGGCCACACGTTTCGTTCCATGACGTCCGATATAGCGCGCGACTTCGCCGCCGCCCATGGAGAAGCCGATCAGGACGGCATTTTTCAGATCGAGTGCTTCGATGAGTTCCGATAGATCGTCGGCAAAGGTGTCCATTTCATTGCCATTCCAGGGCTGACTGGACCGGCCGTGACCGCGACGGTCATGAGCAATGCAACGATAACCGTTGGAGGCCAGGAACATCATTTGAGTCTCCCAACTATCCGCACTGAGAGGCCACCCGTGGCTGAACACCACGGGCTGTCCGGTTCCCCAGTCCTTGTAATAGATCTGTGTGCCGTCTTTGGTCGTGAACATGCTCATGATTAAAAAAGACTCCCGATGGCTTTGAACGGCCAGATCAGAACTTGGCCGATCGTGTAAAAAAGGCCCCCGATCACACCGCGGGGATGCGCACTGGTTTCTTTTTGGGTCGTCACAGAAGTCGTATTACTATCGCCCGACGCGCCGGTCGTAGTCTGCGTTGTCACTGTTGAAGTTTTAGTGCTTCCTGCACAACCTGCCATCGATACTGCGCCCAAACTGATAAGGCACATCATGGCCATTAAAAGCCAGCCGCTCTTCAGTCCCATTATTTTTCTCATCTTGCGATTCTTTCTGTTTTGCTTGTTCGTATCTGATCATTTTGAAAATTGAGATTGTTTATTTTCGAACTCATTGATTGCAATCTCTGATTGTTTCGCATCATGACCGCCAGATGCCGTTCCAGATACGTGTTTTCATCTGTTAATGCTCGAAGTTTTTGTGCAAGGCCGAGCATTTCCGCCTCGTTCATCCTACGCCGTTCGCTTCTTTTTTCAAGCAACAGGCGACTTTCCTTTTCACCCCTAAGACCTATATTCCTCACGCCTTATGATGGCTGGGGCTCGGTTCAAATTCTATGGGGTGTTCACCCCAAACGGCCAGAGAGGCCATTTATTTTCTTCCCGCCTCACTGCTCCCGTTACCAAGAGTGTTTTGAAATGCTAAGAAAAAATTGTGAAAAGAGAACAATTTCACGCAATCCGGTGAAAGCGACCCGAACTGGGCGAATGCGCTCTAGCTTGCCCTGTTTTAAATGTTGGCGAACATTTCCCCAAAACTCATCAAGCGGACGACGAGAGGAAGTCAACGAATCCGAAAAAACATCCCGTTTTTTTAACCATAATTGAAACCGGGAAGGGATCCGGACCGATGAAGTAATACCCCCTTGGTAGGAACGTTCGAGATACGCTGCTGCTTTTCGATAAAAGACCTGCAATTCTCGAACGCGAAGATTTCTCCAATCTGAAATTCGTTTTTGGCGCCGGGACAATTCCAGGACGACCCGTTCCTCCAAAGCGCCTCGCGTGCGGGTCTCAAGCCACACTTCCTCCATTTCCATTGCAAGTTTGATCCATCCGATCAAAGTCCTCCGCATATCCCCCGCGCGGCGCTTGAAATACGTCCATCGACTTTCCATCGGGTAGATTTTCCGGCGTTCTTTCCTGGATTTCACCCTGAAAAATCCATCCAGCATCGGATGACCGCCTTCGACCTCTATGGAATTTTTAAACCAGACAAATTTCAGGAAGATGTCCCAGTATCTTTTCGCCGGAACTTGCTTCAGGATCCGGATCATATGAGAGACGCCATAAAAATTTCTCCATGCAGATCCGTAGGCTAGCGCCCAGGCCCCGGACGACATCTGTTCATGACGGAACGTTTCGTGAAACGAATCAAAGTTGTTCAGGTCCGCATCCATGACCCTCCCTTGTGAAAGCGCCGCTTGATGATCCAGCGAACCCGGCAGCGGCGTGAGCATAAAAAAAGAGGCCATCGGAGCACTGAGTTCCTCTCGAAGTCGCGCCATATCCAACGCCACGGATCCTTCGGAATCAAAAGGAAAACCGATAATGTAGGCCAAGTGGGCGATAATGCCGGCTTCATGGTACATGGCGATCATATTTTGAAAATCATGCACTTTATTTTGTTTTTTCTCAGCCGCTTCAAGATTTTTCTCGTTCAGGCTTTCAAGTCCGATGAATACCTGGGAGCATCCCGCTTCGGCAGCTTTGGACACGAAGCCCGGAAGGCGGTGAGATTGCGTATCCACCTGGATCATGAAGCTGATCGGGATATTTTCCTCGCGACGCAGCCGGATCAGACCCTCAAAAATGGCGTTCCAATTCTTATTCCGTGAAAAATTGTCGTCCGTAAAAAAGTAAGCCGATATTTTTTGTCGCACATAATTATCACGAATCATTTTGAGGATCGGATCCACCGGTCGAAAACGCATCGTTCGTCCCTGAACGTTGATCACGGTGCAGAAGCTGCAGGCAAAGGGGCACCCGCGACTGCAGTCGATCGTTCCAAAATGCGAAACCGCATAAGAGTTTCGAAGATTCTTTGGGAAAACAGGCATGGGAGCCGGCGAAAGATCGGGCTTTTCTTGTAAAAAATTGTAAACGGGCTTGAGTTGCCCTTCGAGAGCATCCTTGAGGATCATTTCCCAACGGCCTTCTACTTCCCCTGCTACGAGGGTCACCCCGGCGTCTTGAAGCTTCTGCACTTCCGGGGATAACTCGGGGAGCATGGCAAAAACACCACTGACGTGGAAACCACCGATCAGGACATCGATACCCATTTCCCGGAATGCCCGAGCGAGATCCGATGCGCGTGGGAACTGGTTTGACTGGACCCCCACAAGACACACAACGGTTCTATTCCCTTTTATTCCATTCTTTCGAGCAATTTTTTGTATGTCGATGTGCTCGACCGTTTCATCAATGTTCCGGATGTTAAATTTAAGATCTTTGCCAAGGACACCACGCTTCCGGACGTCTTCACTTAGACCGTTCAGACAGGCCAGCGTATTACTGGGACACACGCCCTTCCAGTAACGGATCACGTATCCGTCGTCATCATATTTGGACGGCTTGATCAGGTAGAGATCGAGCCTTTTAGGCGCAGAGGGGTTGAACTGTGGATATTTTTCCATCTTTTTTTCGGGCGGATCTTTGCTTTCGGGCGGTGTCTCTCCCTGCATATTTTGCTTGTATGAACTTCACCATCCGGTCGACCGTTTCTTGAGACATCTGATCGAAGACCGGCAACCGGACCCCCAATACCGATTTCAGCTGACTTTGATCGAAAAAGGCCTCTTGCCAAAAATACTTTTCATAAATTTTAATGGACCGAAAGAACCGCCTCTCCAGCAGAGAAAGCTCCTTGATGTCTTCCTTGGGACACCAAACGAGATCCGGCCAATCCAAGGCCGTCCGCACATAAAGGTTAAGCATCTCGAGCCGGATCGGCGCGGGATCGGTTAAATGAAAGGCTTTTCCCCAGGCTTCATCCGTTTCGAGCAACAGTGAGATAAGCTTTGCCACATAATCCACAGGGATAAAATTCTTCGTCGCGTTAGGGTCCCCGGGAATGCGGAAGCGGCCATCGTCTGTCTTGTCCCGGATCATCCGGCGGATCGTAAGGAGTCGGAATATCAGATCGAAAAAATGGTGATTGGGGCACATATACCCGCTCCGGGAATCCCCGACAATAATGCTGGGCCGAACGATCAAAAAGCGGATCCGTCCTGAGGCTGCCGCATCCCTGACTTCATTTTCAGCGATCGCTTTGCTTCGTTCATATCCGTTCCGGAACCCTTCCGTCATCAGAAGTTCATCTTCGCGCACAACACCCGTACGCTCGCCGGCGACATAAGCGGAGCTCACATGGACAAGCGCCTTCGCGTGCGTATGCGAAGCAAACTCGATCGCCTCACGTGTTCCTCCGATATTGATCGCCTCTAAGCTTTTCCAATCCGTTTCAAGCGCGGTACACGCGGCATTATGGATCACCACATCCGTCGAGGCCGCATACTCGTCATAAAGCCTCTTACCTATACCAAAAAAGAGCTGGGTCGTATCTCCCTCGACAGCGAATAAATTCCGCTCGCTGAATTGATCCCACGGAAACTCGGGATCATAATCCAATAAACGATTCTTCAAACGATCGCCTGCGCTTAAACCCTTCTGCGCACGTACGAGTGCCGTCACAGTATGTCCTCTCTTGAGCAAGTCGCACAAGAGAACGGTCCCTAAAAATCCGGTTGCCCCCGTCAAAAAAATACGCTTTGTTTCTTCCTTTGGCACCTGTCCGTGCGGACTAACCGCATCCCGTGGCTCCTGCTCTTGATTTTTCATGGCCTTTTTCCTTTTGTAAATGTGACTATAAGCTCGCACAAAAACCAGAAGGGTAATATGGGGTCTTTACCCCAGGAGCTATCCCTGTCATGAGCTATCATCTTTAGAGGTTATTCTCCTTAGTTTTTTAATAACCTTTATTGCTCGCGTGAATTCTAAAAAATTTCCGGGGGCTGGTAAATGGCCTGCATCCTCTTCCTTCTGACATTTTTCCACCTCAGATGGGGGCAATGGGGTTCATACTCTCCCAGGGGAAAACTCCCCCATCAATCTGCTTGGAAGAGACATCGTGTTTGTCGCCCATAGAATGGTTTTCGAAATAGTCTCTTAGGGGCCTATTTACTTTTAGGCTTCTCTGCCAAGGTTCTTAAATCCCCTTCAAATTCGGACAGGATCTTGACCAAAGCCTGATTCCATCCTTCCACTAACCGTTGCGGTGAAGTCTCCGGAATAGAAATGGCTTCCGGATAAACTTTCTGGAAAAGCACCTTGACCCCTTCAAGGTCGGACTTACTGACGGTCCATTCCATTTTTAAAACGGCTTTGGGTTCATCGCTCCTCCGATAGTCCCCGTAGAATTCGAGCACTTTCCCGTCGATCAAATAGTAGGGATTGGCCGTAACATCCGCCGGCAAAACAAAGGCAATGGCGGGAGATCCCTTGAGCCAACCCTGCGCTTGATCTTGGATCATCACCGCCGGAGAGGCCATGAGTTGATGATAGAAATCAGATTCATAACGGATCTCATCGGCGCGGTAAGTCAAATACCTGTCTGCGAACTGAGGCACCACTGAAAAAGGCTTGAGCCGGACGGAAATGACCGCACCGGTATAAGCAGCGTAGTCCCCCGGACCGGCATCGAGGCAATAGGTTTTGATGTCCGGAAAACTTTTTCGCAAATGCACACATCCGGGCCATAACATACCCATAACTGCCAGGAAAAGTAAAAGGGCCGTGCACTTGGATGGCTTTAAAATATTCATCGGTCATACCTCGATTTTGGCGGCGCCTCGCCGAAGATCATTTGCGAGGGATATTTCTTGCCGGTTGACGTAATGTCCTCGATATTTTTGGAGATCACTTCGAGATGAGGTAAAATTCCGTCGAGCCTCGTCAGCAAGGCCGGAAAATCGGCGGACGCCTGGTTCAGGTTGCCCAAAAGCGGGTAGACATCGCTATCAAGTTTATTTAAAAATTTTTCTACCGAATCCCTAAAGCGGGTCGTCATGCTCGGCGCCGAGGGAATGTAGAGATAATCGGGCTTCCAATCCATTTCGTCCAGGGGAGGTACTTCGTTCGGGTCCTGGAACCCCAATTCAAGATAAACCAGCCCCGTGATCCCGATCCCCACCATTTTGACCCGCAAAGCATGCTCCTCGACCAGGTAATTCACCGAAGCCTGCTTTCTTTTAAGATTTTTATTCTTAATGCCCAAAAAATATTTTGCCTCCAATTCGAAGACCACGATCACCTTCTTGTAATGCTCCGCTAAGTCTTTTAAAGATATTTCATGTTTGTACTCATCCTTGATGAACCGGATATTTTTGACTTTTCCGACTTGTACGCCGCTGAATTTTACCGGAGCCCCGACATCCAACCCCTGAACGGATTGTAAAAAATAAGTCTCGGCGAGGATCGGCGGTTCATCAAAAATAGAGCGTGATCCGAAAATGATGAGTCCAACGCAGAGAAGCCCCAGGGCCCCGAGGGTAAAGAGTCCGATCTTAAAATAACGCGCTTTTTCGCTCATATCATTTCTCCTGTCTCAGAACTCGTCATGGGATATTTTGCGATTAAAAAAATTACGGACATTTTCGTTTTCGGCATGTTCCTTTAAGTAGGCCGGGGTTCCTTCCGCGATGATTTTTTTTGTTTTTTTATCAAGCATAATGACACGGCCGGCGATCGTATAAGTGCTGTCAAGTTCGTGGCTCACCACCACAAAAGTAACTCCGAGCGCTTGTGAAAGCTTCAGGATCAGCTTATCAAGCTTCACGGAGGTAATGGGGTCAAGGCCCGACGAGGGTTCGTCTAAGAACAAGATGTTCGGGTCGAGGGCCATGGCCCGGGCAATGGCGGCCCTTCTCTGCATGCCTCCGGAGATCTCAGCCGGCATGTGGCTTTCAAATCCCTGCAGCCCGACGAGCATGAGTTTTAGAGCCGCGACCGACTTCCGAGCCGGCTCCTCGAGTTCCGTGAATTCCTCCAGTGGCAGCATCATATTCTCAAGAAGCGTCATGGACCCGAACAGAGCCCCGCTTTGGTACATGACCCCGATGCGGTTGAGAAGCTCGAGCCTGTCCTTGCCATCCGCCTTCACCATATCGGTACCTTCATATAAAATTTCGCCGGTCATCGGTTTTAAAAGCCCGATCATGTGTTTAAACAAGGTGCTTTTTCCGCACCCGGACTCTCCGAGGATCACGAACACTTCGCCTTTTTTGACATCGAACGAAATATCATCAATGACAGACTCTCCGTCATAGCCGGCGGTAAGATTTTTCACTTCGATGATCTTTTCTTTTTCCGTTTCTGCCATGGCTTAAATCCCCAACACGTAATAAATGGCCGAGATCACACCATCTAAAATAATGATCGTTAACATCCCCGTTACGACTGAAGACGTGGTGGACTCGCCTACCGCCGAGGCACCCGCCTTGGTCCTCAACCCATGCAAGCACCCAATACCGCCCACAGCGATCGCGAACGGATAGGCCTTGAGGAGGCCGCCGAAAATATCCCGCAATGTCACCACGGTCACAATTTGATGCATATAGGTCGTGAGGGAATACCCCAAAGTTCGGAATACGACGGCGCCGCCGACCATTCCGAAAAAATCGCAAACGATCGTCAGAAGCGGCGCCAAAAACAGGATGCCCAATATCCGGCTGACGACCAGAAAACGAACAGGCTCGAACCCCATGGTGGTCAGGGCGTCGATCTCTTCATTGATCTTCATCGTTCCGATTTCCGCCGCGATGGCCGAGCCTGTCCTGCCGGCCAAAATAATGGCGGTGATCAAAGGTCCAAGTTCCCTCAATACTGTGAAGGCCACCACATTGGCGACAAATAAGTCTGAACCCGTTTGTCTTAAGGGAAGCGCGGATTGAAACGCCATGATGACCCCGATCAAGAAGCCTGTCAGGCTCACCAAGGGTACGGCATCCACACCCGCCTTCTCGATGAACACCCAAACATCCTTCCATCGGATCGACCGGGGATGGGAAAGGGCCTTTACCAAATGACTTAATGCTTCGCCGATAAAAGCAATTTGGTCATAGAGATCGCTCAAATAATGTTCGGCGGTTCGTCCTAAGGCTTCTATGAAATGGACTTTGGGAATCTCTTTTTTAGCGGTTGCTTTGTCATGACGCTGGCTGACGATCTCGAAGAGATTTTTGATGTCGGCGCTGAGTCCCTCCACCTGGAAAGTTCCGCCCGAGGAATCCTGACGGTTTTTAAGTTCCTGAAAAAAACAGACCCCTGTCATATCACAATATTCCAAAGGGGCGGCATCCAATAACAACTGGGAAGGATGACTTTTTTCAAGAAGCTCTTCGGCTTCCCGCCAGACATTTCCCGCCGTCTTAGCGCTCAAGCGGCCGGAGATCCGCAGAGAGAGCTTTTGATCTTTCTTATCAAGAACTTCGAGCTTAGGACCTTGATCTGACATATTCCGCCAGTAGAAGAAAATGAACCATCAATCCGGTTTGATCTTGTTGAATTTCGACCCCTCGATGTTAAGGTTATACATTAGCCCCTTTTGCCCCAGCACATAGGCAATGATGGGCGCATTCGTTTTGGTGGTATCGACGGATCCGTCCGCGCCGATCGTAATCAGAGCGACGGAACCATCCACGCCGGCTTTCCATCCGTCACTTGACCGGAAATTCTTCAAGGCCGTATCCTCCATAAAAAGGAGGTAAACGCTTTTCACCTGGCCTCCGAGCTGAAAGCCTATGGAACCTGTGATCGTGTTGTAATAATCCACAGTCCTGCCGTTGATCCGAAGTGCGCCGGTGCCGTATTCCCCTCCGAGACCGATTCCAGCCTTGATCACACTCGGGAACACCAGAACCCCTTTCGCTTTCGAAACCATCTTTCCCCCATCAAAGACTTCTTTCTTAAAACGCTCTAAAGCTGTATCCACACTCGCATCGATCTCTCGTGCGGATTTAGCATAGGAAATAGGGACCAAAAGCGTCAGGGTGAGAAAAACAAATGCGGCAGTTCGTGCAAAAGATTGTAATTTCATAGTGAAACCCCTTTCGTGGAGGTTTTTACTTCTGCATACTGTTCATAGAATCGTTTATATGACTCACTTTCCTCATTAGAGGGTAAGCGAAACCCTCCTGAGAAAGCTATGGGGTATTCACCCCAACGGGAGCTTTAAGCCTTTGAAAGCAACGAGAGTTTGAGGTCCAAAAAGGTCCCGTAAATATGCCTAGCCCGGCGTTTGTCCTCTGCGGCTAGGTTACGGAACTTCCAGGATTGTCGAGGAAGAGCGTATAGAGCATGTTGCTCACAAAAACAGGATCGTTGGTAATTCCCATATGCGCCGCGAATAAAATAGTGACTGAAGACCAATGGATAGGCGATTTCATGAACGGCCACGGAGCTCCTACACCGCGTTCGTTGAAGAGGGCGCTACTCGCGGTGACCTTGCCATCTCCCGGAAGCTGCTTGATCACTTTTAACTTCCTTGTCTTCTCGTCGAAAGAGGCAATGGCATTAGTCAAAATGGACTCTCCAAGAAAAAGGTGCAGCGTCGTTCCCTGAAGAGGAGCGGCATCGACCCGCATCGCATCCGTAAATTGATGGGCCCGTTTCAAACACTTTTTCAGATGGTCGATGGCGATCTCACGGCGCTTTTCAGTGCTTTTGACACCTGGCAGTAGTTTTTCCAAGACTTTGTCCTGCTTGGGATCCGTCAGTCCCCACTTCATGTTGAGCCAAAGCTCCGGATCATAAAGGTCCATTTTTTCATTCCCGTTTCTAGCCTTGACGACCATCCCGGAATCCGGAAGCGGCATCATTTCGTAAAGCGACGGGAATGTCCCCAGAACAGCGGGCTGGATCTTTGGAGCGCCCGGAGCAAAAACCATCCCCTCCACCAACTCAGTGAACGCATCCAAATATCCGGCATTGGGCGTGCCGACAATGACCGCCTTATGGACGTTTTTGGCTCCCCTCCACGTCAACGGGGGAAGCGAGCCGTCTTGCGGCAAATCCTCACCCCCGTACCTTAGGTAATAACGCGCTATCAGTCCCCCCATCGAATGAGCGACAATGTCGAATTTGACGTCGTAATCTTTGACCCCATAGAGTTCTTTGTACTTTTTTTGAAGATATTTTTTCTTCTCTTGAATAAAAGCGTCGAGCTTTTGGGCGGTGTCGACGATGTCTCTGCGCCAGTCATATCCAAAGGTAAAACAGGTCTCGTATTCTTTATCAGCGCTATTTTCAGATGTTTCACAGTGATAACCGGCAAATTCAAGGGCATTGATCATATCTTTGTAGCCGTTCATATGGATCGGAAGGCCGAGCAATCTTACTTTGACCGTTTCGAGTACCCCGGCAGGAAGAACGGTATCCCGAAGTTCGTTCAGGCTTTTCCCTTCCGTCATCGGCAGGCTCAGTAACCGCATTTGATTTGTCGAGAAGTTTTCGATCATCTCTTTACCGGTAAACAATCCCCAAACTATTCTTTGGGATGCTGAATCGACAAGCCTGGAGCCGAAGATCCCGGGGATGACGATGACGGGATGCCTTTCAAGTCCCTCGTACTGAAAAGCTCTACGGGCCTGGTCGCTAATGAGTATTTTTCGGTCCGTCTTGAAGGAATTGTAAGAGCCCGTGGCGGAGCATCCACTGAAGACGAATGTGACGATCGAAAGCGCGTAGCAGAATATTTTTTTAGATTTTAGCATCGCTAACCCTGAGAACCCTTTCTGGGACTAACCGCACGCCACCTAGGTTGATTCAACCTTTTGTTGGCCAGCAGAAATAACGGCAACGTAAATGAACCCTTTTTTGGGATTTGAAATCCGGCCAAAGGCTGCATGAGTCAGATCCACTTTCCGATGCAGACGTTTATTCGGACCGCGATCGTTGACACGGCAAATCACCCATTTCCCGGTCAACGCATTGATCACGACAAGTCGTTCCCCAAAAGGATAATCCCATGAGGCGCAGGTCATTTTTTATCACTAAACTTTTCGTCGTTCGCTGTCTCAGGTTTAATTTTCGCGTCTTTTTTATTATACCAAGAAGCAATTCCGAAACGCGCTCTTGAAAGATCCAAATCCGAAAATTGGGTCTTTATATCATGAGCAAGAACCCAAACCGCTATCGCCATATCCGCCAGAAGGACAAAGGCGATCAACCCAATGATCTTTTTCTTGAATGTGGACATGCTCACCGGGAATTATGAAAAATGATCGTGGTTTGCTCCGGGTTCCGATCTTTGGCATCCAAACTACAACCCCGCGGAGAAACCCCCGCATCTGTTTTCCCATCGGTCGGAATTTGTCCCCTCTGTCCGATTCTTTAAAACTGGATTAGATGATTGCGCTTAAGCGAATCTTTTTCTATCGCCGCCTCAGTGGAAGTGGAATCTCCGTTCGCTTCCTGACGTTCGATCACAGCGGCCGAATCCCTGTCTTGACGGCTTAGGGTCTCCGGACTCTTATGCTTGAGAGAGGAACAACCCGAAAGGATAAGCCCCGCGGCAACGACCCCCAGCATCAACATGGCTAAAGTTATCTTTCGCATTGAGTTCATGAAGGGCACCCGTGTTGACATTTCCATGGATTAGTTTTTTAGCAATTTCTGAAAATTGGATCGCACTTCTCCCCCGACGCCTTTCAGCAAAATATCAAAGTTCGAGGTGAGCGAAGAAAGCCCAACTTTACGGAGAATGAGAAAAACGATGTCTTTGACAAGGCCCCGAGTGTCCGTAACGTTTTTAAAAGTTTCACCATGAACGCCGAGATCATATTCCTTCACGGTGGGTGGCTGAGCTGCGGAATCCACATAGCGCGTCTTGCCGATATTCACAAACACCTCATCCATCTGAAGAACAGGTCCTTTTTGAACGCCCGGCTTTCCGGGTTTGGCCTTTCCCCCGCCTGACCCCATTCCTTTCGTGATCCCTTTCACGGCGCCCAGCTCAAGCAGATTGACCTGGCTGCCACTTTTTTCGATTGTCACATCTCCGAAATCGAGCCGTACCGCTTTAAGATGGACCTTGCCGAGAAAAAAAGCTGGCAGATCATATTTCGCCGAAATTTCATGAATATCAGCGAGTGTTTTCTCGCTGAATCCCTTCGGGTTACTGATTTTAACATTGTAAAGGCCGACACTTGAGGAGAGGATCCCCACATGAAGCCTTCCCACGCTCACGGGAGCGCCAATCGCATTTTCAAGAATGTGCCTAACCGCCATGGCTCCAAATAAATTCACACCCGCAAATAGCACCACCGCTGACACCACCAGCCCAAGAATAATCTTTTTCACACTTCGCCCCCTTTCCTAAGAAATGACTAATTACGGTTTTTGCCCTACGGGCGCAGAAAGCACGCCTAGATCTTTCAGAAGCATATTTTCAGGAAGATTCCGGAGGGTCTTGTCAAAAGCCTTCAAAGAAGCGCGCAGATTTTCAAGCTCCGGTGTTGCCGCGACCGGGATATCCTGGGTCCCGGCTTTTTCCATTTCTCGGATCACAAACTGGAGCGTCATTTCATGGATATCCCGCGCCGGCTGATAATGTCTTTCGCGCTCATCCTCCCTTTGCGTCATATTCAGTAGTTTGGCTCTGGCCAAGCGCTCCAAGAGTTCATTCGTGAGACGCAGCGGCATTTCCAACTTCGCCGCAATTTCTTCCGAAGAAAGAGGCTCGAGACCGGCTGCAAAACGGTTCACGCAGACTTGTGCGATACGCAAGGCGCAGAGTTTTTTGAATTCTTCACTTGCATTCAGGCAGTCAGGCTCAAATTCAAACCTGGCTTCATTCTGATGCGCAAAAGCAAGCTCCGCGCCGTAAAGAACGATCAACCAACTTGTCTGCAGCCATATTAAAAACAATGGGAGCGCTGCAAAAGTTCCGTAAACCGCGCCCGCATTGGAAGCCCCTAATTGGAAGGAAATATAGGCCCATTGCACCGCCTGATACGCGACCCCGCCCACAAATCCCCCTAAAAGAGCGGAGCGGAACTGGATCTTGCCGTTGGGTAAAAACATATAAAGGTAGGTTAAGAGACCCCAAAATACCGCGAAGGGAAGAAGCTGAAGTCCGAAGAAAAAAACCGGCCCAATAAATTCAAGCCCTTTGACTTCCTGGGTGATCATCCGGACCCGGCTTATAACAAACACCGAAACACTGCTCGCTGTCACAAAAAGCACCGGTGCCACAAGCATCAGCGCTAGATAATCGGTGAACTTCTGCCCCATGCTCCGTGCCTTCTTGATGGCCCAAATGTCATTAAAGGAACTTTCAATATTAGAAAGGACCTGGATCACACTCCAAAAAAGAAGCACGAGGCCCATGCCCGCAATGATCCCGACATGGGTGCTTTGTAAAAGATTTTCCGAAAATTGAATAATACGCGTCATCACCTCCTGTTGACCTTGCGTATGTTCGAGAAGTTTTGATTTCAGGATCTTTTCCATTCCAAAACCTTTCGCCACACCAAAAGCCATTGCAAAGACGGGAACAACAGAAAGAAGAGAATAAAAAGTCAAGGCGGAAGCGCGAAGTGAACATTGATCACTTGCAAACTCACGAAAGGACAGAACAAATATTCTAAGCACACGAAGACCTAGACCCTGTTCCTTCCGGTGCGAAGCCACGCGGAAACGCCAAATATCGCGCTTTATAAAATTTAACAGTCTTTTAACCATGGCACTCCTCTGGTCTTGCAGCTTCTCCCTCGTGGCTATTTAAAGGCGTCCCGTCAGCAATAAAAGAATGAGGATCACAACGAGCAAACCTGAAATGCTGCTCGGAGCGTATCCCCAAGATCTGCTGTGCGGCCAAGTGGGCAACGCACCCACAAGAAACAAAACGAGTATGACGAGCAATACAGTTGAAATTGTCATCGGAGTTCTCCTTTGAGTGAAGTCGAACCGTTTACCGCGGACTCAGCCTAATACGGCCCGGATGGCTGTTCTATGGGGTGAACACCTACTCCACAAAAGAAAAAGAGGCTTATGATTTCGGGGCGGACTTTTCCGAATGCATGCGGGGTTCTTGGAATGGGATATCGACCACATTTGGGTGATGATCGGAGATCGGGGTTTTAAAATTCGTGTTCAGCTCCTCCAAAGTTTCTCCGAAATGAGGCGCAAAACGATAAGGGCCCTTCTCGAAAGGGTCTTTGAGGTAGGATTTGACAAAGACCCAGTCAAGACGTAATTTTCCGATAACCATTGCGATCGGACGCTTCACGCAAAATGTGGTCTTGAACCCTATGATGCCCCGCTCGTTGGAATTGGCCAGAACCCCGTTCTTGCCGTTGACCGAACGTTCTGAATCGCCTCGAAAATCAAACGCTCCGCCATCGGCAAAACGATAATTCTGGATCATCGTAAAAAGTGGTTTGATAGGATTGGAAAATATGTCGGCAATATCGTCAAGCGTTCGTTCCGCAACCCGTAGTGTGGAAGTCGGACTTAGATCCTGAGGGGCACAATTGAAATCTCCCATCACAACCACGGGATGCTTGATCCCTTTCATGTACGAAAGGATCTCCGCGGTTTGGGTTTCCCGATCTTTGGGAGTGCAGTTGATCTCGAGGTGAATATTAATGATCGTCAAGGTCCCCTCAGGAAGTTCCGGCACGTCCAGATCGACCCGGAAATAAATTTGCGACCCGGCTCTTACCTGACGTGTAAATTCGGTTTGAAAAACGACCTTGCTGCCTTCCTGTCTCATTTTTTCCATAAAACTCAATGCTGCTTTTTCCCCCTCATACCAATCAAAAGGGATAAATTTTAAAGGAAACACCTGAACTTTTTTGATTGGATAACGCGAGAGCACGGCGTTACCTAAGGCTCCTTTGTAACGGGCTGGATCCGCCGCATCATCATGGGTCCGCGCTTGGTCCACCGTTTTACCATCCGAATCATATATTTTTTTAAGCCCCAAAACGACGGGATCCAGCTCAAATTGCTCGGCTCCGTAGGCATAATTCATTTTCAAAGCTTCCCCCAATGCCCTGGCTTCATCTATATATTCTGAACGCTTGACCCCAACATTGACCTCCTGAAGCACAATGATATCGGCATTGGCAAGCCGATTTCTTTGCTGAAGGATTTCCTTGTATTCGTGAGACCCTTCCGGAGCTTTCCCTGAATTGACCAGAGAACGGAATTGATCGGTTGAAGAAAACACCGCAATAGTGTCTTTCAGATGGAAAAGTTCTTCCTCTCCGATGTTCCAACTTGCGAGACTGAGGTAAGGGCCCAATTTGGGATCGGTGCGGGGAGAAGGCCTTACGCCTTGATAATAAGCCTCGTTGCTGATGATGGGCGTCCTTCTGAATCTTGCCAGTTTCCATCCAAGTAACCCGCCCGGATGCGGGTTTTTATAAAGTTTTTGAAGTTCATGAAATGTCAGAAATCTTGGCTCCTGATATCGGATAAACCGGTACGTGCGAAAGCAGAAAACCATGAAACCAATAAAAAAAATGCTTACGATCGCTAACGCCCAGAAACGCCTGGATCTCATGAGAGTCGAAACTGTCATCGGAGTTTCCCCTGCCCGCTCACCCCGAGCGAATAAGCCGGCCTGCCTGCCGAATGACGGGCAGGTTTTTGTTTAAATGCGAACAAATTTCTCAGACTAAGCTTCATACATCCTGCGAATAAATGACCACCGTGTAGGGCCCGATACTGATTTTTCCGGAGCAGGGTAACCCATCGATCTTTTCCTCACGGGCCTCGACATCAGGAGCGGGATGATTTGCAAAATTGGGATCGTAGCTATAAGAGTCGCTGTTAAATCGCGTTTTCCACAATCCGGCCCGCGGAAAACCAATGGTATAATCATCGCAGTTTTGATTCATCATATTTACTACCACCACGACGCTATCGGCAGGGCCTTGTTTGTCCCAGCGATGGAAAGCGAGGATCTTGACGCTATCGTCGAAATGATAGACATGGCTATTTTGACCGCACAATCCTCGCGTCGTCCCCGGCAGATTGCGCCGTAGGGCGATCATATCCCGGTACATCTTGAGAATACCGTGTTCGTCCTCGACTCGGGACCAGTCGATCGGATCTTTATCCTGGAACCAGCGGTCTTCCAGTAACTCTTGCCCTTCAAAAATCATCGGGATACCGGGCGAAGTCAGAACAAGCGCGCCGCCCAACGTAGAGCGTTTCTTGGAAAACCAGCTGTCCACCTTGCCGGGCCAGATCTCTTCAGGCACGCGGGCCCGGCCATTGGCGACCTCGTCGTGCGACTCGGTAAAAATGACCCGCCGAAAGACATCGAGATCATAGCGATATTCGATGGCTTTACTGACGGCCCCCAGATCGCGGGAGGTATCCTCACGGGCAATAACGGCCTTTCGGATCGGATTCACAAATTCGCTGTCCCATTGCGCATTGAAGCCGGCGCCACCCGCCCCGACGCCCTTGATAAGCCAGGCATTATTATGCATCCCTTCGGCGATGCTGATCTTACCGGGAAAGTGTTTTTGAATCTCTTCATTGATCCACTGCATCAGGCTCCAGCCTTCGGGGATGTCATTGGGAGGATCGGCTTCCCTGCCGTCAATATTCCGGATATAGGGTATGGCGTCCCAGCGTAAGCCGTCGGCGTGGTACTCCTCGAACCACATCAGGGCATTATCGCGCAGATATTGGCGCACTTCATCCCGGCCATAATCGGGACGTGTCTCGCCCCAGGGTGTTTTGGAGCGGCGATCATTGTAAAAATAAATGCCTCCCTTCTCATTTTCGCTCCAACCGTCAAATTGCCACAAATCAAGATCGCCGGGACCCAAGTGGTTGTAGACGACATCAATGATGACAGCCATACCATGCTCATGGGCCGCCTTCACAAATCGTTTGAGTGCCTCCGGACCACCGTAAATACTCGCGACGGCAAAGGGATGCGCCGGATTGTAGCCCCACGAAAAGTCGCCCGGAAACTCCGCGATCGGCATCACTTCCACCGCATTGATGCCCAGTTCCTTGAGGTAGGGCAATTTTTCAATGGCACTTTCAAACGTCCCCGGGTGTCCTTTTTCTTTGACGTTAAAGGTGCCGATGTGCATTTCATAAATGACAAGCTCATTCCCCGTGGCCATGTGAAATTTAGTATCCCCCCAATGGAAGGCTTTAGGATCATAGATAACTCCATTGCCGATCGAGCTGGTCACCTTTCTGGCGTAAGGGTCCATGCGGGAGAGGGGGCCCTTGGGACCGTGAATCAAGTATCGGTATTCATCCCCTATTTTTGCCTCCGACACGTCAGCCGACCAGTAACCGTTCTCCTCTCGGACCATCAGTGTTGAGGTTTTGCTCCAGTCATTGAAGTTTCCGGTCACGTAAACCTTTTCGGCATGAGGCGCCCATACGCGAAAAGTTGCGCCCCTTGCCCCGGGTATCGCCCCCATGCTCGGATGTTCTATCGCCGTATTAGCTTTTTTTGCCATTCATCTCCTCTAAATCGTGCCGCCTAAAGTGGTGTTCAATCTGTGTGCGGTGTTTGTGACATGGGTTCTCTTAGTTCCAACATCTGCCGTTTCAGTTTTTCCACGTCAAGCCTCCGAAGGTAAGCAACAAGGTTTTGGAAGATCACATGAAAACCGAAGCCGCCTTGGGTCATTTCCGCGATGGCTTCGTCCTTCGTCCATCCCTGGATGACAATGCGGTAGATCGCGCACATCAAGCCGCTCCGGTCCGACCCAAGATGACAGTAGAAATAGAACGGCGCGCAGTTCCGGTCCGCGAGGAGCTTCAAGAAGCGGACGGCGTCCTCATCCTCCGCGTGCCAGACGTTCATCGGAACCTCTTCGTAGGCCAGGTCCGTACCGGCGATTTTATCTCTGTCACTGTGGAAGAAACGGAGGCTGATGACCGTCTTCACGCCCATCGCCTTGAGCTGGCGGAATCCCTCCGCGGTGGGTTGTCCGCCGCCGTAAAGATCGTTCGAGACACGATGAAGATTCGGCAAGCCGGCTTTCTCGATCCGGACCGCCCAGCCGCGGGAAGACGCTGGCGGCGGATAGACCCTCTTAGCAGAGAAATAGAGGTACAGAGGAACGAGTGCGGCCACCAGTAGCAATGAGAAAACAATCCGCTTCTTCAAGGTAAAAGGGGTCTCCCTCCGGTTAAGGACATTTGGGCCCAAGATCTTTTAAATAAAATTTAAGGACAATCCCCAGGTAAGCAAATCCGAATAAATATCCTCCGATCACATCCGTGGCCCAATGGGCGCCGAGATAGATCCGGGAGATTGAAACAGTAAAGATCAAGAAGATGGAAAGAATGCCGACAAAAATTTTCCAAAACAAGGAAATATTTTTATTCACGATCATGACCGCAAAAAGAAAACCAAAAAATACAACATAATGGACAACATGCCCGCTGGGGAAACCGTATTGGGTAAATTTTGATAATATTTTGGCATCTTCCAATGTTGGCCGGGGGCGGTGGATCCATATTTTGATCAAAACATTGAACAGATCGGGAAGAGCAACCGCAAGAGTAAAACAAGCTTCCCGCCGGTGATAGGTTAGAAAGAAAAACAAGGAAGCGATGATAACCGTAAGAGGCGCAATGCCGGGGTCACCAAAAAGACTAACGAATTTCATCAAGGGTGTAAGATCCCAAGCCCTTTGTTCCTGGATCTCTCGGGTCATGTGGAGATCAAAGCTGGATATGGGATAATTCTGGACAAGAAGAATCAATCCGATAATACTGATCGCGACCAACGCGTAAAAAGCTAACAGGTGTTTATTCAATGCCTTCCTTTTCCTTCTTAGGGACCATGGCCTTGATCACTCCAATATCCAAAAACCCATCATTGAAGTCTGTACTCCGCTAGCACTCTAGGATTGTTGCTGCGATACATCTATGGGGTAAACAACCCATTCGTCCCAAAAGTTCGGTAACCCTGATGCTCATTAATTTAAAAATATTAGACATAGGGTGCTTACCCCATAGTCTTTGACCTCACCCGAAGTCTAGTATGCCCTCATCACAAAACAAAAAAGGATGTGTCCTATGAAAACAAGTTATCAACGAATGCTCACGGCGGCTGCCATGGTACTCCTGGCTTCCAGCACTCCGCTCCTCGCTTCCGAAACGGATGAACGCATCGAATCCTCCTTCAAGGGGTCTTATGCGTTCAAAACCTTTCTGCAGGACGACGCGGTTAAAGTGGCGTCAAAAGAGGGTGTCGTCACCTTGTCAGGGACGGTCAACGAGGAATCCGAAAGAGGCCTGGCTCAGGAGACCGCGGCGAATCTGCCGGGCGTCAAAAGTGTGGACAACCGTTTGGAACTTAAAGCGGGATACCCGCTCGAAAAATCCAATGAGTGGCTCGCGATCGACATCAAGACCGCGCTGTTGTTTCACCGGAACGTAAGCATGCCGGATACCCAGGTGTATGTGGAAGAAGGCATTGTCACCTTGCGTGGGGAAGCCGCCAATGAGGCTCAAAAGGAACTGACGGCTGAATATGCGGATATCGATGGTGTCCGGGAAGTTAAAAACGAAATGACGGTCGCGGAAACTCCGAAGACGACGGATCAAACGGCGCAAGAAAAAATAGACGATGCTTCCATTACGGCTCAGGTTAAGATGGCGCTCTTGACCCACCGCGCGACCCGCGCTCTCAAAATAAAAGTTGAGACAAAGGATGGCGTGGTAACATTGAACGGCAAGACTACGAATGCCGCTGAAAAAGACCTGGCCACAAAACTCGTGAGTGACATTCACGGGGTGAATAGTGTTGTTAATAATATGACCCAAGGATAAAGCGCAAGGAACCGTCTCTTAAGGGTTTTTACTAGGATCCTTCTATGAATAGGAATGCCTTCTATCTCATGTGTGTGTTGGGGAGTATGCTCCTTATCAACGCGCCGGCGCTTCCTGCTGAAAAAACCCCTTCTGATTTATTCCTGATATCGAATGTTCATGATAACTCTTTCTTTGCCATAGCCTCGCGCAACCAGGATGATAAAGTTTATCTTGAAAAAATTAAAATTCGATATTTGATCGAAACCGTACAAAGGAGTTCTTTCATTTTTATCCGCAACAATAAAACTTATCGGGGCATCGAGGCTGCCGCCCATCTTTCATGGAAATACTCCTTCGCGGGAAAGAGAGTGCAAACCCCTCATGATTTTATCGAAAAAATCGCTTCTCAATCTATCCAGACAGGGAGCAGCTACTTCGTAAGAACCTCCGAAGATAAAACTTACCTTTTGAGAGATGTTTTATACAACGAACTCGAGCGCTTGGAACAAGCTCTCCGGTCACAGAAATAAGCGCTCCGAGGAAAATACCCGCTACGGAGTACGTTTTAGAAAAACAAGAGGCGGTTTATGTCTAAGATGATCGAAAGCTTAAAAGAAGCAATGAGATCGAGACGCCTCTGGATGCTAGCGAGTGCAATCATTCTTTTGATTGGTTTTACAGTCGCCTTCTTTTGTTCTCACCGGATCGTCCGGCATCAAGAACCTCATTTCCTGAGTTTTAAAGAGCTCCAAAAACTTTCCGAAAATGACCATCCGGGAGGTCTCCTCGAGAGAAAACTGGAGCGATTTTGGAAGACGCCCATGATCGATAACGAAGCTTACTACCGGGGGTCGAAACCGCATCGGCCGAAAGATCCCAACCTCGGAGATTATCTTCGCGTGGCAAGCTGGAACATTGAAAAATCCTATCACATCAAAGAGGCCATGACTGCGTTTTCCTCCGAGAATGACTTCAAAATTTTAATCGACCCTTCGAAAGCCCCGGAGGGTTCGCCCTTGTATAAGGAGCTGCTTCGACAGAGAAAAAGACTTTCCGCCGCTGATATTATAGTTCTTCAAGAAATGGATATCGGGAACAAGCGTTCAGGTTATATTAATGCCGCAGCCGAGATCGCCAAAAAACTGGACATGAATTATGCCTATGGAGCTGAAGATCTCGAA
Source organism: Candidatus Omnitrophota bacterium (assembly GCA_003140935.1). Taxonomy (GTDB): domain Bacteria; phylum Omnitrophota; class Omnitrophia; order Omnitrophales; family Aquincolibacteriaceae; genus Aquincolibacterium. Next base: position 95,648 of record PLLJ01000038.1, read on the forward strand.
GTGGATCCCGTCTATCTTGGATCGGAGAAAATTTATTATCATGATGGAAGCGTCGATCAGGAAGCGATGGATTATTATGCCGCAGATCCGCGAAGGTACAAGGGGGTGTTTGGCTGCGCCGTGTTATCCCGTTATCCCATCAAACACGTTGAAGTGTTTCAGCTAAAGACGAAGGCTTATGATTGGTATCGGGGCGAGAAATCCAAGACCGGTTTTCTTGAGCACGCGAGAGAGGTGGGTGCTAGGATTCTATTCAAAAATGAGCACATGCGCGAAGTCAAGGTAGGCGGAAGGATCTATTTCCGGGTCGATCTCGAAGTGGCCGGCCTTCCGGAAGAAACACTCACCATGATCAATGTTCATCTCGAGATCAAATGTATGCCGGCGAAGCGGGAAGCTCAGATGTCGGAGATCCTTTTTTCTTATATTCAAAAGATCAAGCATCCCGTTATTCTTATGGGAGATTTTAACTCCGCTCCTCAGGATTTGAGCTCCACTTCCGTATCACGGGCTGTGGAAGGGATCCCCGAGGATATCGCCGCGCTGTTTTCCAATCCTGTCAAACCGCTCTTTACGATGATCCGGGATTATCGTTTTGACGATGGCGGGGCTTTTGATTTCCGGGGCGATAAAAACAGGTCCATCAACGGAAAAGACCAAGAGCTCGCTAATTCCAATCAGCGGGATTTAATAGGATTCAAGACCACCTTCAGCGTAAAACGCCCGCTTGCGAAGACCATCGGAAAATACCGCCTCGATTGGGTCTTTGTTAAATCCTACCTTAAAGATCCTTTTGAGAAGGGTCCCTATCGCCTTGCCCCTCATTTTGGAGAAACTTTGGAGGAGCTGAATACAAGCCTCAAAACACCGATCTCCGACCATCACCCTAATGTCGTGGACCTTCCCTTTGAAGAACCCAAACTTTCCTGACCTGAGTTCGACAAAGCGCCTACGCAACTTTTTTAAGAATAGCCGTATAAATTTCCTGGGCCTCTTCGATATTCGGAAGAAGGTTTTTGCGGGCCTCAACCTTGATCTTGGTCGACCTCCACGAAACTTTGGACAGTTCGATTTTTACGGTAACACCATTCCCCACGACCCCTTCTATCTTGCCGTGCGCTTTATCCTCCGACTTGATCATTCCCTTGCTTTTCACGACATCCGCTGAAGCGTTATAAACTTTAGGGAGCCCGGTTTTGACTTCCCCTTCAATGGAATCCTTGCTGATCGCATAAGCCCCGGCGGAACCGGCCCCTACCAGAGCCATCGCAACGCATCCGCTAAACACCGGGCCCAATACCAGCATCAGCACCACCGGAAATAATGTACGAAAAGAATGTTTGAATTCCATTTTCTTGCCCCCTTTTTTTGCGTTAATGAGAAATTTTTTTGGCCACCCACAAAGCGCAGCCGCTAAATATCAATAAAGCTATGAGAGATAAAATCCGCAAGGGAAACTTGAATTTCATTTTGGGCTCTCCCTCTAACATGCTTAAGTTTTGTATTTGACCATCATCCCCTGAGCAGAAACGGTGGCCTTTGAGGAAAAATTGACGTAAGCAGGGACATAGTGGTATTCCGCGCTGATAACCGCGTTGGCATCGTACGATCTAGCTTTTGCTCCCAGCTTCTCAAAAATCATTTCTTTGTACTTTTCCCTTTTGGCATCCAAAGACGCTTTTATGTCCGGAGGGATCTGCTCTGAGATCCGCCCGTCTTTGGAAATATAGCCCGCAAGGCCTTGAACCGCATCCTCCGTACTTTCGAAGATTTGTTCGCTCACAGAGATCGGACCGACCACCTCATAAGCTCTTGGGATATCCTTCGTTTCCCAAACAACGACCTTGGGAGCAGCAGTTGTCATACAACCCGCCCCTAACATAACGAGGAACATTCCGGTAACAGCACTAAAATATTTCATTCGCTTCTCTTCCTTTTGCTGAATCAAAACACGCTCATGGTCTCTCACGGTGACAGCCTAATGCAATCAAGACAGCCGCTCTATGGGGTGAACACCTACTATTCGAAAGAAAAGGGACCTTATGCTTCTTGGATCACTGGATCCACTTTCAGATCGACGACGAGCGGAAGGTGATCGGAGGCGATGCAATCCAATTCCGTGGCAGGCACCGTGATGCTCATAACGCCGATGTCCGGGCTTATAAAAAAATGATCGATGCGGCCGAAAGGATGGGTCGCCAACCAGGTATTATGCGGCTTGTGAGAATCAAGCAGCCGCTGAGCATCACGAAGTTTACTGCCCATACGCCTGCATGCTGGAGACCACGGGCTCGCATTAAAATCCCCGCATAAGATAATAGGCCCCTGACAAGCGACACTGCCCGTCCAATCAGGACCGAGTAAGGCCTTGGTCTGGAGCAATCGTTCGGCAGGCCATAGACTCAAATGGCTGTTGATCAAATTAACTTTGACGCCATGCACGTCAATTTCAACCCATAGTGCAGCCCGCGGCTCGAACAGCCCGCGGGTCCTAAGCCGCGGAAGAGCATCCTTTCGAATGATCTTCAGAGGGTAGCGGCTCAAGATCGCATTTCCATATTGGCCCTCTTTCAAAACAAAAGAAGAGTGAAAATGAACCACCATTCCTAATTTAAGCGCAATGCTTTCCGCCTGGTCGATCTTTCCCGAACGGTTTCTTCCCACGTCGATCTCTTGCAACGCCACAACATCCACGTCTTGACGTGCGATCACCCGTGCGACCCGCTCCGGAGAAATTTTCCCGTCTAAGCCCACACAACCGTGAACGTTATAAGTCATTACGCGTAATGTCTTTTTACCCGGCGGCAGCAGTTCGGATCCGGGGCCAGAGGTCCTTCCCAAATGCCGGAGCACTGCTTCGCGCATGTCAAGCGGCCGTAAATAGTTGCGTCCCTGTAAACTCAAAGGCACATCCGGAGGAAGAAGGGCGAACGCTTTCGTTTCTTCCGGACCGTAGCCGCCGTGAGAACCATTCTCTCCGGAAAAAATGATGCTCCTCTTGCCCTGGCACCAACCTGAGATGACCATGGTTCCTGAGCTAGGATGATGACACAGATCGATAAGATCTTGGGCAGTTTCCTCTAAGAACGGATGATCTCCTCCCAATATTTCACCCGCGTTCTCAGGAAGCATGAAGTTCCCTTTCAACGTATGCGCTTCCGCTTGCCCCGTTCCTTGGGGGGTCAGAACTACGGGTATTTTTGCCGTCATGAGTAATGCGGAAATAACACGCTCTGTTTCTGAAGGACTCAATTCCTCGGAGGGATAAATGTGAGCGATCGGCCCCATACCTAAAACGACCGCTTTCGGACTGACGTATTCAAAGGACTTATCATGAGACAGGTCAAAACGTCTTCGCGCTTTGCCTGACACCGCGCACGTCCCAAAGATCTCCGAGATCGCCCCTTGAATGGACTTACCGCACTCCTTCTCATAAGGAACCGCTTCTTCCTGCCCATGATCGGAGTAGATCCAGATGTCATAATCGCGCCTCTCGGCAAATCTCGCTTCTCTCCAAACACGCTTGATCCCGTCATCAATGCCCCGAAGCGACCAATGCGCGAATTTCGAGGAGGGACCGCGCCGGTGCGCTTGCTCATCGTATCCCCCAAAGTTCAAGTGAATGATGGGTAAGCCGCGGGCGATATCGATCTTGGCTCCCATGACCACCACTTCCCGGAGCAGAACGCAAACCAAGGCTCTCACCAGAATGAATGCGAACTCGATCTCTATTTTTTTCCCTCCGAAGACTCCACGAAAGAAATCAACGATTCCTATCACTAGCTCAAGAAGAAAGAGCGCCGTCGTGCGAATAAAAATATTGAGATGAAAAATAAAAATCAGAGACCACATGAAAGGGTTGAAAACTTTAAAGAGCCGGGGCCAGCCACCGCCGTTCACGCAAAAATGAGCTTCTTCGGCGCCGCCCGAGAAAATATTGGCGTAAGAACTTCCGCCTCTCAGGAGAGGCTCGCGACCCTTGCTGAGACGGTTTTCTATTTCCTGGGCTGCCTTAGGATCAAACAGGAGAAAAGGTTGCCTGCTCTCTTTATCCAGAAAATGGAAGGCGGGCACACATCCTTTGACGCCATAAAAAAGTTCGCCCTGCACCGCGGGTGTACTGGAAGGCATGCCGGAATAATGCGCATGATCTTTGTATTTTTGCTTTGAGAGGAGCGAACGAAGGAACGGAAGGTTCCCTTCGCGAAGCCCCCGTCGATATTGGTTGAAGGCGAGCCCGTCGATCTGGATCATCACTAAACCCGGAGCGGTGGCGGTATCTTCTGATTTGGATAAACGGAACAAACGGACCGCCCAGTAAGAGCGGTTGAACCAATTGCTCAATTTTTTGATCCTCACCGCGATCATGGAGATCATGCTTGTTTTTCGACGGCTATGGGCACAGCCTTTGTATCGTTTTCGCTGGGACCGAACGCCGCTGCCATGGTCGCTTTAGTAAAAGTGCAAAGAAGCTCCCATTCCGCTTCGGCGCGCTGCATGAACGGAAACCAATCCTTTTCTTCGGATTTCCGCTGAAAGCCTTTCCCCGCTTGTAAACTTTCGTAAAGCTGAAGCGCCTTATCCGCACACAGTTTTATGGAAAATTCTTTCGCGGTTTCTTTCGCCTCATCGATCAGTTTTTTTCTTTCAGCGGGGGACCTTTTCAGGATCCAGCTTAAAGCCTCAGAGAATTCCTCTTCACTTTCAAGGGGAACGAGTCTGCCATTGATCTTGTCTTTCACGATGTCCCGGACACCCGGTGCATCAACGCCGACCACAGGCGTTCCTGCCGCCATGGCTTCATTCAAGACCATTCCTTGGGTTTCACTTTGAGAGGAAAACGCAAAAACATTGATCGCTTGAAAAGCCTGGATCAGTTTTTCGCCTTTTATTTCTCCCACTAAGCGCAGTTGGTCTTCTACCCCCAGCTCCTCCAAAGAACTTAAAAGCTCTGCTTCCGAGGGCCCGTTTCCCACCACTAAAAAGATGGCTTCCTTTTCTTTTTTTAAGAACGAGGCGACCGCCCGGGCGAGAAAGGGAAGATTTTTTTCCGGCGAGAGTCTCCCCACATAGCCGACCACAAAAGCGTCTTTGGGGATTTTTGATTGTTGCCTGAAATTTTCCGATGTTCCTGTATATTGACTTAGTTGAAGGCCGGTGGGGATCACCGCGACCTGGGTTTTCACGCCGCGTTCTTTGATCATCTCCGCAACGCTTTCACTCGGAGCAATGACATAATCACAGCAATTCGCAAACCCCGTGGCAATCTCCGCCACGAATTTTTTTACGGTTTCCGAATCTCCTACGTTTTCCTCATAAAGCGAATGGTGGGTGAAAACCAGCGGCACCTTGTGTTCATAAGCAAATCGAAGAGCTGTTTCCCCCATTAAAAAAGGATGATGGGTATGAACGATGTCAGGCTTAAAGTCGCCCAACTCTTCAAGGAGAGATCCTATGGGAAGTTTCACTGAAAATTTAGACCCGTAAAAATTTTTAAGCGCGGGCACTCGAACGACATCTAATTCATTCTTGGGGCTATTCTCATATTCCGGCGTAACGATCACGACCCGATGGCCGCGCTTACGGTATTCTTTTGTGAACGATTCGATCGAACGCTCCAAGCCGCCCACCAGGGGCAAATAGGCATTAGTCATCATCAAAATATTCATAAATTTCTCCTTGGGATCACTACGGAATTTTCACCCGGTTTTGCTTGGATCGGCGCATGGCCCGGCAGACGGATCTCGATCGCGGGCTCTTTCCCATTTTGCCAGTCGCCGGACCATTGGATGTTGATTTTTTCATCTTTCGTCTTAATGAGAACTTTCACAGGACCAAAACTTGTGGGCGTAGGGCCTAGGGCAGCTCCTTTCCCCTCCGCTATCCAGGAAATTGGAATGCCGGAACACAAAATGAGCTTCCCATCCTCTTCGTACACAAAGCAATTCCTGAGAATCAGGATCCATTCAGCCGCCGCCCAGATATGCTGTCCATCGCCCATGCATCCGCCCTTGGTCCTGGGATGGACTGCTTCCGGCCATTGGCCTGTGGGGGTTGCCAAAGAGGCCATCGCACTCATCAAGTCAAAAAAACGGGGATCGCCGGCCCGTAAAAAAACCTGGGCAATATGCAGCGTTAAATAAACATTAATTCCGGAATGGCTGATCTCTTGATAAAACCCTCCCTGGACAAAGCACTCTCGGAAAAGGAATTCCGCCGTATCAAGAAGTCGCGGATCTTGTGCGGGAAAAATTTGAAGCGGATAGCCTGCGACCAGTGAGCCGATGGCCCCCGCATCCATTCTTCGATGAGGAGATGCGGGCATGGCATTCCTTTTTTTGGGTTCGGCGACCCTCTTCAGGCTCGCTTCAATGCAACCCAAAAGATCCTTTGCCTGGCCTGCAAATTGAACGGCGAGATCATCATCGCCATATTTTCGGGCCAAAAAAGCACCCGCACTGAGACCCGCGACGCCCCAAAAATCATCCCAGTAATAATAATCATTGGGTCCAAGATGTTCCGCGCTGAATCCCACGGGGAGCAAACCAAAGGAGCGGCTCCCCTTCTTGAATTCCCTCTTATTTTGGATCCATTTCGCGGCCCGGTAAATGGACCGTTGCCACTTAGGGTCCGGCTTTTGGCCCGTCCGTTCACAAAAACGGCGTATGGCCCACAAGGCTTCTCCGTTAGAATCCCATTCTCCGTCCTGCGACAAAAAATAGCCGGCAACCGTTTGACGCATAGGAAAGCGATTGACGATTTTCTTTACTCGCTCGCTCAAGCCCACGCACAACATAGCCTCCAGAATAAAGGCGGCGTCCCGAAACCAGAAACGTTTGTAGGTGTAGGGCCCCGGATAAACATCTTGCCCGGGGGAATGTAAGATCAGCGAGCGGATCGCCGCGTCATAAAGAAATTGAAAATGTTGATCGGGAATTTCCAGTTCGCAGCAACCCTTCAGATTTTCTTCCCATTTTGAGACGGTAGACTTCCCTTCCCACGCGGGCTTCGCCTCAGCACCTTTTGTGACTGGGATCGAGATCGTCACTTCACGTTTTACATTCGACTCAAGTTTAAAAAGAGCCGCGGCGGTGGCCATCCCCACATGACAGTCCACCCCCTCCGCTTTGGAAGACAAAAGTAACTGTCCGAAAACGTCGCCGTTCCAGTAATGAGAAAAATCAGTTCTTTCAGGCGCCGCATCAAAATGGACAAAGGTGTGCCCGTCCACTTTCCATCCCATTCGGTTTTCTAATAAGGCGATTTTATGGATGAAGCTGATCCCTTCGGGGTTGCAGGGGCGAAGCGAGGCTATCAACCAGCCGCCCGTCACGGAGAGTGCGGTCAACTTGATCTGGCATATCACGATTCCGGACTGCTCATAAGCTTCAACGCATGAGCGAAGTTGCATACCCTTATCCTCAGACGTTGTTTTGACTTGAGGATTTCCGTAAAGGCACCACTCCTGCCGCACAGAAACCAATTTAGACGGGATCAAGTGAGATCCTTTTCCGTTCATCACCCAAGCATCGATCGACCATCCGTCAAAAAAGGGAGTGACCAGTCCCCTCGGATCGACGATCGGCAGGTCAGTGAGATCAGGCACTCCCACAGCCGTCCAATTCCTGTGAGTCAGATTTAAATGAGTGAGATTGAAGGCTCGCGGTATAAACGATTCATCCTCCGGATCGAATTGGCGTTCGACCCAATAAGGCCAGATCCAGTCCATATTGTGCTGGATCGCCTGACTGTTGATCAGTCCGCGGGCCTGCATGATCGCGCCCGCCCGGAGGAGTTCCTTGGGGGCCATGAGCTCCGAAGGTTGGGCAAAACGTCTGAGATTGGCCAACACTAAAATAGGATCGAGAAAACCTTCAACGCGTGCAACATGACGGATGAGAAAATCCCTGAGCGTTGAAGATAAATATCCTGAGATCCTGCTAAATAATTTTTTCCGCATAGAGCTTTCTTAACTCAACCAGCTTTTGGCATGATTAAAGAGTCGAATTCCATAGACGCCGAGAAAACAAAACCAAAGAACGGTTAACACAGGAATAGCTATCGACCATGCGATCTTTATCCGCTTTGAAAAGACGTGGCTTTGCCATAAAAGTGGCAGCGCTGAAAAACCCGTCGTCAGCAGCAAAAGCACAATGTAAGGTTTTGATTCGCTGAACTGACTCACTCCGCCTCGTGCGAGCACATAGGTCTCGACGACGGCAGGGACCATGATCATGACGTAAATAAAACACGCCAGAAAAGGCGCTATCGGCGATTTAAAAAAGAAGATCGTGCAGATAATCCCAAGATCGATGGCAAAAAAAGCTACGGCTTTCCCCCTCTTGCCGACCACCCAATGCCCTGCACCGGGCACAAGTGACAGACCCGCGGCAAGGAGAGGCGGCATTCAGACCGCTCCCGCCATACTGTGATTTTCTTCTCCCCGGTACCAATCTTCCATTTCCCGGTACAAAACTCCCATTTCGTTTTTATCGTCTTTTCGGTTCAGACTGCCCGCCATTTGCTCTCGCAAGCAGCTTTTGGGTCCCATGCCGTTTTCCTGTTCTTCTTGATGTCGCCTCGGTCTTAGATTTTTCATGATGCTCCTCCTCGATGTTAGAAACAACGGTATAGTGACCGGAAAGCTCGCGGAACGCTATGGGGTGGTTACCCCATTCAAGTAAAATAATTCGGTGTTTGGCACCCTGTGGAGGGTAGAAAAAAGTCAAAAAAAAGCGGGGAGGGAGGATAGCATCCCAGCTATATAATACGCCGGTCGTTGCCATTAATATCCGGAGCCATCATGCAGAGCGAACAGGATCGGCCCTACAAAATATTAATCGTTGATGACGGAAAGGACTTCAGGGAAGCGCTCAGCGATTTCCTTACCCTTTTCGGGTATCAGGTCCAGGAAGCTTCGGACGGCAGGAAAGCCTTGGAACTGTTACGTAAGGACCGTAACGTCGATCTTGTTCTTCTGGATGTCCATATGCCGGGATTGTCCGGTATGGAGGTTCTAGCAAAAATCAAGCAAACCACCCCCCAATTAAGCGTTATCCTTTTGACAGGTGATAGCGCCCAAGATATCGCGGCATCAGTTCCCAAGGGATATACTCAAGATTGCATCGAGAAGACTATGGATCCCGACAAGATCAGCAGACTGATCGAGAAGGTCTTGAATAAATCTGAAGACGCACTTACCGCCGCGATAAATCTAAATTAGTCTGCAAGCCATTCACCCAAAGCTGATTGGATTTTTTCACCCGTGTCTTTCATTAAAATATCGAAGTTACCATTCAGCAAGGAAATCCCGCCCTTACGGAAAAACCCCTCGCGAATCTCCATCTTTTACTTTTTACAGTATCTCGCTTTCAGTTGATCTTCGGTCGGATGATCGGCATAAAATTCCCCTTGAGGACCCAAAAACCCTTTTTCTGTTTTCCGGAGAGTTACAACCGTGAAGCTTCCGTTACCATTGGAAATATAAGTTTCAATGGCATCGCTGGGTTCATTAGAAACGGGTGCCACTGTTTGCTGGGAAATGGGCGCCGGTGTGGGTGCTTGGATCGGAGCAGCGATCGCCGGAGGAGCGGTCACCACATAGCCGTTCGGGGCCGCCGCATAATAGGCATTGCCGTAATAATAATACGGCATCCCGCCCATATAGACGACCGTATAGCCGGGCGGCAGGGCCGGGACGACGGCTCCCATCGGTGCCGGCACGACCACATAGCCGGCGGGCGTCGTTCTGTAAAACATACCCGCGCTATAAAGCAACGACATTCCCGCAACCGAAAGGGCGACGATACCTAAAGCGGACGATCCCCCGCCATGGCCTCCATGCCCTCCGCGCCCGTCCGCAAAAGCCAAAGAGGGTTGTAAAAGACATGTCAGAATTAAGATCACAACCAAGATTCTTTTAAACATTTTTGCATCTCCTTCTCATATTTGTTAATTGTATTTTTACAAATTTATCAGTATATCGCTCACTCGTTCTCGAAAGACTGCATGCATCAGGGTTACGCCTTTCCTTAACGTCTCTCGCCCTCTTTTTCAGCATGCTGTTCATCCTGGTGATCATCGTGTTGTTCATCATGACGATTATTCTCATGATGATGCCACCAATGTTCCCTATCAGAAAAACAGCCCGTAAGAGAGGCTAAAGCAACAATCACTGCCAGAAATACGATCAGTTTGTATTTCATTGAGAACTCTCCTTTTTATCTTCCTTACCATCGCGACTTTCTTTTTTGTCTTTTTCATCTTTTGAGGAGACCGCTTTACTTTTCGCTTGAGACACCGGCGCATTGATTTGGCGCTCACTTTTTGGAGAACGGTTTTCATTACTTTTGGATTGAGACACTTGAGACACAGGCACCGTGCTAGAGCGCTGGGGCAATGTCTTGGGAGCCTGGACCTCACGCGACTGTTGACTTTGCAAAGGTTGGCGCTCACGGGTCGCCGTTTCTTGTGTGGCATTCGGTTTAGCTTTAGGCTGTTCTGCCAATTGCGCCTTTGTCGCATCGGGCGGAGGATTCTTAGACGGTTGGCCAAGTGGCTCGTTCACTGTACGTTTGTGGTCCGTCTGCGCTTTTTGTGTTTCCAAGGCGCGCTTATTTTCCGATTGAGGTGACACCGCAGACGCTACGGGTTCTTTTTTTGCGGCCACTTCAGGGCGAAACACGCGCAATTCATTCCCGGCAACACCATTATGTTCCGGCGATTCGGTCGAAGCTATTTTAAGACGTTCGATCGGACGTCCCGCTGTTTTTTCGATCGTGTTGTGAAAAGGAACTTGATTTTCGATGCGACCGTTCCTGAGAGCTATTGTGTTAGCTGATAACCTTGTTTCCCCAAAAACCGCCGCATTGCGCGCAGGCATAATGAGGCGATGCCTAACATCCGGATCAGAGAAGTCGTGAGCGTGAGAAAAACTGAATGAATTCCACGGGATATGCTCCCGGTTGAAATCTCTGTCCTCAAATCCTCTCCCCTGATGCCAAACCGCCTCAGGCGGCAGAGGCGCCCAACCGATCCAATCGCCACCCGTGCGCCAGGCAACCCAGGAAGGCGCCCAAACCGTATCCGGATACCAGAGCCATCCCTGGCGATTATCGAAAAACCAGCGCCCATAATGGAAGCAGGCCCATCCCCAAGACTGGTCGGATACCCAGGACCAGCCATAATCGGTATAGACCCAATGGCCGTCTGTATAAGGGCGCCAGTCGGCCGCCATATGATACGGCGACCACACCCACCCATACGTTCGATCCCATACCCACTCCCCATAGGGACGTAATGTTTCATGAAAATAGCTGACACGCGCATCAGCATTCCACGCCGACTGCTCCGGATAGGCTGTCCGCCCCATGGCTTGACAATTGTTAAAAGTAAATAAAGAGAAAATAACGAACAGCCCAGCAACGGTTTTTTTCATGTGTCACCTCTTTTGTTTATTCCAACAATCCATCTGGGTTTTCCCCTATCATTTACATTTGAAGACGATGCCTTCGGAAAAATCACCTTCTCGGCGGCGGGACAACAACAAGAGTGCCATCCGGCATTTGTTGATAGTAACGCGTGTTGTCGTAGTAGTAGGGAGTGTTTTGAACGATAACGGTCGTATGTTGCGGAGGCAGGGATTCAATAAGCGCTCCGATAGCGAGAGCGGCAACAGCGATCTCATGCCCTGCGGAATCATGTTTATACCATCTGCCATCGCGGTAGTAGTGCTTTTCTCCCCTGTTGTCTCCTCGGTTATCGTTCCTGCGATCTCCTCTGTCGTCTTCCCTGTGATCTCCTTTGTTGGCTCTCTCGTAATCTCGCGCCATCGCAGATGCGCGCGGACAAAGCACTGCGATCCCAAAAAGCAGAACCCAAAACACCCTCAACCGTATGATTTGTTTTAGCATGTCCACCCTCCTTTTTTATTTTACTCAGCTCTTGAAACAGTTTCATGATGGACCGTTATTAAATGAAGCTCTATGGGGTGTTCACCCTAAGCGTGAGTTTTGTAAACTTAAGAAGCAGTGCGGATTTGACGTGAGGAAATCAGAGCTATCCTTGTCTGGGATTATTTTCTAGAAGTGGTCGTCCAAGTCATTATTTTCTTTTCATAAAAGGTGACTTGGACTGTCCTGGCTACCCGTTGATCTTTTGATGAGAGCCAGGGCGACAAGGGTTGCCCCAATTTCATCTCTGATGAAATTGAAAGGTATTGGGACTAGCGGATAGTGGACTGAATACTGCTCTCGATGATCCCTGAGGAAACGGCGTAACGAGTAAGTCCTGCGGTGTCGTGAATCTTCAATTTTTCCATAAGATGCTGGCGGTGTTTTTCAACCGTTTTAATGCTGATCTCAAGTTCTGAGGCGATCTGCTTGTTGGCCATCCCTTCAGCGATCAGTTGAAGGACTTCCGACTCGCGCGCACTCAGACGGACATTTTGTTTTTTTATTTGTCCTTTTCCATTGAGCGATGTCCGGTTGCGGTCATAAAAGCGCTTCGATATGGAAGGGCCGAAAAATGTCTTCCCTTTGTGGACTTCCCGGATAGCCTTGGACAAAATTTGCGTCGTGGATTGTTTGGTGATATATCCCGACGCACCCATCGCGAGAAATTGGTCGACGTAGGCATCGTCGCTGTGGGCCGAGAGGGCAAGGATCTTGGTGGCGGGAGCCGTTTTAAGAATCTGCCGGGTCGCTTCCAAACCATTCAAGACCGGCATCGCAACGTCCATGATCACCACGGCGGGAAGAAGTTTTTGGGTCATCTGTACCGCTTCGCGGCCCGTTCTTGCTTCGCCGATCACTTTGATATCGTCTTCGAGATTGAGCAGCATCCGAAGTCCTTCCAGCACAACCTCGTGGTCGTCCGCCAGTAAAACGGTGATCCGCTTCATTTTCACTAGAAACCTTTCAGGGCTAGATCGCGGTAAGATCCATGAGGCATCTTGACCGGAGCCTGTGCGCGGACGGTGGTCCCACGGCCCGGATCGGATTTTAAGGCAAAGCTGCCGCCGATCATCTCCATCCGTTCCCGCATGCCAAGCAATCCTAATCGTTTGCGCTTTTTCATGCGCATCATGCGTTCGACTGAAAAAGATTTTCCGTTATCTTTGATTTCCATACGGACAACACCATCGCATCTATGAAGGTTTATGCTCACAAGACTTGCTTTGGCATGCTTGACGACATTGTTCAGCGCTTCTTGGGCGACGCGGTAGAAGGCCGTGCGCTGGACAGTGCCCAGCCGTCCTCGGATCCTAGCGGGATTCGTCACCTTGAAACGAATGGGGATGTGCGTTCGCCGCGCGAGATCTTTGACATAGGACTGGAGGGCGGGAATGAGCCCCANNGCCGGACGCAATTCCCGGGCGAATCGATGGATGGTCCTCATGGACTTTTCCACAAGCTGCTGCGTGCTCGCGATCTTTCTTTTAATGCTTCTATTGTGAATGGCGCTCTCATTCTTGAGTGTCGCCAGTCTGATATTGACCCCGGCCAGGATCTGGCCGACCTCGTCATGAAGCTCACGGCTGATCTTCTTTCGTTCTTCTTCATGCGCGACCAGGATCTGGTGGGACAGATGCCGCAATTGCTGCTGCATGCGATAGGACTCTGCCAATAATTGAGCGTAATGGTGTTCGATCTTCCTGAGAGCCGCCGTCACGACTTTACGCTGGACAACTTCAAGCCTCAATTTTTTAATCACATCAATATACTTCCCTGACATTTCTTCCAGCTTAATTTTCATATCGACCTTTCGAGGGGGTCTGGATCTCATGCGCCGCCAACCTTTCTCCTTATAAGCTGGTTGCTTCCTTACATCTATGGGGTGAACACCTACTCCCTCGGAAAAGCCGGACATAGGGTTTTACCCCATAGTGTTAAAACTGCATGGAGACCATTATACCGCCATCTCAAAACAAAACCAAAAAACAAAAAGGACGTGTTCCATGAAAATAAACTGTCAGCAAATGATGATGGCGGCCGTAATTACTTTCCTGGCCTCCAGTACGCCGCTCCTCGCCTCCGAAACAGACGGACGCATTGAGTCCTCCTTCAAGGAGTCTTATGTGTCCCAGACCTATCTCAAGGGCGACGCAGTCAAAGCAGAGTCAAAGGATGGTATTGTCACCTTGTCGGGAACGGTCAGCGACGCATCTCACAAAGGGTTGGCCCAGGAAACCGCCCAGGATCTTCCCGGCGTCAAAAGTGTAGACAACCGCTTGGAACTGAAAGCGGAACACCCTGCCGAAAAATCCAACGAGTGGCTCGCTATGAAAGTCCGGGCCGCGATACTCTTTCACCGGAATGTAAGCGCCGAAAAGACTCACGTCTACGTGGAAGAAGGCATTGTCACCATCCGCGGGGAAGCTTCCAGTGAAGCTCAAAAAGAACTGACAACGGAATACGCGAATGTCGAAGGTGCTAAGGAAGTCAGAAATGAAATGAAGGTCGTGGAAACCCCCAAAAATGAAGGCCAAACGATGAAGGAGAAGATCGATGATGCCTCCATTACGGCCCAGGGCAAGATGGCGCTGCTGTTTCACCGCTCCACAAGCGCCCTCAAGACCTCCGTCACGACAAAGGATGGGATCGTTACAGTCAGCGGTAAAGCCAAGAACGCCGCCGAAAAGGATCTGGTCACAAAGCTCGTGGATGACATTCACGGGGTGAACAGCGTTGTTAACAACATGACCCTAGAAGGTTAATCACGGTAACCATAAAGCAATGGCTTCGTTCCGGGTTGCGCAACCTAGGGCGACCCGCAACGAGTCCAAACAATACGCGGAGGTGATTCTATGTTATACACAATCGCCGTAATCCTACTGATTCTCTGGGCGCTGGGTCTGGTGAGTAGTTACACCATGGGGGGATTTATTCATGTCCTGCTTGTCGTTGCCGTTATCGTGGTACTACTCAGAGTCATCCAAGGACGATAAACTCTTTAAAGTGATCGTTCTTCAGGAAAAAATAAAAACCGGAGGGTTTCTATGCGACAAAATACAAATTTCGCGATCCTGCTGATCGTGCTTGGCATCGCAGCTTTTGCCTACCAAGGTATCACTTTTAAAACCCGGGAAAAGGCTGTTGATATCGGTTCCGTGCATGTGACCACCGAGAAAACCAGAAATATCCCGATCCCCCCGGTCGTGGGCGCGATCGCGCTGATCGGTGGTGTTGTATTACTGGTCAGAAATGGCAAAGGAATGTACTAGTTTCGGGGCACGCTTCTCTTAAAATGATCAGGTTGTTGATTATCAATTGCGCGCGGAGCCAGTAACAGCTTGAATGAGGGATTTAACCTCGCCCAGCTCCAAGGGCTTGCGCAAGCACTTCACGGCCCCCAGGGACATCACCTTTTTCTCTTTTGTAGGAGTCAAAAAACCGGAAACGAATGCGACAGGAACTTTGCTGAACTCGCGAAGGTACTCAAAGACCTTGTCGCCTTCCATTCCGGGCATACTCTCGTCCAGAAGAATAAGATTGTAAAGATTCTGACGAACCTTTTGGAGCCCGTCTTTGCCGCTCGTCGCGACATCGACCTCAAAACCTTCCTGTTCCAAGGTCTCGCGGAACTCCTCACAGATCTCTTTTTCGTCATCGACGATTAATAGCTTGACCATGCCTCCACCCCGCTGTACGACAAACTACTTTAAATTCGCAGGCAGCGCGACATAAAAGGTGCTGCCTTTGCCTAATTCGCTTTCGACCCAAATTCGGCCGCCATGCGCTTCCACCACAAGCTTACAAAAGGTAAGGCCAAGGCCTTTGCCCTTTTTGAAGTTTACCTGTTCACCTTCCGCTTGGGAAAATTTTTCAAATATCTTCTTTTTGTATTCGGGCAGGATACCCACCCCCGTGTCTTTGACGGAGAGGCGTAATCCGTTCTCGAAAATATCGGCACTAACCTCGATCGTGCCACCTTTCGGCGTAAACTTCACGGCGTTTAATATGAGATTGTTCATGATCCGCAAGATCAAACCCCTGTCGAGAGTGAAATGGAGCTGTTGATCCGGGCCGATCTTTTTGAGATCGATCCCGCTATATTGTGTGACCGGAGACATTTTTTCTAGGGTGTTCAAAATAAGGATNNCCTATGTCGACGAAATCCGAGACTAAAGCGGCCAGCTCATCCAGATGCATTCCTGCTATGGTTAATGACTTCTTGATATCTTCGGGAAAATCGCCTTTTTTTGTAAAGGCCCGGTGGAAATTAATGCTTGTGATCATCA
>PLLJ01000044.1 GCA_003140935.1 Candidatus Omnitrophota bacterium
TTTAAATTCCGAGAAAGAACATTTGGAGCGGGAGAAGGAGGCTTTGTTAAAGGCCGGGGAAGAGAAAGCCCAGGCGTTAGCATCTCTGGAGGAAGTCCGCGCCCGTCTTGAGAAGGATCTTGGCACGAAAGAGACAGAGTCTGAAACTCTGAAGGCCAGGATTCGTGAATTTGAGGAGACCTCGGAGAAGAACCGCGGCCTGATCCAGTCTCTGGAGAATGAAAAAGAGCGATTATCCAAGGAACTTGAGATTCAGGTGGCGGAAGAAGCGCGGTTGCGGGAGGAGATCCGGGGATTGGAGGCAAAATGCGTTGAGAGTGAAGCAAACACTGCCGAACTCACTGAGAAACACCGTAGGGCGATGGAAGCCCATGAGAAGCAGCGTCTTGCGCTGGAGGAAGAGAGGAACCAATTTGAGGGCGAAAGAAACTTTCTCAAAACAGAGATTTCCGAAAAGACCAGGGTGCTCGCAGAAATACATGAAGTGAAGGCTCGCCTTGAGAAAGACCTTGTTACAAAGGAAGAAGAGTCCGAGCCTCTGAAAGCCAGGGTTCGTGAGCTCCGGGAAATACTGGAGAAGAGCCGTGCCGTCGTTGTTGCTTTGGAAAACGATAAAAAACAGTTAGAGAATGAGAAACACAATTTCGAAAACTTTCTGGATATAAAGGAAGAAGAGTCGAATGCTTTGAAGGCCCGGATCCGCGAATTCGAGAAGGCCTTGGAGGAGAGCCGCGGCCTGATCCAGTCTTTAGAGAGCGAAAAGAACCAGTTATCCAGGGAGCTTGAGACAAAGGTGACGGAGGAGGCGCGGTTGCGGGAGGAGGTCCGGAGCTTGGAGGTGAAACGCGCTGAGAAAGAAGCCGAGGGTAAGGCAAAAGACGCGAGCATTACCGGACTGACCGAGAAGCACCGTATGGCGGTGGAGGCTCACGAGAATCAGCGTCTTGCGTTAGAGAAAGAGTCTGAAACCTTGAAAGGCCGGATCCGTGAATTCGAGAAAGCCTCGGAGCAAAGCTGTGCCATCATCGCCGCTTTGGAGGACGACAAAAAACGGTTGGAAGATAAAAGGCATCACCTTGAGAAAGATCTTGAAGGAGCGAATCATGATTCCGAGGTTTTGAGATCTGAGAAGGATCGTTTGGGGCGGGATAAGGAAGCTTTGTTGAAGGCGGGGGAAGAGAGGGCCAGGGCGTTCGTATCTTTGGAGGGCGAAAAAAAGAGGCTGGAAAATGAGAAGCAGGATCTCGAGAAAGAGCTTGCGCGGCTCGAAGAAGAAAAGCTGTCTTTGGGAAAGAGCCTGAAAGGCCGGCTCTCAGAGCTTGCACGCCTTGAGGAAGAAAAGCTGTCTTTAGGAAAGAGCCTGGAAGGCCGACTCTCAGAGCTTGTGGTTTCAGAGCAAGAAAAGGGATCTCTTGCCGGAAAAATCGAAAAAAAACAAGAAGAGATCGAAAATGCGTTAGCCAAGATCAAAGATCTTAATGAGGCCCTGGCTCAAGCCGAGGCTCAAACGCGAGATGTCCGGAAGCAATGCGCCGGCCTTGAAAGCGAAAAAGGACAGATCAAAGAAGAAAGAGATGAAAAGATCCGCATGTTGGAGGCGTTGACGAAGGCCATCCGGGAGAAAGAAGAGCTTTTGAACGAAAAAGGGATCGCCCAAAAAAACCTCGAAGCAAAACTCGAGGAGGAAAAAAAGGCCCATGCGAAAGCCCAGGCCCATTCCCGGCGTCTGGAAGCAACCCTGCTCACTCTCGAGAAAAAAATAGAAGAACTTATTTCCCCGCAGGGTCCCAACTCCTAACGTTCAAGGAATTCATCGGCCAAGTCCTGCCCTTTAATGGCCATGACCTCATGGTGGTCTTGGCCGAGTGGGATTTTGGCAGTTTTTATTGTAAGAGGTATAGTTTTTTCTTTCTAAATAGAACGCTTATGACTAATATAAACATCTGAACGCCCAGTGCTTCGGATGGTAAAGTAAAACTTATTCATCTTAGAAGTGTTTATGCGCATCATGTTCTTCTTTTTTTGTCCGAGAAATATTATCAACTATGAGGGAGTCTGCCATGCCCACAACTATCTCTAAAAAGTCTCTGAAATGGATCATTGTTTCCATCGCTGTCGTGGCAGTGGCGTTTTTTGTCTTTCAATACTGGAAGGCGAAGCAATCCGAGTTGCCACAGGGGATCGCATCGGGAAACGGCCGCATTGAAGCCAAGCTGGTCGATGCGGTTGCCAAGGATGCGCTGAGGGTCAAGGAAATCCTTGTTGACGAAGGTGATCTCGTCAAGCCGGGGCAGGTGCTGGTGCGTTTGGATACCGCCACGTTCGATTCCCAGCTGAACCAGGCCAAATTACAAGTCGCTACGGCGCAAGAGCGCGTGGCAAGCGCCAACTTTGCAGTGGTCAGGCAGCAAAGCCTCGTTGACAATGCTCAACTCGAGTTTGAACGTACCCGTAAACTTGTCGAACAGAATGCTCTTTCTCAGCGTGAGTTTGACGAGCGCAACACGTCGCTTCGGACATCCACGGCCGCTCTTGCGGAAGCGGAAGCGCAACTCCGGACCGCCAAGCAGGAGGTCGAAGTCGCGCAGGCGAATGTGGCGACGATCCAGACGCACATTGATGACGCGACGCTCAAGTCTCCCGTGACCGGAAGAGTGCTTTATCGCCTGGCGGAGCCCGGCGAAATGCTCGCTGCCGGAGGAAAAGCGTTGACGCTCGTAAATCTGCAAGATGTCTACATGGAGATCTACCTTCCTTCAGAACAGGCCGCCAGCCTTAAGGTGGGTGCCGAAGCAAGGCTCACAGTCGACTATGCTCCCGGTCGTGCGGCTGCCGCACATGTCAGTTTTGTGTCCCCGGAAGCGCAGTTTACTCCCAAACAGGTCGAGACAAGGAGCGAGCGTGACAAACTGATGTTTCGGGTCAAAATTCAGGTGCCTCAAGAGTTGGTTTCCGGTTACATTGAACGCGTCAAGACAGGCGTTCGCGGTGTCGGGTATGTCAAAATAAAAGAATCAGCCGTCTGGCCCAGCTGGCTGCAGAATCTCGTTCAGTCCGCCAAACAGCCGGATATAAAACAGCCCGCGCCGTCTGCCGCTTCCAATTCCACGGCCGGTGTTAAGTAAACAGAAAAATCTCTCATTCCAGCACGACCTAGGATAGAGGAGAACAAATGCCTCCGGCCGTATCCGATTACAAACCGGTAGTCTCCGTTAAGGACGTCACTCACCGCTACGGCAAGGTCTTAGCGCTTGACGGCATTTCCCTCGATATCCCAAGGGGTCTCATGGTCGGCATCATCGGTCCTGACGGTGTCGGCAAGTCGACGCTCATGGCCCTAATCGCCGGATCGAAAAAGATGCAGCAAGGGAAGGTGACCGTCCTGGATGGGGATATGGCGGATGCAGCGCATCGGCGCAGTGCATGTCCGCGGATCGCCTACATGCCTCAGGGACTCGGCAAGAACCTCTACCTGGAACTCAGTGTTTATGACAATGTCGATTTCATGGCACAACTTTTCGGGTTGTCTCCCGCGGAACGTCCGGTCCGTATCAAAGAGTTGCTCGATGCCACGGGGCTCGGCCCGTTTGCCGATCGTCCTGCCGGCAAGCTTTCAGGCGGAATGAAGCAAAAGGTGGGGCTCTGCGGGGCTTTGGTCCACGAACCGGATCTCCTGATCCTTGATGAACCCACCACCGGCGTTGACCCGCTTTCTCGCCGCCAATTTTGGATACTCATCGACGACATTCGCGCCGGCCGCCCCGGTATGAGCGTCCTCATTTCCACCGCTTACATGGATGAAGCGCAAAAGTGGGACTGGATCGTGGCGATGGATGCCGGACGTGTACTGGCAACCGGAATGCCGGCGGAATTAATGAAGCAGACAAACACTAAAGATCTGGAGGCGTGCTTCATCGGGCTGCTTCCGGAAGAAAAACGCAGCGGGCACACGGAACTCACCATTCCACCGCGTAGGGCGGAAAGATCGGAGATCGTCATTGACGCCAAAGGTCTGACCCGACGCTTTGGCAGCTTCACCGCGGTGGACCATGTTAGCCTGTCGATCGAGTGTGGAGAGATCTTTGGTTTTCTCGGATCCAACGGTTGCGGCAAGTCCACCACCATGAAAATGCTGACTGGGCTCTTGCCTCCCACTGAAGGAACCGCAACGCTTTTCGGAAGTTCTGTCGAAGCCGGAAGCATCGAAGTGCGGAAAAAACTCGGCTATATGACGCAAGCGTTCTCGCTTTACGGCGAGCTGACCGTTCGCCAGAACCTGGCCCTGGATGCCCTTCTTTATCACATCCCGGCTCAAAAGGCGGAGGCGCGCATTAAGGAGCTCGTCGAAAAATTCGGACTGGGCCCCCATCTCGATTCACTGGCCGAGTCTCTGCCCATGGGCTTGCGTCAGAGGCTTTCGCTGGCAGTCGCCGTTCTGCATGAACCCAAAATATTGATCCTGGATGAACCCACCTCAGGGGTCGACCCTATCGCGCGGGACAGCTTTTGGGAACTGCTGATCGACCTTTCGCGAAAACAGGGGGTGACGATCTTTATCACGACGCACTTTATGAACGAAGGAATGCGTTGCGATCGGATCTCGCTTATGAACTCGGGAAAGGTGTTGGCATGTGACGCTCCGCAAAAACTGATCGAAACGCGCGGTGTCGCCAACCTTGAGGACGCATTCATCGGTTATATGGAGGATGCGATCGCCGATGACGCATCCGGCGGCAAAAGCAAAGACAAGGTTTCCGGCAGTGCGCCCGCGGCTGTTCAGCCCGCAGCCCCGGAGACATCGGCACCTTCCGGTTTCCGGTTGCGACTCGGCCGGATGTTCGCGTATGCCCGCAATGAAACCATGCAGATCCTTCGCGATCCGGTGCGATTGGTCTTCTCGTTCATTGGCTCCGCGCTGCTGATGCTCGTCTTCGGATTCGGGATCACCACCGATATCGAACACATCCGTTACGCCTCATTCGATCTTGATCAGTCGCCGGAAAGCCGCGCTTATCTCGAGCAATTTGCCGGATCCCCGCGCTATTTCACGCGCACGACGCCTGTCCGGTCTGCCGAAGAAGGCCTGCACCGGCTGCAGGCGGATGATGTTTCGGTGGTTCTTGAGATTCCTCCCAATTTCGGTAGGGATTTCCGTAGAGGTAACGCACCCGATGTTTTAGCCCAGGTGGACGCGGCCATGACCTTCCGGGGCGAAACCGTCGCCCAGTATGTTCAGGCGGTCAATAATACCATGCTCCAAAATCCGGCGAACGGACTGCAAGTGGGCCCCCTGAAGGATACGGCGACCTTTGAAGAACGCTACATGTACAACCCCACGTTTGAAAGCGTCTACTCGATCGTGCCGAGCATCCCGGCCCTTCTCCTGGTCCTGATCCCGGCGATCCTGATGGCGGTCAGTATCGTGCGTGAAAAAGAATTGGGCTCTATGATCAATTTTTATGTCACGCCGACAGGAAGACTGGAATACCTTCTGGGAAAGCAGATACCCTATGTTGCGATCGCGATGCTCAATTTTTTTATTTTGGCCGCTATGGCACGGTTTGTTTTTGGCGTCCCGGTCAAGGGCAGTTTCTTGTTGCTGACCTTCACCACGCTGCTTTATGTCACGGCGACGACCGGTATCGGCATGCTCATCTCGACTTTCACCACCAGCCAGGTCGCCGCCGTCTTTGTCACTGCGATCCTTGCTATGACACCGACCATTCAATTCTCTGGTTTGTTACAACCGGTCTCAACGCTGATGGGAAAAGCCAAGATCATCGGTATGATCTGGCCGACAACCTACTATATGCACTCAAGTGTGGGGGCCTATACCAAGGGACTCAGCCCCGGCCTCATGATGCCGGACATCGTTTTTCTGGCCTGTTGCATTCCGATCTTCTGGGCGGTCAGCATGCTCGGGCTTAGAAAGCAGGAGAAATAACATGACGTCACTCTTGAACATTTTTTGGCTCGGGCTCAAGGAAATTCGCAGCCTGATCAGCGATAAGGTGATGCTCCTCTTCGTTATCTACGCGTTCACGTTCGCGATCTACGTCCAGGCCACAGGCACGTCGAATGAAGTGAATAACGCATCGATCGCTTTCGTGGATGAGAACAACTCAGCTTTGTCGAAGGAACTGATCAACGCCTTTTATCCGCCGCGTTTCCAGGCGCCTAAAAAGATCGACGCAAGCGAAGTGGAAGACGCCATGGATAAAGGCCTGTTCATGTTCGTCGTCGCTATCCCGCCGAGGTTCGAGGACGATCTCAGGGCCGGGCGGAATCCGGAGATCCAGATCAATATCGACGCAACGGCCATGCAGCAGGCCAGCATCGGCACGACTTACATCAAGAGCATCATCAATAAGCGCATCTCGAATTATTTGAAGCGTACGGATGAACAGCAATCCGCGCCCGTCCAACTGATCATTCGCAAGCTTTTCAATCCGAATGGGACGGCCTCCTGGTTTTTGAGCGTGGTGGCCATTATCAATCAGATATCTCTTTTGACGATCGTTCTGACGGGCGCCGCGGTCATCAGGGAACGCGAGCATGGCACGCTGGAGCATTTGCTCGTGATGCCGCTGACCGCCTTCGAGATCGCCATGGCAAAAGTTTGGGCCAACGGCCTGGTGATCCTGATCGCGACAGCCGTCTCGCTTTTTGGCGTGGTCGAAATGGCGCTGAAGGTGCCGTTCGCCGGTTCGCACCTGCTATGGTTTTTCGGTGTGGGTCTCTATCTTTTTTTTGCGACGGCGCTGGGAATATTCCTCGGGACGATCTCGCGATCCATGGCGCAGTTCGCGCTCTTGAACATCCTGGTCGTTCTTGTGCTGATGCTGCTGTCCGGCGGATCGACGCCTGTCGAAAGCCAGCCCGAATGGCTTCAACACATTACTTTCTTTTTACCTTCGAGACATTTTGTCAGTTTCTCACAGGTGATCATTTATCGGGGGGGCGGCCTTAGCGCGGTTTGGCATCAATTTCTGATGGTCAGCGCGATCGGTCTTGGATTTTTCATTTACAGCCTGAGACTTTTCCGGAAATCGATCGCGGTGACAAAGTAGGTTCCTGTTCCACCTCGACTTGGCTGGTTGCAACAGGTATAATTCCAACGGTTTTTTGCAATGGTCTTTTGATCTCTCCCGATATTTGAAAAAGGAGGATGTTCCATGAAGCTCGCAACGGCCTTTCCCGTCCTTGTCATCTTAGTTTCCGGTTGCGCGATCGGCCCCCGGTATCATGAGCCCGTCATGGAATTGCCGCAGACTTATCGCAGTTACAAAACCCTCGATCAAGGGGAGGCGTTGATTAACCTGCCCTGGTGGAAGGTTTTCAATGATAAAACGCTCCAGGAGCTTATCCGTGAGACCTTGCTCAATAACTATGATCTGCGTGCCGCGGCCGCTCGCGTGGATGAAGCCCGTGCCGTGGTGGGCGTGACCCGGTCTCAGATCCTTCCTCAAACGGATCTGACGAGTGGTATCTCGCGGGACCGGAATTCGCAGGTGCTTAATCCGTTCCTTCCACGCCTGACCTCCACGTTTACCGGGGGCTTCAGCACGGCGTGGGAATTGGACGTTTGGGGAAAGATCCGCCAGTCGATCCGCGCCTCTCAGGCGGAATATTTAGCGACGGAAGACGCCCGTCGCGGTGTGATGGTGACGCTCGTGTCGGATGTCGCTCAAACTTATTTTACAATTCTGCAACTGGACCTGGAACTTGATATCGCCAAGAAAACCCTTAAGACCCGCAGTGACAACCTTGATCTTTTTGACAAACGTCAGCGTGGCGGCACGGCCTCCGGGCTTGAAGTTGCGCGGGCCAAAGCCGATTATGAACAAACTGCGGCCAACATTCCCGATCTCGAACGGCAGATCGAGACCCAGGAGAATAAGCTTTCGGCACTTTTGGGCAGGAATCCCGGATCGATCTCAAGGACTGAGATCATCTCAAAGGAAGGATTTACCCCGAGCCTTCCAGACACAGGCCTTCCTTCCGAAATATTAAAGCGCCGTCCCGATATCATGGAAGCCGAACAACTTTTAAGAGCTGCGAACGCATCCGTGGGAGTTGCGGTCGGGGAATTCATGCCGCAGGTGAACTTGACCAATTTTGTGGGAGGCGGCGGTGAACGGCCTTCACAGGTCTTTAATGGGAAGGGGTACACGTGGTCGCTCGGCGGTAATGTGGATATGCCTCTTTTCAAGGGAGGAAAGAATGTTTACGGCTACAAGGCCGCTCAGGCGAAATGGCAACAGTCTGTTGCGTTTTACAAACAGACCGTGATAAGTGCATTTGGTGAAGTGGCTGACGCTTTGGCGGGCATCGAGAAATTAAAAGCTGTACGAGCCGAACAGGAAAAGCAAGTCGCTGCCTTGGCTGAGGCGGTAAAGCTTTCCATTGCCCGCTATGAGGGCGGGCTTTCCAGCTACCTTGAAGTCCTGGATGCGGACCAGCAATATTATGGCGCTCAAAATAGTCTCGCGAGCACGCTCGGTTCCCAGCTCATTGCCTATGTTCAACTTTACCGTGCGCTCGGCGGCGGTTGGCAGCAGGAACCGAAGCCCTGACGTTATCATCCCGCTTCACGGCCTATTTTTTGATTTTCCGCTTCGAATCATCACAAGCGTTCTGTACGAATTTTATCCGCCGGGAAAAGTCAAGAGGCTGAACACAGATCTTTCTCGTGGTGTTCATTGCGCGCTTGATGGGTCTTCACATAGCTCATGGGATCAGCAGTAAGGGTGAGAACAGGGAATGATGCCGCTTCAGAACCAAAGTGATGCGGGTTCTCATTTTCGCAGTGGTCTCTGTGATCGGGTTAGATAATTCCCTCGCATATCGCTTCAACCCTGGTTTTTATTTTAAGCAGCGTCGCAATGCCTCAAAAACTATTGTCCAGACGGTGGCCTTGCTACGCTTACGGCCTTTGTACCTTGGCGCTTATTCAGGGTCTTTATGCCGCTCGACATTGTGGCCAAGAGAGGTATCATAATGGTGGGTTTTCCGGTCGTACTAGGATGGGGCACGGACGGTTCCGCGCCGTTTTTTTCGGCAGGTCAAAGGGGTTGAACGGAAAGATTTTTCAACCAAGCCGCAGAGGGTTCGCCATGAAGATAGAGGTGAAAAATGTCCGTTGAGATTGTCCCTCAATACACGGAGGGAGAATCGGCCGGCAAGGAGCTCAAGATCCTGGTGGCGGAAGATGAGCCGCTCGCTCAGAAATTTCTTTCGATGATACTCAAAAATTTTAAACTCAGCGTAGAGATCGCTTCCGATGGACGCGAAATCATTGAAAAGGTCAAGAAAGATCCTTATGATCTGATCTTGATGGATCTCCAAATGCCCGTGATGGGAGGAGTCGAGGTGACAAAGATCATCCGGGAGCAACTTCATAAGACCATGCCCATTCTCGCCCTGACCGCGACCGAAGATGACAAAGAAAAATGCCTCACGGCAGGAATGAATGATTACCTCACAAAACCCATTGAGGTCGCTGAGCTCAAAGACAAGATTTTTTATTGGCTCAAGGGAGTTCCCCAAGTCGGGCCGGTAAATCGAAAAGAAAAGAAGGCCATGAAATGGGGTAAGCAGGAAGCCATAAAAAAACTAGGTATTCCCGAGGGACTTTATTGCGAACTCGTATTCGGATTCATGAAGCAGTTTGCCTCAGCGATCCAAGACCTTGAGAGAGCTCTTCAAGGCAGGAATTTTGAAGAGGTTGCCAAGGCGGCTCATTTTATCAAGGGAAGTGCGGGGAATCTTCGAATCAAGGAAATCTATATGACGGCCAAGGAGCTGGAGACGGTTGCGAAAGGCGATCAAGATACCGGTGTGATCGAAAAACAAATGGGGAGTTTGAAGAACGCAATGGGAGAACTGGGAAAAAATATATAGGAGCAACTCTTTATGGACATGAAAACAGTGCTTGTGATCGATGACGCTGAAGAAGTGAGAAAAGCGCTTCGTTTTCATTTAGAAAAAAAATACGTGGTCCTGGAGGCGGCGACCGGAGAAAAGGGGCTCGCTATGATCCTTGAAAAGCATCCTAATCTCGTGATCCTGGATATCAACCTGCCCAAGATGACCGGGATCGAGCTCTACAGCAGGATCTCGTCCGAGGGAGGGAGGCCGTCCGTCCCCGTCATTATCCTGACGATTCGGGAAGAGCTTGGGAAACTTTTCAAGGGCCTGAACGTTGACGGATTCATTGCCAAACCCTTTGACGTGGAAAATGTCTTGAGGGAGATCGACATGGTGATGAAAAAAAGATACGATATCCCAATCCCGAAAATAGAACCGGCGAAGCCCGTGCAAGGCATTAAAAAGATTTTAGTGGTAGATGATGACCCGGTAACTCTGGATAAGATAGCGGCATGTTTTATCAAGGCGGGCTATGCACTGCGGTCGGCGCCCACCGTGTTGGTTGCTTTCGAGAGGATCATGACGGAACTCCCCGACCTCATCGCGATCAAGCTGAAGCTTCCGGATCTTTCGGGAGATATGGTCTGCATGAAACTCAAACAGATGCCCAAGACCATGAACATTCCCTTGTTTTTATACATGCCGCCCAATCTCTCTTTTGACCGTGACGCTGTTGAAAATATATGCAGGGTGATCGATGTGAAGCTTATCGAAACGACCGATCCCGAGTTCCTTTTGAATACGGTGAAGAGAATGTTGGCGATCCAGGAGAAGGGACGGCTGCAAAACAAAGGCGGATCTTCCGGAGGAACGTGAGACGACCCGCGTCCAGTTTCTTTTTATCCCGATCCTGCCGGGAAAAGGCATGCCTCAAAGTGACCGGTGGCACAGCCTAGAGTGATGGACCCCTTTCGATGAAAAAAAGAATCCTCATCCCCGTCTTGTGCTTGCTGTGCGCTTTTCCGGCTCTTGTGAAATGTGAAAACTTGACGCCTCGTGTGTCAAATCCCTCTCGAGGCCTCTTTGTTTCGTTGATCCAGGATCCGCCGACACTTTCAAGCCGTGAAGCCATCATGAAGCTTGTCGATTTCGCCAAAAAAGCCCGTATCAAAATACTTTTTGTGCAGATCTATCGTGCGAACCAGGCGTGGTTTCCTTCCAAGGTCGGAGATTCCGCGCCGTACGAAGCCGCTTTAAAGACGGTGGGAGAAGATCCTTTCGCGCTTCTGATCCGGGAGGCTCACGCCGCAGGGATCGAGGTGTACGCCTGGCTCAATATGTTGAGTCTGGGTGCGAATGAAGACGCTCCGTTTCTCAAAAAATATGGGCCCGATATCCTGACGAGAAATCTTGAAGAAAAAAAGGCACTTGAAGACTACAAGATCGACAAGCAGTATTTTCTTGAGCCGGGGGATACGCGGGTCCGAAACGAACTCGTCACTATGGTGGAAGAGGTCGTCCGGATCTATCCTCTTTTGGACGGCATCCAATTTGATTACCTCCGTTATCCAGACAGCCATCCGCAGTATGGTTATACCCCGATCAATATGGATCGCTTTAAGAGATCGACCGGCCTCAAAAAGATCAAAGAGGGGAGTCGGGCATGGAATGACTGGAAACGCGCTCAGGTGACGGAACTTTTGAGGCTTCTCGTTCAAAAAGCGAGAGCTATTCGTTCCGGCATCCATGTTTCCGCGACGGGGTGTATGTCCTACACTCGTGCGCTTCATGAGGCGTTCCAGGATTGGCCGTCCTGGGTCAATAGCAGCCTTGTAGATTTTGTGACGGTCATGAATTATTCTCCGGATCCGGCCGAATATGAACAGTGGAACGGGGTTGCCAAGGACAAGGTTCCGGACCACGCACGGTTGTACTTGGGCGTTGGCGCTTACAAGCTTGTGCGTGCTCCGGAAGTCTTTGAAAAAGAATTCCGTTCCTGTGAAGAGTCGGGAGGCGGGCTCTGTGCCGTTTTCCACTATGGCAGTCTTCTCGAAAACCCGATGCTTGAAAAGCCGCTACTTGCTCAAAAAAAGGATCCCGGAAATGAAAAGGTCTAAAGGAATAACAGTGCTATCCTTATATTTCATCGCAATGAATCTCATGACTTTAGATTATATCGCCGGCTTTCACTGGGCGATTAAAGCGCCTGTCATCTTGACTCTCTCCTGTTTTTTTATGAACACTACGCTCATGATGTTGAGGGAACCTCTCAGTATTATCTTGGCTGTTCTGCTCGTCTTATTAGGGATATTTTTATTTTTCTTGCGAGAAACAGCCCGTAAAATATTCATTTGTGTTCAAGGGCTTTCCATCGTCGGGGGGTTCTGTATTGCGCCGATCGAGATCGCCCGTTGGAGCGGGGGCGGGAGCCTCGTGGAACAGGCACCTGCGATCATATTTTATTCAGTCGTTTTTAATATACTTCCGGTTCTTTTTATCATTTTTTTTACGCGCGCTAAAGTCAAAAAACAGTTCCGATGACAGACGAAGGAGAACAAGAGGGGGGTTGTGGAGGTGAATATTAAAACGGGAGCTTTCTTTAACAGATTGATCGGAGCGGTTGTGATCTCGACATTTCTATTCAGCCTTTTGGGATGCGGAGTTCCGGATGGGCCGTATCGGGAATATTATGCGAATGGGCAATTGAAAGACGAGGAAGTTTACAAGGGCGGAAAGCGTGAAGGGCTGTCCAGGTGGTACTATGAGAACGGGAAATTAAAAGGCGAAGCGGTTTTCAGGAACGGAGAGCATGAGGGATTGTCGCGGGATTATTATGAAAACGGCCAGTTGAAATTCGAAGTGGGTTACAAGAATGGAAAACCGGACGGGCCCTATCGGTCTTATTATGAAAATGGGCAATTGAAAGGCGAGGTGGTTTTTAAGGACGGAAAGATTGAGGGAATGTCCAAGGTGTATGACGAAAGCGGAAGTTTGAAAAAGTAAAAAATGGCCGCTTTTTTTGTCACTTTTTCTACAGAAACCCGAAGATCTTTTTCGGGACTCGTTATAACTTCTCGTTTTGTCGAGTCCCTCAGGTATCAAGTCGAGATAAGACCTTCGAAGAGTTCTTCAGGGGTGAAACGGCGGATATCAAGGACGGCTTGAAAGATCGGCATATATTCTTGCAATTGGAGGCCAGTTTCCGTGACCTGGGCGAGATCGACCTGGCGTTCTTTCTGATAGCTTTCCAGAAAAATATTGCGCACTTCTTGCCGTACCGCGCCCAAAAGCCGCACGGCGATGAAACACAGGAAGAATCCGATGTCCCACACTCTTTTATCCTGGCTACTGCAGAACTCCAGGTCCGTGAAATAGACCTTCTGCTCCACCGCAACCCAGATGCAGTTGACGGGCTGAGTATCGATCAATGAAAAACCCGCCCGGTGGATTTTTGCCAGGCCGATCGCACATTGCCGGATCACGGCTTCATCTCCGGGACCTAGCGACTGACGTTCACTGATCCGCTCTAGGATCGAATCGACCGTCTCTCCTTCGATGTGCTCGGTGACCATGACTTTTTCAACAGCATCGTAGGCGATGAGGCGCGGGACCGGGACGCCGATCTTTTCGAGCTGGACACGGCTGACCACGTCCACGGTAAAACGCTCGTGGGTCTTGCCGCCGTAAACGGAGGGGAACGGGCTGACAAAGCTGAGGTGTTTGGCCCAAAAACTTCCGGCATCGAGGAAGATCTTGACGAAATAGAGGATCTCTTCTCCCGTGGTCTTTCGACACCGCCAGGTCTGATTGAAGTTGCTGACCCCTCCTGAGATGGATTCCGCAGTGAGAGTTTTCGGATCGATGCCGCCAAAGGCGAGTGCGTGCCGTTTGAGAAAGGTTTGGCAGTTCGCGATCTTGCGCCAGTAGTTGATCTTGAAAAAGCTGATGAGAAGAGAACTGACCATCCAGGGGAACAGGATCACGATGCCGGCGAGGATCTTGAATGCGATACGAGGACGGACCTTTTGCATGTGTCCGACGAACTTCGACCGGAATGTGGCGAATCTTCGGCGTAGCCTTTCCCGGCGGATCGTCATGATGACCATTCCTTTATAAGTGCTTAGGGCAGGTATTGAGTGCCTGCCTGTCCCCTGATCATGGGATACTGTAAGACACGAACGTAGAGGGGAGTGGAAGGCATTATAGCTCTATCCATCCTTGTCTTGGATTTTTTTTCTTAAATGACTGACATACTGATTTTTGTTCAAAATTAATGGTAATCAGTATAGTCCCAACCACCTTTAAGTTTTTTACAAGGTTGGGACAAGGATGGCCCCAATTTCCACTGCGTGGAAATTGATAGGTATTGGGACCCTTTTCTTTACAACGAAGAACCTCCGTCGACACTAAAATAAACTTTGACAAACCGTTCGATATAGGGCACAATTCCCACGTAGTAAGCAAGAGGTAGAACATGATGTGTACCGCAAGGTCGTATGTTTACCTTGCGGTTTTTTGTTTTTACCCTGTTTCGAACTCCCCGGAAGGGGACAACAAAGCGGGCTAGTTCCAACTGCACCAGGTTGATGTTTTTACCATAGGAAGGTTGAACTTGTCATGCGTTACTATAATTCAAGTGAAAGGAGCAATATCAACCATGGTACAAGGTAAAGTAAAGTGGTTTAACAACTCAAAGGGCTATGGATTCATCTCCCGTGAGGGTGGCGCTGATGTCTTCGTGCATCACACCGCGATCCAGGGTGAGGGATACAAGTCTTTGGAAGAAGGCCAAGCGGTCGAATTTGAAGTGACCCGCGGTCCCAAGGGCGAACAAGCCTCCAATGTTGTGAAGATCTAAAAACCACAACTGGAACTACAAAAAACCCCGTTGGCTTCGGCCAACGGGGTTTTTTTATGCCTACGGATAAAAAAAGGCACAGCCTGATCTTTCGTCCCTTTGAATGGGTAAAGGATGTTTAAAAGCAGCCTGTCCCTTTCATCTCATATTTTTATAAAGGGATGTCTTCGCTGAGATGTCCCCACGGGAAAGCCTGGGGATGGGTATCTTCGGTTGAAAGCTCCATCACGAGCCGTTTGTTGTCCGTGAAGTAAGGATCGTTGGTGAGGTTTTTATTTTTATGGTCCGGTTGTTCGAGCGCGGTATTTTTGACGAAACCATATCTTGAGATCTTTTTCACTTCGAGCAGATTCGCCAACAGATAATCGCGTGAGTCGTCCAGGTTCGGATCGATCTTATGTGTGGTCATGTACCAGGTTTTGAAGGTGAATTTAACCCCGATATCGCGGCTGATGGCCCCCATCCATACGGGTTTTCCGTTGTAACGCATCGGGGTGTACCAGAGGCGGAAATGCAGGCGTTGGTTGATATTGTCTCGCGTCTTCTGGAATGCGATGTCTTGTGGATGACTGCGATAGTAAAGCGGACTGACCGGGGAATAGCGGTCGTTTTCTCCCGTGAGGAACGCCTTGGCCATCGAAAGTCCGGAGCTCATCGTGAGCGCCGAGGTCTCATCCCAGTCCAAAGAAGAAAAGATCGCGATCAGGTCCTCAAACTCTCCGATCACCACGAGGTTCAGCGGGTCACCGTTTTGAGTGCCTTTCTTATTGGTGGTACAACAGGGAAGCTGTTCCGCGTGTTCGGGGAAATCCTTATCCGTGTATTCCAGGAGCGTATCTTTCGGATAACGGTTCGCGAAATCCCGGGTGGTGTAATCGGGTTTCATTCCAGGGATTGCTATCACAAAATCAAAGATCTCGTGTTTTTTATCTCCCATGAGATCGATCTTGACGTATTTGGTGCCCTGGTCAACAGAGGTATAAAGAAATCCCTCGTGTTTTTTCTCCGGGTGGATGACATAACTATGCATGGACACCGCATTGAAGAGTGCGTCTATTTTTTTATTTGCGTGGCGGATCGTGAAAAAATTGACCGGGACCAAGACAAGAACGGGGAAGAAAATGACCGCGAGGAGACCCGCTTCGAAGAACTGCCGGGTCTGCTTATAGTGGGCCCGATAGCTGGCCTCTTCCGCGGAATAGTAATCGGGGTCCATATTTCTCGGAATAAGAAGGTAGGTATCGTTACTGTGGTTGTCGATCTCGAGCCAAAGTGGTTGTATGCCTCTTTTGGAAAGGGCGATGCCAAAGAATTTTTTCGCCTCTTTGTTGCTCAAGACCGTGAGGGTGACCGTCAGGTTGTCACGTGTTTGGGTCTGCGCTCTTGCCATGAAGGATGTGCGGTCTGTGGTGTGAGGCCGGTACCGGACACAGCCGGAAAAAACAAGGGACAAAATGAGAAAAGAGCCTAGCAGGGAGTTCTGTTTTCGGGTGAAATGCATTTGAATTTTGTCCTCCCGTGTATAGGCTTTATTGTATAATATCGTATCATAGTAAAGAACGTCCGAATCTTAGTTTTTTAGGAACGATGATGTGGACGGCACTGATTTCCCGATGTTTTTTAAATGGAAAATCAGGCGCCCAAGTCCTAATTGATTCTGAACGGTGACTTGAATAATGTCGACAAAAAGTAGGATAGAGTCCTTACGGTCGGTCTTGTTTTGAATTCGCCCGTTTTCCTCGAGACAACCAAGTGATAAAATAGCGAAGGTGAGGTATGCCGGTATCGTCCACAGTCCAAACTGCAGCGCAAAACTTGCTTGAGGGGAAATTCATGGAAAAGGAAGTGACGGCGTTACAGAAGTTCATCAATACCGCTATTGAATTTCTTACCAACTACAGTTTCCAAGTCCTTGGGGCCATCATTGTCCTTGTGGTCGGTGCCTGGGTCGGGAAATGGGTGCAAGGAGTTGTTTTAAAGCTTTGTGAAAAGAAAAAACTTGATATCACGTTGTCAAAATTTATTGCCAGCTGTGCCAAAATGTCGGTGCTGGCTTTTGCGATCCTGATCGCACTCGGAAAATTCGGTATTACGATCGCGCCGTTCATTGCAATGATCGGTGCCGGTGCTTTTGGCGCAAGCATGGCATTACAAGGGCCGCTTTCCAATTATGGGGCAGGACTTTCGATCATTCTGGGCCATCCGTTCGTGGTGGGAGACACCGTGACGGTGACGGGGCAGAGTGGTATGGTCCAGGAAGTGACCTTGGCCACCACGATCCTTACAGATGAAGATGGTGTGAGGATCACGATCCCCAATAAGCATATTGTAGGCGAGATCATCCATAATTCCTTTAAGAACGCGATCGTGGAGAATAAGATTGGTATCAGCTATTCGGATGATCCGGAAAAGGCCATCGAGATGATCCAGAAGACGATCGCAGGTTTCAAGGAGGTGGCCGTGACGCCCAAACCGCAGGTCGGTCTTCAGGAGTTCGGGGATTCTTCGGTCAATATCGGTTGCCGTTACTGGATCCCGACGACGAAATATTTCCAAACCCTCTGCGCGATCAACCTCGCGATCTATAAAGCGCTTAACGCCGCAAAGATCACGATTCCGTTTCCGCAGCGAGATGTTCGTATTGTTTCGGGGAAGGTTTCGTAGAAAAATCTTCGGGGTGAAGACGGTTCCATGTCCGAAGGGGTCCTGTTTTGCTTCGGGGGATGGTCCGTATCTTAGAGGAACATGAAAAAGACCCTCATTCTCTCCTTGGTTGTTCTCGGGTTCTCGTCGCTTATTTCCCAAGTGGTGGTGATCCGGGAACTGGCGATGAGTTTCTACGCCAACGAGTTTTTTATCGGTTGGATCCTCTTTTGCTGGCTCCTTGGAACTGCTTGGGGGAGCGCGTTGGGCTCAAGGCTTTCCCGGGATGCAGAAAAGGCCTTTCGTTTGTTGACGATCTGTCATGTTCTCACGGCCTTCCTATTTCCCCTTGCAATCGTTCTCATACGTTCCGGAAAAATGATCCTCGGGACTCCGGCCGGGGCGCTTCCGGAATTTATTCCCGCTCTTCTTTACCCGTTTGCCGTTCTTGCGCCTCTTTGCGGCGTGATGGGGATCCAATTCTCCGTCGCGGCAGGGAGCCAGACGATTCAAATGCCGGAAGGGGAATCGGCACGGGCGGTAGGATGGGCCTATTTTTTGGAATGCCTCGGATTCATCGCGGGCGGGATCCTTTTCAGTTTCGTACTGGTCTTCGCCAACGAATTCCGGGTGGCGGCGATCCTTGCAGTTTTAAATCTCGCAGTTGCCTGCGGGGTTTTTCATGTTTTCTTAAAGAAAAATAAAAAAATCCGGCGGATCTTGATCCTCACAACGATCCTTTTTCCGGTAGGGCTTTTTGCGGGCAGTGCTTTTTTGCAACAGCAGACATCCCAATGGCGTTTCCCGAGCGAGACGCTCATCCGGACCGAGAATACCGTTCATGGCAATGTGTCGGTCACGCAGCTAGGGTCACAATTTAATTTCTATCAGAGCGGCCTGCTTCTGGGAGCGGACCGGGAAGACCTTGCGAGCGAATATCTTGTGCATTTCCCGATGCTTGCGCATCCCGCACCTCAAACGGTCCTGCTCCTTGGGACCGGGTTCAATGGACCTTTGCAGCAGATCTTAAAACATGGACCCCAAAGGGTCTGTGCTGTTGAGCTCGATCCCGGGCTTTTGAAGATCACCCGCGAATTTCTTCCGGAGGATCTCCGCGCGATTCTCCGCGATCCCCGAGTGCGGCTTGGGGCCGCGGACCCAAGGGATTTTCTTAGGTCCGAGAATGAAAAATTCGATGTGATCATTGCAAATTTCCCGGATCCGGCTTCAGTGCTTACCAATCGTAACTACACGGATCAATTCTTCCGTTCCGTCCGTTCCCATCTTTCGCCCGGAGGCGTGTTCTCGACCCACATCACGTTTTCGGCGAATATCATGACGCCGGAACTCGAGCGTTTCGGCAGTTCGGTTTACGCAACACTTAGCCAGGTTTTTCCGTCCGTGAAGGTGCTTCCGGAAGATACGCTCTACTTTTTAGCCTCGGGGGAGAATGCGTCTTTGGGGGGGCCTGAGAAAATGATCGACCGCCTTTCCGAGCGGAAGATAAAACCTGATTTCCTGACGGCGAACCAGATCCGCTATCGTTTCACGAACGATCGCGTGGAGCGCGTTGTGACAGCTTTCCGTAATGCGATATGGAAAACAAAAAACACCGATCTGAGGCCGCGGACTTGTTATTTTGAATTTCTTCGATGGCTCAGCCAATTCGACCCCAAGATCGCAGAAGCGTTCTTTTTTCTGGCCACCCTTCCTTTCCCGGTCATTTTGACGACGGGTTTACTCACGATCCTGATCCTTGGCGTATTCACGCGTGAGCCCAAGAAGCAGGCGCGGAAACTCGCGCTCGTCAGTATGGGAACCGCTGGTTTTTCCTTGATGGCGTGTGAAATCGTGGTGATCTATCTTTTTCAGGCGGCTTTCGGGGACCTTTACTACCGGCTGGCCTGGGTGATCACAGCGTTTATGACGGGGGTGGGGGCGGGAACCTGGGCGGCCATGAGTTTAAAGAAGATCTCTGAGAGGTTCGCGCTTACGATGCTCCATGTTATGAACGCGGCATTTTTTCTATGGCTGATCAAAGTATGCGTGCGGATCTTTTCAAAGGGGTTTTTTCTTGGGGGAGCCTATCAGGGCGCTTTTTTAGGGATAGCACTTTGGGGAGGTCTCGCGGCCGGAGCCATCTTTCCATTTGCGAACCGCTTTTATCTTACCCGGGGTGAGGGAGACCGTCTCGGGGGCGTTTACGCGGCGGATCTTTGGGGTTCGGCGTTGGGCGCTCTTCTGACTTCAGGATTTTTTATTCCGATATGGGGGGTCCCGCAAACGCTGATGTTTTTAGGAACTGCGAACGCTTTTTTAGCTCTACTCCTTTTCCTGAGAAAAAGGGTCTGAATCCTTTATTTTTTCTCTTCCGAAAAGACCTCGGCCGTAAAGACCTCTAAGTTCACGTCCGGATCTTTCCAGCAGTCCCTGGGCAATCCGGCTTTCTGGGAGCAAAGTTCGCCAAGGAATTCTTCCTTGTTCCATCCCGTCTCGGTGGCGACTTGCGGCAAAAACACGCCATGATGGAATCCTTTCGACACTTGAACGCCATGCTTACCAAGTTCGATCTCGTCAGCCGTCCCGATCCTTCTAAGCGGACTTAGGACCGAGATTTCATATTCAAGATTTCTGAGTTCCTCCGTGCTCACGGGTCTGAATCGCGGGTCCTGGGAGGCCGCGGAAATGGCCATTTGCTGCACGATGAGATAAAGGGGTCCTGAAGGATCGAACCGGCCGATGCAGCCGCGAAGTTGGCCGTTTTCTTTCAATGTTACAAAAGCGCCAAGAGGCCGCTTAAGGGTCGTTGAAGCGGGAGAGAATTCGGGGACCTTTCCGGTTTGGACGTAACTTTCTACAGTGGCCCGCGCCATCTTCAAAAGTTCTTCCTTTTCTTGCGAGGTCATTTTTTGTTCATAGGCGTTACGGCTCTTTTCTTTATCCGCGGGCGGAGGTGCCACAAATATCGTACTTTGCTTCGCGACAAAAGCGACCGCGCCGTAGCCGACCACGCGGCTTTTATCACCTGAGGTATCTCCGGAATTCGCATATCTCAAAAGAACGGGTGAAAGATCCCCGGAGCCTTGCGCGATCAACATGGCCACGCGAACACCGCTCGGACTGCAGAGGAAAGTCTCTGCCTGTGGGATATGTTCGGAGGCAAGCGTCTGCAGTGAGGCGTCAAGATTCTTCATTTTCCCGGTTAGAATGGCATCGAGCGTTTTTCTGTCTGCGGCCACGGCATCGGTATACGGCGGATAATGGGACATATCCGTACTCGCGATGATCAGGGTCTGGTCATTCAGAAGCGGGGCAAGAACGCCGGCGAGTTTCCTGGCGAGTTCGAGAGAATCTCCGCTGAAAAGAATGGGGACGATCTTGAAATCCTTGAGGACGCGCTGAAGGAAGGGGAGCTGGACTTCGAGCACATGGTCGTTTTCGTGGACGTCCGGACGGTCAGCGATCGCAGGGTCTGCGGCCAGGAGTTTCGCCGCGAGCGTTTCGTCGACGGGAATAAGACCGAGTGGTGTTTCAAAGGCGCCTTTGGCGTAGACCGCGATATTGTCGAAAAAATGGCGGTGGCTGTTACCGATCAGGATCACGGTCTTAATGTCCCGGCCTTCGAGTTCTTTATACGCATAGGCCGCGACGGGACCGGAATAAACGTATCCGGCATGCGGCACCATGATGGCGAAGATCGATTCCTTGATCTTAGGAGGATCGGCCTCACGCAGGAGCGTGTCCACGTGTCTTTCAAGGACCGCTTTGTCCTCGGGATAAAAAGCTCCGGCCACAGCCGCTTTGCGAACATGCTCGTCTTTGTTTGTTTCTTTCTCCCTGAGAAAGGTAAAAGTGAATGCGAGAGAAAGGACGGCAAGCCCCGTTAAACACGCAGTAAATGCTCGTGGAGGAAAGCTATTTCCGGACGCCTGAGATTTTTTCTCCATCGGAGCGGGCTCCATTTTAAAGAGTGTTGCCGAGCACAACGGAATTCATGGTACGAATCTCTTTGTAGTGCTAATTATGAACAATCGAATAGATTCCGTAAATAAAAAACAGAGTGGCCACGAGAAAGCCGCTAAAGCGGGCCACGGTCCTGAGTTCTTGGATTTTGGAAGCGAATCCCACGAATAAAAGAGGGAGGAAATAGACGGAGCTCGCCAGGAAAAAAAGCGCGAAGTAGAACATGCCGTAAAGAGGGCTTTGTTGCTGGAAAACGTAGGCCACAGACAGGAGGAACGGCGGGCAAAGGTTGATCCCCATGAAAAAGCCCATCACTCCGGGACTTCGGGCTTTTAGAAATTTCGGGGTCGGGCAGAGGTTCTTTTCACGCACAAGGCCGAGGAGATAAAAAAGAAGTACAAGCGATAGCACGATAAAGGAAATATCCGTGGCGCGGCGCAGCCACCGG
Organism: Candidatus Omnitrophota bacterium; assembly: GCA_003140935.1. GTDB lineage: Bacteria > Omnitrophota > Omnitrophia > Omnitrophales > Aquincolibacteriaceae > Aquincolibacterium. The sequence continues at coordinate 21,783 of PLLJ01000044.1, forward strand.
GGATCAAATTTTTCTCCGAGGTAGCCCACAAGCAGACCGAAACACAGATAGCCCGCCAGGCGTCCCGCCAGGAATTCGAGGAGAATAAAGAGGTTTTTCTTGGGACTGCGTTCTTCCGCGCCAAAGAAAACACCCATGAACGGGAAACAATAGGTGAGACAGAACGCCCCCACCGAGAGTCCGGATAAAAGAGGTTGGATAATAAGCGCACTTTTCATGTGCGTATCTTAGTGGAAGCAGACTGGGGCTTCAAGCCCGATGGAAGGAAGAAATTATTTTTTCGGTTTGGCAACGAAGAGCGAAGAAAATCTAGCGACACTATCCTTTGCTATATCGGCCAGGGGAATCCCGCCTTTTTCAAACTTTGAAAAAACGAGATAAGCGCACGGGACGACAAAGAGCGTCAAGATCGTGGAAAGCGCCACTCCTCCAATGACAGAAATAGCCATTGGTACCATGGTTTCGGAACCGGAACCTTTCGACAACGCTTCAGGAATGGCGGCTGCAATGATCGCGATCGAGGTCATTAAGATCGGCCGAAGGCGGATCGGGCAAGCATCCAGGAGAGCTTCCTGAACCTGCATGCCTTCCCTGCGTCGTTCATTGGTAAAATCAACAAGGAGGATGGAGTTCTTCTTGACGATCCCCATCAGGAGGATCAGGCCGATCATGCTGTAAAGATTCAGCGTGTTGTGGTTTAAGAACAAGAACAAAAAAGCACCCGAGACGCTGAAAGGAAGCGCCAAGAGTACCGTAAAGGGATGGATGAAACTGTTGAACTGCGTTCCCAGCACCATGTAGGCGACGAAAATCCCGAGGATCAATGCGAATATCAAGCTTTGAAAAGAATCCTTGAATGCCTGGGCCCCTCCGGAAAGAACGATGCGGTAGCCTTCGGGAAGAACTTGTTTCGCGATCTTCGAGACTTCTTCCAACGCCTCCTGTTGAGAATGCCCGGGAGCCGGATTTGCGAAAAGACTGATCGCGCGCTCACGGTTTTTCCGGGTAATAGAGAAGAGGGTCGGTTTGACCTCTGAAGTCACAACCGCCGAGAGCGGTACAACCTCCCCGGTCTGATTGCGAACCCATATCTTTTCAATATCGGTCGTTTTGGTACGGTCTGTTTCAGTCGTTCTCACGCGCACATCATAACGTTTTCCGCGGCTGGTGAACTTTCCGTTACGGACGCCCCCGAACATGGCGTTGATCGTGTTCGCAACGGAAAAAATGCTGACCCCCTGGTCGGCTGCCTTTTCACGATCCGGATGGATCTGCAGTTCCGGCATGCCCACGAGATAGTCCGTATCGACGTCCGTCATCACGCCCGTCGCCTTCATTTGTTTCATGATCTCCATGCTATAAGTTCCCAGTTTGTCCCAATCCGGTCCCCGGACCGTGAATTCAACCGGAAAACCGCGCTGTGCGGTAAATCCGGTCAGCGAAAGGTCCTGAATGACCACGCGATCAACGCCCGGGATCCCAGAAAGCGTTTTGCGAACCGTTTTCATGAATTCTTGTTGGGTGACGCGGTGGCCGTTCAACGCAGGACGTTTATTACGATCTTTCATCGTGACATAGAGAAAGCCTGTATTCACCTGTCCGCCCGTAAAACTGCCCACGGCGCAAAAATAAGTTTCAAGCTCCCCTCGCTGCATGAGCATTTTTTCAGCCTCCTTGAAAGCAGCATCCGTCTTTTCAATGGAGGAGCCCAGGGGGAGCGTGATCCGGACGAGAAAACGGCCTTGGTCCTGCGGGGGGATGAGTTCATTTTTCAAAACCTTTGTCAGTGCAAGGGAACTGATAAAAATAACAGTCGCAATGGCCAATACCTTCAGAGGGTGTTTCAGTAAAACGACAAGGGTCGAGTGGTATCGCTCGGACGTCCACTTCATGATCTTGTCCATGCGCTTTCCAAGCCGGGTGGTGTGTCCCACGGTCAAGAATTGCGAGCAGCGCATCGGCGTGATGCTCAGCGCTTCAAGCAGGGAAAATATGACCGCGACGGAGATCGTGATTCCGAACTGAAAAAAGAAACGCCCGATGATGCCCTGCATGAATACGACCGGCACGAAAATCGCCAAAATCGCCACCGAGGTTGCGAGGGCAGCGAACGTGATCTCCCGTGCTCCGATCAGGGCCGCTTCCACGCGAGGTTTTCCCTGTTCCTGATAACGCGAGATGTTTTCCAAGACCATGATCGCGTCGTCCACAACGATCCCGATCACGAGCGCCAGGCCGAGCATTGTGAAGGTGTTGAGCGTGAATCCCATGAAATAAAGGACAAGGAATGCCCCCGCTAAAGAGAAGGGGATCGAGAGGAAAACATTGATGTTCGCACTCCAGGAACC
>PLLJ01000001.1 GCA_003140935.1 Candidatus Omnitrophota bacterium
ATTTCAAAAGCATCTGAAATTTTAACGAGCTTGTCGGAGGCTGGGTCTTTTACCCTTCCCGCGATGATATTGTGAAGGTTCTTCTCGTTGATGCCCGTTTTCTTGGCAAGCCAGCTCACGGGCATGGGTGCTGGTGAGTCCGATTTCTGAACCAGCAGGGACTTGATGGCCTTACCCCAGAGCGGCGCACGCAAGGGCCGCTTGCCTATATTCTTTTCCACGAGGTCTTTTCCCATATCGTCATACATGACCGCCTCCGTCTGTTCATTCTGCAAGTTTTTTTAAATAGGAAATAAGGCATTTCCCTTACTAAGGAAGATAACACAGGATTATTGGTTTATCAAGGTTACCGAAAGGTATTTTTAAAGAACCCACCCGCAAACCCTTGCCCGCACGATTTTCGGGTGTTATGCATCTGAATAGAGGACAAGAAAATGACGGAACTAAAAATAAGCGATATCAAAGAAAGAGTAGGCCAAGAAGCGAACGGGACGGCAATCCGTGACCTGCGGGAACGGCATTTTGCCTTGGAGGAGCAATTGCTCGGCCAATTGTTCAAAGGCTTCTTCAACAACAAGATGACGGTCCTTATCTTTCTCATCCAAGCCAAACAGCATAAACCCGAAGCGAGGGCAGTGAACGGGATGTGCTGTTTCTTGGATGACCTCTGCCACCACATGCTTGCGGATTCAAAGCAGAAGCGGTTTCGCCGGGTCTTTGTATGGCTCAAGCGATTCGTCCAGAAGCTTCCCAATGTCAAAGTTTCGCAAAGGGGCCGGGCTCTCGATTTCGTTCGGGCTCTTTATGAGGTCTTTGGCATATACCCAAAATCAGAAATCACAGGAGCGTAAATATGAAAATCCAGAAGAAGACGTTCAAGAAGATCACGAGGCGATGCGCCGCACTTTACCGCCTGTTCGTTCATTACCGCAAGCGAATCAGGATGGTTGAATCAGAACTTGGCGGCGAGCTTCATGCTTGCTGAAATGAAGGAGCCGCAAGAGTCCATTCCGTATCTGGATAAAGCCTCCAACAATGTCCACTGGGAAGGCCGCGTTTTTCCGTTCACCACTTTCTATTTCATCAATGAAACGACAACGCTTCTTTTGAATATTCTTGAGCGTAACGCCCTGAAGTTTCAAATGCCCAAGGAAACCATATCTTCTCTTCTTCTGGGTCAAAACGATTTTCTTGGGCAGTCTCTCTCAGGGGTGTCTGCTGATGTCCTGGCTCATTGGGTTTGCGCATCCATATCTATCAAGGGTTATGTTCTTTCGCAAGAAGAGGAAGAACGTTTGAGAGCAAGAAGGCGGTTGTTGAATGTTCGGGAAATGCTTCATCTTGACGAGCTCTTTGGTAAACGGAAAGCGTTCAGGCCTCAGGAGCAAAAGGACAGCGCGAACGATTCGGAAGTGTTTTAATAAATTCACGGGGAGGGAGAAAAAATGATGGAAATAAGCGAAATGCCATTGGAAGAAGCGAGAAGCATTACCCGACGCCGGATGGTTAGGGAATACGGAGAAAATCTGCTTCAGCGCCGTAAGGAACGGGGGATTACCAAGATTGAGCTGTTCGAGCGGACCGGCGTTCCTTGCAAAGAGATCGCTGATGCCGAGAAGGGATTAACAGACCTTACGGAAGAGCAGAAGTTGCGCGTCTCGAAATTCCTGCGTCGGCAGAAGATTATCTGATGTGCTGAGTGAATTCTAAAATAGATATATGTCTATTATCAGTAGCTTTCTTTGAATCCTTGGGCCTAACTCCCTTGTCCAAATTAAAACGAGCGGGTATGCCTTAGGAAAGAGGTGAGATGTGGCTGTTTATTGTTTAGGTGTGATTGGCCATGTAAGGGAGGCGCGGCGCACTTTCACACAAACAGCCCTGTGAGGAGTAGCTGTGCTACTCGCACGCCGGCCTCTTTATTCTTTTAGCAGCTGGTAGGGCTTGATATGAAGTGCTCTGGCGATCTTGAATATCGTGGGGAGGGACGGAAGATCGGTTTGAGAAACCAATTCAAGCCGTTGCCAGTAGGGGGTAGTGATCTCGGCTCGTTCCGCCGCTTGTTCCTGCGTCATACGAAGCTTTTTTCGGTATTTCCGGATGTTCGCGGCAACAATACTTTTAATCTTCATAGTTAAACATTATGGGGGAGAACACCCCCGGGGAACATTCAGGCGGAGGTAGTGTTCGCTTAACGCCTGGAGCGTGTTGGGAAGTTACGTTTTACTAAAAATGTCTTTTACAGCCCTGTGACACGGCATGGATTGCGTCTAAAAGACGGATCGCATGAGGAAGACGAGGACCTGTCATAGGGCTTTTGTTTTTAGCAGCAAAAAATAAAACGAAGGGGATGGGATCGAAAAAAAATGGAGACTCAACAACAGGGGAAAATGAAGTTACTGAAAAAGGAGGGGGATCGTCCACCCGATGAGATGTATGTGCTGAGGTGTCCCAACCCGGGATGCGGGAAGACGCATTTCAGCGTCGGTAATTCCATGATCGAGGGCACGCATTTCGAGTCAGCTTGTTCAAGCTGTGGCAAGAGTGACCGCATGGGGCATTACCTGGTCTATGAAACCGGGGGGAAGATGATGCTAAAGGCATTTTGCGGTATTTGCCGGAAGGAACAGTCTTTGCCGTTTCCCGGTATCCGCCGGATCTGCGAGCGCTGCGGTTGGGTGGGTGAGTTTTTTCTTGGATTCCAGAAAATAGCGGCCTGATCGGGCCTGTACAATCGATTTTCTCGGGTATACAGGATCCGAAAACTATACAATGGGAGGGTATACAATTGAAAATTGCCTGAAATTTTAATCCTCGCGTTAATTCACCCCGTCTTTTGTCCTTCTTTTATGAATCCTCTTTCGATTTAAGTTCTGATCTTGTCTTGGGTTGTGTTGTTTTCTCTGACGCATTTTGGTCGCGTCCTTCCCTCACCCTGTACAGTTCTG
>PLLJ01000051.1 GCA_003140935.1 Candidatus Omnitrophota bacterium
CCGACCCCGAAACCAGCATGCTCTTTGAGGACATGGTCAAAGCCCTGCCACGCGATTTCGATTATGAAGCCTACCCGAACGTTCGTTATTTTATCGGACGGCTCCTGCTTCAAAGTGAATTGAAAGCTCCGGAATTAATGGAGGAGACCCAGCGGCTTTCGGCAAAGATCATGGAGAAACTCGCCAAAACGCAGGCCGAGAAAGACCTTGTGGTGCTCCTTAAGGACTACCGGTTGCTGCAGAAGTTATTCGCTTTGGAATTGACGCCTGCAAATTACGATGCGATCGTCGGGACTCGGGACTCGGGACTTGGCGATCGAATAAGGCCATCCGAGATCGCAAAACGATTTAAACAAGCAGGGTCCGTTTCTCGTGTCCGTGACGTTAAATTCCAGCACGTCGCAGAACTCGATCGGTTATTCGCCGCGGCAATGAAATTTTATGCCGGCGTGAAAGAGCGCGACGGGTTGATGGAGCAGATGATCGAGAAACGTCTCCAAGAGACCGGAGCGGACAAGGTGGCGGTCATCACCGGCGGTTTCCACTCGGAGCCGTTTAAGAATTATTTCTCATCGAGGGACTATTCGTACGCTCTTATCTCGCCACGGATCACGAGTGGGGATGNNATCAGGCGTATGTGGAAAATATGCTAAATTTTGCGCAACGCACAACGCACATCACGCAGCGGAATGTTTCAAGCTCTGCCGCGTTAAATGCGAATGAATCAACCCTCGAAGACGCATTTCTTTCTGATCTCCTCCATTGGAACGCTTACGGCAGAAATGCCGATGCTGCGCGCGCTGAAGTTCGCCAGATCGTCTCTGCTGCTGTCGCCGGCCGGGCAGAAGTACGGACTCAAGTAAATCCTGAGCGAATGAGGAAAGCGATCCGGTCGATGAACCTGGCTACCCTGCAGGTGGCTTGGGATATGGTTACGGATGCCCAGATCGGGACCATCCGGGACAGAGAAATTGCCGCGCTCAAAGTTATAGAACGTCTGCTGGGTGTTTATGGTTGGGATAATGTCAAANNCAGGCGCAGACCGAACCGCTCATCCGAGAAAGAATTCAGAAATTGGAAGATCAAAACAAGGCCCAGCAAGAAGCTTTATATGAAAAAGCCCGGAGATCTGTCCAGTCGATGGATCAGGCTACTCTGCAAGTGGCCCTGGATATGGTTACGAATGCCCAGATTGGGACCATCCGAGAGAGAGAAATTACCGCGCTCAAAATCATGGAACGTCTGCTGGGTATTTATGGTTGGGATAATGTCAAAAAACTTCTGAAACAGGCGCAGACCGAACCGCTCATTCGAGGGAGAATCCAAGTCGCCTTGCCGGCCCAACGTGCAGGTGCCCGCTCGGAAACGCGGGGATTGTTGAATAGTACCGGTTTAGGTACGGTCGAATATCAGCGCCCGGGGGTCAAATTTTTTAAGGCAAACCGAAGATTTGAAGAAAGCCAGGGAGAGAGCCTTGTAGGAACGATGATCGCACTTCCAAGCCATCTACGTGTTGATGTTCGACATCTTTTTAATGCACAAGGTAATTTAACCATGACGGATCGTGCAACGAATAGACGCACTTATACTCCCGGCGAGGGGGAAGCCGCCACAAGTGATACGAAGATCATTCGTGGAAAGTATTTATCGTTCGGCGAAGCGATGAGCGCGAGCCTTAAAAAAGATCCGGATTCTGAGCCCTTAACATGGCTTGATTTTAGTAATAATTTTGGCAATCCCAACCACGTAAGTTTTGCCGCGGGAAGATTGTTTTATCCGACCGGTTTTGGCTCCGGTAGCAAATTTGAACAAAATCTCAAAAAACCTCTTTTTTCTTTTATCCAACATCCCGATGGCAAAATCGAATTCGGATATGTCCATTATGAAATTACGGAAACAAAGAGAATCAATGATTATTATGATGAAGTCCATGCAAAGGCATTCGTAAGGGAAAAGCCGTTATCTCCGGAGGTTGTCGTTTTCAGCGCCATTCCTTTGGTCGTTGACGGAAAACCGGCGAATCTGTCGTCGGCGATTAGAGACGGAATGTTCCAGGATCTAAGGCATTTGTTCGCACTGGCGCCCGCCAAACATCCTAAGAACGCCAAACCCGGGGATCTTGCACTGCCCCAGGTCCCTGAGGAAATCCGAGCGGGTGTTTACTTCGGGTTTGATGAACTGATAGCCCATAACTACGAAAAAGCCGCACAAGCTTTTTATGGTCCGGTAAGTCTGTCGATGAAATTAAGTGTCACTCCGGGAGGAATGCCTGTGTCCTTGACCCGGGAACAGGTTAGACAGGTCTTTGCGAGAGACGGTTATGTGGAAGAAACGGATTCGGAAAACATTGAAAGGCGTCAGCCGAAGCAAGGAAAGTATTTATTTGTTGACCAGGAGATCATCATTTACCTGAAGCCGGCGCCTTATCCCCATCTTCTGGTGGGCGAAACTAAGGATGGTGAAATATTTGTACAATCGATAGGGGGTATTTCTGGCAGGGTCGGCATTACGATCAAAGAAGCCTTGGACTATGCTAAAACTTTGGGATTGAAAAACCTGATGACGATTTCCCAGGGAACGGGTTCTTTGATCGGCTATATCCCGGAAGGAGTCGCGCCGGAGCCCGATGCCTTAGAAAAGGGTTATAAAGCGATCATTGAGGGAAGTGAAGGAAGGGGCGCCGGATCAGCGGTCATTACTATTAAATATCAGAATCCAAATCCTCCCCCCGAAGGACTTGGAGTCTCAGAGACATCCGCCCGCGCGGAGATGAGGAAACCTCTGGATCAGGAGCCTCGGATCCTGCCGCTGGCCGTCCAGGGCGAACCTGTTTTGATCAAGGCCGTTTTTCTGGATAAGGCCGGAACGCTTAATCCTTTTGACCAACAGCCCATTGAGCCTGAAAGCCTTGAGCAGCTTATCGAAACGCTGAAGGTCGGCGTAAACGTTACGGTGGTGACGGCCGATTCGAAATATGACGCGCTTCGCCGCGAACTTCTGGATTCCCTGATGGATACGCTTCTTGAACAAAACCGCATGGGTCTCGTTTCTTCTTTCAATCTTGTCTGGGGGCTTGAGAAAGGGGAAGCTATATGGACCCGGTTTGAGGCCGACCCGTCCTCCGGAAAAGGTTATAAAGCAGTTGAGAAAAAAATTCTGACGAACCAGGCCGACAAAGGCAAATCCATCAGCATCATGTCAAAAGAGCTCGGTCTTTCAAACGGTTATGTCGTCGTGGCCACGGATGCGCCAAAAGATGAGGCAATGTTCCGGGCTGAACTTCCGGCAAGTGTTAAGGCCCTAAAGGTTTATGTCGGCGAAAAGGATGCCGAAAGAATGAGCAGACTCGGTGCCATTGTCACACCTCCTCATCTCAAGTATCACGCCGCAACGAAACAAGTACTTCGCGACGTCGTTTTTTTGATGAGCTCCCGTTCCGAGGTTCGCACGAAGTCGGAAATCAAAATGAACTGGTGGGTCAAAGCTCCTCTCGCGGTCATGATGGGCGCGATCGTCGTAGCGTCCGTCGCGGTTGCCGTCCTTTTTCCTCCGCTTTTCGTGATCAGCATTACCAAACCCTGGAGTCAAAACCTCACGGAAGCGTTTGTTGAAAGCCAGTTACAAACGTTGCGTCCCTGGCTGTGGAGCTACGGAACTATCGCGGTCGCTTTATTGATCCGACAGATATTAATGTGGAAAAATTCGTTCCGGAAGATCGGGGCGGACCGGATCTCATCACTAAGCCGGCCGCAACTTCTAGCTTTAACGGAGAAGCAGATCATGGCATTTACCGCGGCACAGCTCCACGCGCTGACGGGAGAGCAACATAAATGGCTGATGGGGAGCGATCAAGAGCGATGGCTGGATGCGCGCGTCGGTGAATTAACGACTCAATTGGCCGGCAGTATGGCAACAGCTCGCTCCGAAGCGAGGGTAGATCTCGCGCAAGTGGAAGCGGTTGACGGTCAAGCGCGTGTTCTGAAGGGGAATGAGGCGCGCCGATTGATCGAGGATCTCAGAAGTGCTGGATACGCAAAAATTGCTGAGCCAAGGTCTTCGTTCGAACTGACTTTATTGAAACTTGCGATTGAAGGAGGTCTTCCGACGGCGTTCATTGCATCTTTGCCTTCCAACGACAGGGGTTTTTCGAATGAAGACCTTCTGCTCGTTGAACCCTCTTCTTCGATAGTGCTGATGGTTCGGAAAAAAAACTCAGATTTGCATCATCTCATTCTCGACAATATAAGTCAGGGTAAGGCTTTTATCGTTGAACGTCAAAACGTCACGATTGCGGTCCGTTCAGAAGTAAGAGCGAAGCTTCAATCGTACTTTTTTGCGATCTCCAGCGAGAGGAAGATCGGCGAATCGATCCGTATGGAGAACCTGTGGTCTGAAACCCATGAAATGACGATCTTGGTCTCACTTTACCGGGGGAAAGACGGGAAGCTGCTGCTCAATTTGTGGACGAACACTCCGGCGACGCGAAGAGGACTCACGGACGGAATGTCTTGGGAACTGGAAGGTCCTGAGGAGGAGATTCTCTCGGTTTTTCAACGTCTCCGGGAACCCGTGGCAAAGCAACAATTGCAAGAAGCCATTGAGCGCGATTTAATGCCGGGTGATTTTGATTGGGGAAATGAACGCGATCAAAAGAAACTTACCCCCTGGGTTGAGAAGCTTCTTAAAGGTGAGATCGTTCCGGGTTCGGCGGGGCAAACTGATCTGGGGCAGCAGCCTCCAACCGAATCCCGCTCGGAAGTAAGAGGAAAGCCAACAGGAGGCAGTTGGGAAGACTTGGCGCGGGCTCGGATATCAGAAATACAACGAAAAGAGCAAGAGGAGCGGGCTCGGATATCGGCTGAGATGAAAAGAGAGCAAGAGGCGATTCGGAGCATGACGACGCCACAGCTTCTTGTGCTGACGGAAAGAAAGGTCATGAAGTTCACCGCGGCGCAGATCCAGGCGTTGACGCCTGCGCAGCTTCATGTGCTGAAAGGGACGGATCAAGAGACATGGCTGAAAACTCGAGCCAATGAATTGTTTGCGCAGCAAGCAGCGGCCATGAAAAAGAGAAAGTCCCGCTCCGAGGCAAGGGACCTCGGAACGATTATTTTTATGGTAGCCGGGGGGTTGTTCGTGGCAGAGGTGGGTTTCGTTGCTTTGAGGGCATGGATGCTCCACCGCCGGCTGAGCCGTTTCCCCAATGCCGTTCGGATGATCAAAGAGGAGTTCAGAAAATTCGTCGAAAGAACGGAAAACAAGGAACGTCAATCCCTCACCCAGACGATCTATCTCGCCGATTTTACCCAACGTATTGTGTGGCGTAAGATCCTCGATTCGAAACTTGCCTTGATCGAACAGGCAGTCAGCGAAGGTAAAAGACCGGTCCTTCAATTCGTGTCCGGCGGCAATGAGATCGAGCTCGAGTGGACGAAGCAGACCTTCGAGGTCGTTTCCTCCTGGTATTTTCCCGGAGGAGGCGAGGACCAGCTTGTTTCGTCCGAACCCAAGGGCTGGTACGGATCGATCGAGGTCAGCCTCCCCGCGGATTCCCGCTCCGAAACGCGGTTTTCGCCGGAAGAAGAAGCGATCGTAGAGAAAGCGATGAAGGACCTGAAGATCCGTTGGGGGGATCTTGTGTTCGTTTCTGAAATCGCGACGCCGCGCCGCGTGGCCGCCGTCGAACGTCTTGGGGCGATCAAGAACCCTTTCATTGTTCCCGTGTTAAATGATCTTTTGGCGAAAGAAAGAAATGGCGATGTGTGGTTCGCGATCGCAGCAGCCCTTTGGCAAGCAGGGGACACCGAGATCCGTGATCGAGTGATGGCTGCTCTCGAGGATGATTCTCCCTTCGTCCGACAAAGGGCCGCCCAGCTTCTCGGGGAGAATCATGAGACTCGTGCTGTCCCGGTGCTGACCCTCGTCTTAAGAGATGATTCTAAAAAAGTGCGCGCGGCTGCTGCCGAAGCACTCGAATGGATCACAACCACCTCGCCGCCGCCGGCATCCCGTTCCGAAATCCGGAAAATACGGCATTCGGGGATTCAGGACGGGGACATCAGCGGCGTGGTGGGGGCGGTGCAGGAGTTTCTGGACGCGGAGAGGGCAAGTATCGACGAAGAAGTGCCATTGGAAGCGCAGCAACGCACTTGGGATCTTCAGGGCTTGCTCCGAGGGCCCAGGACTGAACAGGAACTTGAGAGCGAAATCGAAGCAACTTGGAGAATCCCGAACAGCAGCTACCATTCCTCCCGTTCCGAAATCCGGAGAATACGGCATTCGGGGATCCAGGACGGGGATATCAGCGGCGTGGTGGGGGCGGTACAGGAGTTTTTGGACGCGGAGAGGGCAAGTATCGATGAAGAAGTGCCGTTGGAAGCACAGCAACGCACTTGGGATCTTCAGGGCTTGCTCCGAGGGCCCAGGACCGAACAGGAACTTGAGAGCGAAATCGAAGCAACTTGGAGAATCCCGAACAGCAGCTACCATTCCTCCCGTTCCGAAGTGCGGGACAATGGGAAGAGTGGGGATAATGGGGAGAATGAGAAAAGGAAAAAGGAAAGAGAGACACTGCGAAAGGAACTCGAGCCGGTCTTTGAAGCTTTTGGCTTATATCCTAGAGAAGGAGATTCCACGCAGGTACTCACCTATAAAGAAGCAATGAGGTTGTTAATTGAAGGAATGACCCTGCAACATAAACATATGGGAGAAGTCAAGGAAGCGGTTGATCCAAACGCGCCTTCGGCGGATCTTCGAATAAGACATGAAAGGCTTGATGAACTGCCTCTTACGGCAGTTTCTAAAACAGGCAATGCAGTACCGACATCGATGGTGACAGACGACGAGACGCTGAAGCGTTACGGGGTATTCCAGTATGACGCTCTCTTTGGGGATCCCGCGCAAAACCGAGAATACCTCACGGCCGCGGCCCAAACAAGCCTTCGATGGAACATTCTTGACGGCGGTATCGGTGAGAGCTTGATGCGGGAGGAGTGGCTTTTGAATAAGGGATTACGCGCACGATTAAAGAATATTTTATCTGCGGGAGAAAATGCGGACACAGAATATCAGAGCGCGTTAAAAGTCCTGAAAGAGGCGGAGGAACAAGGCGAGACTGATGACATTCTCGCGGCGCTCAGGGAACTTGAGAGAATCTATCTTGAGAAAGTCTTAATAAAAAAGCTTCGGGATCGGATGAAGGATATTTTATCTGACGAGAAAAAAGCGGACGCACCCTATCAAAAAGGATTGGCCTCCCTGAGGGCCGCGGAAGAACGGGGTGAAACCAAGGACGTCATCCTTGCGCTTAAGAACTTGGAGTGGATCTATCTTGAAAAAAGGTCGCGAGACTACTTGAAAAATATTCTATCTGCTAAGTTAAAAAAAATAGATCCAGCTTATCGAAAAGGGTTAGCCTCGTTGAGAGTTGCGGAAAAACAAAACAAAACTCAAGATGTCATTTCAGCGCTTAAGGAACTTGAGGCGATCTATCTTGAAAAACGGCTGCGTGCCCGATTGAAGCCTATTTTGACGGCGGGGGAAAAAGCGGACGTGGTTTATCAAAAAGAGCTGGCCTTGCTTGCGGCCGAGGAAGGACAGGTTGAGAGCAAAGCAAAAGGGCAGCGAATCGGAATTCTCAAAAGACTTGAGAAAATGTATTTGAAGATGAACAAAAGCAGCCAAGATCCCCTTCGAGAAGGACCGCTTCGCGAAGGGCCGCTCAGTGCGGAACCGCTTCAGGTAAAAATGGGAGCGAAGAGCACGGATCTTGGCCGCATTGAGACGATCCGCGACAAGGAGTATTTTGTCGGGGATGCCGAACTGCGCTTTTTGTTTATGGCTATGGCGGATCCCGAAATCGGCGGGAAACTCGGCAAGCTCATTTGCCAGCCGATCGTGAATTATCAATCAGAAATTTCTTATCAACAATTGCTGGAACAGCCTTATCTTTGGGATGTGATCGAAGGACGTTTTAAACCCGGGACAAAAAAGTACAGGACCTACGAAGAAGCACTGAACGAAGCGGGGGTGGAATTTCCTGAAATGCTCATGTCGACAGATCTCCCGAAGTTTGAGATCAGATTCGGCGCGAGCGTAGGAACCCCAACAACAGATTCTAAACATCCTGGCAAGAGGCAGACGGCCGGCCATGGTCAGCCTGGGTTTTATTTTATGGTGGATTTTGTGAGGAATAAACCGGTCAAGGAAAAGTCGCACCCTCATTTTCTCATGTTCTTTTCGAATGGTGATAATAACAAGGCAACTCCGGACCCCCTTATTGCCGGGTTCGTGGCCAAGCGGAAAATCCCCATTGTGAAGATCACAACCCCGACAACGCCGATCGATAGAAAAGGCGGTAAAGAGGTGTTCCGGGTCATCCTGCAGAACGGCAAGATCATTATCGTACTCGACCAATTGGAAGAGATCGAAGCGATCAAGACGGGCCAGGCGGAGATGTTCTATTCGTTGGGACAGAGGAATGGTATCGGCGAGGAAGGCAAGCAGCTCTTTAATACGAATATGTTTTATTTTAACGTCGAGTTACTTCACCCGATCCTCAATGAGATGCTCGAGATCGTCAAACGGGGGAATAACAAGGAAGAGGCTGAGTTTTGGGAATCGATCATGCCCCTTTTATTCGACAAGAGTGCAAAAAAGCAGACCATTGATGGAAAGGATTATGTATCGATGGATTCGGCCCTCGGCTATGTGGTCCATCGGTTGAATACCTTTTACTCGATCGATCCGCGTTTTGAGGCTTTGAGAAAACAATACGGGCCCCAGCTTCTCTATTACATCAATGAAAACCGCGATGCTTTCGCGCCCAAGAAAGGGCCGGCGGACCAATACCTGCAAGAAGCGACAGATTTTTTTGGCCCGTTCGATGAAAAGATCAGGAATTTTCGCGAGGCAGTGCGGGGACTCACACCGCCCGCCTTTGATTTTACGGATCCTTTCGAAAAGGACGGCAAACCCTCGGATTCCAAGTTCTGGAGCGAGGTCCAGCATTGGCTGGATTCCCTGGGGGGCTCATTTATGAGGGAAATGAGGTCATTAAAAGTAGAAGGACGCGTTACGCTCCGTGGCTGTGAGTATAGCGGGGATATCGCGATCTTCAACCGCAAAGGCAGAAAAGGTCCTAACCGATTGGAGCGTGCAGAAAGAGTGGTTTTGAGCAGTGGTGATTATCGTAAAAAACTTAAGGCGCTCGGATGCTGGAATTACACTCTGAATCGTCCTAAATTGGAAAATGTCCAGGTAACGATCGATCCTGATGGCGAGCTTAGTATCAAGGACATCAAAGAAGTTCGCACCGAAGAGGGCGGTCGAATAGCGAGAGATGCTACGATGGCCAAGGAACTCTTTGAGAGATTGAGGGAAAAAGGAGTCACCGTTCTTGGCGACAAATGTGATATCAAAAATAGAGGCGCATTGACGGTGGATATCCCCGATCCCGATAATGTGGCCCCCACAACGCTCAATTTTGGAAAGGGTGCCGTGGTTAACGGCATCAATGTCAACCTGCATCTTGGCGGTCAGAATGTGGTGGAAATCGAACCGGGTACGGAATTTGGCGGCCTGCATGGACTGACACTCGATCTTTTTCTTGAAAGAACTTATCACCTCCACATTGCTCCGGGAGTTTTACAGAACGTGATTGAAAGATTGCAGCAAAAGTCGACAACCCCGAGAGAGGAAGTCCTAGGCGAGTATGAGAAGCATTTAGAAGAGGAAGAGCTTGATAGGGCGTTTTATATCCGCAGGATCGTGGAGTCATTGATATTAAGCGCTTCAAAAAAACCGGAGCAGCCCGGCCAGAAATCGCTTGGCGAGCGGGAACCGGTGTTGATCGAAAATACGAAATGGGTGAAGGCGCAGATTGACAGAGTCGAGGACATGATCGCGGAAGCGCGGAAGCATTCGCGGTCAGAAATGCGGGAAGTACAGGCGTGGTTCACAAACGGGAGAGCATTCACCTACGAAAGAATGATCGCGGAGAAAGAACAGGAGATCGATACGCTCCGGCGGAGCATTGCAGATGCCCAAACGCCTGAAGCGAAACGGCTGGTTCCCGGCTATGAAGGAAAGATCCGGACCGCGCAGCAAGCCATGGGTGGTTACCAGCAGCAATTATTTACCGCGGCGATCCCCGAGCCCGAAGTTTTAGCACGGCTTTTGACCGTGGTTCCGCCGCAAACGCTCTATGATATCTACCGGGCTGCCAGGGCGGTTCTGCCGTTCGATGGGGTCATCCAACCGTCAGATATGCTTCGCTTTTTTTATGGGGTACCGTCTCAGGATCAGGGCGCGATGATGTGGGACTATGTGTCAGCGTTCGGGAAATTTCTCGCCGAAAATCGCGGTGCGCCTTCCGCGGTCAATGGCGCAAGAAGTAAAACCTTTTCGGAAATTCCGCGAGAGGCTTTCCTCCGTTACTTTGCGCTCCAATTTGTGGCTTTGATGCAAATGGCCCGCCAGTTTCTGCGTGAAACGATCCTCGAAAAAGTTTATGGTGCAAACGTTCCTGCGGCGGAACAAAGGCAATCCGTGAGGCAGACCGTGAAAAGCACGAGATTGGAACCTGCTCTCCGCCATACGGATCAAGTCCTGTTCCTTGCGGTCTTTCTCAGGAACTTATTGGCTGCGGCCGACCAAAAGGCGGCAACTCCCAATACCCAAAAATTGATCGCGGAGGCGGAAACGCTCAAGGATGTTTTGGTCTCTCTGATCGCCAGAGAGCCTCGGCTTTTAAAAGTTCAGCCTCGACCGGTGGAAGTCTTGAGGAGCGAAGTGCGGTTCCAGGTCATCCCGATTCGGGAAGGGGCGCAACAGCCCGCTATGTTCGGAGTCTCTATTTTCTCTGCCCAGAGCGGAAGCTATGCCGGAGCTTTTGTCGCTTTCACTAGACCTGTAGGCGAAAAAACTTATGAGATCCGCTTTCCGGACGAAGGGAATGGTCGCAGCGCAGCGCAGTTTTCGGTGACGGTGGATAATCAGGGGATCCTGAGAGGCGTCAGCGACATCCGGACTATATCTTCGGCCGCTAAAAGTTCTTCGGCGGTATCTCTTGTAGCCCCCGGAAGTAAAAAAACTACGGCGGAGCGTTTTGAAAAAATCAAAGGCTCTATGGAGAAATTCTTAAGATCAAAGATCGGACAGCCCTGGGGTCCTGAAATTTTCAGAACGGAGGCGGTGCCGGCCGTCGCAGGACAAGGTATTACCGGATCAGTCTTTGGGACTCAAGTGCCTAAGTCGCGAAGTGAGATCCGCGGTGAGATGGTGGATGAGGCTCTTGACCTGAAGCCAGCAATCCAGTGGTCTCCGAAAGAGCTTCAAGGCTTTGTGCCGGCGGTTGCGGAAGGGCTGAAATACTGGACGCTCGTTCTTTATACCCGCCGGATAGCAGATGTGGAGCGGGTCAAAACTCTTCGTGATACGTTCCGGAACCTCCACATGACTTATGAAGTGACGGTCGCCGCGAATCTTCTGAAGAAAATGGCCCTGGAACTGACCCCTGCACAGATCAACAAGCTCACTACGCAGGACTTTTCGGAAGTGATTTCGACACTTCAAGCCGCCCATGCGGATGGCTTGGTGCTTCCCGCTAAAGAGTCCCGGGGCCTGGACCGTTATGAACAATTAGAAACTCTCGCGAATTCTTTGGACCTGCTCAAGATCGTTTTGAATAAATTGAAAAAGATTTATGCGGCCGAAGCTAAGAAAGCGCAGGCCAAACCGGAAGGATTGGATTCAAGCCGCTCCGAATTGAGGACGCAGTCCGCGCAAGCGCTCGTGCTCCCCGGTGTGGCGGCAAAGAACGGTCTTATGGGTGACCGGCAGATCGCAGCCGGACTTTTGAGAAGGTTAGGTTTGGAAGTGACAAGCGCTCAGATCGGACAGCTTGCACCGCAGGAGATCCGGGAGGTCATTCGTGTTCTCGGGATATCCGCTGCGAACGGTGGAACGTTGGCTCGCGCGGTGGGGAGTACCGGAGAACTGGCACGCTACGAATCACGGACGCTTTCGACGGGGAACATTCCCGCATCGTTGAACACGATCCTGGTGAAACTGAGAAGGATCCAAGAAGCTGAAATTTTGGAAGCCCAAACATTTTCGTCTGCAACGCAGATTCCGCTTCGATCCGTTTTAGAGAGCCAGGATATCGAAGAGATTATCACTCCCAATGTGATCCAGCTGATCGAACTGTATTATTTCAAGATTGTTCCGATGAGGCTCTATCGTGAGATCGCCGAAACCGGCGGACGGGAAACTCTCTTGCGAGTGCTCCGAAGGTTCATGAGCGTTCCTGTGAACTTGGAAGTCGAGAAAACCCCAGGAACGGACGTTCTGGGTGCGATTTTTGCTTCTGAGGTGTCCCTTGAAATCCCGGAAGGTGCCGGCATGATGTCGATCCCTACCAAAGAACCGGTTCAGGCTTTAGAAAATTCCGGTGTGGTGCTATTAGGACAGGATGTTTTACGCAGGCTCATGGAAGAAAATCCGCGGGCTCTTTTTTATCTTTTAAAAGAATATAACGCTTTTTCGCAGGATAAGGCCCCGGTTCTTTTGACCGTAGGGTCTCCGGCCATCATTTCACAGATCCGGCTTGCCTTGATCAACAAGAACTCAGGTCTCAAGGGGCTTGAGATCTCCGAACGTGGTAGGTTGATCGAGGCCCTTGAGACGGGGCAGATCCTCAAAGTGGTCGAGCCGGCACAAGGGAAGAATGAAGCGCAGGTCATCAACGAACTTGCGGCATCGAATCAGGGCGGGATCGCGTCGCTTCATCTTAGCGCGGCCATGTTGCCGGACTCCACGAAAGGCGTTCATTTCGCTTTTGGGGAGAATGTCGGAGCCCATGACCTGATGGTGGCCTCTGTGCTCGCGATCGTCCTCAAGTCGGCGGCAGACCTCATTTTTAATATTCCAGACGCGAATGTCAGGACAGAACTCCTCCATAAGTTTGTCATGGAAAGCCTGCCAGGCGTTTACCCGCAAAAACAAGGAAGCAATTTCTTCGTGATCACCCAGATCGCCAGGCTTGCCCAGGAATTTGCGGCCCGGGCCTACATCGCAACAAAAGCTTAAGACCATACAGTTTACCCGCGTACGTCTCCGAAGTGCCACGGGGGACACGGTCCACGCCAACATTTCCATTTGCGATGATGTGTTTGATTGACCCTCCGAACGATCTGCTGTAAAATCTCTCAAATTCAAAGGTTACGGAGATTTGTCCCCACTATGTCAACACGCGTTCTAAGCGGTACACGGCCTACGGGAAAACTGCATCTCGGGAATCTTCTGGGGGCTCTCGAGAACTACAAAAAATTGCAAGGCCAAGACGCTTTCTTCATGATCGCGGATCTGCATGCCCTGACCACGGGGTATGAAGATAAGGTAAAGATCGCCGAGAACGTGAACGAGGTCGTCGTCGATTATCTGGCGAGCGGTCTTGACCCGGAGCAGTGCACGATGTTCGTGCAAAGCGAAGTGCTGGAACACGCCAGTCTTTCACTGCTTTTTTCGATGATCACGCCGCTGGGCTGGTTAGAGCGGAATCCGACCTACAAAGAGCAACTCGCGGAGATTAAGGGCAAGGAACTTCACACACACGGTTTTTTGGGATATCCGGTGCTTCAGGCCGCGGACATCGCGCTCTATAAGGCCAAGAAGGTTCCGGTGGGCGAGGATCAACTGCCGCATCTGGAACTGACCCGCGAGATCATCCGCCGATTCTTTCATCTTTATAAGAAACAGATTTTTCCGGAACCGGAGGCTGTGCTCACGCATGCGCCGAAAGTGCTGGGGCTCGACGGCCGGAAGATGAGCAAGAGCTACGGCAACTGCATTTATCTCGCGGATTCCAAGGAAGAGGTCGTCAAGAAGGTCAAAACCATGATGACCGATCCGGCGCGGAAAGTGCGAACCGACAAAGGACATCCGGAAGTTTGCCCGGTTTTTTCTTATCACAAGTTTTTTAACAAGGAAAGAGTGGAAGGGGTTGCCCATGAATGCAGGAACGCACTGCGCGGTTGCGTGGAATGCAAAATGGAAATGGCCGAGAAATTGAACGAATTTATGGACCCGATACGGGAAAGACGTGAATCATGGATGAAGAAAAAAACGGAAATACGGCAGATCCTCGACCGGGGAGCCCAGAGGGCGCGGGAAGTGGCAAGCCAAACCCTCAAGGAAACCCTGCAGGCGATGGGTCTGGTGTCGTAGCTTCTCCCGCGACGCCTCCGGTTGAACCCTCTCCGCTCTTGCCTGTTCCGGAAGCAGTGAAAGAGGCTGACCCGCTCCACGTCAAGATCGCCGTCTATGACGGTCCGCTGGATCTTCTCTTAGACCTCATCCGGAAAAACGAGATGAACGTCTATGACATTCCGGTCGCGGAGATCACGCAGCAGTATCTGGATTATTTGAAAGTGATGAAGCAGCTGGATCTCGAGGTCGCAGGCGAATTCATCGTGATGGCCGCCACGCTCATCTACATCAAGTCCAAGATGCTGCTTCCCACGGATAAGGATGAGGAGGAAGGAGAAGGCGAGGATCCCCGCGCGGAGCTCGTGCGCAAACTTCTCGAGTATCAAGCCTTCAAGGAAGCGGCCAAGGAGCTCGGGCTTCTTCAGACCGAACGTGGCAAAGCGTTCACGCGTCAGATCACGGATTATTATTTGGGGGAGTTGGATCCCGAGGACGTCGGGGTCGATACTTTTAGCGCCAATTTTTTCGACCTTATTGTCGCGTTCCAGAATGTCCTCTCGAAAAAGGAGCCGAAAAATCAGCACGAAGTTTTCGAAGAGGTCGTCTCGATCGAGGAAAAAATGATCCAGATCCAGTCTTACCTCGAAGAGAAAAAAAAGGTCTCTTTCAACGATCTTTTTTCGGAACGCTGGACGCGCAACGAACTCATTGCCACGTTCCTTGCGATCCTCGAGCTCGTCAGGACCCGCTTCGCCTGGGTGCGGCAGGATAAGCAATTCGGCGAGATCGTCATTGAAAAAAGAGAAGAGAATTAGTATAACGAAGTCTTTCCGATAAGGGATTCACTTGAAATGGACAGGAACTGAATTATGAAAATGACCGCGGCACAGGAACGGGAAAAACAAGCCAAACTTAAGAGCTTGCGCAAGGAACTGGACCAGGAGATCCAGGAACAGCTCGAAGAGAAAAATGCCCTCGAAGGTTTGGTAGGGGCCCAAAAATTCCAGATCGAATCGTTACGCGAGGAAGATCTCCAGGACCCGAAAAAGGCCAAGCAGGTCGTGGAAGCGCTGATCTTCGCGTCTTCAAAGCCTCTGACACCTGCCGAGATCCGCAAGGTCACGAAAGTCCTGACCGTGGGTCAGATCGAGAAGATCGTGGCGGAGCTGAAAGAAGATTATCAAAAGAGCGAACGCTGTTTTGAGCTTTTGGAGATCGCGGGCGGGTATGAGCTTTCGACCCGGAGGGAATTCGCGCCGTGGATCCTGAAGATCGAGTTGCAGCGCAAAGCGCGTCAGGCGACACAATCGGCGCTTGAGACGCTGGCGATCCTGGCTTACAAGCAGCCGCTCACGCGTGCCGAGATCGAGGCCTTGCGCGGGGTGGACACGAGCGGTGTATTGAACACGCTCATGGAAAAGAATTTCATCAAGATCGTTGGCAAGAAGGAAGTGCCGGGACGGCCGTTCATGTACGGGACTACGGAAAAGTTCCTGGAGCATTTCGGTCTCAAGGAACTGCGGGACCTCCCGAGCATCGATGAGATCCGCCAGATGGTGGATAGCTCGGTCAAAAAAGAAGAATTGATCGGAACGAAGAAGATCGTAGACGTGCCGCAAAGCGACACGCCGCAGGACGGAACGACGCCGGCTTCCGGAATTCCGGAAGACGCGTCACAATCGACGGAAGATGCGACACCTAATGAGAGCGAGGGAAAACTTTAACATGGACCTGAGCCAGCTACGCAAGAAGATCGACGAATTAGACCAGAAGATCATCGCACTCTTGAACGAGCGGACCGAGTTCGCGCGCGAAGTCGGCAAAAAAAAGACTGAGGCCGGCAAGGAGATCTATGCCCCGGAGCGAGAAAGCGAGATTTACCGGAAGATCGATGGTCTGGCGGGGAAGGGAGTCCTGCCGAAGGATGCCCTGAAATCCATTTACCGGGAGATCATGTCGGCATCGCTCGCGCTGGAAAAACCGCTCGCGATCGCTTACCTCGGGCCCGAGGCGACCTTTACGCATCTCGCGTCGCTTTCCAAATTCGGCTCGAGCGTGGAGTACCGTTCCTGCGTGAGCATTGGCGAAGTTTTCCGGGAGGTCGAACAGGGCCGTGCCGATTACGGCGTGATCCCGATCGAGAATTCCATCGAAGGGGCTGTAAGCCACACGCTGGATATGTTCATTGATTCTGATCTTAAGATCTGTTCCGAGATCTATTTTGAGATCGCACATAACCTGATGTCGAATGTTCAGAACATGAAGCAGATCAAACGCGTGTATTCCAAGGCCGAGGTATTTGGCCAGTGCCGCATGTGGTTGGAGTCGCATCTGCACAACGCCGAGCTTCTGGAAGCTTCGAGCACGGCCGCGGCCGCCAAGCGTGCGGCAGACGAGGATGGCGCGGCGGCGATCGGCTCAAAGCTTGCGGCAACGCTTTACAACCTGCCGATTCTGGCGGCAGAGATCCAGGACTTTTCGAACAATGTGACACGATTTCTCGTGATCTCCAAACAGATCCCGGGCCGGACCAAGAGCGACAAGACCTCAATCCTTGTCTCGGTCCGTGACAAGGTGGGAGCTCTTTATGAGATGCTTCTGCCAATCAAGAAGTATCGGGTGAACATGACCAAGATTGAATCACGCCCGTCCAAGAAAAAAGCATGGGATTATTATTTCTACATTGATCTCGAGGGACATGTGGGAGATCCCAAGGTCCGTAAGATGCTTGCGGAGATGGAAAAAAAGGTCAAGTTCCTCAAAGTGCTGGGCTCCTATCCCGCTGCGGGAAATACCAAGGATTAATTACAGCGGTCCAAGAGCCACGGTCCCAGGGTCACGAAGATCGTGGGGCATGGCCATGGCACGTGGCACGACATGATGCAACACGTTATGAACCAACACCCTAGTAAATAACAACATGATCCCATTTAAAAAATACATTCAGGACATCAAGCCTTACGAGCCCGGGAAGCCGATCAAGGAGCTTCAGCGGGAGTACGGGATCCGGAGCGTCATCAAACTCGCTTCGAACGAAAACCCTCTCGGGCCTTCGGGGAAGGCGATCAGTGCGATGCGTAAGGCGATCCGGGAAGTCCATCTCTATCCGGAAGGAAGCTGTTATTATCTCCTGACCCGTTTATCGAAAGAGCTGGATCTCGATCCGGCACATCTCATTTTCGGGAATGGCTCCAACGAGATCATCGAGCTTTTGGCGCGCGGCTTTTTATCCGAGGGCGACGAGGTCATTTCTTCGGAAATGACCTTCCTTGTCTATCCGATCCTTTCGCAGGTCTGCGGTGCGAAGTTCAAGGCCGTTCCCATGAAAGACTACCGGTATGACATCGAAGGGATCCTCCGGGCGATCACACCAAAGACGAAGCTTATTTTCATCGCGAATCCCAACAATCCGACCGGCACTTACGTGACCGCGGGAGAGGTCGAGGATTTTCTTTCCAAGGTTCCCGAAAATGTGGTCGTGTGTTTCGATGAGGCGTACGTGGATTTTGTGGAGGCGGAAGATTTTCCGAAGATGCTCGCGTACGTGAAGGCCGGACGCCCGAATGTGGTGGTCCTCAGGACATTTTCCAAGGCGTTTGGTCTTGCCGGGCTTCGCATCGGTTACGGCGCGGCTTCCAAGGAAATGGTGGATTATCTCCACAAGGTCCGCCAGCCGTTCAATGTGAACTCGGTGGCGCAGGCCGCGGTCGTGGCGGCGCTCGACGATTCGTTCTTTCTCTGGCGCACGAAATGGCTCGTGGTCCGGGGACGGAAATATTTCTACCGTAAGCTTAAGAGATTGGGGCTAGAATACCTGCCCAGTCAGGCGAACTTCATTCTTATCCATATGAAGACCGACGGCCAGGAGGTTTATCAGTACCTGCTGCGGCAGGGGATGATCGTCCGGCCGATGGTCGCTTACAAACTTCCGGACTGGATACGTATCACGATCGGCCGGCGCAGCCAGAATGCGCAGTTGATCCGATTGTTGAAGGCATATCTAAGCGAAAAGGTCTAAAATAGCGACTCGTCACTCGGGACTCGTTTTTTGACGTTTTTTTACGAATCCCAAGAAACTCGTTCCGAGTCCCAAAGGAGTTAAAAACATGATCATCGTTCTAAAGAAGACCGCAACGCCGCAGGAGCTGGAGCATATTTGTCAAAAGGTCCGCGAGCTGGGGCTGACACCGCAGGTTTCACGCGGCGTTGAACGCACTGTCATCGGTGTGATCGGGGATGAAGAAAAGCTCCAGGTCCAACCGCTCGAGGTTTTTCCTGGCGTTGAGTCGGTGATGGCGATCCTCAAGCCCTACAAACTTGCGAGTCGCGATTACAGGGCTGAGAACACCGAATTCGAGATGGGCAACGGCGTGAAAGTCGGCGGTAAAAAGATCGTCGTTATGGCCGGACCGTGTTCTGTGGAGAATTATGACATGCTCCTGAACATTGCGAAGGCCGTCAAGAGATCCGGCGCGACGTTCCTCCGCGGCGGGGCGTTCAAGCCGCGCTCGTCGCCCTATTCCTTCCAGGGGCTCGGCGAGCAGGGCCTGCAGATGCTCAGCGGCGCTGCCCGCCGCCACGGGCTCACCATCGTCACCGAGATTATGTCGGAGCACGACGTCGAGCTCGTCGGCCGTTACACCGGCGTTTTCCAGGTCGGCGCGCGCAACATGCAGAA
>PLLJ01000014.1 GCA_003140935.1 Candidatus Omnitrophota bacterium
CGCCACCGCCGCCGCCACCACCAGTATCTGAGATTTCTAGAATCTCGGTTACTCTTATGTAATAAAGTTTGAAAACGCGAGTCAGCAGAGTCGGTTTATTAGGAGCGTCGGATTTGGCCCGAAAAAGATAGATGTTCTTTCCGGGAATAAAATCATAGCTGACGTTGCATCCGTAGGCGAGCGACTGCAAAACATCCTCAAGAGCGACATTGTCGAGAGTCATGCTGACCTTCCGGTCCGCCACTTCGATCCCCGCAATAAAATTGATCCCGCTCAGATTAGAGAGCACGTTCAACACATTGATGAGTGTGGCGGATTTAAAATCCAGATAATATTTCCCTTCTTCCGTTCTCTCAACCTTAGGTTTCGTCTCCTCCTGCAAAACCGGCTTTTCCACGATCGGTATCGGTTGTCCGTCATCCGGAAAGGGTTGTTCCTCGGCCGAAACCGGCTGTCCCTTGGTCGAGACCGGTTGTCCCTTGGCCGAGACCGGTTGTCCCTCGGCCGAGACCGGCTGTCCCTTGGCCGGAAAGACCGGGGTTGCTTGCTTCTTATTTGCTGCCATAAGAGGATGAGAAAAAAACAGAAACAATAAAAATATTACGAGAACGTTTTTTTTGAAAAATCGGTCGGTTTTTTTCATAATGTCGGTTGCTCCCTTTCTGATGAAGGTGACAGCTTTTGTACCGGCGAACCCGCAGGGGCACCCTTCACGGCCCCCTTTTTCTTCGCCCGTTCCTTGGCCTTTTCAACTTCCTCGCTTTGAAACAGAGGCACTGTCATCCTTGCTCCGTTCACTAGAATATCGACCTCTCGCCTGCGAACTTCAAGAAGTTTTATTCCATTCAACTCATCGCCAATGTAATAAATATCATCCCCGATGATCGCATAAGCGTCCTTACTGCCAAAACCGATCCCCTGCAACACCACGGCAACCTCGGGACGCGTCGCCGACGAGACGGGAGCAGCGATCACGGCAGCTTCGGTTTCGGGAGCTATTGCAAAAGGATCCCGGATTTCTTCTTGGGCCATCTGGAGCGCACCGTCGATCCCGGGAGTCATCTCCGAAGGCGCTGAAGAGGTATTTTTTATTGAGGAAGATTGTACGGCACTCCTTGAGGAAGATTGTACGGCACCCCACGCTAAGACTGAGGGCCACAGCACGATCAGAAAAAATTCAATAAAGAACCGATTGGGTCTAGCCATTGTTTTTTTTGACCTTCGGTTTTAGAAGAGTTTCAAACACAAGTTGAATCTGTAAAGACTCCCTGCCTTCCGGCTGTTTAGAGAAAGAATTCCATAACATGGACATATCCTTGACTTTAACCACAGACTGTGTTTTTTCGATCGCCAGAAGAAATTTCAACAATGAAAAGAAGGAGCCTCGTCCGTCCATTTCCACCCTTAGCTTCAAAAATCCCCCGTCCGGTTCGGTCCGGGGAGTCAGCGTTCCAAAACGGATCTGGGTCTGACCCGCAACATCTGAGATCCTTCCAAGAAGTTGGGACCGTTCCGTAAGCGTCGCCAAGGGACTTTCTCTCTTTTCCAGATCTTTTTTCAACCCCTGGATCTCCCTGTGAAGTTCAAGACGCTTTTCGGAATTTTGGACCTCCTGCCGCGCGGCCAAAATTTCCTGAAAAACAGGCTGGACCACGACTGAATACAACAATATGCTCATCACGACTCCCGCAGCAGCTTTAAGGGCCAGCTCTTTTTCCCCCTCACGGATCTTCACCATCGCCATATTTTAGCGCTCCTCATTCTCCCAGACCCCGAAAACGTGTGACATCCCGATTCCGGAACTTTTCCCTTTTGATCTCTTCGACCCTGATCTCCGAGAAATGTTCTGCCATGATCTTCTTTGCACTGAGCGCTTTTAACCAAGCGGTAACGGTCTCTGTTTCTTTCTCGGCGCTTCCGAGATAACAGATCCCCCTTATATTCAGACGTTTTTGAGTTGTTTTGCTTTGTGGGGCTGCCGCTCCAGTCGCATCCTCAATCGAAACATAATCCAACGAAACCGATTTTGGCAGGCCCTGCCCCAGAGCTGCCAAGAAAGCCGCGACCGAAATCTTGTCGCCGAAAAAATTGTTCAGCCGTTCCATTCTGTTGCCCAACTCTGCTTTTTCACCCTGCAGGTCCTCGAGAGAACTGGAAGCGAATTTGGGAAACTCCCGCTCCGCGGGACCCATCATCGCTTCCTTCTGATGCTTCAAGCTTATCAGGTACGGCTGGAAAACAGCAAAGCGAACTAGGATAAAAAAAATGAGGATCAAAAAAAATTCTACTACCAGAAATTTCAGAAATTGCGGGGGATCGGATCTGCGTTCTTCTTTGGGTAATAGCTGAATATTCCCGAGAGAAGAACGATACCCAAGAGACCGAAGCGCCAATCCAAAGGCCACTAACAACTCGTGAAGCGCCTCAGGGGGCAAGTTCTTTGCCCTGGGTAAATTGGCAACATCAAAACGGACTTTGTAATTGAATGTGTGTTCCAAATGCTCAACCCAGATCTTGAGATCTCCCACCCCGGATAAAAAGATCTGTTCGATCGACTCGCCCCCGGTCAACTTGTAAAAATAGTCCATCGAGGCTTTAAGTTCACTGTGAAACCGCGTTTTATCTTCTTCCACTTTTCCACTTAAAAGAAAATCACGAGACAGATAGACGATCCCTTTGGAAGCAAGCGTCACGTTCACGTTCCCGTCAGACTGAAGGATCACAAACCCATGGGTCTGGCCCTTTCCAATCCTATTTAAGGCCGAGAAAACACGGCTAGCGGCGTTATAGACCGGCTCCACCACAAGCACCTTTGCGGATGCCGAACGCAAGTTTTGTAAGTATTCATCGAGGATTTCGCTCCGGATCGCTGTGACTGTGACCGAGAGGACATTCTTGTGGGTCGGGTAGGCGTGATAATCCAGTACCGAATCGGTGATCTTGAAGGGGACGTAGCGGCTAGCTTCATTACGGACTGCGCCCAGCTCGTCTTTTTTGGGAACCATCGGCATGATGAAATTTCGCGTCACGACCAGCAAAGGACTGACAGCAACATTCACAAAAGCCCCATGCTCTTTGATCTTTGTAAAAGCTCTGAGGATGGCCTGCGCTTCCGGAGTCATTTTTTTCATCCGGTGGACATCTCTATCGATGCCGAGTTGAGCATCTTCGGGACCGATGGGTTCGATCGCGAAGGACGTGATCTGAGGTCCGCTCCCCGTGCGGGTTGCGGAAACTGCGATCACTTCATTGCGACCGACATAAATACCAATGCCTTTTGACATGATACCCCTGAGATCAAGATTTCGCCTGACTTTCATTAATTATTTATTGGAAGTCAGAGCTGTCCAAGTCAACCCTAAAAATTTAAAATTGACTTGGACGTTAAGAAAAGAAAACGCGATCGCCCTCTTGAACCGCCTGTAACATGCCTGTACTGCGAAGCACAGCGACGGACATGGTGGGATAAACCCGGTCGATGCGCCCGACGGCAAGTCCTCTGTCGCCACGGGAAATCGTGATCCAGCGCCCGGGATAGGCCCCCTGAGCAGCACCCATGCTAATCACAACAAAACCTCTCCGGTCGTTGATCGAGGTAACCTCTCCCTGAAGGATAGGGGTTCTCCCCGTTGCGAATTGTTCATTTGAAAATCCCGCGGCAGCACCGGAAAGGGCCGATATACCTCCCTGATCGATGATCTTTTCAAAGGCTTGGCTTTGAGCCTTAAGCGCCGTGATGATGGCACTTTGGGTCTCGACCGTATTTCGCAAAGTATCGATCTCTGAGCTAGCCGCTTTCAGTTTCGAGGCCGTATCCTGAAGTTCGCTATTCAGCACGTTCATTTCTGCGCGTTGATCCTCCAAAACATTCTGAAGCTCAAAGTAAGACTGTTGAAGCCGGTTTTTCTCGATTCCAAGTTGCGAAAGTTTCTGCGATACCCCACGACTCGAAAAGGCCTCTTGAACATACAAAAGCACGAGAGCTCCTGCTACAAGCCACCCAAGCACTAGTAAAAATTTGTTCAGCTTTAAGAAAATTTTTCCCGACCCGCGGAGAGAATCCTTGAGTTTTGAAATGTCGGAAAAGAAGGGTACGGCCGCTTGCATGCTGAAAGTTTCAAGAACGGGCAAGGATGGTTTCTCGGGAGCTTTTGGCAGAGAAACGATGCTCTTGGGCTGAGTTGTTTTTTGCTCCTCATGATCACGAACAACCTTTTCTTCCAGAGCAATTCCGTCCTTGATAGCCGTGAGATCGACCTTTGAAAGATCAGGGCGAGGGACTTTCAGCGAAGGAACAGCACTCTTAGGCTGAGCCGTTTTTTTCTCTTTATAATTGCGGAGGACCTTTTCCCCAAAAGAAACCCAATTGCTGACGACAGCGAGACCGGATCGCAGGAGATCAGGGCGGGGAGTTTTTGACACTGGGACAACGTTCTTGGACTGAGTTGTTTTTTGCTCCTTATGATCACGGACAATCTTTTCTTCCAGAGCAACACGGTTTTTAATGGCTGCAAGATCGGTCCGCGAGGTATCAAGGCGAGGAGTGGTTGGCAAAGGAACAGCGCTTTTGGACTGAGGCGTTTGCTGCTCCTTATAGTTATGAACGATCTTTTCTTCCAGCGCAACCCAGTTCTTGACGGCCGCGAGATCAGCTCGCAGGATATCAAGACGAGGAGTGGCTAGCGAAGGGACGGCGCTCTTGGGTTGAGCTTTTTTTCGCTCTTTGCCATTGCGAACGAACTTTTCCCATGAAGAAATCCAATTTCTGACAGCAGTGAACCCGGTTTGCAGAAGATCAGGGCGGGGAGTTTTTGGCACAGGGACAACGTTCTTGGGCTGAGCTGCTTTTTGCTCCTTATAATCACGGATGACCTTTTTTTCAAGAGCAACACGGTTCTTGATGGCTGCGAGATCGGCTCGCAGGATCTCAAGGCGAGGGGTGGTCGGCAAAGGAACAGCGCTCTTGGATTGGACCGTTTTTTGCTCCTTGTAATCGTGGACAACCTTTTCTTCCAGAGCGATCCAACTCTTAACGGCTTTAAGATCGGCCCTCGGGGTATCGGGGCGAAGCTTTGCCGGAACGGGCTTACTTAAAACAGCGGTAGTATTTCCTCCAGAGGTTTGGGACCTCGAGAAGTTAAAAAGGCTGAAAGCTATTCCTTTCTTGGGAGCCAACGGTTCAGGGACGTTCTGACCGTTCCGATGGATGATTCTGATTTTTTTGTCGCTGGTATCATTAAGTTTTTGCATACGCCCAGCCCCCCTTTTTTCAAAGTGGAAAGTCCCCTATGCCTCATCAGACAGACCTCTCATGAGATCTAAACTGATATATTACATTTTATCTTCGGCTAGCCAAAGGTTTTTCTTGATAAAAATATGGAACCCCTGGACCCATCAGAAGATGGGGGAAATTCAGGAAGACTGAATTATGTTTGAGGGATTTGCGTGTCATGTCTCGTTTCGAATTCGCAAATAGCTTCTCCCTCCTTGAGGGTAATGCCAATATCATCGAGCCCTAAAAGGAACCGCTCTTTGACGGATGGGTCGATCTCAAAATGGAAGGATATCTCGCAGGAAGCATGCAAGGTCACCGTCTGATCGACCAAGTGGAGGGTCGCTTCTAAACCAGGCTCTTTGTGAGCTTCTTGAAAGATCTTCTCAACTTCTGCTTCCGAAAGTTCCACGGTCAAAAGACCGTTCTTCACGCTATTATTCTTGAAAATATCCGCAAATCCCGGAATACGGTCCTTCCCCTCTCCGGACCATGGCGCAATGACCACCCGGAAACCATACTGGCAGATCGCCCACACGGCGTGCTCACGGCTGGAACCGCATCCAAAATTGTTGCGTGCGACCAGGATCGTCGCGTTCTGATACTCTTCCCGGTTCAGAATGAATCCGGGATTGTTCTTTCCGCCCGGGAGATACCGCCAAT
Source organism: Candidatus Omnitrophota bacterium (assembly GCA_003140935.1). Taxonomy (GTDB): domain Bacteria; phylum Omnitrophota; class Omnitrophia; order Omnitrophales; family Aquincolibacteriaceae; genus Aquincolibacterium. The sequence goes on from PLLJ01000014.1 coordinate 5,936, forward strand.
CATAAAAAAGCGCCTCTCCGAATCCTGTGCGGGCTATCGATTTCAGGAACTGTTTTGGAATGATCGCGTCGGTATCGACATTCGCGCGATCCAGCGGCAGAACCACCCCTCTGAAATTCTCGAAGGCTTTCATGGCAGGACCTCCGGCCATTTCCTGACGTCCACAAAATGTCCTGCCACGGCAGACGCAGCCGCCATCTCCGCACTCACAAGATGCGTACGCCCGCCCTTCCCCTGACGGCCCTCGAAATTACGGTTGGAGGTCGATGCGCAGCGCTCCTGCGGTTTGAGCTGGTCCGGGTTCATAGCGAGACACATACTGCATCCTGACTCGCGCCATTCGCACCCCGATGCCAAAAAGATCTTGTCGAGCCCTTCGGCTTCCGCTTGTTTCTTGACCCACTGGGAACCCGGCACCACGAGCACGCGGACACCCCGAGCGACTTTGTGGCCCTTTAAATACTTTGCCGCGACACGCAGATCTTCGATGCGACCGTTCGTGCAGCTCCCGATGAAAACGGCGTCGATCGTGATATCAGTGATCGGCATTCCGGACCTCAGCCCCATATATTTTAAAGACTGCTCGACATCTGTCTTACTGTAGCCTGGAACTTGATCCGCCTCAGGCACGCGTCCGTCCACATCCACGACCATGCCCGGGCTTGTCCCCCAGGTCACTTGCGGTGCGATCCTGGACGCGTCGATCGTGATCTCTTTATCGAATTTTGCTCCCGGATCGGAAAAAAGAGTCCGCCAATAAGCTTTGGCCTTTTCGAGATCCTTTCCTTTGGGCGCGTACGGGCGGTCTCCTCCGGTAATATACCGGAACGTCACTTCGTCCGGCGCGATCATACCGGCGCGAGCACCTGCTTCGATCGTCATATTGCAAACGGTCATGCGAGCTTCCATGGAAAGAGCGCGGATCGCCTCGCCGCAATACTCGATCGCGTAGCCCGTGGCCCCCGCGGTCCCGATCGTCCCGATCAGTTTGAGGATCATATCTTTCGCGGAGACGGGCTCGTGGAGCCGCCCTGTGAATTCGACCCTGAAGGTCTTGGGTTTTTTCTGTAACAAACACTGGGTCGCAAGTACATGCTCCACCTCGGAAGTCCCGATCCCGAACGCAAGCGCGCCGAAAGCACCATGCGTCGCGGTGTGGGAGTCTCCGCAGACAATGGTCGTCCCGGGCAACGTGATCCCGAGCTCCGGGCCGACAATATGCACCACGCCTTGTTTGTCGCTATGGAGATCATAAAGTGTCACGCCGAATTCCTTGCAATTCCGGGCAAGTGCTTCGAGCGACGCCTTGGCGATAGGGTCTTTAATGTTGAAGCGGTCAGCATCGGTCGGCACATTGTGATCCATCGTGGCGAACGTGAGTTCGGGATGACGGACTTTACGGCCCGAAAGACGGAGTCCTTCGAAAGCCTGCGCGCTCGTCACCTCATGGATCAACTGGCGATCGATGTAGAGAAGTGCCGTTCCGTCAGGGAACATCTTGACCACGTGCGAATTCCATATTTTTTCGAATAATGTTTGGGCCATAAGTTGTGTTAGTATAAGATTCGTCTTCGATTTCGCAACTAAAAATTCTTTTTCTTATCGGGAGGCCTCTTGAACGGAAAACTTTCGTCCAAAGAATTACTTGGGGTCTCATTATCCAAAAGCAGTGGATAGTTACGCGGGTTTAGGAGCTGCTTTTATAAATGCGGGGGATTACAAGAACGCCGTACAGACTTTTCAAGAGGCTTTCAAACTCGAAACGGAAAACGAATCCATCAAGAACAATCTTGCCTCGGCACAAACACTTCTGGATCGATCCGGAAGTGACCATTAAGAAAAAAAAGAATCGTCCCACCCCTACGGGTCGTTTCGGGCCGACCCTATACGCCACGCTCTGTGGGCCGCTATGATCACCATAAAGTGTAACACCAATTCCTCGTTTTCCGGTGTTTTCTATCCTGTTTTTGAAAGATTTTTGCGGCAAAAGACTTGTACGCTGTCTTTAAATCGAACATAATGCGCTGCCATTGCTCAATTTTGAGGCTCTATGAATTCAAAACCGTTATCCACACGAACTTGTTTTCTCCTCATCCTGCTCTTTGGGATCGCGGCCTATTCCAACACCTTTACCGGATCTTTCCAATTCGATGATGGCCTCAACATCCTGGAAAACCGCTTCCTTTATCCTCTGGATCTTGGAAAACTTTGGCATGACTATCCTCTTCGTTTCATCACAAATCTCAGCTTCGCTTTCAATATTTATCTGGCGGGTTTTTCGACGTGGAGCTTTCACCTTTTAAATCTGCTGATCCATATCCTCACTTCGTGCATCGTCTTCAATCTCACTCGTACGATCCTCAGCACCCCTTCCATGAAAAACCGGGTGCCTCCCGCACAACAAAATCTATTCGCTCTAGTCGCCGCGCTTCTTTTTACAACACATCCCGTGCAAACCCAAGCGGTCACCTATATCGTGCAGCGCGCGACTTCGATGGCAACCCTCTTTTATTTAACCGCACTTTGGATGTATCTCAAGACACGACTCGGAGACCCCCGTCATTATCGTCTCGCCCTCTGTTGCACGGCTGCCGCCATGTTGACCAAAGAGATCAGCTTCACCCTTCCCTTCGCGATCTTGCTTTCGGAATTGTTCTTTTTTCCGCCCTCAGTCGAAGACCCTCTGGACAAAAAAATCCTTCGCTGGATCCCTTTTGCGGCGTTACTTTTGATCATCCCCTTGCTTTTTCTCATGAACGGTTATCTTCTCGAGCGCTCCGGAGGATCCATGAACATTCTCCCATCCATGGCTAAGAATACCTCCCGATGGAATTATCTCCTGACTCAGTTCCGCGTGGAGAGAACCTACTTGCGGCTTCTTTTTTTTCCCGTCAGCCAATGCCTTGACTATGACTACCGTCTTTCATCGGGTTGGAGAGATCCGGATACGTGGGCGGCTTTTTCATTGCTTTGGAGCGTTTTGATTTTATCATTCGCTTTTTTCAAAAAAAACCGCCTCTTAACTTTCGGCGTTCTTTGGTTCTTCCTGACCCTCAGCGTCGAATCTTCGCTCATCCCCTTTCCTGATGTCATCTATGAACATCGCCTTTACCTCCCCATGTTCGGGTTTGCTCTCTTCCTGACATCGCTCTTGTGGATGTTTTTAAGATCCACCCAATGGTTTACCGCTGTTTCCCTGTCTCTTATTGTTGTTTTTTCCGGCATGACTTATGTCCGGAACGAGGTATGGAAAGATCCTTTTACGTTATGGGGAGACGTGATAAAAAAATCCCCTCATAAATGGCGTCCTTATTTCGCTCTCGGCATAGCCTTCGCCGGAGAATTGAAGGACATAAAGACCGCTCTCCTTTTTTTTAACAAAGCGCTCAAAGCGGGAGGTTACACCTCGGTACTTCTCACCAATATGGCTTCGGCTTATTCTCAACTTGGGAATTCTAAAGCAAGCGCTTATTACCAAAAACAAGCGCTGGCTTATGCGGATTCAGAAAACTATCTTTCACGAGGTATCCTCGAATATAATCAAGTGGTTTATTTGAGACGGGACAAGAAAATACCCGAAGCCATTGATTCTTTAAAGAAGGCCATCAAAGCCAATCCTCAAGATCATCTTTTTCATGTTCAGCTTGGGGAACTCTACGTCGAAACGGGGCAGGAAAATGCCGCGGCCGCTTCTTTCCGCAACGCGATCGATCTGGCGCCCTTATCCAGAGAAGGCTACGATGCTCTGGCCAGTTTCTACAAGAAAAAGGGTGACCAGCAGAAAGCCGTGGATGTCATGGTGGAATATCTGAAATTCAAAAAGAAGCACAAACCCTTGTTTGAAAATTGAAGCGTAAAAAAACGGAAGCGCGGATGGCAGATGGCAAACCGGGCTCTCGCCCTTTCGGGGTGTTCCATCCGGTTCTTTTAAAATCCCCTCAGCAAAAGACTTGTGCGCTGTCTTCAAATCGAACATAATGCGCTGCAATCGCTCAACTTCGGGGCCCTATGGATTTAAAACCGTTATCCACACGAATCTGTTTCCTCCTGATCCTGCTCTTCGGGATCGCGGCCTATTCCAACACCCTCACCGGATCTTTTCAGTTTGATGATATCCCCAACATCCTTGAAAATCGTTTCCTTCAGCCCCTGAATCTCGGAAAACTCTGGTTCTACTATCCTCTTCGTTTTGTCGCAAATTTCAGTTTCGCTCTCAATATTCATCTGACGGGTTTGGCAACATGGGGCTTTCATGTTTTAAATCTATTGATCCATATCCTTACTTCGTGCATCGTCTTCAGTCTTACTCTATCGATCCTCAACACCCCTTCTATGAAAAACTGGGTGCTCCCCGCACAACAAAATCTGTTCGCTCTGGTCGCCGCGCTTCTTTTCACAACACATCCCCTGCAAACTCAGGCAGTCACTTATATCGTGCAGCGTGCGACTTCAATGGCGACTCTCTTCTACTTAACCGCACTTTGGATGTATCTCAGAGCGCGATTGGAAGATGCGCGTCACTACCGGATTGTTTTTCTCCTCATGTTGGCAGCCATGCTGACCAAAGAGATCAGCTTCACCCTTCCCTTCGCGATCCTGCTTTCGGAATTGTTCTTCTTTCCACCCTCGGCCGAAGATCCTCTGGGCAAAAAACTTCTCCACTGGATGCCTTTTGCAGCATTTCTTTTGATTATCCCCTTGCTTTATCTGATATATCCTCATCTTCTTACGCGTATCGATGGATCCCTAAACATCATCCCATCCATAGCTAAGAATACCTCCCGATGGGATTATTTCCTGACCCAGTTCCGCGTCGAGAGAACCTACCTGCGGCTTCTTTTTTTTCCCGTCAACCAATGCCTTATTTATGATTATCGTCTTTCAAAAGGTTGGGGAGATCCGAACACGTGGGCGGCTTTTTCACTGCTTTGGAGCATTTTGGTTCTATCGTTCGCTTTTTTTAAAAAAAATCGTCTTTTAACGTTTGGCGTTTTATGGTTCTTCTTAACTCTCAGCGTCGAGTCCTCTTTGATCCCTGTTCCTGATCTGATATTTGAACACCGCCTTTACCTCCCCATGTTCGGATTTGTTCTCTTCCTGACGTCGCTTCTTTGGACATTTTTTAGGTCCGGCAAATGGTTTACCGCTATTTCACTGGTCATCGCTGTTGTTCTGTCAGGCATGACCTATGTCCGTAATGAAGTGTGGAAAACTATCACCTCGCTCGCTCAAGACGTTGTAAGAAAAAACCCCCACAAGGGGATCTCTTATGCCGGCCTGGGTGATGCTTACAGCAGGGAAGCAAGGGATGATAAGGCCGCGGTGGTCTGTTATCGAAAAGCATTGGACTTGGGGTTTACCACTCCCTGGGTTTTTTATAACATAGCCGCCGCTTATTCCCGCCTTGGGGAATACGAAAAAAGCCTTCCTTTTCAAAAAATAATTTCATCATCCTCTGCTTTAAAAGAAAGCACTCCTTTTTATGACAATCATGCGCTTGCCCTGATCAATAAGGGCGAAAATGCTGCGGCCGTCAAGATGCTGAAGGAAGACCTAAAGATGAGCCCTGAGAATCCTTTGCTCTATATCCAACTTGGGGAAGCTTATCGCAAAATGGAACGAGAGAATGAAGCTGTGGCTTCTTTCCGGAAAGCCATTGAGCTGGCGCCCTTATCCCAAGAGGGGTATAACGCCCTGGCTCTCCTTTACAAAAGAAAAGGGGACGAACCGGGGGCTGTGGCTGTCATGGTGGAATATTTGAAATACAAAAAGAAACAAAAGCCCCTGTTTGGAGATTAAAACACTCCGGAAACCGGGTGAATCGATCGCGAAAAGTTCCAAGCCCGCCTCTTAAAAACCACCGTGCTTGGGTTGAAAATAACTCGGTTTACATATCGCATTTGAAATCAAATTTTTTATGAAAAAAGAAAAATCCTTATCACTCTTCTTATCCGTTGCGCTGCTTCTTCTGTTGGGATCCCTCATCTACTCCAACACCTTACACGCCCCCTTCTATTTTGATGATTATCCCAACATTCTTTTTAATCCAAAAATCCTGACTTTCCGTGGCTGGATAGACCTGTTCAACGATGGCCCTACACGTTCCCTCAGCTTTTTAAGTTTTGCGATCAATTATAAAATAGGCGGAACTTCTTCTTGGGGGTACCACCTCGTTAATTTGATCCTTCATCTTTTGAACAGCCTTTTCGTCTTTGGGATCACCCGCCTCTTGTTGACAACCCCCGCGTTTCAAAAAAGATCCCCTCTTCCTGTCACTCAAAACTTTATTGCATTTGCTACGGCGCTGATCTTCATGTGCCACCCGCTTCAAACCCAGGCCGTCAATTATATCGTCCAACGGTTAGCCCTCATGGCTTCCTTTTTCTACCTGGCGACCTTATTTTTGTATCTTCATTTCCGGATCAGCAAGGTGCGCGCATCTTATCTTCTAGGATTATTTACAGCTCTCCTCAGCATGCTTTCTAAAGAGATCGCATTCACGCTTCCCGCAGCTTTATTACTCTGTGAAATCCTGTTCTTCGGTCAAGACACGAGATCGACCCCGCGCCTTGTAAAACGCCTCCTCCCCTTCGTCTTCATTTCTCTTCTGATCCCATGTCTGTTTTTTTTGAATCATCACCATATGATCCAAGAAGGCGGACAAATGGCCCTTGTGCCCACGATGGCTAAAAATATTTCCCGAAGCGCCTATGGCATCACTCAACTGGACGTGATCCGAACTTACCTCGAACTCCTTGTTTTCCCGGTCTGTCAAACTTTCGATTATGACTTCCCGTTCTCGGCCGGATTCTTCAGCCCCGGAACGTTCAGCTCTTTTATTCTTCTCATGACGATCCTTATTCTCGGTTTCCGTCTGATCCGCAAGCAACCTCTCGCAAGCTTCGGGATCTTCTTTTTTTTCCTGGCCTTAAGCGTTGAGTCAAGCATCATCCCCCTCCCCGACCTGATCTTTGAGCATCGTCTTTATCTTCCGATGGTCGGTTTTGCTTTTTTTGCGGCTTCCTGCCTTGGAAGGTTCTTGAAATCCTCCAGGCTTTTTATGCTGGCCTTGATCGCGCTTGCACTTATTTTGGGGACTCTTACTTACCGGCGCAATACCGTATGGGCGAACGAACTCCTTTTCTGGCAAGATCAAACCCGGAAAGCCCCCTTGCAGAGCCGCGGCTATTTTCACCTGGGCGAAACTTACAGAAAAAATCATCAATACCTGCTGGCAGCCGATAGCTTTTTGAAAGCGTTGCCATGGAAGCCCTCGGAGCGGAGAAATGATATTCATTTCAACAATGTGGGATCGGCCTATGCGAACGCCGGACAAACTTCCAGAGCGGAATATTGGTATCGTAAAGGGCTCGAAGCCTATCCGAAATCGGGAACTCTTCGCACGAATCTGGCCGTCTTGAAAATCAAGGAAGGAGATCTGGAGGGCGCGGCCTCATTGTTAAAAATAGCGATCGCATCGGAACCCGGATGCTCGATCGCGCATTATGAGCTGGCTCGTATCTATGCATTCAAAAAGGAATATCCGCAGGCGATCTCGCTGCTTGAACGAGCCATCGTCCTTGATCCTTCTTTACGTCCCGCGAAAGAACTTCTCGCGGCCCTTCACGAGCCTCAAGAAAACCAGTCCGAGGCTCCATGAATTCAAAACCGTTATCCGCACGGACCTGTTTCCTCCTGATCCTGCTCTTCGGGGTCGCGGTCTACTCCAACACTTTTACCGGCGCTTTCCAGTTCGATGATGTCCCCAACATCCTTGAAAACCATGCCCTTCAGCCCCTGGATCTCGGAAAACTCTGGCATGCCCTTCCTTCCCGCTTTATTGCAAATTTCAGTTTTGCTTTCAATATTTATCTGACGGGTTTTGCGACATGGGGTTTTCATGTTGTCAATCTGCTGATCCATATCCTTACGTCGTGCATCGTCTTCAATCTTATTCGATCGATCCTCAGAACCCCTTCCATGAAAGATCGAGTGCCTCCCATGCAACAAAATCTGTTCGCTCTGGTCGCCGCACTTCTTTTCGCGGCACATCCCATACAAACCCAAGCGGTCACCTACATTGTGCAGCGTTTAACTTCGCTGGCGACCCTTTTTTATTTAGCGACGCTCTGGATGTACCTGACGGCACGGCTGGAGGACGCTCGTCACTACTGGGTTGTTTTTCTCCTCATGTTGGCTGCCATGTTGACCAAAGAGATCAGCATCACCCTTCCCTTCGCGATCCTGCTTTCGGAATTGTTCTTTTTTCCGCCCTCCGCCGAAGACCCCCTTGGCAAAAAACTTGTCCACTGGATCCCTTTCGCGGCATTTCTTTTGATCATCCCCTTGCTTTATCTGACACACCCTCATCTTCTTGTTCGTACTGGAGGGTCCATGAACATTCTCCCATCCGTCGCCGGCAATATCTCCCGATGGGATTATCTCCTGGCCCAGTTCCGCGTCGAGAGGACCTACTTGCGGCTTCTTTTTTTTCCGGTAAACCAGTGCGTCGACTATGATTATCTCTATTCATCGGGCTGGAAAGATCCTGATACATGGGCGGCTTTTTCGTTACTCTCAAGTATTTTCATTCTATCCCTGGCTTCTTTTAAAAAAAACCGTCTCATCACCTTTGGTGTTTTATGGTTCTTCCTGACCCTCAGCGTCGAGTCCTCCTTGATCCCTATTCCCGACCTGATATTCGAACACCGCCTTTACCTCCCCATGTTCGGGTTTGTCCTTTTCCTGACATCACTTCTCTGGACACTTCTAAGGTCCGCCAAATGGTTTACCGCTATTTCACTTACTATCGTTGTTGTTTTTTCAGGCATGGCCTATGCCCGTAATGAAGTATGGAAAAGTCCCATTTCATTGTGGCAAGATACAGTCAAAAAATCCCCACGCAAATGGCGCCCTTATTGTTTTCTCGGCCAAATCCACCTGGGAGAACGCGGGGGTTTAGAAACCGCTCTCCGGTATTTTCATAAATCATTAGAGGCGGGATCTTATTCAACGGTTCTTCTTACGAACATGGCTGCCGCTTATTCTCGCCTGGGCAATTCTAAAGAAAGTACTTATTACCAAGAACAAGCGCTTTCCTACGCAGGTTCAGAGGCCCATTATCAACGGGATATTCTCAATTACAATCAAGCCGTTCTTCTAAAGCAGCAGAAAAAAATACCGGAGGCCATTCAGGCCATAAAGAAAGCTATCGAGGTGGATCCTCAAAATCCTTTTTTTCATATTCAACTCGGAAAACTTTACCTCGAAGCAGGGCAAGAGGAAACCGCCGTTGTTTCTTTCCGGAAAGCGATCGAGCTGGCGCCCTTATTCAGAGAAGGCTATGACGCTTTGGCTCTTTTCTACGAGAAAAAGAGCGAACACCAAAAAGCTGTGGCTGTATTGACGGAATATCTGAAGTACAAAAAAAAGCACAAACCTCTGTTCGCAGGTTGAAGAGTTCAAGAAGCCGGAAAATAGGGCCCTAAGACGGAATCGCTTTTTGCAATCGGCACCCTCTGCGTCTTATTAAAACAACTCTCCCTGCGTCGAAACAGAGCGCTCGTCCTTGACGCCTAGCCCGCTGATACCAAGCCCCAACAAGCGGATGGGTTTTCTCCCGGCGAGGGTTTTTTTCTTTAAAAGATCGCAGGCGATCTCGTGAAGAACATGCCAATCCTGGGGCGGCGCAGTGAGCGTCCTGGATCGCGTGATCTGCTCAAAATCGTGGTACTTCACCTTGAGCACCACGGTCCTTCCGAAACGCCCTTCCTGCTTCAGATCATAAAAAACATGCTCCGCGAGCTCGGCAAGTTTTTGCTTAAGCCGCGGCATGTCCGTAATATCTTTCGCGAACGTCTCTTCGGTGCTCAATTGCGTCCGTTCCCAATAAGGGTTCACTTCCCGGTTTTCCTCCCCCCGCGCTTTGTGGAAGAGCTCCAGTCCCCATTTCCCCAATTTCGACGTAAGGTCCTGCGGTTTCACGCCCCAGATATCCCCGCACGTGTTAAGTGTCATACCGTGAAGGATCTCTTCGGTATGTGGGCCGACGCCCGGGATCTTCCGGACCGGAAGGTCTTTGAGGAATTCCAGCACTCTGTCCGGAGTGACCACCGTCAGACCATCCGGCTTCTGCATATCGGAGGCGATCTTCGCCAGGAACATGGCGGGCGCTACGCCGGCGGACGCGGTGAGCTTCGTCACGGCAAAAATATGCTGCTTGATCAGCCCTGCAAGCTTCACGGGATCTTCGAGCTTGAGCTTGTTCTCGGTGACATCGAGATAGGCTTCATCCAGGGACACCTGTTCCACCAGAGACGTGTAGGTGTGAAAGATCGACATAATGGATTTGGAAACAGCGTTGTATTTCTCGAAATCGGGATAGAGGAAAACACCATGGGGACAAAGACGTTTCGCTTGCGCGGTCGGCATGGCGGAGTGAATGCCGAATTTCCTGGCCTCATAAGAACAGGTACTTACGACGCTCCGGCTTTGCGGGTTCCCGCCCACGATCACGGGTTTGCCTTTGAGTTCCGGACGGTCACGCTGCTCCACCGCCGCGAAAAACGCGTCCATGTCGATGTGGATGAATTTCTTGGGCCAAAGGACTCGAGCCGGGGTTGCGGTGAGCGAACGGCGGAGGGTGCCAGGTTTTACGCCATCCTTCATCCGTCATCCTCCATCCGGTTCAGATGGAATTAAGCGAGAGAAGAAACCAGGGAATGCAGATCGACAAGCTTGGTGGCGCCGGTCCGCCGGTCTTTGACCTCGACCTTCCCTTCTTTCAGGCTCCGTTCGCCGATCACGACCTGCGTGGGAATACCGACCAGATCCGCATCATTGAATTTCACGCCGGCGCGTTCATCCCGGTCGTCAAAGAGGACATCCTTGCCGCCCCGGGTGAGTTCCTCGTAGATCTTTTCGGCGGCAGCGCGGACTTTGTCATCGGAGTGATTCACGGTGATGATCTCTACTGCGAATGGTGCGATGGCCTCGGGCCACTGGATCCCCTTCAGATCGTGATGCTGTTCGATCGTGGCTGCGAGGATCCGGTTCACGCCGATCCCATAACATCCCATGATCGCGGGTTTGCGTTCGCCTTTTTCATCCAGGAAATGAGCGCCGATCGATTCCGAATACCGGGTCCCGAGCTTGAAGATATGACCGATCTCCATACTGGTCGTAAGAGTCAGTTTGCTTTTGCCGTCCGGCGCGAGATCACCGTCCTTTACGAAACGAATGTCACCTGTGGCCATCGGCGTAAAATCACGACCGATCGTCACGCCCTTCATATGCTTGTCTTTCTGGTTCCCGCCCGTCACCGCATCCGCCAACCCGAGAATATCCCAGTCGGCATAGACCGGGATCTTAAGACCCACAGGACCCGCAAATCCGACCGGCGCGCCTGTGGCCTCCAGGATCTCGTGCCCGTCCGCCTGGCGAAGGTCTTTGGCCCCGATCAATTTCCGGAGCTTGCCTTCGTTGACTTCGCTATCTCCCGTGACGAGCGCCGCGACCGGCTTCCCATCGGCCATAAAAATAAGCGTCTTGATCATGTGCGATGCCTGTACCTTGTAACGGTGACAAATCTCTTCGATGGTGCGAAGATTCGGTGTGTCGAAGAGCTCGGGTTTCGGGATCTGCGAGTCGGGGGTCTTCACGCGGGGATCGCCACGGCCCGCGATATCCTGACTTGCAAGGTAGCCGTCCTCGGAGCTTGCGACACGGTCTTCCCCGTACGGGCAGATCACCATGAATTCCTGGCTCATCTTGCCGCCCATCACACCCGTGTCCGCGTTCACGACCTGGAACTTCAAGCCGCAGCGTGTAAAAATACGCTGATAAGCTTCGTACATTTTATGATAATTCACATCCAGGCCCTTCTCATCAGCATCAAAGCTGTAAGCGTCCTTCATGATGAATTCCTTGGTGCGGATCACACCGAAACGCGGACGGGCTTCATCGCGGAATTTATTCTGGATCTGATAAAGATTGAGCGGGAGATCGCGGAAGGATTTGATATTGGTACCCACAAGATCGGTCATGACCTCCTCATGCGTCGGCCCTAGCACGAACTCATGCCCGGCACGGTTCTTGAAAGCGATCTTGTCGTCCCCCAGCGTTTCATAGCGGCCGGATTTTTTCCAGATCTCGGC
>PLLJ01000009.1 GCA_003140935.1 Candidatus Omnitrophota bacterium
TCACTGAAAAACTCATCAAAAGGGCTCGACCCTTGCGGTTCCTCGCGGATCGAGACTTTGAGACTCCCCGGTTGGATCGTATAATTACCGGGAGCGGTCGGAAAAAGTGCGAGTTTTTTTACGTCCGCTTTGATATAGCGTTTGCCGTTCGTGCGAACCGTCTCACGCGGCACGTCCCGGCCCATGGGAAATTCCTCGATCCAGAACCCGCTCGTCTCGGGCTCTTTGTCAAATCCTTCATAGCGTGTGTCATAACGTGTAAAAAGCGAATAGGTCAAAAGCACTTGCTCATTCTGATAGAGGGTCTTCCGGTCGACCAAAGCCTGGACAAAAATGTTGTCGTCCGTGCCGGAAGGGATCACGGGAGCCTGATCCTGGAAGACCGGTTGGGTTACCGGAGACGAAGTAGAGGGCGGCGTCACAACCCGCTGGGGCGGTACCTGCGTCCCAAGTGCCTGGTTCTGGCCCCCCGACACTTCGATCTCAAGCTGCTCCGTTTTGAAAACACGCTGCCCCGTATGAACTTCAATAGGATTCAGCGTAAAAAGTCCCGCCCTTTGGGGAATAAGCGTGTAGCTGAATTCAACGTTCGTAGCGGACACGCCGTTGATGATCGAGATGTGAGAAGCGCGGCCGGTATAGTAGGTTTCAAAGCCGTCGAGCTGCGGGAGTCTCGGAGCCTGAAGATTCATGCTCTGTCCGGCCACGCGAATGCTCAGCCGGACCTCTTCTCCGACCTGTACTGAACGCTTGTTCAGGCTGGCGGACACACCGAGTTCCTCGGCCTGAAGAAATGGAACAAAAACGCCCCCGAAGATAAGGGCTATTATAAGGATTTTTCTCATATAAGGGTCACTCGGACGGGTATTGTATAGGAATCACAAAGCAATTTCAAACAACGAGTTAAGCGAAGAACGCTTCAATGAGAGCTCTCGGAGAAGCCGTTCGAGTTCCCCAGGGGTTTTCACCCGTGCATGGAGCTCAAATCCGGGTTCTTCGAACCCCTGGATGGGCTCCAAGCGAAGATCTTTGGCATGATGCAGAATATCCGACCGTTTCTCCTCGAATGCTTCAAGATAAAGCGAATACCCTGGAAAACGTAACCGCTTGACGCGCGCAAAGAACCGGTCTGCCTTCGTACGTGGGTCCATACCGCGCGTATTTAGCTTTTCAAGGACCTTATGCTCTCGGCAAAGCTCCCGGAGGCATTTCCCCGTCCCCTTCATGATGTCCGACAGCCATTCTCCGGCCTGAAGCAGCTGGGAACTCGTAAGTTTCATTTGAGCTCCGACATTCTTGGCGAAATAATCCTGGTCGTTTTGTGAGAATTTCAAAAAGGGCTGAACCCCCCGGAGAGATAACTGCCCGTCCTCGATAAGATCCTTGAAAGACACGGGGAATTGATCAGCTCTCCGGTAAAATTCCAGCAGGGCCTTATCGCTCGCAAGTCCGAGAAGAGGCATCAGAACCGAGAGGATCTCATTTTCCTTAAAATGAAACTCACGGGATGCAAGGCCAAGCGCCCTGGCCCGGTCCATGTCCGAGCATTCTTGCTTCCAATTGGAAACAAGGTTCAAAAGAAAAGCGTTTTTCGGCTCCATGTGCCCCGCGACAAGCACAGGCACTTCCTTCAACTTCAAGGCTTTCGCAACACGGAGGCGTTTGTGGCCCGCGATCACAATCGGACGCCCGGCATGGGTCACAACGATCGGCGTCAAAACCCCAAGCGCCTTGACCGATTTCAGAAGCTCCGCGTCTTCCAAACGATATCGATAGCAAAACGGTCCGACCGACCCGATCTCCCTCACCGCTTTCACACCCTGGGCCTTTAAAATTCCGCGCCCCCGAAGGGTTGAAATCCGATGTTTTTTCGGAGAGATTTTTATTTTACCGTAGCGAGCCATTCTTTTTCCAATTGTGAGGATGAGATCCCAAGTACTTCTTCGATCGCCTGTTCGGCGGGTTTTCCTTCCTTGAACTTCTCAAGGATCTCTTTCATGTCGTACATCTGAAAACGTTCCACCATGTAGCTGACCAGCGAAAAAACCTCCTGATAAAAAAGCGCGACCTCCATAGGATCCATCTTGTCGATTTGTAAATTCTCGGAAAGCAACCGGTCGATCGGCATGAGAGAATTCGTCCGGATGGCTGCCTTGAAGACAACCGTGTTCACCGGCTGGATCTTATTCTGTTCATATTGGGCCAAGCCTTCGTGGATCCAGGCGGGAGCACGCGTGCCGCTCAGGAACGCCACAAATGCATGGGTCATCTCATGGACCGCGGCCGCGCGCAAGTCCAGCTCCCTGAAGCCCTGGCGATAAGCCGGGAGGCGTATTTTTCCGTCATAAAGCCCGCCGACCCACATGGACTGTCCGGTCACGTCGTGGAATTCATTCCCGGAATAAAAAAGCACGGCGGTCTTATGATTAAAATAAGTGCCGAAATCCTGCGAGATCTGGCGGTAAGCATCCCGTAAAAGATTCTTCAGCCAATATCCTTCGTAGCCTTGCTCACCTTTCCGGTATTTGATGATAAAGTGCTCTTCGTCGTCGGTATCGAGATCTTTTTCGACCCGATTCTCTTTTTGGATCTTTTCGATCTTTTGACGCAGACGCGTCGAGGGGCTCACCAGATAACTTTGCTT
>PLLJ01000020.1 GCA_003140935.1 Candidatus Omnitrophota bacterium
ACCGCTTCGACCTGGCCAAGTTCGGTGTCGAGCTTCTTGATCTCTTCGAGCACTTTTTGCATCTCGGGAGCGTCAAGCTCGAGCTTTCCCCCTTGTCTTACCGTCGTTTGATAGACCTGACTGCCCAGTTGGGAGAACGCCTTGGCCATTTGGTGCTCCAGGGTCGCTTTCTGGATCAGAAGCCGTGTCACATGCGCCGCCTCTCCTGTCTTTGCTGCTACAACCTTGGCGTATTTCTTGACGGTCTCGAAAGTTTCATTAATGATCTTTTCCGACTTTGCATAGAACTCTTTTTTATCCATGATCCACCTCATTGGATTGCGCTGTCCCGGGACTGGGCGGGTTCTCAAAACAGGATTTCGACGACCTAAAGGCACTATGTTCTATCATATTTTTTAAAGATATCAAGCTCAGAATACGGACCAACCCGTGCAAAAAAGCCCCCTCAAATACTGTTTTTTTGTCTCCCCGAAAAATGTTTTGAATCACCCCATTCGCCATAACCTATCTCGGCGCCCGCCACTTGGATCCGGCGCTCAAGACAGCTCCTGCACTGGCGTGCGTTTTCATCAAGACAAGGCTTATGGTTATAGAGTTGATAGAATTTCCGGTAATCCGTCGGCGTGATGTTGGGCATGATGATATTGGCACCGGCTTGAACCCCCTTCTCACGCCCTGAGGGATCCAGGGCCTGAAGCGCCGTCGTGGCCGCGATATTGACGTCTTTAAGGACCAGTCGTGTAAGTGCGATCATCACGAGCCCAAGCCGGAAATTTTCCGCAGGATCATGCCCTGCAGAAACAAGCGGCGTGTCTTCATGTGGAACATAAGGGCCCATGCCGATCATATCGACGTCTTCGTCCCTGAAAAACAAAATATCGTCGACCAAATGTTCGTGGGTCTGGAATGGCAATCCGATCATAACGCCCGTTCCGACCTGATAACCGATGCGCCGGAGTGTCCTGAGGCATTCGCGGCGCACCTCAAAAAAATGGTTTTCGGGATGAAGCCGCTTATAAAGCACGGGAGAGCTCGTCTCGATCCTCAGAAGATAACGGTGAGCCCCCGCTCTGAACCATCGCTCATAAGTCTCCGCGGTCTGTTCCCCGAGCGATAGCGTGATCCCGAGCTTTTCGGCAGTGGCGGCTTTGATCTTATGAAGAATGTCCTCGATGAAACGCACGTAAATCTCATCCTGGCGTTCACCGGACTGCAGAACGATCGATCCATAGTCCATTTCCTGGGCCGCCATCGCGCATTCCAGGATCTCGCCTTCCTCCATTGCGAAACGGATGACGTTTGCGTTGCTCTTCCGGATGCCGCAATAATAACAATCCTTCGCGCAGAGGTTACTGAACTCTATGATGCCGCGGAAATACACCTTGGGTCCCACGTGCCGGATGGCACACGCACGCGCCTCCCCGAAAAGCTCCTCGAGCTTCCGGGGATCCTTTTCGTTCAACCATTTTCGCATTTCAGAGACACTCGGTATTTTCATAGCTTGATTTACTCAGTTCAGTATTTTAAAAAACGGGACTCGGGACTAGGGACTCGTTTGGGTTCATCGTTTTTACGAGTCCCGAGGTGCGAGAGGCGAGTCCCGATCCTCTAAAGGAACAGATCCCTTTCCCCTTTGCGGACACGCTCAAGGAATTGATAAAAGACCGGAAACCCCTGGGGATTTTTTGCCTTGATCTCTTCGAGTTCTTTTTCCAGCACCCGGAGCCCCGCTTTACGCGTCGCGGGCGTGGCAAAATCATCCAGCCATTCCTGAAAGGTCAGCACCGCATTCAACTTGCAGAACTTTCCTTCCTGGCCGCTGCGCAGAAGGTCCATAATACATTTGCCGGTCCTGCCGCAACGGTATCCCGCGGTGCAAAAGGACGTGATGTGCCCCATTTCCGCAAGATCCCGAACCAATTCATTCAGACTCCTCGTGTCACCCAACATGAATTGCTGACGCTCGGATTCCTGTCCCTGTCCCTCTTCACTGTAACTTCCGATCCCGATCTTGGTGGAAGCATCGGTCTGTGTGATCCCGAGACTGATCGCCTCACGCCGCATCCGGGCGGTTTCCCGAGCCGTAATGATCATGCCCGTGTAAGGGATGGCGAGACGGATGAGCAGGATAATCTTCTTGAAGTCCTCGTCGGATACTTTATAGGGAGAATGTTCGGCATATTCGGAATTGAGCGCCGGCTCCATGCGCGGGAAAGACACCGTATGCGGACCGATCCCCATTTTGGTTTCCAGATGGATCGCGTGATCAAGAAGCGCCATCACTTCAAAACGCCAATCATAAAGCCCGAACAGAACCCCGATCCCCACGTCATCGATCCCCGCCTCCATCGCGCGATGCATGGCATAAAGCCGCCAACGGTAATCGGATTTGAGCGTCCCCTTCGGATGGAGTTTCGCGTAAGTCTCATGATGGTAGGTTTCCTGGAACACCTGATAAGTTCCGAGGCCCCCATCCCTGAGGCGGACGAGCTCCTCGACCGACATCGGCGCGGCATTCACATTGATGCGGCGAATATTGCCAAATCCGTGTTTGGTCGGCGTTTTCACGCCATAGATCGTCTTCATGCTCTCGAGGATATAATCGATCCCGGTCAGTGGATGCTCTCCGTAGACGGCAATAATGCGCTTGTGACCGATCTTTCCCGTCAGGATTTCAGTCTCCCGGCGGATCTCATCCTGTGAAAGAACACGGCGTTTCGCCCTGAGATTTTCGTGCTTGAATCCGCAATAGGCGCAGTTATTAACACAGTAATTTCCCATATAAAGCGGCGCGAAAGTGACGATGCGGTTGTCGTAGACTTTTTTCTTGATCTGAAAGGCCGCTGTTTCCATCTCCCGGAGCATTTCGGGATCCTGAACGCGGATCAGCAGGGCGAGTTCTTCAGGCGTGAGCGTCTGTACGGCAAGGGAACGCGCGAGAATGGCACGCACGACGGACGCATCGGGCTCCCGGGCCGCTTCGATCTTTTTCCAGATCGCAGCATCATCGATAAGATCATGGCCCTGATCGAGATAGCGGTCGATCTGGTTTTGCTTGATGCGATCGGCGATCCAGGCAGTTTCGGCGGTCATGACAAGATCCTTTTGGCTTCTACTCTGTTTTCATGATAAGTTTTTAACGCTGCGGGAAATGGCGCAAGCGTCCGTTCCAACACCCCTTGGACAAAGGAGATCGCGACGCCATAATTGGTAATAGGCACGCCCTTGGCCTTGGCTTTCTCGATACGGAAAAGCATCTCCCGGCGCGTTAGCATGCATGATCCGCAATGGATGATGAGTTTATAGGTCTCAAGATCGTCCGGATAATCGCGCCCTGCGGAACTCCGGATGTCCAGTTCCACGCCTACGTATTGCCGGAGCCAGCGCGGGATCTTCACCCGGCCGATATCATCCTCGACCGCGTGGTGACTGCAGGATTCCGCGATCAGAACTTTATCTCCGGCTTTCAGGGTATCGATCGCCGTGACGCCGCGGACCATTTCATTCAGATCGCCTTTGAGCCGGGAAAAAAGAATGGAGAATGTCGTACACTTCACGCCGGGTGGCGTGTCCGCGACCATCTTGAGCACCACCTGTGAATCACAAACCACGATATCCGGAGAACTTTTCAACCGGGTAAGCACGGAAGCGTATTCCCGCTCTTTGACGACAAGAACGGCGGCATCATTATCCAAAACTTCCCGGATCGTCTGCACCTGCGGCAGGATTAAACGGGCTTTCGGCGCTTCCAGATCGATCGGAACGATCAAAACCACGAGCCCGCCGGCGGGCACAAGATCTCCGATCAAAGACGGCGGCTTCAGAAAATCATTCGGACAAACCTCCAACAGATCCCGCTTGAGGGCATGCACCTGCTCATCACGCTTTTTTGCATCCACGCATGAGCAAAGCACGATATGCCCGGTCCGTGACCGGACTTTTTCAAGGAACATAGGGCTCGGAGCGTCCAGATCTATTTTGTTGACGATCATAATCAGCGGCGCTTTTTTTTCCGTCGCTTCATCGCAAATCGCATCCTCAAATTCGGTCCATTGACCTGGCTCAACGATAAGCACCACCACATCCGCACGCTCGAATACTTTTCGGGTCCGTTTGATCCTCTGCTCGGCCAGCACCGAGCTATCGTCCACACCGCCGGTGTCAAGGAACACCACGGGACCGATCGGCAGAAGCTCCATGGTTTTTTCGACAACATCCGTGGTCGTCCCGGGCACGGACGAAGTGATCGCGACATCCTGGCCGGCTACCATGTTAAGAAAGCTCGATTTCCCGACATTGGTGCGGCCGAAGATCCCGATCTGGAGTCTAAGAGCCTTCGGTGTTTTTTCCATGGTCTTTATGTCCCATTGATAAAAGGTTCTGTGGTGAAAGGATCTTTTGCACGACCCCCTTGCCCAACCGTTCTTCCAGGAAGCGTCTCAAGTTCTTTTGTTTTGAAACCCGGAATTCCTTGAGAAGTTCCGCGGCTTTGTCATAACCGAAGAGCGGTACAAAAGCCGTGACGCTTCCTTCCGCTTGATCAACATAAGCCTGGCATTTCTCAGGATCGGCCTTGATACCGGCAACGTGCTCCGAAAACATTCCGTCTGCGCGCGTCAGAAGCTCGATCGACTCTAGAAGCGCGTGGGCCAAAAGCGGCATAAATTCGCATATTTGGAATGTGGCACGTGACGCTGCTTCCGTGACCAGGAGATCGTTGGCCATGACTTTCAGTCCGGCCTGCATCACCGCTTCCAAAATAACGGGATTGATCTTGCCGGGCATGACGGACGAGCCGCTTTGAAGTTGCGGCAATCCGATCTCTCCCAGAAGGTTCATGAGGCGCAGATCATTCGCGATCTTCACCAGATTACTGGCATGGGCTTTTAATATCCCTGAAACCTCGACGAACGCGTCCGTATTGGCCGTCGTATCGACCATATTCTCGCCGCGACTCAGTCCCAGGCCGGTGATCTCGCGGAGTTTTTCGATCACAAGGAAAATATAACGTTGCGGTGCGGTAAGCCCTGTCCCGATCGCCGTGCCGCCAAGGTTTACGACCCGAAGACGTTCTTCACATTTAAAGGCGCGCCAACGATCCCGCGCGAAAGCTTCGGCGAACGCCGCGAATTCCGCGCCAAGTGTCAAGGGGACGGCTTCTTGCATCTCGGTCCTCCCCATCTTGACGGTCCCTGCAAACTCTTTTTCTTTTTGTTGAAAGCACCCTTGAAGTTTAGCGGCTGCATCACTGAGTGTTTTACATCCGAGGATCGCCGCCACCTTGACCGCCGTCGGGTAAACATCATTGGTGGACTGGTGCATATTCACGTCTTCAATGGGATGAACAAGCTCGTACTGACCTTTTTTCCCGCCTAAGAGCTCGATCGCACGATTGGCGATCACTTCGTTCACGTTCATGTTCGTCGAAGTGCCGGCACCCCCCTGGAGCGCATCCAGCGGCCAGTCATCGGAAAACTTCCCTGATAAGATCTCGTCGCAGGCCGCAACGATCGCTTTGGCTTTAGATTCGGGTAAATAGCCCAGTTCGTGGTTGGCCAGGCAGGCTGCCTTTTTGACCATGACGAGTGCCCGAATCAAACTCGGAGCGACACAAAGTCCGGTCAGCCTGAAGTTTTCGAGCGCACGCTGAGTGTGGATCCCCCAGAAAACATTCTCAGATATTTTTTTCTCACCCAGATGATCTTTTTCGATGCGATGGTCCATGTTGAATTCCCCTAAGATTTTGTCAGTGCGGATTTCACGGAAACCCCGCTAAGGGCGCCAAGTTTTCCGGTAAGCGCTCCCAGTTCATCCGTCGTCGCGTCCACAATAAGCGTGATCACGCAGCAATGTTTCTCTTTGTACGGGATCCCGACCCGGGCCACAATGATGTCCCCATGACCGGAAAGCAGATGATTCACTTCCTCCGCGGCTTTTTTGCGGTCCTCAATGATGATCCCGACAAATCCCAATCGTTTATTCATGCCGTTCCCCTTTCATGCTGTTACTCCAAAAGCAAAAATCCCAGCTCCTGGGTGGAAGCTGGGATAAGACAGATCTTGGATCGTCTTTCCCTTAGCTTCAGGCCAGCTTGTGCGGCCCTCTTCTTCAGGAACTTTTAACTAAACGCTACTCGATGTTACCGCCTGTAGATCGGCAATGGCTGATACTTCGTGTGAAGCAAATGATGGGCCTTCTCGCTCAAAGGTTTCCCGAGAAACTCCTTGTAAAGCTGCTGCACGTAAGGGTTCTCGTGCGAGCAACGGACGGTCTGGGCCTCATCATCCGTATAAAGACCTTTGGCGCGCGCGGTGCGCAGTTCATCAGTCACGCCGTACGGTTGTCCGCCGCCGCCCACGCAACCGCCCGGGCAGGCCATGACCTCGATGAAATGATAAGGGAGAGGTTTGCCTTCCTTTTGCGCCTTCCGTACTTGATTAAGCACATACTCCACGTTCGCCAAACCGTGAGCAACAGCAATCCTGACTTCTGTGCCTTCGATGTTAACCGAAGTCTCCTTAACGCCTTTGAGTCCCCGAACATTATTAAATTCGACTTTGGGAAGTTTTTTGCCTGTTACAAAAGCATAAGCGGTCCGGAGCGCGGCTTCCATCACGCCTCCGGTCGCGCCAAAGATCGTTCCGGCGCCGCTATAATCGCCCAGAACGGGATCGCATTCTTCTTCCGGAAGATTTGCGAAATCAATGCCGGCTTGTTTGATCATGCGGGCGAGCTCTCGGGTCGTGAGCACCACATCCACGTCTTGGAATCCCGAAGCCGACATCTCATGACTTCGCGAGATCTCGAACTTCTTGGCCGTGCACGGCATCACCGAGATCACCTTGAGCTTTGCGGGATCGATCTTGTTCTTTTCCGCGTAATAAGTCTTTACAAGCACACCCATCATTTCGTGCGGGGATTTCGCGGAAGAAAAATGCGGGATCATGTCATGATGGAATTTTTCCATGAAATCCACCCAGGAGGGACAGCAGGTCGTGATGAGCGGGAGGGGCCCTTTTTTATGGGCGAAGCGCTCGATGAACTCGCTCGCCTCTTCCATAATGGTGACGTCTGCGGCAAAGTTCGTATCAAAGATCGCCTTAAAACCCATGCGCCGGAGCGCCGTATAGATCTTCTTGGTGACGTTCGCCCCGATCGGAAATCCGAAGGCTTCCCCGAGCGCCACGCGCACCGCGGGGGCGATCTGAACCACGCAATATTGTTCCGGATCACGAAGCGCTTTCCACGCAAGCACGGAATCGTCTTTTTCAAAGATCGCGCCGGTCGGGCAATGGGCGGCGCATTGACCGCATCGCACGCAGGGTGAATCCGCCAGACTGATGTCCCCGGCGGGGGCCATTCTCGTATTGAATCCGCGCTGTAGAAAGGTGAGCGCCCACACATCCTGCACGTTTTGGCAGACATCCACGCAGCGGCCGCAATTGATGCACTTCCGCGGCTCCAGCACGACATTCCCGGTGGAATCATCCTTGGGAATATTCCTGACGATCTTGTCAAAAAATTCCTCGCGGATCCCGAAATCTGCCACCAGGGATTGTAATTCGCAGTTATTGTTACGGCCGCAGGTGAGGCACTCATTCGGATGGTTGGAAAGAAAGAGCTCCACCACCGTCCGGCGGATCGATACGATCTCAGGATCGTGGGTAATGATGTCCATGCCTTCTTCAAGCGGTGTCGAGCAAGCCCGGAGCATTTTTCGGTTCCCCCGAACCCTCACGAGACAGATCCCGCAAGCCGCCGAGGCGTGAAGATAGGCGTCGGGATGCTTGCAAAGCGTCGGGATCTTGATCTGCGCCTTCCGCGCCGCATCCAAGATCGTGGTATTTTCCGGCACCTCGACTTTAATTCCATTGATAAGGGCTTTCACCATAAAATTTATTTTCTCCCAGATAAAAACTTATTTTGTATTAACTACGATTGATCGCGCGCGGTTTGCAAACTTCAAAACATTGCCCGCAACGGATACATTTTGTCTGATCGATCAGATAACCACTTTCACGGTTCCCGGAAATAGCCCCTACCGGGCACGCCTTAAAACACATGCCGCATTTCACGCATTTTTCGCTCAAGATCATGAACCGGATCAGCTTTTCACATTTGCATGCCGGACATTTTTTCTTGTCCACATGGGCATCATACTCTGCGCGATAATAATGCAGTGTCGAAAGCACGGGATTGGGCGCTGTTTGTCCGAGACCGCAGAGAGACGCCTTTTGCATGGCGAACGAGATCTGCTCCAGTTGCCCAAGATCTTTCTGCGTCCCTTCCCCGTCCGTGACTTTCTTGAGAAGTCTCAGCATTTGCGTCCCGCCGATACGGCAGGGAGCGCATTTTCCGCAAGATTCATCCACGCAAAACCCGAGATAGAACTTCGCGATGTCCGCCATGCAGTCATCTTCATCCATGACGATCATGCCGCCGGACCCCATGATGGAGCCCATTTTTTGTAAACTTTCGTAATCCACTTTGGTCTGAAAAAATTCTTTCGGGATTACACCGCCCGAAGGCCCGCCGGTCTGGATCGCTTTGACATTTTTTCCGCTCATGGCGCCTCCGCAGATCCCATAGACGATATCTTCGACCGTGGTGCCCATGGGGACCTCCACGAGGCCTGAATTTTTCACTTTTCCGGTGACCGCGAACACTTTAGTCCCCTTAGAGCTTTCGGTCCCGATCCCTGCGAACCAGGCCCCACCCTTCATCAAAATGACAGGGACATTCGCCAAAGTCTCAACATTATTGATACATGTGGGTTTTCCCCAAAGTCCTTTGACGGACGGAAAAGGAGGCCGCGGGCTCGGATAACCGCGTTTCCCCTCGATTGAAGCGATCAGCGCCGTCTCCTCACCGCAGACGAATGCCCCGGCGCCAAGCCGGATCTCAAGATCGAGATTAAAGGACGAACCCAGAATACCCTCACCCAGAATCCCGCGCTCGCGGCATTGCTGGATGGCCTTTTCGATCCTCTCGATCGCGAGCGGATATTCCGCGCGAATATAAAAATAACCTTTGGAGGCGCCGATCGCATAGGCACCGATGATCATCCCCTCGATCACGGAATGCGGGTCACCTTCCAGTACGCTACGGTCCATGTACGCGCCCGGATCGCCTTCATCGCCGTTACAAATGATATACTTTTGATCGCCTGGGGCCTTGCGCGTAAAATCCCATTTCAAGCCCGTCGGGAACCCCGCGCCGCCGCGGCCCCGAAGCCCCGAGGTTTTCATTTCCTGAGCAACCTTTTCCGGTGTGTACTCCGCAAGGACCTTCGCGAGGGCCTGATATCCGTCCCGTGCGATATAATCCTCAATACTTTCCGGATCGATCACGCCACAATTTCGAAGCACGATGCGGAGCTGTTTCGAGGGTTGCAAGCTCGTCTTGCCCTCGAGGGGCTTGCCTCCGACCACGCTTTCCGAAACGATCGCAGGGATATCACTTTCTTGAACGTTCGTGTAAAGGAAATTTTCCGGCAGTACCCGCACGGTCATGCCTTGACCGTAGATACCGATATCCGCCACGCGCACGACCTGAGCCTCGTTCTCCAGTCCTCTTTCCCTTAAAATACCGAGAAAGACCCCGTAGAAATCCCGCGTCTTATCTTTTCCCGTGATCGCCGTATCTTTAATGAAAACTGTCTTTCCCATGACTTTTCCGCTTCCTCAATTGAGTTTCAGATCATAAATGCGGTCGTTCACGAGCATCTTGCCGCACACATGTTTTTCCATGATTTTGGTCGCAACCTCTTTGTCGACTTTACCGTAAAATACCGTCGGCATGTTCTTGATATGAACCTCCACAAGCGGTTCTGCTGAACACATTCCCACGCACCCGCACTTTTTGATCTCCACATCCGCGTTGTGCTTCCGGCTTTCCTCGACAAGCGTTTCGTAAACTTCCTTGGCCCCGGCCGCGACCCCGCAGGTGCTATAACCCACCTTGATCCAGTTGCGATCGGCCCCAGCGTGTTTCTGCTGGATGGCTTCCAGGTCCTTTTTTGTCATTTTATTCATGCAGGCATTTCCTCCCCGTCACGCAGTCACTTGTGTTTCGGTTTCTTCAGAATAATGCGCGATAATATCGCCTAGATCTTTTTTCTTCACACCACCATAAACCTTCTCCCCGATCTTCAGCACCGGCGCCAACCCACAGCACCCCAGACAGCGCACCATTTCCAAATGGAATTGGCCGTCTTTGGTCGTTTCCCCGGGTTTTACGCAAAGCAGATGTTCCAATTCCCCCAAAATTTCGGCACCCCCCTTGAGATAACAAGCCGTTCCCATACAGACAGAGATCGTGTGTTTTCCCGGCGGGGTCAGACGGAAAAAATGATAGAACGTGATCACTTCATAGATCCGGGCAAGAGGCACATCCAGGATTTCGGAAAGGATGAGCGAAACCTCGCGCGGCACGTAGCCGTAGCGGTTCTGGATCTGGTGAAGCACCATGATCAGATTTCCCTCTTTACCCTTCCAGGAATCCGCGATCTCTTTGACCTCTCGTTCCAAAAGCTCTTTATCCATGCAAAAGCTCCTTGTCCTAACCTCTTATTTTCATCAACGGTTGCTAGGGCTAGTCCAATTCACCCTTTTGAAAAAATGAAAGGGATTGGACTTGTCCGGCTGTATTTTTTCTATTTTTTCATCTGCTCAATGGCTTTGTCCACCAACGTGACGTAGGTCATGGCGCTGGAACCGCCGACCAGCACAGCCACCATGCAAGCCTCAAGCATTTCTTCTTTCGTCCAGCCCGCATCCAGGCAATGGCGCACCGCCCGGGGAATACAGACCGGACATTTCTGGGTCGTACTGGCCACCAGAAGCAGCAGCCATTTGGTCTTTTCCGGGATCTTGCCGGAAGCTAGCATGGCCTCTTTTTCCCTCATGAAAGCTTCATACTGCTTTGGCACTGTTTTACGGATATCCACCATTGCTTCATTGAACTGGCTCAAGATCTTTTGTGCGTCATATTCCATAAACAACCTCCTCTATTCTTTTGAGGTTTTTATCTGGTTGAATCGCAAAAAAGCGATAAAAATTCTATCGTGAAATCCATGTTCCGGACCTGTACTTTGGCCGGAACGCTGATTGACGACGGCGCGAAATTAACGATCCGCGTCAATCCCGACAAAACCATGTAATCCGCAACTTCCTGACAATGCTCCTTCGGCACCGCGATGATCCCGATATCCGCGTGACACCGTTTGATGATCTCGGGCGCCCTTTCAACCGGATAGATCCGGACCCCGTCGATCTTCTTCCCGACCTTCTTGTCGGAAACATCAAAGGCCGCCACCAGCTTGACTTTGTCCCGATGGTAACCCGGGTATCTCAAAATAGCGGAACCCAAGTTGCCGACCCCGAAGAGCACCAAATGCACCACGTTGTTCTGAAGCAGGTAATCCTCGAGGATCCTCTTCAGATCCAGGGTCTTGTAACCGACCCTGGGTTTCCCGATCTTCTTGAAATTTGAAATGTCTTTCCGGATCTTGACGTCCGAAAGCCCCGTGATCTCAGAAAGCTGTCCGGAGGAAATGAGATAGCGTTTTTCCTTGAGCAATCCTTCGAGGGTCCGGATATAAAGAAGAACCCGAGTAATCGTCTTGCGGGGGATTTTTTTCATGTCAAATCGTGAAACTCCGAACGATTAAATTTTACCAATTTTTGAAACTTCGCACAAGAAAAAAGTTAAACTTTTTCCCGTTCTTTGTAACGGGTGTGGAGAAGGTGGTGGGATTTTTCACCGAGGGGTTTCTTCAGGAAATCGTCATAAAGCGCCTTGACCTGCGGGTTGTTATGAGATTTACGGAGCTTTTTCCCCGCATCTTCTTTATAGATTGCATCGATGCGCGCCCTACGCACCGAGTCATTCGTGTAACGGGGCTGCCCGCCGCCGCCGATACAGCCGCCGGGGCAGGTCATGATCTCGATAAAATGATAACTCGCTTTTCCTTCTTTGATGCTTTCCAGCAACCGTCTCGCATTCTCAAGCCCGTGCGCCACGGCAACGCGGACCTCCACATTTTCCAAAAAGCCCCACTCCGGAACCGCTCCCTTGATCACAAGTGACGCGTCCTTGATGCCCTTAAGGCCTTCCACGGGAGCAAGACGGAGATCCGCGGACGGAAATTCCCGCCCGGTCACGATCTCATAGACCGTCCTCAGAGCCGCTTCCATGACTCCCCCGGTATTCGCGAAGATATCCGCGGCTCCCGTTGAGATCCCAAGCGGCGAATCCATTTCGCCGTCTTCAAGCGTCTTGAAATCGATCCCGGCGGATTCAATCATGAACCCGAGTTCCCGGGTGGTCAGCACATAGTCCACATCCTGCACACCGCTTGAGTTCATTTCGGGCCGCTGTGCTTCAAATTTTTTCGCCGTACAAGGCATGATCGAAACCACGACCATATCCTCGGGCTTGATATTCTTTTTAGCGGCATAGTAAGTCTTCGCCACAGCCCCGAACATCTGTTGCGGGGATTTACAACTGGAAAGATTCGGCAAGAATTCAGGATAATAGTATTCTGCGAACTTGATCCATCCCGGCGAACAGCTCGTGAACATCGGAAGCGCGACAGATTGTTTCTCGACAAGTGCGCTCTTAAGCCTCATCAAGAGTTCCGTCCCTTCTTCGATGATCGTAAGGTCCGCAGTGAAGTTCGTGTCAAAGACGGCGTGAAAACCGAGGCGTCTTAACGCCGTCACCATTTTTCCGGTTACAAGCGTGCCGGGAGGATAGCCAAAACATTCCCCCAGCGCGGCACGAATGGCGGGGGCCGTCTGTACGATCACGTGCTTTGTCTTATCTTCGAGTGCTGCCCAAACCTTATCTATATCATTTTTTTCGCGGATGGCCCCCACAGGACAAATCGCCGCACACTGGCCGCACTGGACGCAGGCTACGTGGGCGAGGTCCATTGTGAACGCCGGACCGATCATGGTCTTATAACCGCGCTTTTGGGGAAAGAGCGCCCCCACACCCTGAACTTCACCGCAAACGGTCACACACCGGCGGCACTTGATGCATTTGCTGGAATCGCGCACTAGCGCAGGGGTGCTCTCATCGATGTGCGCTTCGGGCTTTTCTCCCTTGTAGTGGATGTCTTCGATC
>PLLJ01000042.1 GCA_003140935.1 Candidatus Omnitrophota bacterium
GTGGCGGCGGCGGTGGCGGTGGCAGCGGCGGTAGCAGCGGTGGCAGCAGTAGTGCCGGTAGCGGACTGACGACACTTACTGCGCCGAAGGCGGCGTCGCTTGGAGGTACGGCGATCGTTGCGGCAGTTGAAAAGATCCTCTCCGACCGGGGTAAAGTTTCAGTTGATGACCGTTCCAATAGTTTGATCGTGACTGATTCGGATGACCGGCTCAAGATGATCGAATCTGCGATCGCCGAACTTGACCGTCCTCTGGACCAGGTGCTTATTAATGTGCTTCTGGTTGAAACGTTCGAGGACCTTGACCGGACCCTCGGTATCACATGGGGGGACGACGCTGGTCTTTTTGGGACACTCACGGGCTCTATAGCGGCAACTCCATGGCCTTTTAATCCAGGAGCAACCGGAACAAATGCATTAGGGAATGCAATTGTTCCGGATGGTAGTGCTGATGCAAATAATATTTTTGGCGGTTTGGGAAATATGTTTTCGAATACCGCCAGACAATTTAATCCCTCGAACAATTCGGGTGCGATCACCACTCTGGGGACGCGTGATTTTTCGACCTTTCAAGTCAAGGTCCATGCTTTGGAGGATGCCAGCAAGCTTAAGATCCTGGCCAAACCTAAGATCTTGGCATTGGACAATCAGCCTGCTTTGATCAAGATCTCCACTGATCAGGCCATCGGCTCGTCGACGGTTACGCAGTCGGGGGGATCTGGAACTTCCTCCTCTAATACCGAGCGTTACGAAGTCGGAACTATCTTGCGCGTTACCCCACTTATCAATACAGGGGGACGTATCACATTAACGGTGGAGCCTTCGTTTGCGACGGTGGATCCATCGGCGATCCATGTGAACGGGATCGGAGGAGGAGAAACGGGAGATCCCACGACCCGGACCGCACGGACCACTTTGATGGTCAATGACGGACAAACCATCGCTTTGGGCGGCATGCTTTTTAGTAATCAATCCAATGACGACAGGAAGGTGCCATTCTTTGGAAATATCCCTGTGATCGGCAAGGCTTTGTTCACAAGTAATACCAAATCGATCAAGGACCGGGAGTTGATCCTTTTTGTGACGCCTTACATCATCACGGATCCTTCCATGCTTCAAGAGCCGACTCCGCCCGGTTCAAAAATGGATTTTAACCAAGAGATAGCACCCTTTTGGAAGGTGAAGGAAAAGCAGTGGTATAGGGATCTGAAGGAAGGCAGAGAGAAGAAAACGGATTTTGACGGTTATTTTAATCTCCGGAAGAGATTGATCGATTCAACGCTGGAAAATATCGAACAGAGCACGCAGGTACCCGCCTCCAGCAAATCTTAAGACAAGGGAGTTAAACAGAAGCGTATGGGTATTAACGCCTTATTGGGTGATATTCTTATCGATCGGCGGCTCATCAATCGGGATCAGCTGGACCAGGCCCTAGCCAAACAAAAAGAAACCAAAGAAGCGCTGGGTCAGATCATGATCCAGATGGGTTTTCTCGATGAGTCCCAGCTCCGGATGGTGCTTTCCGAGCAGCTCGGCGTTTCCTTCCTTTCCCCCGATCAATTAAAGCCCCGCATGGATCAGCGTCTCAAGGAGACTATCCCGACCGATTTTGCGCTTGCCAATCTTGTTCTTCCCCTGGATCGTAGCGGGCAAGTGCTTAAAGTGGCAGTAGCGAAAGTTCACGATCTTATTTTTTTAGATAATCTTCGCAAGATCACGGGCTACGATATCTTGACGGTTCTTGCAACCGAAAGCGAACTCAAGCGGGCCATCGTGGCGTATTACGGTAGTACGGATTTTCAAGAGGTTATTTCTTCTTCGGAGGTCGATAGCGTTGCGCAAGATTATATCCAGGAGCCCGAAGATCATAAGGTCGATCTCGAAGCGACCAAAACGGAAGCTGAGAAGGCCCCTGTGGTCAAGCTTGTGGACATCATGATCCGTAAAGCCCTGGAGGACCGTGCAAGCGATATCCACATCGAACCTAACCAAGACAAGATCAATATTCGCTATCGCGTGGACGGTGTTCTCTATGAGCTTCCTCCGCCTCCCCGGGAATTGCATAACGCTATGGTCTCGCGTATCAAGATCCTTTCCAAAATGGATATTGCTGAAAAGCGGATCCCGCAGGACGGTTCGTTCGCTCTTCAGTATCAGGGGCACAAAGTCGACATCCGCGTGTCGACCATGCCCATTATTTTCGGAGAAAAGGTTGTGATGCGTATTCTGGACAAGCGCCTGGATCTTTTGGATATGGCGGCGCTCGGTTTTGAGCAGGAACAGCTCGACCAGTTCGAAAAGGCGCTGATGCGGCCTTATGGACTTATTTTTATGACCGGGCCGACGGGATGCGGCAAGAGCACGACGCTTTACGCGGCTCTGAACAAACGTCTTTCTCCGACGATCAATATTTGCACCGTTGAAGATCCTATCGAATACCAGATCGCGGGTATTAACCAAGTCCAAGTCAAGCCGGAGATCGGCCTGACATTTTCCACGGCTCTTCGCGCCTTTTTGCGCCAGGACCCGGACGTGATCCTGGTGGGGGAGGTCCGCGACCTTGATACGGCCGAGATCGCCATTCGCGCCTCACTCACGGGCCATTTGGTGCTCTCTTCGCTGCATACGAACGATGCCGTATCGGCCGTGCTTCGTCTTATTGATATCGGGATCCAGGCCTACCTTGTTGCCGGAAGCTTAGGGCTTGTGGCGGCCCAGCGCTTGATCCGCGTACTTTGTCCCCACTGCAAAGAACCGTACAAAATCGATTCTAAGATCCAGGATGAATATAAAATCCATGCTGATACTCTCTACAAGGCTACGGGGTGTCCCAAATGCCGGAAGATCGGTTACTGGGGGCGTATGGCCATTTACGAGGTGATCCCGATCGATGCAGATATCCGGCGTCTTATCACAAAAGAAACGAATCTTTCCCAATTAAGAGAGCTCCAAAGGGAAAAGAAATACGAGATTCTTCTCCAGAATGGGATCAAGAAAGTGGAGCGCGGGCTGAGCACTTTAGAAGAGGTCTTAAGCGTGGCTTATGAATGAACCTGTTGCGGGATCCCCTCAAAAGGACATATCGAAAGAACCGGATATTGTCTTCGATTGCCAAGTTCGCTCCCGAGATCTTCCGGGCCAATCCAAGGTTTTGACTTTGGGAGCTCCGACGAAAGAGGTCGCCGTTCAAAGGCTTATCGCCCAGGGGTATGTGGTGATCAGCATCCAGGCGCAGGGCGAGAAGAAAAGTGGTTTCTGGAACATTTTCTCAAGGCAACCCCTGTCTCCCGGCAAGGCGTCCAAAAAAGTTCCTACCTCGATCTTCAATTCAGTTTCGACTCGCGAAACCATTTTTTTCGGCATCCAACTTTCGACACTTCTTAAAGCAGGTATTCCTCTTCTTCGATCGCTGGAGATCGTTCAAAGAGGCATCGCGAATCCTTACTTTCAAAAGGTGCTCGGGCATATACGCAAGAGGATCATGGAAGGTGGTACGTTCAGCGTCGCGCTCCGCACCTATTCTGACGTTTTCCCGTGGGTCTGGGCGAATCTTGTGGAGGTTGGAGAAGCAACGGGAAAGTTGCCGGATTGTCTCGAAGAGATCGTCCATTACCAGGAATCTGCGGCGCGAATCAAGAGCAAAGTCATTACCGCATTTTTTTATCCCGGGATCCTTACCTTTGCGGTGGTTATCGCCCTCACATTTCTTTTGCTTTTTATCGTTCCTAAATTTGCGGCGATCTTTCAAGCACAAAAAATGGCGCTTCCGGTTTTAACCCAGATCGTCGTGGCTGCAAGCAATGTTGTGAGGTTTTACTTCCTATGGGTGGTCGGTGCTGTGGTTGCGATAATAATCACTTTGGCTTACTCGAGCAAGTTGGCCTCGATCAAGATGGGGTATGACAGGCTGTCGTTGAACGCGCCTGTCTTCGGGCCGATCATGTTGCACGTGTCTGTGATCCGTTTCACAAGGTCCTTGGGGACTTTGTTGCGCTCTGGGGTGCAGATTCTCCAGGCGCTTGAGATCGCAGGACGGCTTGTGGAAAATAGGCATATTGAGGCAAGCATCAAGCGTGTAGCCCAGCGGGTCCGGGGCGGGCAGGGACTTGGCATTCAGCTCGAAGTCCAGAAGATATTCCCTGTTTTTGTGACACAACTTATTGCCATTGGTGAAGAAAGCGGTCAACTTGACCGTTTTCTGGATCTTTTGTCCAACTACTATGAAGAACAGGTCGATGCATTTCTTGCGCGTTTGACAACGCTTTTGGAACCATTTCTCCTGGTATTCATGGGCGGCGTGATCGGGACGATCGTGATCTCCATGTTCCTTCCCATCGTCGAACTGTCGACTCAAGCAGGGATGCGCTAAGGGAGTGATAAGGGTATCCATGAAGCAAAAAGATCTGACTTTGTTAAAAGACTTAAGGGATTGGCAATAAAAGAGTTATAGACTTGACAGTAGTTGATAGAGGGTGTACGCTTTTACTAGCGAGAAATTGTTAAAGGAATTTAATAAAAATGCCGATGGACGGGCAAGTGGCAAGAACTGTTTGTAATGACTTATTTTCGCCGATTTTAATCGTGTCCTTGTACCTGGGTTCGTATTAGAATATTTGAGGCAGGAAAAAGTGAGAATATCATAATGAGAAAAGTATTTATCATGATTGTCGCTATGGGTTGGGTGTTTGTTTTCTTAGCAACCCGGAGCGAGGCTGTTAGTCTTGGGAAGATGCAACGCGTGCGTGGTTCTGTCCGTTCGGCGCAGATCGTTTCGTGCGATGTAAAAAAGTGCGATTCCCTAAGCGCTATTATTTCGGACTTAACTTTTGAGGCCATAAAGTTTGGGGATTTCAAAGGGTTCCTCCTTTCCTTTCGAGGAATCCCCGAAAATTTTGGCCCAAGATTAGGTTCGGAATGTGTGTTGCTCCTTTAACTTTTTTGTTATGGTAAAGTATCATCTTTTGTTGATGTTAATCATGAATGGGGGGGGGGAGGATGAAAAGACAAAAAGGTTTCACACTGATAGAAGTTTTGATCGTGGTAATCATCATAGGCGTTTTGGCGGCTTTGATTATCCCTCGTTTTTTGAGCGCTCCGGAAAAGGCTATCGTTGCCGAGGCCAACCAGATGCTCGGGAGCATAATCCGCGCGCAACAGGCGGCCATGGATGTGGGTGGGCCTTTTGTGGCCATTGCCGATAATACCTCGACTACCACTTGGAACAAATTGCAAATGAATACACCAGGAGCTGCCGTCATATCGGGTCCCGGCGCGAAGTTCAGCTATACCTGCGTCTCGCCCATTTGTTCGGCCGTTCGAAGTGGAAATGCCGCCAAATCCGTAGGCAGGAACATCGACGGCACCTGGTATTGTGGCACGGATTATACGAAGTTAACTCAAGGGGGATGCACGGTTTCGTAGTGAATGCGCCAAACGAGTTTTTAATGTAATAACAAAGGAGGAAGTATGAAAATGAAGAGAGGAATTAGAGGTTTCACGTTGATAGAAGTCTTGATCGTGGTCGTGATCATAGGCGTTTTGGCAGCTTTGATCATTCCGCGGTTTTTGACGGCTCCGGAAAAAGCCATCGTCGCCGAGGCCAACCAGATGCTTGGGAGCATAATCCGCGCGGAACAGGCGAACATGGATACAGGTGGTGCTTTTGTGGCTATTGCCGATAATACCTCAACTGCCACTTGGAACAAATTGGGCCTGCAGACCCCGGGAGCTTCCGTCTTATCGGGTGCCGGCGCGAAGTTCACCTATTCGTGCACTTCGCCCAATTGTTCGGCCGTCCGAAGTGGAGCTGCCGCCAAATCCGTTGGTGTGAACCTTACCGGAGTTTGGGTTTGCGGTACGGATTATACGACGTTGAGTTATGGAGGATGCACATTAGGGTAGTAGTATTCTGGAGAGCTTTTTAAATTTTTTGGTGTTCTCTGGGAGCGCGTGGGTGTGTTAACCTACCCGCTCTCAGGGAGCTTTCCCGAAAAAAGGCAAGCCAGCGGGAAGAAGACGCTTTTCGTTATGGGTTGGTCATCGGCCCCGGGTCGTAAGGATTTCCTCTGTAAAAGCAATCGGTAATGGGAGAGGATACGTTGTGATGAAGGTCGAAAAAGGTTATACGCTAACTGAGATTTTGATTGTGGTGGTCGTCCTTGGGGCACTGGCGACCCTGATAATCCCGCGTTATACCGGCCAAAGTGAGCGTGGGGTCGTTGCTGAGGCGGTCGCGATGCTCGGCAACATTCGTCAGGCCGAAGTGGCTTATAAACTCGAGAATGCAGCGTTCACCACTATTTTGGCCAGCCTTGATATTGACACCTCGACTTCGACGAAGTTCACTTTCATGGCTGATTCTGCCGGAGGTGCGACGGCCTTGCGTACCGGCGGTACGTTTAATAGCACGACGATCATTTTAGACAATGCCGGAAATTGGTCTGGGACGCATCCTTACAGGCCTACTTAATGCCCCTTTCGAAGGATCCCAAAAGAGCAGGCGGTCGATGTCCTCGCGTTCTGTCCTGATTCTTGAAAGACGCGGAGGTCCGTGGGCGTCTTTGTTAATGGATTATTTAAGTGACGCACCGGCAGCCGTTTCAGTGATTGAAGAACCCGCGCAAGCGGCACCCCTTTTCGACAAGATCCTTCCCAGCGTTCTTTTCTCCGAATCTCGTTTTTTAAGCAAGGCTTTTCTTCAGAAGATCAAAGTCCGTAAAAACACGGACCCGATGTTCCGGTTTTGTCTGCTCGGCGAACCTCCGGCAAACGAGAAAACAGCTCTTTTTGATGCGGTTTTTCCGTCCCTTTCGTCCCAGGTTGATCTTAATAGGCGTTTTGTCGAGATGCTTCCGACAACCGAGTCCTTGCGGCTTCTGGTCGTAGATGATGAGGAAGAGATCGGGACCGTGGTCCGGGATTATTTTCATGGACGAAGAGATCCCGCGTTCGTGATCGCATTTGCCGCGAACGGCAAGGAAGCGTTAGAAACGATCGCGCACGAACGCCCGGATGTGATCATTCTCGACATCAAAATGCCCGTGATGGACGGCCGCGAATTCTACGCAAAACTCAAAGCATCAAAACTTGAGGTCCCCGTGATTGTTTTTTTCGATTCTATTTCCGGGGAAGAGCTTTCCGAAATGCGCCGGTTTGGTAATCCGGCGGTGATTGAAAAAGGCGATAAAGGCAGCTCTCTCGGGGCGATGTTGCTGCTGGTGAAAAAACTGGCATATTTCAACAGACTAGAGACCAAAGACTAGCGGCAGGGGATTCGGAAGACGAGAGATTTCAGGAAAAGGAATGCTTGGGCGAATAATGCGTCCAGAACGTTTTATGAGCTTATCCAGTTCAAAAAAAGGAGATTCAGTCGTTGTTTTTCCGGTCTCTAGTCCCTAGCCTCTGGTCTCCAATCCGCTTAGGTATCAAGTACTCCCTACTGGGCGCCTTTATTCTTTGTTCTCCGGTTGCCGCCCAGGAGCCCTCCGCAAGCCATGAGGCATTCTTGGAGGAAGTCCAGCAGAGCGCGTTCCGTTTTTTTGAGGAGCATCATCATCCGCATACAGGCCTGGTGCGTGATAGTGCGTCCAACCGGCCCGGTGCCGCAAGTAACGCTCCGGCGAGCATTGCGGGGGTCGGGTTTGCGCTCACGATCTATCCCGTGGCGGTGGAGCGCGGATGGATGAACCGCGCTTCCGCCCACGCGCTTACCGTACGGACTTTGGAATTTTTTCTTGATCACGTCGCGCAGCAACAAGGATTTTTCTACCATTTTGTGAATTTTGAGACCGGAGAAAGAGTGAGTCGCTCCGAGCTTTCGCCGATCGACACGGCACTTTTTCTGGCGGGGGCTCTTTTTGCGGCTGAATATTACGATGATGCGCAGATCCGGGACCTTGTCCAAAAGATCTACGAACGGGTTGATTTTCCATGGATGCTTAATAAAGGAAAGACCTTTGCGCTTGCCTGGAGTCCCGAGATGGGTTTTAGTAAAGCTCGCTGGGATCACTTCGATGAATCTCTGCTTCTTTATGTCCTGGCGATAGGTTCCCCGACCCATCCGGTTCCCGCGGAGACCTGGCGCGGGATCCTCCGGCCGGTCGGAAGCTACCGGAACTATCGTCTGATCCAAATGCCACCGCTTTTTGCGCATCAATACCCCCATATTTGGCTTGATCTTCGAGGGCAAAACGATGGATTTGCGGATTATTTTGAGAATTCCGTGAACGCTTCGCGCGCCAACCGTGCTTTTTGTATCGATCAGGCTTCGAAATTCGCGGGCTACGGTCCCAATCTCTGGGGACTTTCAGCCTCTGAGGGTCCCACGGGGTATCGTGCCTATGGCGCGCCTCCGGGATGGACGGTTTTCCATGACGGGACGATCGCGCCCTCGGCCTGCGGAAGTTCGGTCGTGTTCACACCGGAGGAATCCATCGCCTGCCTTGAAAACATTCGGACCCACTACAGCGATGCGATGTGGGGGTCCTACGGTTTTTCTGATGCCATGAACGTGGGCAAGGGCTGGTTCAGCGACAAGGTTCTGGCGATCGACCAGGGACCGCTTCTTTTGATGATCGAAAATTACAGGACCGAGCTCATATGGAAATTCATGTCCCAAAGCGCTCCCGTCCGGGCCGCACTTGAAAAAATAGGGTTTCGGAAAGGGGCTTTGCCGCTTCCGTGGCCGGAGCCTCCTGTGTATCGAGCACCTTATGTTTCCCAGGGTATTCAAGTGGATGGATTTCTCAAGGATTGGCCTCCCGGCGAGACCATTATGATGAACTCGAAAGAGCACAAAGATTTTGGGGATTTTGAAGGGCCGGAGGGCTTTGGGGCCAAGGTCCGTTTTGCTTGGGATAACGAATATCTTTATTTTGTTGCGAAAGTGGACGATGACGCTGTGGTGGCAAGCAAGACGGGGGAGCATATCTGGCGCGATGATCTTCTGGAGATCTATGTCGATCCGGATGGAGACGGGCTTTTTTGGAATGATCCCCGGGATTACCAACTTGGCTTTAGGCCCGGGCGTGACGACCGGGAGCTTGCCGCTTGGTCGTGGTTCCAGGGTGGGGAGGATCCCCTGGAGGGAAAAAAGGTCTACGCGAAAAGCTATACCGATGCAAAAGGCTATATCATTGAAGGGGCCATCCGATGGGATTTCTTGGGAGTGACGCCGGAACCTGGCAAGGAGATCCGGCTCAGCCCGGCCGTGCATGAGGTCGATCGAAAAGGCTGGGATGGGAAACTTGTTTGGTTCTTTCGCAATGAAGAAAAATATCAGCGTTTTGTTCTGGGAAAGGTTATCTTAGCTCAAGAAAAGGAGATCCGGAATGCCGACGCCCCGAAGAGGAAAACTTGAAAAAATGAAAACATCCGTACGCCCGCTTGAGATAGGTCCTGTAGTGAGGAGTTTGCGCAAAGAGAGAGGCCTGAGCGGTGTGGAGCTTTGCCGTCGCGGCAAGGGGATCGATCCCAAGACGCTTACGGCGCTTGAAAAAGGAAGGATCCGGAACCCTTCGATGGTGACATTGGAAGCGCTTGCGAAAGGGTTTGGTATGAGCGTGAGCGACCTTTTCCGAAGGGCCGAATTCGACCAGCGGGACTTTTTTTCCCTGGGTTCCCAAAAAGGGCTCTACAAGGTCGATCTTCCGTCCCAGGGCATTCAGCTGATCTCTTTCACGCCGCTCATCGAGGAGCTTTTTTGCGGGAAAATGATCCTTGAAGGTCAAAAACAATTTGATCAAAAACTGTTTGGCAGGGATGGCGCCGGAGCTTTTTTTATCATGACCCTGATCGGTCAGTTCGAGGGAGAGATCGAAGGGCACAAGGTAGTTTTAAAAGAAGGCGATAATCTTTATTTTTACGGAGGGATGAAATTTCATTTGGCGAATACCCTCCAGCGCAACTCCACATTGCTTCTGGTTGCGGTGCCGTCTTGCCTGAAGACGCAAAGGGCTTTTAGGAGGCAGGAGCAGCTTCATTCGTAGCTTAGGGGATCATTTTTTTGGGGCGAGTGCCGCCTCCTTCCTTACTTGAAGGGTATTCGCGGATGAGGGCGGGGGTTCCCAAGATGGATTTATGCATTAACTCAGGTATTTTTTTGCCGATAAAAGAAGAGCTGTCCCAACGTCGATCGAATGGTTCGCATACCAGCGATGGGAGTGGAGCAATTCTCATGTCTATCATGAGCACAAGGCGGTAATGGGGACCATCCTTGGCGGTTTTTGAAAGAAATAAAATAGTAGACAAGTACTATGGATTTTTGATTTAACCGTGGTAAAATGCCGTCAATACAATGTTTATGAAAAAAATCTCTTACTGTCTCTTAGTATTTTTTAGTGCCGCAGGGCTTTGCCTGTTCTCTTTCCAAGCGCAAGCCGCGGAGAGTTCCGTGCCGACGGCTGGTATTTCCACAGCTTCCAAGGATGGATCCATTTCTGACATGGATTCTCCGAAGAAGTCATGGTGGAGTCGATCATTATCGGCGATCACCGGTCAGGATTCGCCGCCCCAACCTGCCCCGGTAGCGGCTCCTGTGACTTCCAATAAGTCTGCCCCGGTGGCGGTTCCCGTGACTTCCAATAAGTCTGCTCAGGCGCCCGACAGTGTCCAAGAGCCTGTCGCTGTTCGCAAAGATGCGCCCCCCGCGAAGATCGAAATCGTGAATGAAAAAGAGAAGAATAAGCAGAACCCACGCGAAAAGACCGAAGAAAAGGCTCGTGCGGAGGCTCTGGAAAAGGCCGTTGAGCAACAGGTAGAAGCGCTGCGGGCCGCGCGCATGCGGGAGATGCCTTATTTAGACAAAGTCTATATCCGGACGAGCATCACACCGCTCAAGATCCAGCAGAAAGAGGAATTCTTGAGCGGCGGAAAAAAGGATCTCCAGGATCTCATCCTTCGCGCTCAATCCGTACACACCCAGGCCAAAGCCGCGCATGAGAATATTGAGCTCTACAACCGGCGTGTGCTTATGGCGCTGCGAAAACTTTTTCCGGAGGTGTCTTTAAACTACAATAATCGTGAAGGCCTGATCAACACCAATAATTTCGTGGGAGACGATTGGCATATCACGCTTCGCCAGCCCATCTTCAACGGAGGGATCCTTTGGAATACGCTCTTGCAGGAAAAGGCGAACCTGGAGGCTTCAAAAAAACAATTCGACAAAACCGTTGCCGATCTCATATTCGATCTTTCCCGTGCTTATTTCGAATACCAACGGACCTTGCAGACCGCCGAAGAACATCGTAATGCGGTAGAAAAGATGAAGCGCTTCGCAGAAATGTCGGAAGAGAAGTTCAACGAAAAGATCATTTCCGAGATCGAACATCTGAACGTACAGTCGCTTTACAGCCAGATGCAGTTCGATCTTGAGTCCGCGAATCAGGAGCTTGAGATCGCGAAGCTCGATCTTCAGAAATATCTCGATCTTTCCGTGGACGATCAGTTCACGCTTGCCAAGATCTACGATCTTGATGATGTAGTGCAAGGGCAAGCGATCCCTGCGGGAAGTGCGCCGGGGGGCAAGAACTTGCCTGATATTTTTAAAGGCGGAGATAAAGCGCCGGAACTTTCAAAATTGATCGACCTCTCGTATGAGCATCGTCCGGAACTCCAGGTCGAGGCCGCAAAGCTCCAGGTCATGCGACTCGGTGAGCGCATTCGATGGGGCGAATTTTTACCCAAGGCCAATCTGACCTACCAGTACGGGGCGTTGGGCGAGGCTTATCTCAATCCGGGCTTTGTTTTTGCGGGTAGTGGTTTAAACGAAAAAAATGATCCGATTTTGAAAAGGGAGTGGCAGCTTATGCTCGAAATGAACTGGAATGTCGGCGGCAACAAAGTAAATTATACTTATAGCCGAGATTACAAAGCGCCGTCCATCACGCAATTTGATCAGGCCTCGGGTTCTGCTCTCAGGAAGAACGGCCTGACCTTCGGGGTCCTGGACGGCCTGGATGCTTTTGTGAACGTGAAGCAGGCCGAGGTCGATAAGCTCAACCAGGTCGTGGAATTGGAAAAGGCCGAGAAGCAGGTGCTTCAGGACGTGAAACAGGCCTTTTACGATTATCAAAAGTCCGTGATCCAGGTGAATTCCACGGTCAAGCGTCTGGAATATCGCAAGCGTCTGCGCGAGTTTGCCGAGCACCGGCTGAGCAAAAAAGAGATCGAGCTTTCCGAATATCTTCAGGCCGAATCCGATCTTGTGCGCGAAAGAGCGGAACTCCACAAGGCTCTCAAGGAATATTTTACCGCCAAAGCGGCGCTTAATCACGCGGTGGGTATCCAGAATTTCTATAACATGGAGAGCCCTCAGAAGAAGTAAGGACGGTTCCGAGGGCGTCAAAAGATTTTTAAAAGGCAGGATTTCAAACGGAGTTTAAAATGAACATGAAAAACGAAGAAAATCCCGGGGACAAGGGTTCTCCGTTCAAGATCAGAGCCCCCCTGCCGGAGGGGCCAGCCCAAACCCCGTTCCGGATCCCGGAAGAAAATAAGAACACATGGTTTGCTCAAAATAAAGTGCGTCTTATTATTATCGCGGTCGCCATCATAGGGTTGTTTTTTGTGGGCAAGATGGTGATAGGACGGTTTTTTAAGACTTCAAAGCCTTCTTTGAGCGAAATGATGAAACAACAGCAGCAGGCGGCTAAGGACGCGCCGGTGGCGGTCAAAGGTTTTAAGATCGGCCGGTTCAATTATGAGGATTCCATGAACGTGCTCGGGACGATCAAGGGGTCCATGGAACTGAAGCTCAGCTTCGAGGTTCCGGGCGTGATCAGTTCGATCAATTACAAAGAAGGGGAACGTTACGAAGAAGGCGCTCTACTCGTCTCCTTGAAGCAGGATGATATTCTCTTGCGATTGAAAAGGGCCCAAGCGGCTTTTAACAAAGCGGAGTCCCAAGCCAAAGTGACGGAGAACGAAGTCGCGGAAAATGAGAAGCTTCTAAAGATGGGGGCGATACCGCCGTCGACGGTAGAAAAAAAGAAATTGGAAATGGACGCTGCAAAATACGAGGCAGAAGCCCAGCGTCTTGAAATGAAGGCGAACGAAGCCATGCTCGAGAAGTCCAACCTTTACGCCCCTTCCTCCGGGATGCTGGGAGATCTGAACGTCGAGGAAGGGGAAAATGTCAGCCAAAGCACGCTGATCGGGACCCATATCAGCACCGAGTATGTTTACGCCGAGTTCGGGATCGTCGAACGCGATGTTCAGAAGATCACGCTGGGACAGAAGGCCAAGGTCTTCGTGGACGCTTATCCGGATAAGACTTTTGAAGGCGTGATTGAGAATATTGCGCCGCAGATCTCGGGAACAAGCCGTACTTCGACGGCCAAAGTGCGCATTGAAAATCCCGAAGGATTGCTGATGCCAGGGATGTTCGCCCGCGTCCGCATCATGCTTTACAGCAAAAAGGATGCTTTAGTGGTCCCGACGGATGCCATCCAGGGCGGTGAAGGCGAGAAGTTCGTTTATGTCATTAAAGCAGCCGGGGGTTCGAGCCCCAAGGCCATAGAATCCAAGGTTGCAGGAGTGATGGGGGGAGGGCTTGGTGCGGTGGCTGCGTTAACCGGGGCCACGGGTCAGGAAAAGGCCGAGAAGAAGGGCGGAAAAGAAGCCGGAAAGGCGGCGGTCGAAAAGGAGTCTACCAAAATCGAGGAAGGCACTGCTGAAAAACGTCCTGTGACCGTGGGTTATACCCGCACGGACTATTCCCAGATCGACGCGGGTCTTACGGAAGGAGAAATTGTCGTTATGACCGGGTTCGAGAGATTGGAGGATGGAAAGAAGATCCGCTTGATCGAAACCCAAGAAGCCGAGCTTTAACGTTATGCGGACGAGAAAAGATCTCCGCAGAATGATCCCTGCCCCATGAGTCTTCCGGAATTTTCGATCAAGAAGAAGGTCACTATTTACATGATGACCGCTCTTCTTGTTCTTGTGGGGGTTATTGCTTTTAGTCGTCTTCCTCAGGAACTTTTCCCACCGATTTCTTTTCCTCAGATCACCGTTGTTACCGAATATGCCAACGCGGCTCCCGAAGAGATCGAGACACTTCTCACCCGCATCATCGAAGAAGCCATCGGTTCCGTGGCCGGTTTAAAGCGCATTGAGTCTGTTTCTCGCGAAGGACGGAGTACGATCACGGTCTCATTTAATTGGGGACAGGACATTGACTTCGCGGCTTTGGCGGTTCGTGAAAAGATCGATCTTATCAAGGAGCGTCTTCCTAAGGACGCCTCAGACCCCGTCGTTCTAAAATTCGACCCTCTTGCCAAGCCCGTGCTTATTCTTTCCGTGACAGGACAGGACCTTCCCGCTGTTCGTCTCAAGCTTTTAACGGAAAAAATGCTGAAAGATCGCTTAGAGAAAATCGAGGGTGTTGCTTCCGTGACCATTTCGGGGGGTGTGAGCCGGGAGATCCTCGTGGATATCGACCAGCCGCGTCTTCAAGCGAACCATCTTTCGCTTCTGGAGGTTATCGATTCTCTTGATCAGGCCAATGTGTCCTATCCGGCCGGGAGCATCAAAAAAGGCCTTTATGAATATTTGATCCGGACGGTCGGAGATTTCCGTTCGCCGACCGAGATTGGGTTTTCTGTGGTGGGCGTGGATAATGTTGAAAAGGTTCGTCGTGAAGAAGCCAGTTTTATCGAACGGGATATTTCCGAAGGCCCCCGCAAAACCATTGAAAGGGATCGAGAAGAGGTTGAGAAAAAAATGCTTGAAAAACGGCTCGTGACCGTCAATGACATCGGGAAAGTCATTGATGGCCTCGCCGAGAAGACCAGTGTTTCCCGCTATAACGGGGAACCCAACATTTCGGTGGCTATTCAAAAGCAATCCAATGCCAACACCATCAAGTTGGTGGATAGGCTGAAAAAAGAATTACGAGGACTTCAGGAGGATTTCGCCTCGCGAGGCATTCAGTACAAGATCATTTACGATCATTCGATTTTTATCCGCGAAAGTCTTGAAAATTTGGCCCATGAAGGGATCATGGGAAGTCTGTTCGCCCTAGGTTCGCTCTTCGCTTTTCTGAGGAACCTAGCCATGTCCTTATTGGTTGTACTTTCAATTCCTACCACCATTCTTGGCGTTTTTTTACTGATGGCCATGTCGGGAGTTACGCTCAATATGATGTCCTTGGGCGGGTTGGCGCTTGCTCTCGGCATCATTACCGACACCAGCATTGTAGTTCTGGAGAATATTTTCAGGAGACGACAGGGAGGCGAATCTTCCGAACAAGGGGCTGTTAAAGGTGCGGATGAAGTGGTCTGGCCTGTGGTTTCTTCCAATCTGACGGGTATTGCCGTTTTCTTTCCCCTGATCGTTTTTGTGCCGGGTGTGGCGGGGCAATTTTTTAAGGACTTATCGTGGGCCATGGTTTTCGCCCACATCTTTTGTATTTTTCTTCCTCTGACGCTGATCACCTTGCTTTCCATTTATATTCGCGTTGAGGAAAAGGAATACAAACCGCTCAGTTTGACGGGGGGCTTAGATAAACACATCATGAGTCTTCCGACCCATGAAGCGCAAAACAAGACCATGATTGGGATTGTGATCGCGGTCTTCCTGACTCTGGCGTCCTCTTTTCTGATCGTACCGACCATGGATCGAGAGGTTCTTCCCAAAATGGATCAGGGGCAGTTTTACGCCAAGGTGGATATGCCGCTTGGGACC
Source organism: Candidatus Omnitrophota bacterium (assembly GCA_003140935.1). Lineage (GTDB taxonomy): Bacteria > Omnitrophota > Omnitrophia > Omnitrophales > Aquincolibacteriaceae > Aquincolibacterium. Next base: position 15,684 of record PLLJ01000042.1, read on the forward strand.
CGGTTGGAGGTAACGGACGAGTTTTGTCAGAAATTGGAAAAAATCATTAAGAGTGAGCCGGAGGTTAGAGATATCGATGTCGCGATAGGGAGTGAAAAAAGCACCAAAGGAGAAATTAAGGTTGAAACGCTCCGCGCCTCACAGGCTATGATCCTGGTGAGTTTGCAAGACAAAAGAAAGCGCACTTCTCCCCAGATCATCACATCCATCGCCAAGAAGATGAAGTCGCTTGATCTTGAAAGAAAGAGCATTCGCGTGGATATTCAACTTCAAGGGAGCGAATTCGCCGCGGTGGGTTCTTCCATAAAGCCGATCATCTTGGAAGTGAAAGGCTACGATTTTAACACCATGGAAATGCTCGTATCGCGCCTAAAAACGTGGCTTGCGAAGATCCCTGGGATTATCAATATTGATAGTGATATCGGAGAAAAGTCTCCGGAAACAAAACTTGTGATCAATAAAAAACGCGCCGCACTTTACGGTATTTCTGCCATGGATGTTTCGCTGACGGCCAAGGCCGCCATCGAGGGCGTTGTTGCTACCCAGTATCGTGAGGCGGGCCGTGAAGTTGATGTTCGGGTTCGTCTGAACGAAAAAGACCGGTCCAATATCAGCCATCTCGATGATCTTCTCCTCTACTCGAAGACTTTGGACATTCATGTCCCGCTCAAAGAGACCGCGATCGTTCAGCAAGGGGTCGGACCCAGCGAGATCAAACGTGTGGACCAGGAGCGGACGGTCACTGTCGCCGCGGAGATTGACAACAGCCGTAAGGATAAAGATGTTCTCGCAGACCTTCAGAAGTTCCTGGCGGGATTGAAAACGCCGAACGATATTCCCGAAGATTTCCAGGTTCGTCTTTCCGGAAAGGCGAAGGAACTCAAGGAAAATTTTTCCGGCGTTGTTTTTGCCTTTATTTTAGCCATCATGCTTGTCTATATGATCATGGCCGCGCAATTCGAGTCGTTTATCCAGCCGTTTATCATTATGGTGACCGTACCTCTGTCTTTCGGGGGTGCCGTGATCGCCTTGAAACTAACGGGAAATTCCCTGAACGTTATTTCGCTTTTAGGGTTGGTCCTTCTGGGCGGTGTGGTGGTCTATAACGGGATCGTCTTGATGGAATATACCAACCAGCTCCGCGCGGAAGGTATCGAGCTGGTCAAGGCCGTGTGGGACGCGACCCGGACACGTACTCGTCCCGTTCTCATGTCTTCTACGACAACGATCATTGCGATGTTGCCTGTGGCTGTCGGGATCGGAGGGAAAGGCTCGGCTATTTTGTCGCCGCTCGCGGTGACGATCATGGGCGGACTTTTCTCTTCAACGATCTTGACGCTTATCGTTTTACCGTGTCTTACCATCCTTATAACGCGTTTCTTCGAAAGCCATTTTGGCATCAGAGAAGAAACCACTGAGGAGGAAGCGCCCGCTTCCTAAAAACATGGGGCTACCTAGTTTTTCCATCAAGCGGCCTGTTTTTACGATCATCATTTATGCCGCCGTTATCGTTATGGGACTCATTGCGCTGATGAGGCTCAAGGTCGAACTCTATCAAGGCCAAAGCCAAGGCATTATCAGTATCGTGGTCCGTGCGCGCGGGGGCCTCCCGTCCCAGGATGTTGAAAAAATGATCACAAAACCCATCGAAGAATCCGTGGGAACTGTTGCGCATATGAAGAGCCTTTATTCCAGCTCCCGCGAGGCAGAATCGCGTGTGACCATGGAATTTGAGCCGGGTACGAATATGAATTTTGCATCCCTTGAGATCCGTGAAAAATTCGCCCGGGTCAAACCGCTCCTTCCAAAAGAGATCGAGAAACCGGTCATTGCTAATTACGATGACTCCCAGTCCGCGATTATGGTCTTTGCCGTGAGCTCGGGAACCCTCGCGCCGGAACAGATCCGGGAAATCGTCGATTTAAAACTCAAACCGATTATCAGCCGTGTGGATGGTGTGGCGAGCGTGGAAGTGTACGGCGGCCGCGAGCGCAAGATCCTGGTAGAACTTGATCGCGACAAGATGGTGGCATACAACATTTCGATCGAACGCGTGATGGATGTCCTCGGGCAGAGCAATATAAACCTCCTTGCGGGAAACGTCGGAGAAGGGAAGTATGAATTCGGGATCCGCAGCATGGGGGCGTTCCGCTCTGTGGATGAGATCGGGGATATCGGCATCAAAGCGACCCGGCAAAGTTCCATCATCCCTCTCAAGGAGATTGCGACGATCAAGGATTCATACCTGGAGGCTACCGACCAGGCCCGTTTGAATCTCGAGCAGAATGTCACGGTCTATGTGAAGAAGGCGAGTCTTGCGAACACGCTCGCAGTCGCCCGCAATTTGAACAAGGTGCTGGACCTTTTTGAAGCGGAGCATAAAGAGAATCTCAAAATCGTACTTGTGAATGACCGGGCGGAGACCATTCGCCGCGCTATCGACGACGTAAAAGGGGCGCTTTATTTGGGGCTGATCCTGACGATGGGCGTCATTTATCTTTTTATCCGCAATTGGGTCCTTTCGGGCATCATTCTTATCGTGATCCCATGCTCTTTGATCGCGACGTTCATTTTTATGGCCGCTTGCGATATCAGCATTAATGTTATGACATTGAGTGGATTGTCCCTTGCCATCGGAATTCTCGTAGACACCGCCGTCGTGATCATGGAAAACATTTTTTCCAAGAAAGAGAAAGGCTGTAACGATACGCAGGCTATTCGTGACGGGAGTGAAGAGGTGTGGCTTCCGCTTCTCACATCGCTTCTGACGATGCTCGTGGTGTTCCTCCCCATCATTTTTATAGACAAGACCATTCAGTTGACCTACGGCGGATTTGCTTTCACGATCTGCATTTCTCTCATTGCGTCTTTTTTTACCGCACTTATGTTGATCCCCATGCTCATCCGTCAGTTCGGGATCGCGTCGCTCAATCAGCATCGTCCGGACACCGCAAATAATTTCATTGATAAAACCCGCGCGAAATATGTAAACGCTATTCGCTGGTGCATCACACGACGATGGATGGTCATCCCGGCTGTTTTCGGTCTTTGTTTTTTTGCGCTCTTTATGCTGAGCAAGACGCCGATCGATTGGCCGTCTTCTTTCGAGGAAAATGAGTTTGCAGTCGTCACATTCCCGCTTGCGGGTGCGCGTCTGGAGTCAAACGATCAGGCCATGAAAAAGCTTGAAGAGATCCTCGCGAAGATCCCGGATATCACTCTCTTCTCAACGACGGTTTCTAAAGATGATCTGCGGCTTTTTGTTCGCTTGAAGCCCGCCCGCAAGCGCCAGTATTCCAAGGACGAGATCATGAAGATCATTGATGAACAGGGGAACGCCGCGGTCAAGGAGATCCACAGTGATTACAGCCTGATCGTGGACGAGGGCGCCGGTTCTTCCGAGACGAAAAAACTTGTGGTGAATATCTTTGGTCAGGATGGGGATGAACTTGAAAAAATCGCCAAGGAGTTTGCAAACAAGATGTCCAAAGTGCAAGGCCTGACCAATCTGGTTATGACGGACCTCCGCAAGCGTCCGGAGTATTCTCTCGTGGTCGATAAGGGAAAAGCCGCCATGTACGGGCTTAGCGTGAAGAGGGTTGCCGACAGCATGCATGCCCAGGTCCGCGGGATGAGGCCCACGCAATTTCATGAACTTTCCAAAGGCGAAGAGATCGAAACCATTACGCGTCTTCAGGCCATTTACCGCCAGAAGCTCGACGATCTGGGACAGATCTATGTCCAGACCAAGGAATCCAAGCAAATTCTTTTGAGTGAGATCGCGAACTTTTATCCGTCGACCGGTCCGCAAACCATCGATCGCAAAGAAAAGCACCGTTATGTGTTCGTCAAAGGGGATGTGAAGCGGCCGATCGAAAAGATCGCGATCGACGTCAAGAAAGCGGTGCAAGACGTGAAGCTTCCGGATGACTATTACTGGCGTTTCGGCGGCGGGTACGAAGAGCTTATGGAGAGCAAAACCCAGTTGGCGGTTGCTCTCCTGATCACGGTTTTTCTGGTCTATATGGTCATGGCCTGTCTTTTTGAAAATTATCTCTATCCGTTCTTGATCATGATCAAGATCCTGCTTAATTTTATCGGGATTTGGGCGGCATTGGCCATCACGCGCAAGCCTCTCAGTACCCAGGTTTTTATCGGGATGATCATGCTTGCCGGATACTCGGTCAACGCGGCGATCCTCCTGGTGGATCATGCCATCCATCTACCCGCGGAACAGAGCAAAAAAGAACGTTTTATCCAGGCCGGCGTAGACCGGTTACGGCCTATTCTGATGACGGCCATCGCGGCGATCCTTGGGTTTTTACCCATGGCGCTGAGTTTTGGCCAGGCGAGCGATCTCTGGTCGCCCCTGGCGGTGACCATTATCGGGGGACTCATCAGTTCGACCATCCTGATCCTTTTCGTTTTGCCGGCACTTGTGATGATCACGGATGATATTCGAGAAACTTTTAAAGCTTTTTTTTCGGGTGTGTCTGAAAGAATACACGCCTTGTCAGCGAACAAAGTGATCCAGAGCCCTTAAATTTAACTAAAAAATATTACTGCCGTCCTTCATGGGACGGACAAAGGAGATACTTATGGAGACGAAGGCGAACGAGCATGCTAAGACCACAAACCACCATACCAACAAACGCCAGGCGAAGAATCTCATCATTCATCGTCCTATGCAGCGGGAATTTTCTTTCATGTTGATCGCCCTTTTCATGGTGGCCTCGGCGGCGGTAGCCTGGGTCATTCATCAAACGATCCGTGATGCGGCCTTCGGAGGGAACTTTACTTTCGGGAAGGTCAATCCCTCCGAAATTCTCTATGATGTGAGTTATTCGATCATCATTCGCGTGACCCTGGTGCTGATCCTCACGCTGATCATTATTGGCGCTTATGGCGTGGTTTTTCTCCACCGGGTGGCCGGCCCGGTTTACCGGTTCCGCCAGATCTTGCTGAAAGTGAATCGCGGAGAAATGCCCCAGGATATCAAACTTCGCGAGGGGGATTTTTTCCACGATATGGCCCATGATATCAATGTCATTTTGAAGCGCCTTCGCTCGGAACAAAGCAAGATCTCCGAGCTTAAGATCAAAATAAATGATTTTCAGAAAAGCGCATTACCGGAGGATGTTCGTCAGAAGGCGGAAGACATGAAGACGGTCTTGGACTCCTTTTCAAAACTTTAAGGCGGAGTTTCTGTAACTTATTTTGCAACAACAGGATACGACTTTTTTGCAAGAGATCTAAAGATCCATGAGGATGGACCAGCCGTTCCGGAGAAATCCCACAAGCTTTAAACTTTTTTTTCGGACCCCTTGTCTTTATCTTTTTAAAAGGGTATACTCCCTGCCGACCCTCGCCATGCAGTATCATTCCACGAAAGGAGTAACAAAAAAATGAAGAAGGTTAATAGCGGTATGACATTAGCGCTCGTTGCGTTGATGGTCGTCGGCTTTGGAGTTCCCGCTTTTGCGGCTGCTCCCGCGGCGAACGAGCTTGTGATCGCGGATTTTGATACCGGGGACAAGCCGAATAACATCGGTGGCGATTTCGGTGGATGGGACAAGGATCCGAACGATGAGTCCCAGGGATGCCAGATGTCTTTCGATACGGACGATAGCCAGGGGGATGCTGCCGGCTATTCGATTCGTCTCGATTACGATGTGGATTCTCCGAACCCGGCTTACAATGGTTTCTGGATGAAGCTGAACGGCGAGGATGCAACGGCTTACAACACTCTCAATTTCTACGTCAAGGGAGATGCCAAGGCCGGTTACACCAAGCGTTTCAAGATCGAGCTTAAGGACATGACGAACAAGCCTTCCGCTTATATCGTGAGCGGTGTCACGGACCAGTGGCAAAAGATCTCGATCCCGTTCGAAAAGTTCCGTCGCATTGAAAACTGGAACTCTTTGAACGAGATTGTTTTTGTTTTCGACGATATCAACTCCAGTCCGAAGACCGGAAGCATTTTGATCGATCAGATCACGTTCTCGAAGCAATAATCGAGGCGTGTTGGAAGAAGTTGTTTCGAAGCAGCCCCGCTTTTAAAAGCGGGGCTGCTTTTTTTTGTCCCGCATCCCTTTGAAGGCAGGATTTCAAGGACCTTCATGCGCGCCCTGAGACACCGGTGCGCATGCCTCCAACCCCGGGAGGGCTGGATGGGGGTGAAGTTCCCCGCGATCTCCGGGGTTAAAAGCCCGCGATTTCGGCCGATAATAAACGAGAGTGTCCTGACTTAGAATAGCTCTAGCACCTTGATGCTATTGATGTTAGGGTAGGTGCAGTACCTGGAGATGATAGAGGGGTATCCCCGATGCAAAAGAACGACGGCATTTATGCCGTAAGTGTGAGCCGCGTATTGCCGGCCAAGCGTTGGCAGGTCCTGCGTCTGCTCACGCGCGTTCAGGATTTCCCGCGCTTTTTGCCCAGTATCCTGGAATGTAAGGTTCTTTCCCGGGAACGGAAACGCGTGATCAGTTCCTGGCTCGTAGAAATGGAAAAGATCCCGATCTCCTGGACAGAAGAAGAGATCCTGGATCTTCGCCATTTCATGATCCGTTTCCGGGCCCTGAAGGGTGACTTGGAGAGGTTCGAAGGCTTCTGGAAACTTGAGGAACATGCCTCCGGAGGCACCGAACTTTTTGTCGAAGCCACCCTCAAACTCGGCATTCCGGTATTCGAAGTGGTGGCGGGCGGGATCATCGCGGACAAGATCCGGAACTATTTTGATTCGCTCCTCAGGGCTTTTGAAGAGGAGTTATCCAAGCGCCGCTACCACAGGGTGAAAGACCGGCCCTCGCAACAGGTGGGCGGGTTCGCGGTAATCGGCCATCCTTACAATCTTCAACACCTCATTGATTTTTTCGAAGCCCACAAACAAGGCCGGACGATCCAGTCACCGGAATTTCTCGCCAAGATCTTTGAAGAGGCTCCTTCATTCGAAGCGGACGCGATCCGGGAGTTTCGCAGTGCGAACGGCAAGACCGTCAATGGGTCCTTCATCGTCTGTAATATCATTCCCGATATGCTGGATATGGACATCGAGAAAGCGGTCCGTAAGGTCGTGGACGCCTGCAAACTCGCGGAGCGCTGCGGGTTCGGCATTGTCGCGCTGGGCGGTTTCACGTCGATCGCGGGCGAACGTTATGGGGACGAATTCCTTAAAAGGGTGCACATCCCCGTGACGACCGGCAACACGCTTACGGCCGCGCTCGCCGTCGAACAGGTGAAGAAGGCGGCGGCGCTCATGGAGCTGGATCTTTCCCAGGCGAGCGTGACGATCCTGGGCGGGGCGGGTGATATCGGAAGCGCCTGCGCGCGCGGCCTGGCCGACAGGGTCCGGGAGATCACGGTGACGAGCCGCACGGGAAAAAGTTTCGGCTGGATCAAGAAAGAGATCGCGAAAGCGGGAAAGGCCAAGGTCCGCACGAGTCTTAATAACCGCGCTGCCGTCAAGAATGCCGACATTGTAATCGCGGCCGCAAGTGCCCATAAATCGATCGTCGATGTTTCGGATTTCAAGCCCGGCGCCATCGTCTGCGACATCGGCTATCCGAAGAACATCTCCTATTCCAAAAGTGATCGTCAGGACATCCTGGTATTCTCAGGCGGCATTTGTGAGATCCCGTGCGAGTTCCGCACCTCGTTTGACCACAGTCTCCCCACACCGAAGGTCCTTTTCGGATGTTTTTCCGAGGCGATCGTGCTTGCGCTCGAGGAGCGCTACGAGCGTTTTTCTTGGGGGAAAGGAAACATCACCAAGGAAAAAATGGCGGAGATCCTCGGGTTAGCGGCCAAACACGGGTTCCATCCCGCTCCTTTCTTTTGGGGAGAACGGCTCTTATCGGACGATGAAGTAAAAGCGATCAGGATCGAGGCATGAGACTGGAGATCACAGACCCCAGGCTGAAGCGACCATGCGTTCCCGTGCCTTCTTTTCGCCTCATGCCGGGAAAACCTTTTGGCTGCGGTCTTCAGTCTCCGGTCTTCAGTCTCCTCGGGTTCTTATGGGAACTTTAGCGCACGCTTTTCAATTCAACTGGTACGCGCTTCCCGTGGGAGGGATCGGCATCCTGATGTTCCTCACGGGATTCTTCATCTATCTCCAGAACCGCCGTTCCCCGGTGAACTTCTCTTTTTTCCTGATCTGTCTTTGCGGGATCCTTTGGCTCGTCGGGATCGCGGCGGTCTATGCGGCCTCCGATCCCAGTCTCGCGCTTTTGATCTACCGGCGCGTGAGTTTTCTCGGCGTGGCCTTCATATCTCCGTGTATCTATTGCTTTTCCGTGTTCTGGCTTGGCCGCTACAAGAAACAACGAGTACTGGTCTGGACCTTTTTCGCGACGAGCACCGCGTTCTATCTGACAGGACTTGTTTCCGCCTCGAGTTTTCCGGGTATCTACCGCTATTTTTGGGGTTATTACCCGCAGTACGGTCCTGTGAACCGCTGGTTCCTCTTCTTTTTTCTTGTGGCCATTTTGACCGCGTTCTATAACTTTATCACCGCCTACCGGCGCGAATCCCCGGGTCTCCGCAAGAAACAGATCTCGTTCATCACGATGGCCTTCGTGGTCTCTTTCATCGGCATCTCGGATTTTGTTCCGAAACTGGTCTATAACCCCGTTTACCCGCTCGGATCCCTGTGCGTGTTTTTCTGGATGCTGGTCGTAGCTTACGCGATCATCCGCTATAAGGCGATGGATATCGAGACCGTTATCCACAAAACCCTTATGTGGCTGGCCACAACGACCGCTGCGATCGTTCCGTTTGCCGCGCTTATTTACTGGACCCAGCGCTTCCGGGACCCCTCTTCTGCCTGGGGTTCGACGTTCTATTACCTTGCGGTCGCCATCGCATTCTATTTTTATTTCCGGTCGATCCAGCCCCGGCTCGACCATCTCTTCCAGCGTCAGAGGAGGAACCTGCTTGCGGTCATGACCCGGTTTTCCAGGGAACTGGTGCTTTTGAAGAATCTCCGTGATCTCCTGCAGAGTTTTGCCCGGATGCTCCGTCGCCAGCTTTATGTGCGCCGCCTTTCGGTCTTTCTGCTCGACGAAAAAAACGGCGAATATATTCCGGCCATCGCGAAAGGTCTGCGCAATCTTAAACCTTTCGCCAAGGACCATCCGTTCCTGGCCTGGCTTGAGAAAAAGGACGGGGTCGTGATGGGGGACCTTGTCAGTGCCGATCCTGAAGTCGAGACATTCAAAGGCGAGACCGAGGAATTTTTCCTTGCGACACAGGGGATGGTCGCGGTACCGCTCGTGCTGGGCGGGAAGCTTATCGGGGTGGTGAGTCTCGGCCGCAAGGCGAATCTGAAACCCTACCGGCCCAACGAGGTCCGGTTCCTTGCCGAGCTCAAGATCCCGGTGACGATCGCGTTCTCAAATTCCATGCAATATGAGAATATCAGCGAGCTTTATACCCAGGTCCGCGGGATGAGCGAGGAACTCAAACGCTGGAATGTGGAACTGGAGCGTCGCGTGGGAGACCGGACACGGGAGCTCGTCAGGACCCAGGAGCAGTTGACCCAGGCCGAAAAGCTCGCGACGCTGGGAACGCTCGCCGGCGGCGTAGCACATGAGATCAATAATCCGCTGACCGCGGTGCTGACGAACGCGCAGATCCTTAAGATGACCGCGGGCGAGGACGTCAAGGAGTCGCTTGATCTCATCGAGGAAGGTGCGAAACGCTGCCAGGGGATCGTGCAGAAACTTATGAAATACGCCCGGAAAACCGCGGAAGAGGCGCCCCATAAGGACGTCGACTTGCGCGACGTGGTGAAAGGCACCTGCGCCCTTTTGGGTTTCCAGTTCCAGCAGGAGAATATCGTGATCGAGATGAAGCTCGGGGACGTGCAGGCCGTGAAGGGGATCGCGGGGGAGCTCGATCAAGTGCTTACGAACCTTCTCGTGAACGCCCGCGACGCCATTCAGGCTGCCCGGGTGAAAGGCAAGATCACGGTTGAAACGCGGGAGACTCCTGACGCGGTCGAGCTCATTGTGACAGACAATGGGATTGGCATCCCCAAGGAGAACCAGAAAAAGATCTTTGATCCCTTCTTCACCACCAAGGACGTCGGCTCCGGCACCGGCCTCGGCCTTGCCGTCAGCTTCGGGATCTTGAAGCGCCACAACGCCGCCATCTCAGTTACCTCCGTCCCCGGCAAAGGCGCCACTTTTACTGTCCGGTTTCCTCTCGCCGTGCCCAAAAGCCTAAACACCTAAAAATGGATCCCTACAGTTTTTCAGCGCTTTGTTTTGTTTTTTGTTCGTTTTTTGTAGGCATTCTTGTATGGTTGAAACGCTTGGATCAAGTGGGAATGCTTTTCTTTTGGCATTCGATTTGTATCTCCCTTTGGGGTGTTGGTTTCGCAATGGTGATTTCACCGGCAACTTCTTACGAAACAGCCCTATGGGCGGCTCGATCAGCTAATGGTGTAGTAGCATTTATCCCCATAGCGTGGTTTCATTTTTCACTTACTTTGACAAATAAGTTGGAGCGTCGCAGAAGGGTTCTTTGGGTGCTTTATGGAGTTGCAATTATAATTCTTTGTCTTTCATCAACCCCTTGGTTTATTCCTAATCTTTTTCCCATTTTAAATTTTAAGCACTATACACATGCAGGGCCTCTTTACACCCTTTTAACGTTAGTTTATTTTTTAACGGTACCTCTTGGCTTCTATGAATTGATTCAAAAAACTCGCGTAACTTCAGGAGAAGAAAAAAAACAGCTTCTCGGATTGCTCGTGGTTTCATTCCTGGGTTATTTGGGCGGTAGTTTAAGTTTTATACCAGTTTATGGCATTCCTTTCCCCCAGTATGGCTTATTTTTACTTCCCATCTTTCCTTTTGGGCTTGCTTTTGTCATGACTCGAACCAATCTTTTTGAAGTCGAACAATTGGCCCAAGCGGCGCACAGGGACAAACTCACAGCGATAGGCGTGCTTGCGGCGAGCATCAACCACGAGGTCAAGAATCCTCTTTTCATCATCAAAGGCCTTGCAGAAAATTGTTTGGAACGGCAGAAAGAAGGGATATTCCCGAGTAAGGAAAAAGCGCTTGAGAGCGCCAATGATGCCATGAAACGAAGCATGGAACAGGCCGATAGGGCCATGGATATCATCAAACGGCTTTCGCTTTTTGCCAAGGCTGGGATCGACAGCGAGATTAAATTCGAACCGGTCAAGGTCGCGCAGGTGATCGAGGATATTCTCCCGCTTGTTCGCTACGAGCTTGCGGCGTATGGTATTGCACTCACGCGTGATTTACCGCCCGATCTTCCGGAGGTTCGTGCCGACCGGCGTTATCTTGAGGAGATCCTCTTTAACCTAATCGTGAATGCCTGCCAGGCGGTCAAAGAAACCGGTAAGCCGGGCGAGATCGTTATTCGCGCGGTATCTGAAGACGAAAAAGTTCGTGTAACCATTCAGGACAACGGCCCCGGAATTCCCGCCGGCAAGCTCAAAGACGTCTTCCGCCCTTTTTACACGACGAAAGCCGAGGGCACCGGTCTCGGCCTTTACATTACCCAACAGCTCATTGAAAAGATCCATGGCAGGATCGATGTCCGATCTGAAGTAGGGGTTAATACCGTTTTCTCCATTATTCTGGGGGCGAAGAATACCAGTTTGGAGAAAAATTTGAAGTAATTCATTCCATTACAGATGCACAAATATATACCGATACACTAAAGAGTAAAATTCAAACAAAGGTGGATTATGCAAAAAAAGATACTTGTGGTAGATGATGAGGAAATTTTAACTGCTACTTTTGTAAAGCTCCTTGAAACAGCGAGATACGATGTGTTGGTCGCATCTCGCGGTGAAGACGCCGTTGTTATGGCTGAGGAGGACGATTTTGATTTGATAATTTGTGATATCCGTATGCCTGGACAAGATGGAGTGAAAACCATCCAGCAGATTAGAAATCTTTGTGGGAAAAAAGAGATTCCTGTGATTTTTATAACGGGCTATGCCGATGAAGTCTTGGAAAAAGAGGCTAATCGGCTTGGTCCCGTAGCGTATATTTACAAACCATTTGATGCTTTTAAGCTTTTAGATCTTATTAAGAGGGCAATTTCTAAATGAAAACGCTAGAACCGCCCAAAGTGTTTAACGCTTCTTTAAAGACACAGATACGTAAGTATCAAAAATATGCTAATGAAATTCGAGAAGAGCTTCAAAAAGCTCCTTTTGAGTGGGGACGGTATCAAAGCGTTTTTAACCAGGAAGTTAATATGGTCTTTTATCGAATTATGGAATTTGAAAGGGATCAAATGAAGAGGGGGAGAGAAACAAGTGTTTATAAAATGAAGAAGCTTTTTTTGAATCATTTGCGCAAGGATTTTTTGTATGGCGATTATATCCGATGGAGTCTTGAAAAGCCCTACGGGTATGCGGGTGATTTCAAAATAATAGATGATATTTATAGGAATGCGCCACGGACAGAGGGTTTCGACCGTTTATATGACAATTATTTTCAAATGTCTTCCATTTCAGTCGCGGTCCGAAATCGTAAAGAAGATTTTAAAAAGCAAGTTCTGGAAAATATCAATAATAAAAAAAATCAAAATATAAAAATTATGGATTTGGCATGTGGTCCGTGCGAGGAAGTCGTGGACATTTTTACATTTCCGTCTCAAATCGATTTATCACGTGTCGAGTACCACTGTTACGATAACGACGAGCATGCAATCGAGTTTTCGAAAAAACGACTAGAAGGAATTTCGCAGGTCAAGTTCTTTAAAGAGAATGCTGTCCGACTTGCTCTCAAAAAAGATGTCGGCGCGTTTATTCCCCATCAATATGATGTGATTTATTCCACAGGTCTTTTTGATTATTTTGATTACCGTATTTGCGTTCGCCTCGTCCAAAACTTAAAAAAACTGCTAAAGCCTGGTGGTTTTCTTGCAATTTCAGACGTGCGGGATAAATTTAGTAACCCCTCGGTTCATTTTATGGAATGGGTGGGGGATTGGAACTTAGTTTATCGCGATGATGAAAATTTTCGCCAAGTTTTTTTTGAGGCTGGGTTCAAAAAAGAAAATTTAAAAATCGGCTATGAACAGCAAGGGATTTTGCAATACATTTACGCTCGTAATCACTGAGGAGATTTTCTTTGCCAGAAAGCCTTTTTGCGTATACCGGACTCATTAATTTCATCACGAGTTTTGGACTAGGAATTTTTCTCTTAATAGCCAAGTATCGTTCTCACCTCTGCCAAGCTTTTGTCCTTTTTTGTTTCAGCGTGGCCTATTGGAGCATACATTATTTCTGGTGGCTCTCAGAAGCGAATTCTGAAATGGCATTGTATCTCATACGCCAAGCGATGATAGGTGCCATCTTTATTCCCGCAACGTATACATATTTTACCTACCAACTAATTGAAAAAAAAGATTTCAAATGGGTCCATTCCCTCAATGTAGGGCTTGTAGTTATTTTTTTATTTTTTGCGATGTCCCCTTTTTTCATAGCTTCTCTGAAGCAACAACTTTTTTTTAAATTCTGGCCAGTTCCCGGTCCATTGTTTCATTTTGTATTAGCCTATTTTTCGATTAATGTTTTATATGCTCATCTGCTTTTGTGGAATGCATATAAAAAATCTTTTGGAATTAAGCGACTTCATGTGCTTTATGTCTTTTTAGGCACAGCCGTTGGTTTTTTCGGTGGATCAACTAACTACTTCCTTTGGTATGGAATTCCCATTCCTCCATATTTGAATATTTTGGTTTGTATTTTTATAATTACAGTTGCTTATGCAATCGGCAAGTACAAGCTCATGGACATTCGACTCATTATTCGCCGCACCATTGTTTTTGCGGGATTATTCGGTGTGATCATGGCAGCAGTCGGAATTGTAACAGCTTTAACTCAAAGCTATGTCGGGCAGTTTTTTGGAATGGGGCCAACAGTACGGCAGCTTCTTAGCATTCTTATAGCGATTTTTCTTTTTGATCCGACTCGGAAATTGTTGACCAATCTCACCGACAAATATCTTTTTCAGAAGAAGTATGATTATCACAAATTGCTGAAGGATGCGTCGCGGGGGATGTCGAATATTGAGTCGCTGGAGCGTCTCCTGGGGCTCGTGGTGCACTTTATCACCATGAAGATGCGGGTGAAGAATGCGGCGGTGCTGATGCGGGAGGGGACAAGCGACCAGTATCAGCTCGTTTACCAGCGGGGGTTTGACAAAAAGTTCCTGACGCTCACGCTTTATAAGAACGATCCCCTGATCCACTATCTCGAAAACCACCAGGAGGCAGTGGATATCGAGCGGATCAAGGAGCAGGTGGAGGTTGCATCGTACCGGCGGGACAAAAGCGAGAAGGCCTATGATTACGAGGCGATCCGGGAGCGGATGAACCAGCTTCAGGCGAGTTGTTGCGTGCCGAGCTTTTTGGGGCGCGAGCTCCGGAACGTCCTTATGCTGGGAGAGAAAAAATCCGGCGAATATTATTCGAACGAGGACTTAAATCTCCTTTATACGCTCGCGCAGGAATCCTCGATCGCGATCGAGAACGCGCGGCTTTATGACGAGGCCCTCCGGAAGTCCCATGAGCTGGAGCATATCAACGAGCAGCTCGAATATTCCAAAGAGCTTCTCATGAAAGCCCTGCAGGAGGCCGAGGGGGCGAATAAACAGCTACAGGACACGCAGGCCCAGCTCATTCACGAGCAGAAGATGGCGACCCTGGGCCGGCTGGCCGCGTCGGTGGGGCATGAAGTGAATAACCCGCTCACCATTCTTTCCATGAACGTGTCGCGCGTGATTCTGAAACACCGCAAAAACAAAGACATGAAAGTGACAGAGATCCTGGACGTCTTCGACAAGATGGAGAAGAATATCGAACGTATCAAGGCGGTGGTGAACACGCTGACCGGTCTTTTGAAGAAATCGGAAAAAGGGAAGTTCGAGCCGCTGTCACTCAAGTTGATCCTGGAGGAGACCTTGCCGCTCGTGCAGTTCCAGACTTATCTCGACAATCTCTCCGGGACAGAGGTCGATTTCAACGTGCCGGGGAACGTCCCGCTGATCCGTGGAGACCTGGAACGCCTGCAAGAGGTTTTCCTGAACCTTTTCATCAATGCGTATCACGCTATGGCCGGCAAGCGGCACCGCAAGATCGGGGTCCAGGCCGAGATCGATCCCAAGGACCCGAACATGGTCGCGATCCATTTCAGGGACAACGGCTCGGGCATGACCGAGGACGTCATGAAGAAGGTTTTTAATTACGGGTTTACGACCAAAGCGCCCGGGAAAGGGTCGGGACTCGGGCTTTACATGTGCAAATACATCATCGAATTGCACGGCGGGACCATCACGGTCACAAGCAAGCTCGGGGAGGGGACAACCTTCACGCTGACGCTGCCCATTTATTCAGAGACGCCGGCATTAAAGCAGGCTTGAGACTTAACTTGTTAGCAGTACAATAGAGCGTCAGAGTATCAAAGTTTGAATGTGATGCGAGCACGGCAGGCCGAGGGCTCTTATGCAAAAAAAGATTCTGATCGTCGATGACGAGGCCGGGATCGTCCAGGAGATCAAGGAGTTCCTGGAGGAGGAGGGCTACGAGGTCCGCACGGCGGACTCGGCCAAGGCGGGGATCGAACTGATCGAAGAGATCCGTCCGGATGTGGTTATGATCGACGTAAAATTGCCGGACGCCTCTGGAAACGAAGTGCTTCGCGCCTGCAAAGAAAAATCTCCCAAGACCAAGACCATCATGGTGACGGGATACGTGGACCAGCATGTGATGGACGAAGCGGAATTGATCGGCCGCGACACATTCCTCCAAAAACCTTTCAATCTCGAGAAGATCCTTGAAGAAATTAATAAGCTGCTGGCATAAACGGCTGGGACTCGTTTCTCGGGATTCGATAAAACGCGGGACCAAGACGGGTCCCTTTTAGGTGTTTAAAATATGAACTTCATGCGCACTGAAATTGACGGCGTGATCGTGATCGAGCCGAAGATCTTCGACGATGCCCGCGGTTTTTTTTATGAAAGCTATCAAAAAAAACGTTTCGTCCAAGAGGGCATCAAGGACGATTTCGTCCAGGATAACATCAGCTCTTCCGTCAAAGGCGTTCTCCGGGGGTTGCACTTTCAGGCCGCGCCGCGCGCGCAGGCCAAACTCATGCGGGTGCTCCGCGGGTCCGTCTATGATGTGGTGGTGGATCTCCGGCCCCGTTTCAAAACGTTCGGGAAATTCTTCCCGATCCTGCTTTCCGCCGAGAACCGCAGGATGCTTTATGTCCCCAAAGGTTTTGCCCACGGGTTCTGCGTGCTGGAAGAAGGAACGGAATTCATGTACAAAGTCTCGGATTATTATTCCCCCGAACATGAACGTGGTATTCTCTGGTCGGATCCCGACCTTGCGATCCCCTGGCCCAAGATCGATCGTCCGTTCATTCTTTCCGAAAAGGATACGAAGTTCCCGGTCTTGAAAGATCTGAAATTATAATTATGAACTGAATGCCGGAGAAGCCCGATGAGAAAATATATCTACGGAACGGTCCTCGTCGCAGTCGGTGCCGCGGTCGCGATTTTCTTCTTCAGGCCTCCTGAGACCACCAACCGGCCGCCTCAGACGGTCCTCGCGATCACATTCCATTTTCCCCAGAATTATGAATTCACGGAAGGCGCTCCTTTTCTGCTTACCTGGCAGGCTGAAGGCCCGGAGGGGAAACTCTCGATCCCGGTCCCGGTTGAGCATTTCAACCCTCTCGCTTCTCCCTACAAACTGGCTTTCTCACCGGATCCAGGCTCCGCAGCCGTGGTCCTGAACGCCCGGCTTTATTATTGCCATACCCTAAGCCGCATGTGCTTCCAAGGCGATTTTAAGGCCCGCGTTCCGCTCATCGCCGGGAACACTTCTCCCATTTCCTACGTTTGGGAGATCACACCCAAAACAGGGAATGGATAACGGAGAACGCGAAAGGTTTTATCGTTCGCCATACAACGTTTCTCTCGTGCCAACACTATGAAATACACGATCAAGGTCAAAGCGAACGCCAAGGAAAACGCTGTTCTTGAAGGACTGGGAGGAGAGCTCCGGGTCTTGGTCAAGGCTCCGCCTCAAGAAGGCCGGGCGAACGAGGCCGTGATCGAGATCCTGGCCGCGCATTTCAAGATCCCCAAAAGCAGTGTCGCGATCGTGGGTGGGTTCAAGAGTAAGAATAAGATCGTGCGCATCGGCGTATGCCCCTGCTAGAAGCGGACCACGGGCCATGCTCCAAGGGCCACGTGGTGCGTGGGTCGTGGAACGTGGCTCGATTTAACAAAAACGGTACGGCTTTTTTGATCTTTCAGCTAGAATAACGCCATGTTTCGTTACCTCGCAGAGTTCATACAGCGTTTTCGCTGGCCAATCTTGCTGGTCATGATGGTCAGTGTCTACTACTTCGGGATCGCGGTCTCGAAGCTCTCGGTCGATCCTTCCATGGAAACGCTTTTTATCAAAAAATCTCCCGAATATCAGTATTATCAGCAGTATCGCATTAAATATGGCAGTGATCAGATGATCGCCGTCGCTATGTCGACAGAAAATCTTTTCACCCCCGCCAATCTCAAGACCCTCAAAAGCATCACCGACGGTATTGCCAGCTACACCCAGGTGGAACGTGTGATCAGTCTCACTAACGCGATGGACATCAAACATAAGATGCTCGGTGTGAAGACCGTGCCGGCGCTGGAGGGGGTGTTCGAAGGCGCGAGGTCGATCGAAGATGTCAAAAAAGAAGTGCTCCGGAATGAGCTCTACCTCAGCAATATTGTTTCCAAGGACGGGAAGATCGCTAATATTCTCGTTTATTTGAAGCCCGCCGAAAAAAACAGCGCTGCGGCCAATGGCGCGTTCATCGAGGCGTTGAAAAGTTACCTGGATGATTTTGAGCAGCCCGGTGTGAAGTTTTACATGGCCGGCGCGCCGGTCGAACAGTATGAGTTCATTGACCTGATCCATCGCGACCAAATGGTCTTCGTGCCGGTCATCACGGCCATTCTGATCTTGATGACGTACCTGATCTACCGCAGTTTTGCGTGCGTGGTCCTTTCCATGTCCATCGTTTTCACGACGCTTGTCTGGACGCTCGGAACGATCTCTCTTCTGGGGCAGGAGCTCAATCTCATGACCTCGCTTCTTGCCCCGGTGATCATGATCGTCTCGGTGATCAATTCAACGTACCTGATCAATCTCTTTTTTGAGATCCGGCCGCATCACAAGAGCCTTAAAGAGGCGGTAAATGTGACGATCCAGCAACTCGGGATGCCGTGCTTTCTCACGCATTTTACGGCGGTCCTCGGATTTGGTTCGCTCGCGCTCTCCCCGATCCCGGCCATCCAGAGTTTCGGGATCTACGCGGCGCTTGGGACCTTTTATTCTTACATTGTCGAGCTCGTGATGACGACTCTGCTTCTTCCGATCCTGCCGTACCGGCCGGTGGATCCCCTCGCTTCGAGTGAGTCGCATTTTTTCAACAAGGTCCTGCTGGGATTTCTCGAGAAACTTGAATTCCGCTGGAAATGGTGGATCCTGATCGTGACGGGACTCGTCCTGATCCTTTCATTCCAAGGCGTCCAGAAGCTTGAGGTGGATACCAATATCGTGAAGCAGATGAAGCCGAACCTGCCGCTTGCGATCGCGACCCGGTTCATCGACGAACATTTGACCGGCGTTTATTCGCTCGGGTTCGTGTTCCGCCGCAAGGACGGGGAGAGTATGGTGGACGCGAAGACGCTGGGCATGCTGGACCAGTTCAAGACTTATCTGGAGAATGAGCCCGGGATCGCGAAGGTCAACAGCATCACAACGCTTGTCAAAAAGATCAATGAGGCGCGTAAAAACGATCCCGAGGCTTACCGGATCCCGAGAAATCCCATGATGCTCAATCTCTATTTCAAAGGATTAGCCAGATCGAACGATCCGGAGCTTTGGAAACTGGTGTCGCATGATTTTAAGGAGGTGCGCATGGAGGCGCGTATGCGCGCGATCGGAACGACGAGGGGAGCGCTTTTGGAAGAAAGAGTCCGGGAGTATCTCCAGGAACATATGAGTGAATTTTTCGAATACAAACTGACGGGAAATGTGGTGCTTTTGGGAAAGATCGCAAAAAGCCTGGTTCATGAACAGGCCCAAAGTTTCGCCTTTGCGTTCATCTCCATCCTGATCGTGATCATCTTGATCTTCCGGTCCATTCCGCTCGGGCTTTTGGCCGCCATTCCCAACCTGATTCCGATCCTCGCGGTGTACGGGATCATGGGGTTCGCGGGGATCGAGCTTTCCACCGCGACCGCGATGATCGCGAGCATTGTGCTGGGCCTCGTGGTGGACGCCTCGATCCAGTTCCTTTACCGGTTCCGCAAAGAGTTCCAGAACCGCTCTCACTACATTCAGTCATTGCATCACACCTACCGCAACATGGGCCAATCGATGGTCGTCTCGACCCTGATCCTGTGCATGGGATTCGCCTCGAGCGTATGCGCAAATTTCCGCATTACCGTGCATTTCGGGATGCTAACGAGCCTGACGATCTTCCTGGCGCTTATTTGCTCGCTTCTGGTCATGCCGGCGATCCTGATCATGATGAAACCTTTCGGTCCCCAGCGCCTTTTCAAGCGCAAGGTCCAGGAAAATGATCCTTTGTACAGATCTCAGGATCCCGTCAAGCACGTTTGAAAGATGTTTGTCGCGAATCTTCCGGCGTGAAGAGAAACAGACCGGATGTGCCCGCAGATCTTTTTAATGGTGCCAGGACGTTTCAAAATCGCTATACTAGGCGCCACCTTTAACAACACTTACGGAGTCCCATGGGGAGTTTTAAACCAAAGATCGCGGCATGGATCGTTCCGGCGCTCGTGCTGGGAATGACCGTCTTGCTTCCGGGTTGTTCCACGTCCCGTCCGTCTACAGGCGTCCGAGAAATCACGACCACCACGACTCGTGACGGGATGCTTCGCGGGACTTTGGATCTTTCCTCCGGGGTGAATAATGAAGGCGCCATTTTTGTTGAAAAGGTCATGCCTTCCAAGGTCACGGTCGGGAAACCTTTCGAATATACTCTCCATATCACCAACCGCACCGGTTGTCACTTTGGCAACGTGTTGGTCAGTGAAAAATTCCCGGAAAAATATGAAATGTTAAAAGCGACTCCGGAGCCGGCAAAAGTTTCCGGGAGTGCGGCCGAGTGGACGATCGGGGAGTTTGGCCCGAAAGAGACCAGGATCCTTACGATCCGCGGAACCGTTCAGGAGATCAGTCCGGTGCTCGCCTGTACGCGGGTGACTTATATTCCCATGCTTTGCCTCGGGCCTGAGACCACGGTTTCCGGGTTAAAACTCACGCTGACAGCTCCGGGACAGGCCCTGTTGTGCGATGGGATCACCGGAAAGATCAAGATCGAAAATACCGGGGCCGATCTTATGGAAGATATCATTATCTCCGAGGCTTTGCCCGAAGGTTTAACGACTACGGAAGGCAAGAATTCTTTGGAGATCCGCGCGGGTAAGCTCGCGGGCCATGAGACGAAAACATTCGATATGAAGTTGAAGGTACAGAAGGCCGGAAGCTATATCCACAAAATCAGGGCCGTAGCTTCGAACGGGTTATCCATCTCAGCCGCTCCTGTGACGACGGTCGTGAAACAGCCGGCGCTTAAGATCGCCATGAGCGGTCCGGAAAAAGTTTTTATGACCCGGGACGCGGATTTTAAGATCACGGTCGAAAATACGGGAAATGCGGATTCCGCGAACACAATGGTGAACGCCAAAATCCCGGCCGGAATGAAATTCGCTTCAGCCAGTAACGGCGGCACTCTTTCAGGGGATCATGTGGCCTGGGTCCTTGGCGTTCTTGCCGCCCCCAAGCCTGTGGTTCTTAGCCTGACTTGTAAAAGCGTCGTCAGCGGCCCTGCGCAGATGGTCGCTACGGCCAAGGGCGTTTGTTGCCAGGAAATTTCCACGACGGCGAAGATCGATGTTCAAGGCATTCCGGCGATCCTTCTGGAGGAGGTCGACACGGAAGATCCCATCAAGGTCGGAGGCGTGGAGAAGTTTCGCGTCACCGTGACCAACCAGGGTTCCGCGCCGGATGCGCATATTGTTCTCAAGGTAGATCTAGAAAAAAACTTTGATTATGTTTCCTCTTCAGGTCCCACCCAGGCGAAGGCCGAGAGCGCCAAGTCCATTGAGTTTGCCCCGCTCGCGTCTCTAGCGCCGGGGCAAAAAGTGACATGGGAGATCCTCGCGAAGGCCGTGGAAGAAGGCGACCATCGCGCTTCTTTCCATATCAAAAGCGATGCCCTCGATCGCTCAGTCGAAAAGGTCGAATCGACCCGGGTTTACTAAGGGCGTGTCCATTTTAAATTTAAAGGAATACCGTCCTAACGCTTTCGTAATAGGATCTCGAGTTAGATTCGGCGTTTTTTAGTCCTTAACAACCGTTCCATCACCGGAGGAAGGACGCATGAACACACTTCTTGGCTTAGTAGTTCTGGTTTTGGATATCTTTGCCATTGCGGATTGTCTGAAAAGTGACGCGACCACGGGGAAGAAACTTCTTTGGATCCTTTTGGTCCTGATCCTGCCGGTCCTCGGTATGATCTTGTATTTTCTCTTGGGCAAGAAAAAAGCCGCCTAAGATCTTTTGCGCAGCCAAAGGCTCGATCCAAAAGGTCGGGCCTTTTTATTTTCCGGGGTTGCTTTATTTTTCCTATTCTTTCTAGTACAATGTCGCACCTTGCTGGTGTAGCTCAGGGGTAGAGCAGCTGTTTTGTAAACAGCGGGTCGGGGGTTCAAATCCCTCCACCAGCTCGTTTTTGGGCTGGAGTGGGGAACCTGAAGCGAAGGTCGTCAAGACCAAGCGGAATGTCGAAAGCATTGGGCTTTCGACCTCCACCAGCTGATTTTAGTTTGATTTTTGATGGGGAGTTGCCCGAGCGGCCAAAGGGGACAGACTGTAAATCTGTTGGCTTATAGCCTTCAATGGTTCGAATCCATTACTCCCCATTTTTTCCGTCTTATGATTTCGCTAAGGACCCATTCTTTTTATTACTTCCGGTTCGCCGCGATATTTTCTTATTTTTTGTACGAGTTGAAATCAATTACATCATTTTGATTCAATAAAATACTATAGCTACTATTTAAGCAATATGAATAACAATAGCTATCATTTGTATTAATTTGTAGCATTACTATATATTTCTTATCAATATAAGCTAAATTACAATAAAAAATTTAATATCTTTGAAATACTATCCTAATTTCTTGAATAACTTAATTATTGTGTTACAATAGCAAAGAAGGTGAGATAATATAAAATATTGATTTATTGCTATAAGAAGATAATTCTGAAAGGGTGAATAACGGCAAATATGACGGCAAATAATGGGCTCAAAGTTTTGGTTATTGAGGATGATCCCAACTATTTTATCTTGCTGAATGAACGCCTGTCCCAAAACAAAGATCCCTCCTTCGAACTTGTACGCAGCAAGCACATGCAATCCGGTCTTGAGCGCCTTCGGGAAAGCGACATTGATGTGGTGCTTCTGGATCTGACGCTTCCCGATAGCGAGGGGCTCAATAGTTTCGTTTCGGTCCACACGGCATTTCCTTTGGTCCCCATTATCATTCTTACCGCCATCAACGATGATGATCTAGCCGCGCAAGCGATCGCATTTGGAGCTCAGGACTTTTTGACGAAGGGGAGTTTCGATCGCCAGCTTTTGGTCAAAAGTATCTGCTACGCCGTCAGCCGCAATAAGAGTCAGGCCCAGCTGCAAAAGTATTATCAGGAGAACGAACGCTCCAAACGGGCGCTTCTGGAACGGGACGAAAGGTTCCGAAGCCTCGTTTCGAACATTCCTGGCGCGGTCTATCGTTATACTCTGTCCGTGGCGAAGGAATGGGAAATAGACTTTATCAGTGATGTGATCAAGGACATTGCCGGCTATCCTGCCGACAACTTCATAGGAAAGAATATCTCCGATTATTTTGAAAAAGTGTTGCCTCAAGACCTTCCGCTTTTGAAGGATGCGTTCGAGAAGGCGGTTCAGCACGGGAATTTATTTGCCGTGGATTACCGTGTCCGCCATATGAACGGGGATTTCCGGTGGGTCCATGATCGTGGGCGAGCCGTTCGGGACGTGGCGGGGAGAGTGACACACGTGGACGGCGTTATTTCGGATACCACGGAACGGACCAAAGAGAAAGAACGTTTTAACCAGCTGGTTTATTATGATGCCTTGACGAATTTACCGAACCGGGAGCTTTTTGTCGACCGTCTGGATCAGGCGATCCAGCAGGCCCGTCGCAAGAAGGAGACGGGGGCGGTGTTAGCTTTAGACCTGGATCATTTCAAACGCATTAACGACACGCTGGGGCATCCCATCGGAGACCAATTGATCAAGGCGGTTTCCGTGCGGCTTCTGAAGTTGCTTTTTGACTCCGATACCATCACCCGCATCAGCGGAGGAGCTTTCATCATTCTTCTGTCGCGGGTGGCAAAAAGCGAAGACGCGGAGAACGTCGCCACGAAGCTTCTGACGGCTTTCAAGGCGCCTTTTCTTATTAACGAGCACGAACTTTTCACAAGCTGCAGTATCGGGATCGCGCTTTTTCCAAACGATGGAGAAACAAGCGATATCCTGATCAAGAACGCCGATGCGGCCATGCACATCTCCAAAGAACGGGGCAAAGACCGGTACCAGCTTTTTTCCTCCTCGATCGCCAATAGTAGTTTTGAACGGCTTGTTCTTGAGAGCAGTCTTCGTCGTGCCATGGAACGCAAGGAGTTCCAGCTTTTTTATCAGCCTCAGCTGGATCTTCGTACCGGGAAAGCGATCGGCGCCGAGGCGCTGATCCGCTGGAAGCATCCGGATCTCGGATTCATTCCTCCGATGGAATTCATTCCGATCGCGGAGGAAACGGGGCTGATCCATCCGATCGGAGAATGGGTCCTGAAGACGGCCTGCGAGCAGAAAAAACTTTGGGACCGGCAAGGCTTCGAATCTTTTCGAGTGTCCGTGAATCTTTCGGCCCGTCAATTCCATTACGCCAATCTTGTGGATATGGTCGGAGACACCATTCGGAAAAGCGGCATCGATCCAAAGTGCCTGGACCTTGAACTGACGGAAAGTACGATCATGGACCGTTTGGAAGAGACCACCCTGACCTTGAAAAGGCTCAAGAACATGGGGGCGCGTATTTCGATCGACGATTTTGGGACCGGCTATTCCTCCCTGATGTACCTGAAGACATTTCCCATCGACTGCGTGAAGATCGACAAGTCTTTCGTCAACGATGTGACCACCGATCCTGATGACCAAGCCATTACCCACGCGATCATTTCCATGGCGCATAGTTTGAAACTGGAAGTCGTTGCGGAAGGGGTGGAGACCAAGGAACAGCTTGAACTCTTGAAGTCTCAGAACTGCGATGTCATTCAAGGCTATCTTTTTAGCAAGCCTATCCCTGTCGACGATGTCTCGACATTTCTCTTGAGTGATGCCGCCAAAAAGATCCTCTCTTAAAGCGGTGTGATAGTAAGTGGTATGTCATATGACTTACTGCGACGTACGGCCTGCCATGCACGTACACGATCTCATGTTTCCCATGCTTGGGGTGCTCCGCATGCCTTTCTCCATAATCGTTTCATAAAGGAAAGCGGCTGGGGGACCGATAATTGTTGCGTGGAATCTCATGGGAAGGAGTTATGAAAAAACATCCGCAGCTTCTTGAGTTGAATGCCTTCTTTTTTATCTCCAGAATGTCCAAGAAATACGGACACCGTCTGACGCTTGGGACAGTTCCGGTTGCGGAATGGAAGCTGTTCGCAACGCAGGGGTTCGATCATCTCTGGCTCATGGGGGTTTGGACCCGCAGTCCCGGTTCTGCCGCTCACGCTGCCAAGGAGCCCGGTCTTTGCCGTGCCTACGACCTGATCCTTCCGGACTGGACACGAGAAGATGTGACGGGTTCTCCCTACGCCATCTGCGGTTATGAATTGGATCCTTATCTGGGCAGACCGGAGGAATTGCTTCAGCTTAAAATGAAACTGAACGGACTGGGCCTCGGTCTTGTCCTGGATTTTGTGCCCAACCATCTTGCTTTCGACCATCCCTGGACCCTGGAACACCCCGAACTCTTCGTGTCCTGCCGTCCGGAGACTTTACGCGCCCATCCGGAATGGTCCTTCATGACAGCCGAGGGTAAAAAACTCGCGCATGGCCGTGATCCCTATTTTGCTCCCTGGATCGATACCGTGCAGATCAATTTTTGGTCTCACAAGGCGCGCGAAGTCTGGCTCGGAGAACTTCTCAAGATCGCGAAGGTCGCCGACGGGGTGCGCTGTGACATGGCCATGCTGGGGATGAACGATGTTTTTCAAAAGGTCTGGGGAGAACATATCACGGAGACGCGGCCCTACACGGAATTCTGGGAGGAGGTGATCCCGGAGGTGAAGAAATTTGCTCCGAATTTTATTTTTATCGCGGAAGTTTATTGGGACATGGACTGGCCGCTTCAACAGATCGGATTTGATTTTACCTACGACAAACGTCTCTATGACCGGATGTTCTTTGATTCCTCGATCTCGGTAGGCGAGCATTTAAATGCGGAGCCGGCCTATCGCGATAAATGCCTTCGCTTCATCGAGAACCATGACGAGGAGCGGGCCCCGGTGACTTTTGGAAAACAAAAATCCAGGGCGGCGGGGATCATCGCGGCGACGGTTCCCGGGCTCCGGTTCTTCCATGACGGACAGCTTGAAGGACGAAGAATACGGACTCCTATTCACTTACGGCGCGAGCCTGAAGAGCTTGCGGATCCCGTGACGGTCGAGATCTATCGCCGGCTTTTACGGTATATCAAGGATTCTCCGACCCATGACGGGGAATGGACGCTCTTGGAGACCCGGCCGGCATGGGAAAAAAACGGGACCTGTCGGGCGATCCTTGCCTGGCTTTGGGGATGCGGCCAGGATTGGAAACTTATCGTTGTCAATTATTCCGTGATCCGCGCGCAGGCCGCTGTCTGGCTTCCGGAATTCCTGGGCCGGAAATATTTCATCCATTTCCGGGATGCGCTGACGGACAAGTCTTACGACAGGACAGGGGAAGAACTTTTCAGAAAAGGACTTTATGTGGACCTCCAACCTTGGCAGGCCCACTTGTTTGATTTTAAAGCCTGATAAACCTTCCAAGCTTCACATCCCGCGGCAATCGCCCCCCTTCGATGGACGATGAGCGGTTTCCATGCGGCGCGGCATGCCTGTAAGCGGGGGTGGATCTTAAAACCGAGCTTGGAGTGTGGCGCGTTGTTTGTTAGACTATCAAACCAGCAAGTGCAGACACACAACTTTTTCCAGGAGCTCAAATGCCAGGTGCAAAAAAAATGGACGAAAAGAAAGAGAGCCGGGAACTTTGGCACTTAGAACACAAGGATATGACCAAAGATGGGATCAAGGAATCCTTTAGCGCCAGTCTTCAATATGGTCTCGCCAAGGATCGGTTCACCGCAACGTCTCACGATAACTTCATGGCTCTCGGAATGTCGCTTCGCGACCGTTTGGTGGAGCGTTGGATCCAGACGCAGCAACGCTATCACAAAAAGAATCTCAAGCGCGTTTATTATCTTTCTCTGGAATTCCTGATCGGACGGCTTCTCGGAAATTATATTCTGAACCTTGGACTTTGGGACCAGACGCAAAAAGCCCTTGAGGAGTTCGGACTCGATCTTGAAGAGGTCCGCAATGAAGAGGTCGATGCGGGACTCGGGAATGGCGGCTTGGGACGTTTGGCCGCATGTTTCCTTGATTCCATGGCGACGCTCGGGATCCCGGCGCATGGTTATGGGATCCGCTATGACTACGGGATCTTCAACCAGAAGATCATCAACGGCTATCAAGTGGAATCGCCGGATGAATGGCTCAAGCACGGGAACCCCTGGGAATTCGCCCGTCCGGAATATGCGCAAAAAATAAAATTTTACGGCACGACGAACATGTACCATGATAAAAAGGGACGGCTCTCCGTCGAGTGGGTGAATACCCAGAATGTGCTTGCGATGCCCTACGATACCCCGATTCCCGGGTATAAAAATAACGTCGTAAACACCCTGCGCCTCTGGTCCGCGAGAAGTTCCGAAGAGTTCGATCTCGAGTATTTCAATGACGGGGATTATGAGCACGCGGTCTATGACAAAATGTTCTCGGAAAATATCTCCAAAGTGCTTTACCCTAATGACGCGACCTCGATGGGCAGAGAGCTCCGGCTCAAGCAGGAGTATTTCTTTACCGCGGCTTCGATCGCGGACGTTATCCGCCGTTTCAAGGAAGATAACGCGGTCTTCAAAAGCTTTCCCGGCAAGGCCGCGATCCAGCTCAACGACACCCATCCATCGCTTGCGATCGTCGAATTCATGCGCATTCTTTTGGATGAGGAACAGGTGGATTGGGACACGGCCTGGGACCTTACGGTCCGGACTTTTGCCTACACCAACCACACCGTGATGCCCGAGGCGCTTGAATGCTGGCCCGTGCCGATTTTCGAAAAACTTTTGCCTCGCCACATGCAGATCATCTATGAGATCAACGGCCGTTTTCTGAAAGAGCTCGCGTCCGAATATCCCGGTGATCCGGACCTTTTAGGCCGGATGTCCATCATCGAAGAGGGGCATCCGAAAAAGATCCGTATGGCCTACCTGGCGATCATCGGGTCCCATTCCGTCAACGGAGTCTCCGAATTACACTCGAAGCTTCTGAAAGAACAGCTTTTCAGGGATTTTTACGCGGTTTTTCCTGAAAAGTTCAACAACAAAACGAATGGGATCTCCCATCGCCGGTGGTTGATGAAAGCCAACCGGCCGCTTTCCGGGCTTATTACGGAAGCGATCGGGAAAGATTGGGAAAAGGACCTTCACGAGCTCGAGAAATTGATCCCGCTTAGGAATGATCGTCTTCTTAAGAAAAAATGGCAACAAGTGAAAAAGGAAAATAAGAAGTTTCTTGCCGGTCTCATTTATGCGGAAACAGGGACCGTGGTCAATCCCGATTCCATGTTCGACGTCCAGGTTAAACGCATCCATGAGTACAAGAGACAAACCCTCTTCATTCTTTATGTGATCTCCCAATACCTGAAGCTCCGGGAGAATCCGGGAGCCTCCATCACGCCCAGGACGTTCATTTTTTCGGGGAAAGCCGCCCCGAGCTATTTTCTCGCGAAACTTATCATCAAGTTCGTCAATAACGTCGCGAACGTGATCAATCACGACAAGGTGATCAAAGATAAACTGAAAGTCGTGTTCCTTCAAAATTACCGTGTTTCTCTGGCCGAGAAGATCTTTCCGGCGAGCGATCTGTCGGAACAGATCTCGACAGCGGGGACAGAAGCTTCCGGGACCGGGTGCATGAAATTCATGATGAACGGAGCCCTGACCGTGGGGACTTACGATGGGGCCAATATCGAGATCGCCGAAGAGGTGGGGAACGAGAATATTTACATGTTCGGCCTCAAGGCTCAGGAGGCCTTGAAAATAAAGAGCGAAGGTTATGATCCCCAGAAATTCATCCACAAGTCGCCCTGTCTAAGCCAGATCTTTCAGATGATCCAGAACAATTTCTTCTCACCGATGGAACCCGGCATTTTCGATCCGCTGGTTCACAACCTGAGCGTGGTCGATCCCTTCATGGTTTGCGCGGATTTTGACGCCTATGGTGCCGTTCAGGACCGTGTTTCGGAGGAGTATCAGGATCAGGACACGTGGATTGAAAAATCCATTCTGAATGTTGCCAAATCGGGAAAATTCTCAAGCGACCGCACCATTACCGAGTATGCCAAAAATATCTGGGATATCCCGCTTGATCTTCCGAAATAACTCCTCGCCGTCAGTTTTCACGCGCTACCGCCCATCTCTTCGTTGAAGTGATACCGAGGGTACACCGCAGTTGATTCCTAGCTCGAGGAAGGCGAAATATCAGGCGCTCTGCATCCAGTACCGGATCAGTCTTTCCAGGGGGATCGCTTCAGGAAGGAAAGAAGACTCCAGTCCCTTCCTTTTTCCAAAAAGGGGCGTATGCCCACCACGCTGAAAAAAAGTTCCACGCTCGAGATCTTCTGAGCTGATGGTCTCACCTCATGAAAGTGGCGCGAGAGCAGGAAATGCGAGAGAAAACGCAGGGCGGCTGAGATCACAAAAAGCGTGAGGATCCGCGAACCGTTCAGCGTGGGAAGCCGTTCCGCGAGATAGCCCCCCAGTCCCGCCCCCACGAACGTGGCCACGCCGTTGATGAAGCCGAAATAACCGAGGCAGCGCGTCCGTTTCCCCGGGCTTACGGCATCATAGATGAAGTTCAGGGAGCATAAGTTGAAACCTCCCCATACGAATCCCGAAAAGATCTCCATCGTGAAAAGATACACGGGGTTGGACGAAAAAAGCCAAACGATCGGGATCAGAGGGATGAGAAGGCTCGTGGTCTTAAGCACTTTGGCGTTCCCGATCTTGTCGGCGTGCTTTCCCCAGATGGGGAATGAAACCAGGCTTGCCACGATGGAGCCCATATGAACAAACATATAAGTCAAATAGCTAAAGTGGATGTCCCGGAGCATGTAGACGCTAAAATAGGGGGCGGCAAGCGTGGTGGCGAAGGTGATACTGGCGACATAAAAAACGAATTTCACGAAATTGCTTTCCCGGAAGCGACGCAGAAACATGAAAAAAGTGAACATGTCTTTCGGATTTTTTTGTGCCGGGACATCCTGCATCCGGGCCATGAGACCGGAGGAAATGAAGCGGGTGCT
The DNA here is from genome assembly GCA_003140935.1 of Candidatus Omnitrophota bacterium. Classification (GTDB taxonomy): domain Bacteria; phylum Omnitrophota; class Omnitrophia; order Omnitrophales; family Aquincolibacteriaceae; genus Aquincolibacterium. The sequence continues at coordinate 45,490 of PLLJ01000042.1, forward strand.
TACCGCAGCCCCGAAAAGGATACAAAATCCGGCGGCTGTCGAAAACGATTTGAAAGCGTTCAATAGGACCCCGCCGAGGATTGTTGTGATCATTCCGGCCATCCCCGTGATGCGCGATCTCCAGCCGAAATACTTGCCGCGCTCCTCAGGGACGAGATAATCGCTTGCGAGACCTCCCCATACCGTGGCGATCAGATTTGCGAGGATCCTGAATAGGGCGACAAAGAAAATAAGCGCCAGGATCCGCGACGGGAAGAAAAAGAAAGGAAAGACCGCCAGCGGCAGCAGGAAAAGCGCTTGGAGAAATGAGGCGCGCACCAGAAATCGCAGCCGGCTTCCGAAGAGCTCGACGGCCTTGATCGCAAAGAATTGCGAAAGAGAGCCCAAAAGGTGCGGGATGGCTACCAGGAAACCGATGTCCATCGGGGTCGCTCCGAGGAAAAGCCCGAGCGGGATCAGGTATTCGTCCGTGGCGGCCTGCATCACGCTTGCGGCGATGCCTTCTTTCCATGAGATATCCAGGCTTTTCCGGAAGGGGTTCTGGGAGAGGAAGTCCTGAAGCTTGAACATAAATTGTGCTGGCCCTATTTTTATTCTAAACTTTTATGAAACAATCAGGTTATAATACCACATCGCTATTCGGAGAGAAAAGATGAGTCCTCGTCGCACCCAAAAGAGAATCAAGCGCGCCCGACAGATGCCCAGCCATTCCGGAGCAGCCTCCCTTCAAGCCTCGAAAAAGGTCCCTCAAAAATTTCAATGGCGAACCCTCCGTCAGCAACGAACAAAGGGCATCCCTCTGGAAAGCGGGCTGGGCTGGAGAACTATTTTTGAGAATTCCCATGATGGTATTTTAATCGCGGATCTAGCCCGAAAAAAATTCTTGGATTGCAACAAAAAGATCACAAAGATGTTGAAATACTCCAAAGCGGAGATCCTCTCTTTATCCGTCAAAGACCTTCATCCGGCGAAGGGATTGAAACGTGCTCTGAAGGGGTTCCATCACTTGGCGAAGGGGCTGGCGTCGGTCGTGGTTGATATCCCGATGAAACGCAAGGACGGGAGTTCCTTTTACGCGGACATCAGCTGCGCGCGCGTGGAATTTTCCGGCCGTAAATATTTAGTCGGCTTTTTCCGCGATGTCAGCGAACGCAAAGGATCCGAAGAAGCGCTGATGGAAAGCGAGGAAATGTTCAGGACGTTCACGGAGCGGTCGCCTAACATGATCTTCATCAATCAGGGCGGAAAGGTCGTTTATGCGAATCCCAAGTGCGAAGAGATCATGGGATATAAACGCGAAGAATTCTATTCGCCGCGGTTCAGTTTTTTGACCCTTATGCACCCGGACGACGTTCCCGCGGTCCGGCGCAGTTTTTTCACGCACCAGAAAGGCAAAGAAGTCCCTCCCTACGAATACAAAATGCTCACCAAGGGCGGGAAACTGATCCGGGGTATTTTGACGTCCAAACTTATCCACTATCGCGGTGCTCCGGCCATTTTGGGGATCATCACGGATATTTCCGATCGCAAAAAGGCGGAGGATGCGCTGCGCGAAAGTGAAAATCGTTTCCGGAAAATCATCGAACATTCGCCGATCGCGATGGCCATTGTCAGTACGGAGGGCGTGATCGAGTATATTAATCAGAAGGCCATCAAGGTTTTTGGCTACTTGCCTAAAGAGATCCCGACCATGGAAAGGTGGTGGGTTCAGGCTTATCCGGACAGAGATTACCGTAAGGAAGTTATTGCCGATTGGATGGGGCGCGTTCAACGGGGCATCGCGTCAGGCGGCGAAATCAAAGGTTCTGAATATCGGGTGACCTGCAAGGATCGCACTGTGAAGACGATGTTCATCTCAGGGGCCTATATCGCCGGAAAGATATTCGTTTTGTTCGACGACATCACCGAGCGCTGGGAGGCAGCGGAGGCGCTGCGCGAAAGCGAGAAAAAATACAAGCACCTGATCGAAACGACGGGGACGGGCTACGTGGCCCTCGATGAGTGGAGCCGGGTGACCGATGCCAACCCGGAATACGTACGGATGACCGGTCGTAAAAAGTTGAGCGAGATCTTGGGTCACAAGGTGCAGGAATGGACCGCTCCGTACGATCGCGAACGGAACAAACTTGAAGTGAAAAAATGTTTCAAGCGGGGTTTCGTGCGCAACCTTGAGGTCGACTACCAAACACCCGCCGGCCAGATTATCCCCATTGAGATCAACGCCACCGTGATCCGTGACGCCGGTCCTGTCCGGATCGTGACGATATGCCGCGACATCACCAAGCGCAAGCGGGCGGAAACATCCTTGGCTCAACGTGAAGCCCATATTTCTGGCATCATCGAGAATCAGCCCGGGATGGTGTGGCTGAAGGATACGCATAGCCGGTTTCTTGTCGTCAATCAGAAATTTTCCGATGTCGCCGGAGGTAAAAACCCCACAAAAATGATCGGAAAAACGGATTTCGATTTTTGGCCGAAAGACCTTGCCCGAAGGTATCGGGCGGATGATAAAAGGGCCATGAGGACCGGAAAGTCACTCGTGGTGGAGGAACCTATTTTAGACAGGGGCGTCCGGAAATGGCATGAGACTTTCAAGACACCGGTCGTGAATGAAAAGGGGCGTATCATCGGAACGACCGGTTATGCCCGGGACATCACAGAGCGTAAGAGGACAGAAGCGGTGCTCAAGGAGAGCGAAGAAAAATTCCGCGCCATGTTCGAAACTTCTCCGAGCGGCATGGCTCTGTGCGAAATGGATGGGACGCTAGTCCAGGTGAACCAGGCCTATCTGGACATCATCGGGTATACCCGTAAAGAAGCGTTAAAGCTGACTTACTGGGATCTGACGCCGAAGGAATATGCCGCGGGGGAAGCCCAACAGCTTCGTTCCATGGGAAAAACCGGGCGGTACGGTCCCTACGAGAAGGAATACATCCGTAAAACGGGGGAGCGGGTCCCGGTTTTGCTCAATGGAGCGGTCGTGACAGGGGTCGATGGCAAGAAACGTATCTGGTCGGTCGTTTTTGATATCACCGAACGCAAACGGGCGGAAGAAGCACTGAAACAATCTCTTTCTCTCCAAAACGCCACTTTGGAATCGACCGCGGACGGGATCCTTGTCGTGGATCGGGAGGGTAAGGTCGCGGATTTCAACGAAAGATTCAAATACTTGTGGCGCATTCCCAAAAAGGTTCTTGCAACGCGTGATGACAAGAAACTGTTGCAGCTGGTTTTAAAACAATTGAAGACCTCCCCTCGTTTTCTTGCCCGCGTTCAGTGGTACTATGCCCATCCGCGGAAAAGTGGTTTTGATGTCCTGGAATTCAAGGACGGGAGGGTTTTTGAACGGGAAACGCATCCGCAATGGGTGGAGAATAAACCCGTGGGGCGCGTGTGGAGCTTTCGCGATGTGACCGAGCGTAAGAAATCAGAAGAACTGCTCCGGAATACCGCCAAGGAGTGGCGTACCACGTTCAATGCGGTCGGCGATGCCGTGTGGCTCCTCAGTCTGGATGGGCGGATCCTTCAAACCAACAAAGCGGCTTCCAAAATGTTGGGAAAAAATACTGCTAGGATCCTCGGGCAATATTGCTGCGAAGTCATGCATAGTTCTAAAACGCCTCCTCCCGGATGTCCCCTGCGGCGTTTGCGGAAAAGCCTTCATCGCGAATCCTGGGAGACGTCGTTCTTGAACCGTTGGTTCCGGATCACGGTGGATCCCGTCTTGAACGAGCGGGGCGCCTTGATCGGGATTGTTCATATTGTCAGCGATATCACGGACCGTAAACGGGCGGACGAGGCGGTGATGAAGATCACCCGGTTCAACGAATCGATCATTAGCAGTTTGCCCGGCATTTTTTATATTTTTAACAATCAAGGAAAATTTTTACGGGTCAATGAAAGGTTTTTGGAAGTCACGAAATACTCCCTGAAGCAGGTGTATAAAATGCATCCGTTTGATTTTTTCACCCAAAACGAAAAGGCGAAGGTCAAAGATACGATCGAGAAGGTCTTTGAAAAAGGCGAATCCTTTATCGAGGCCGATCTTTTGGGCAAAGATGGAAAAAAGACGCCTTTTTATTTCACGGGAGTCCGGGTTGTGATAGACGGGATTCCTCTCTTGGTGGGAGTGGGGATCGACGTTACCGAACGAAGAAGAGCGAAAGAAGCCGTCGTGGCCAGCGAACGCCGTCTTGCCCATTTGATGGCCGATCTTCCGGGCATGGTCTACCGGTGCAGGAACGAGCGGGATTGGCCCATATTTTTCGTCAGCGAAGGCTGTTTGCCGCTGACGGGGCACAGAAAAAAGGATTTTGAGTCCCACCGGGTCTTCTATAACGATCTCATCCACCGCGATGACCAGGAGCGTGTCTGGAACGCCGTGCAGGAAGCCCTAGCAGTAAAAAAATATTTCGAATTAACTTACCGGATCTGGACAAAAAAACACGAGGAAAAATGGGTTTGGGAACGCGGCCACGGTGTTTGGAACGATTCCGGTGAATTTATGTATCTTGACGGGTTCATCACCGACATCACCGCTCGCAAGCGAGCTGAGGACTTTCTCAGGGAACACCGGCATCAGTTACTCCAGGTCATTGATACGGTGCCGCATATGATATTCGCCGAGGATGGAAAAGGCCGGTTCTTGCTCGTGAATCGCGCGGTGGCCCAAGCGTACGGAAAGGAACCCAGAGACCTCATCGGGGTTCTGAGGCAGGACATGCATAAAGTTCGCGAAGAGGCCGAACATTTTTCGGCAAACGACAAGGAGGTTCTGGAGAGCGGTAAATCCAAGATCATTCCGGGGGAGATTTTCACGGACGTTCATGGGCGGAAGCATGTTCTCCAGACGATCAAGATCCCGTTTAGGTTGGTGGGGGCAAAAGAGGATTGTATTTTGGGGGTGTCGGTGGACGTGACGGAGCAAAAAAAAGTCGAAGATTTCCGCAATGAGATCATAAGGACCGTTTCCCATGAGCTCCGCACGCCGCTTTCGATCCAAAAAGAGGGTATCAGTCTACTTATGGATGAGATGGTAGGACCCATAAGTGTCGGACAAAAGGAGATCCTCGAAGCGGTCATGCGGAGCATCGATCGTTTGGCCCGCATGATCTCGAATCTTCTGGATGTTTCGAGTATCGAAACCCGAAAGATCAAGTTCTTCCAAAAGATGACGAATTTGGAAGATCTTATAAAGGATGTGTTGCTCGAGTTTAAAAAGCGGGCATTCGAGAAGCATATCGATCTTAGCATGAAACCGTTGGGGAGCCCGGTCCGGGTTCTTATCGATCCGGACAAAATCACACAGGTTCTGAGCAATCTGGTGGATAATGCTATCAAGTTCACCCCGGAGGGAGGGACCGTGAAGATCTCTCTCGCTGTGCTAGAGAATGAATTGGAGTGCGAGGTCCGGGATAGCGGGATCGGGATCACTCCTGAGAATCTCGGCAAGGCGTTTGAAAAATTCCAACAATTTTCGCGGACGGACGGGCCGGGAGAAAAAGGGTTCGGGCTTGGGCTTTCGATCGCGAAGGGGATCATCGAATTGCATGGAGGCCGGATCTGGATAAAAAGCGAATTCGGCAAAGGGACGTGTGTGATGTTCTCATTACCGCTTTACCAAGGAAGACAGGGCTAAGGCCATGCCTGAGGAAAAAAGAAAGATCCTTTTTGTCGATGATGAACCGGACCAGATCCTGATGATCTCCCTCAGGCTGCAGAAAAGCGGTTATGCGGTCGTCTCCGCCGCGGATGGAGAAGAGGGTTTGAAGAAAGCCTTTGAAGAAAAGCCCGCTCTTATTCTGTTGGACATGCTCATGCCAGGCATAGACGGTTTTGAGGTTTGTCGCCGGCTTCGTAAAAATCCCGTCACAAAAAACATTCCGGTCATCGCCACCACGGCGGCGGGCGTCGACGACATCGAATTCCAGTGCCGTGCGGCCGGGGCCGACGATTGCATCCGGAAACCCTACGATTCCGCAGACCTTCTCACGAAAATCCGCCAACTGCTTAAGGCATGACCCCACAAATCATGATCAAAGGGAAAGGCATCCTTCTGTGAGATCGTTGAACAGCAAACAGATCATTGATGCCTTGACTAAGATCAGCGATGCGGTCATTTCGGACCTGTATTTGGAAGAGATCCTTAAATTGATCGTGACGGTGACCGCAGAGGTCATGCATTCCAAGATATGTTCCCTCATGCTCCTGGAAAAGTCCACCAATGAGCTAGTCGTCAAAGCGACCCAATCCGTCAGTGAGTTCTATAACAAAAAACCCAACGCAAAGCTCGGGGAAGGCATCGCCGGAAGGGCGGCCCAGCTTGGAGAACCGATCACCGTTCTTGATGTGCGGAAGGACAAACGCTATCTCAATCAAGCGATCGCCAAAAAAGAGAACCTTTGTTCTCTCTTAAGCATGCCGCTTATTTACAAGGGAAATGTCATCGGAGTGCTGAACTGTTATACGGCCAAGCCGCGTCCCTTTAGCCCAAACGAGATACGCGTCATCAAATCGATCGCGAACCAGGCCGCGATCGTCATTGAGAACTTCCGGTTGGTCGTAGAATCGCAAGTGATCCAGGAAGAACTGGAATCAAGGAAGGCGATTGAGCGCGCCAAAGGCATTTTGATGAAAAGGGAGAACTTAAGCGAACAGGGGGCTTATAAGCTCATCCGTAAGTACAGCATGGATAAACGGAAGAGCATGAGGGAGGTCTCGGAGGCCATCCTTTTAAGCGCGGAGATGCAGAGATTTTCATCCGGCAAAGAATGAGATTAGGATTGGCAATCAGAATTTCCGTGCTATAATCCCACTGCTGAACACAAAGTGAGTGTTTGGTGGAAAGAAAGCGAAGCGGCGCTCTGAGAAGAGCGCCTTTTTTGTTTCAGTCCAGCAACACAGGATAAAGACGTCCTTCTTGGCAGGAGTTTTTGCCGGGAAGGATTTTTTTTTGGCAAAAGTGCTTTAGCACCGTAAACCAGGGGCGGGGACATTTGGGTCCTCAAAACATCAAAAAAGGGGTGAAAACAATGGCAAAAACAGGGGAAAGTTCAGCGGAAAAAGAGATCAACGCGTTCATGAAAAAAGTGAGTGCCAGAAATCCCGGTGAAAAGGAATTTCTTCAAGCGGTCCGGGAAGTGGTGGATTCCGTAACGCCTTTTATCGAAAAACACCCCAGGTATAGAAATGCGAAGATCCTGGAAAGAATGGTCGAGCCGGAGCGTGTGATCATGTTCCGGGTTCCCTGGCTTGATGACAAGGGAGAGATCCAGATCAATCGTGGTTTCCGTATTCAGATGAACAGCGCGATCGGTCCCTACAAGGGCGGTATTCGCCTTCACCCGAGTGTCAATCTCGGCATCCTGAAGTTTTTAGCGTTCGAACAAGTGTTCAAGAACAGCCTCACCACGCTGCCCATGGGCGGGGCGAAGGGCGGTTCAGATTTTGATCCCAAAGGGAAATCCGATAACGAGGTCATGAAGTTCTGTCAGAGTTTCATGCTGGAGCTCTCCCGTCATATCGGACCGGATACGGACGTTCCGGCCGGCGATATCGGCGTGGGTGGCCGCGAGATCGGTTTTATGTTCGGCCAGTACAAGAGAATCCGTAATGAATTCACCGGCGTTCTGACCGGAAAGGCCCTGAGTTGGGGTGGCAGTCTTATCCGTCCCGAGGCCACCGGCTATGGCTGCGTTTATTTCGTCGAAGAAATGATGAAGACGAGAAAAATGTCCCTGGCAGGGAAGACCTGCGTTGTTTCCGGTTCGGGGAACGTCGCGCAGTATACCGTGGAAAAACTTAATGAGCTTGGCGCCAAAGTCGTCACCTTGTCGGATTCGGACGGTTACATCTATGACAAAAAAGGCATTGACGCGAAAAAATTGCAGTTCGTCATGGAGCTCAAAAACGTAAAGCGCGGACGCATCAAGGAGTATGCGGACGAATTCGGCTGCGAATATGTGGCCGGTCAAAGACCGTGGAAAGTCGAGTGCGATGTGGCTTTTCCGAGCGCCACGCAGAACGAGATCAGCGGGAACGACGCAAAGGCCCTCGTCAAGAACGGTTGTATCGCGATCGGCGAAGGCGCCAACATGCCGACCACGCCGGAAGGCATCGAAGTATTCCAGAAGGCAAAGATCCTCTATGCCCCCGGCAAGGCGGCGAATGCCGGCGGGGTAGCGACTTCGGGTCTGGAAATGAGCCAGAACAGCATGAGGCTTCGCTGGTCCCGCAAGGAAGTCGATGAAAAACTGCACGGGATCATGGTCTCGATCCACGAGAGCTGCGTGAAATACGGCAAGGAAGACGCGAAGTATATCAACTACGTCAACGGCGCCAACATCGCGGGGTTCGTGAAAGTTGCGGATGCCATGATTGATCAAGGCTTGGTCTAGGACCGGGACGTAGTTCTAAGGGCAGGGCCCCTTTTGGGGCCCTGTTTTTTTAGGTTGACAAATGATACAAGAACGGTATCATTACGCGATGAAACTTATCACACGCAACACCGATTACGCGATGCGCGCCCTTTGTTATATCGCAGGACAGAGTAAAACGTCCGTGTCTGCCGAAGAAATGGTAACGCGACTCAAGATCCCGAGGCCTTTTTTAAGGAAGATCCTCCAGATTTTAAGCGGCGAAGGTTTATTGAAGTCCACCAAAGGACAGGGAGGCGGGTTCTCTTTAGCTTGTTCCAAGGAGAAAGTTCTTCTGACGGACTTGATACGGATCTTTCAAAATACGATCCAATTGAACGAATGTGTTTTCAAGAAAAAAACATGTCCCAACCGGAGCACCTGTATGTTGAAGAAGAAAATCGATTCCATCGAGCGAGACGTATTCAAAAGGCTTCGCGGGATATCGATCGCCTCTTTGATACATGACGGGAACGGTTCGCGTTCGCATCCGAAGGGAAAATGTCATGGCCATTCTGCAAGCCGCCACTGAAACGAGGTTCAAAGGGTTGCCGCTCAGTCCCGGGGTCGCGGTGGCGCGGGTGTGTCTTTTTAATGAAAAGCGCCATACGAGTCTTTCCGTCACGAATGTTACGGACAAAGAGGTTCGGAGTGAAGGCGAACGTTTCAGAAAAGCCTTGTCTTTCGTCCGGGAAAAGCTGACCCAGCTTATCAGGGAGGTAAAAGAACGCGTCGGGAAGGCTGAGGCCGAGATCTTTACGGCACAAAAAATGATCCTCGAAGATCCTGCGCTGATCCAAAGGGTGGCCGACCATATCCGCAGCAAGAACTTTAACGCCGAAAAGGCCGTGATCAGCTCGCTCGACTTTTTTGAGGAACAGCTGGCCGAGAAGGATAATGCTTATGTCCGGGAACGCGCGGCGGACATCAGTGAAGTGAAACGCCGGCTGCTCGATGCGCTTGCCAATCTGAATCCTTCATTCCAATGTGAAAGTGATTCTTTCTGTCAAAAGGGGAAGAATCGGATCGTGATCGCCCAGGAGCTTACTCCGAGCTTGACCATGGAACTCAATACCGATTCTATCCGAGGATTTGTGACCGACCGCGGGGGCGTGGCTTCGCATGCTGCGATCCTGGCACGTGCTCTCGGGATTCCGGCCGTAAGCGGTATTCCGGGGATCCACGATATGATCTTCTGCGGGACGGAGGTACTTGTCAACGGGGGTACCGGAGAGGTCGTGATATGGCCGAATAAAAATACGCTTGCGGAATATCCGGATCTTCAACGGGGGATCGCAGAAGAAATTCCCGTCGTGGAACCCGTCACCGGACTTAAGGTGTTCGCCAACTTGAGTCTCGCGAAAAAAGTGAAGGAGGCCGTGGATCATAAAGCGGAAGGGATCGGACTTTACCGGACGGAGTTTGAATTTTTTGCGGCAGGGAAGGTTCTCTGTGAAATGGAACAATACGATCTTTATCGCGAGGTCCTGAAAGCCATGAAAGACAAACCGGTCTATTTCAGAATGCTCGACCTGGGCGGTGACAAGACCGCGGATTTTTTTAAATTTCCAAAGGAACAAAATCCCGCGCTGGGCCTCCGCGGAAGTCGTCTCCTCTTGGGACATCCCGAACTTTTCAGGAATCAGGCACGGGCCTTGGCCCGTGCATCCCGGTACGGCCGCGTTCATGTGATGTATCCCATGGTGATCGATATTGAGCAATTCCGGAGACTGAAAAAGGCCTTCGGGGAAGCGAGCGCGGATATCCCGCAGGGCGAGATCAAGCATGGACTCATGTTTGAAGTCCCGTCGGCATGTCTCGATGCGGAAGAGATCCTGAAAGAGGCGGATTTTGGCAGTGTTGGCACGAACGATCTGATCCAGTATCTGTTCGCCGTGGATCGTGATAATGAATTCGTCGCATACGACCATCATCCGGACCGCAAGATCTTCTGGCACCTTATTCACCATGTCGCGCATGCTGCCAAAAAACACCGCAAGCCGCTTTCGGTCTGCGGAGAATTGGCGGCCAATCCTGTGTATGCGAGAAAATTGATCGCAGAGGGGATCCGCGCGGTCAGTGTGGCACCGCGGGCCATTACGGGCTTGAGGATCGCGATCAAGAACAAACCGAAGCTCGCCAAGAAAAGGGCTTTGAAGCTGTTCAACGGGAAAAAGAAGCGAACCGTGAACGCGGATCCTTCATTGAAAAATAGAAATAAAAAAACAACAAAAAGGAGAAAATAAAATGGGCATGTTTTGCTATCAGTGCGAACAGACAGCCAAAGGAAAAGGCTGCGATGTGAAGGGTGTATGCGGTAAAACGCCGGAGGTGGCGGCGCTTCAGGATCTCTTGGTCCATGTGGCAAAAGGGATCGCGATCTATGGGCAAAGGATCCGCGAGATGGGTCTGAAGGATAACGAAGCGGATCTCTTTTTGATCGAGGCGCTTTTTACCACGGTCACGAATGTGGATTTTGATCCTGAAAGGATCCAGGAGGCGTTGCTCCGGGGTTTTAAGATTAAAGAGAAGATCAGAAATCTTTTCCATAATATCTATAAGAAAAAAAATCGCCGCGATTTTGACGGTGAACTTCCGGCGGCGGCCTACTGGATGCCCGCGGCCAATTTGGCGGGTCTTGTGGAACAAGGGAGCAAAGTCGGCATTCTCTCCGATAAAACTCTCAATGAGGACATCCGGAGCCTTCGCGAACTTCTGCTCTACGGGCTCAAGGGAATGGCGGCTTATGCGGATCATGCGCATGTGCTGGGCAGGCAGGATGAGGAGGTGACCGCGTTCTTCTACAAAGGTTTGTGCGCGCTCACGGACCATCGTCTGACTGTGAACGATCTTGTGGACCTGAACATGAAGTTCGGGATGGTCAATCTCAAATGCCTGGAACTTTTGGATAAGGCGCACACGGATCATTTTGGGCATCCGGTGCCGACGCGCGTGTCGCTCGGAGTGAAAAAAGGTCCCGCGATCCTCGTGTCCGGCCATGATCTTCTGGACCTGGAACAACTTCTTCAGCAGACGGAAGGTCAAGGGATCAATATTTACACGCATGGCGAGATGTTGCCGGCGCACGGGTATCCGGGGCTTAAAAAATACGAGCACCTTGTCGCGAATTACGGCGGCGCGTGGCAGGATCAAGCCAAGGAATTCGACGTTTTTCCGGGAGCGATCCTGATGACCACCAATTGCATTCAGCAGCCGCGCGAAAGTTACAAGAGCCGGATCTTCACGACGGGTCTTGTGGCGTGGTCGGGAGTGCAACACATTGGACAGCTCAATGGACGAAAAGATTTTTCCCCCGTCATCGCGAAAGCGATCGAGACCGGCGGTTTTCTGCAGGATATCCCCGCGAAGAATATCGTGGTGGGGTTTGGCCACAACGCGGTGCTGGGTGTCGCGGACAAGGTCATCGACGCGGTGAAAGCCGGAAAGATCAAACATTTGTTCCTCGTGGGAGGATGTGATGGCGCGAAGCCCGGAAGGAACTACTACACGGATTTTGCCACGGAGGCGCCTAAGGATACGGTCATCCTGACACTTGCTTGCGGCAAATACCGGTTCAACAAACTCGAGTTCGGGGATATCGGCGGCATTCCGAGACTTCTCGATATGGGGCAGTGCAATGATGCTTACTCCGCGATCCGGGTAGCCGTCGCTCTTGCGAAGGCTCTCGAGTGCGGCGTGAACGATCTGCCGCTTTCGATGATCCTTTCTTGGTACGAACAAAAGGCGGTCTGTATCCTCTTGACGCTTTTGGCGCTGAGGATCCAGAACATCCGCATTGGCCCCTCACTTCCCGCTTTTGTGAGTCCCAACGTGTTGAACGTGCTTGTCTCAAAGTTCAATATCAAGCCCGTGACCACGGCCAAAGAGGACCTTGCTGCGATCCTCGGGACCGTGAAAGTCTGATCCCGTTCGGCACCCGATAGACGGTCTCAGACCCGGGACCGTCTATCTCAGGGGGCGGTCAAAGCATCTCGGGAATCCGTTTGATATAAGAGGGATTCCATGGTGTAATATGCCAGTTCGATAAAATCCCCCCGGAGAAATGTCGCGAGAATTTTTCTCTGTCAAATGAAGGGTGAAAATGGAACAACCGAAATACAAATACATTTACGGGCCCGTTTCTTCCTGGAGGCTGGGTCGTTCTTTGGGGATTGATCCGATCTCCTCATTCCAGAAGACCTGCACATTCGATTGCGTATATTGCCAGTCGGGGAGGACCGAAGTCTTCTCGGATCGGCGTGAAGTTTATGTTCCGACCGAAGCCTTGATCCATGAATTGAACTCCTTGCCCGAAGTTTCCGTCGACTATGTCACTTTTGCCGGGCACGGCGAGCCTACGCTCGCGAAAAATCTTGGAGGAATGATCCGCGCGGTTAAAATGATCCGGAAAGAGAAAGTCGCGGTGATCACGAACTCCTCGCTGATCGACCGCAAGGATGTCGTGGAGGACCTGCTTCTCGCGGATCTCGTGGAAGCAAAACTTGATGCGTCCTCTTCCGAATCCTTCAAAGTGATCAATCGGCCCATGCCGGAGATCCTCTGGGAAGATATGGTGGGAGGATTGAAGACTTTCCGGAAGGTTTTTAAAGGATATTTGGCCTTGCAGGTCATGTTTATGGCGAGTAATAAGGCTTGTGCTGCCGCTATCGCGCAAATTGCGCACCAGATCACTCCCAACGAGGTCGAGATCAATACACCTCTCCGGGCTTGTGCCGTGAAGCCGTTGTCGATAGAGGAAATAGAGGAAATAACGGCGATCTTTCGCGGGGTTTGCGGTGCTGAGAGTAAGGTGCGAAACGTGTATGAAGTGAAACGTGAAAAGATACAGCCGTTCTGCCAGCCATCGACGGAACGGCGACGGGGGAAAGAGAATTCGTAAAATGAAAGACATTTCAAACGACGCACTCGCGCAGGAACTTCTGGGGCAGATCGCCCGTCTTAAAAAAGAACGGGAGGCCGTGATCCTGGCGCATAATTACCAGCCGCCGGAGATCCAGGACCTTGCCGATTTTACCGGTGATTCGCTCGAACTGAGCCGCATGGCGGCCAAAACGCCTGCCAAAGTGATCGTTTTTTGCGGTGTTCAGTTCATGGGAGAGACTGCGGCGATCCTTTCTCCGGATAAGACCGTGCTCCTGCCCGTTCTGGAGGCCGGCTGCACCCTTGCCGATTATGCGACTGCGGAGAGACTTCGCGAGGCGAAAGAAAAAAATCCGGACGCTGTGGTGGTGACCTATGTAAACAGTTCCGCGGAGGTGAAAGCGGAAAGCGACATCTGTTGCACCTCCGCCAACGCCGTCCAGATCGTCCAGGCGATCGACCGAAACCGGCCGATCCTCTTTGTCCCGGACTATAATTTGGGGCATTATGCGGCGAAGATGGCGCAACGTGAGATCATCCTGTGGGACGGCTGCTGTCCAACGCACGCTCTCCTATCGACTTTTGCGATAGCGGAGGCGAGAAAGAAATGGCCGGGGGCGCAGGTGATCATGCATCCGGAGTGCAAACCCGAGACCCTGGAACTTGCCGATTTTATAGGGAGCACTTCGGGGATGCTCAGCTATGTCAAAACGCAACCGGCAGGGACGTCCTTTATCGTCGGGACTGAGGTGGGGTTGCTCCACCGCATGCAGAAGGAAAATCCGGGCAAGACATTTCATGTTGCCTCGGATTATCTGATCTGTCCGATGATGAAGATGACGACCTTGAAGGATGTGAAAGACTCACTTGAAAAGATGCGTTATGCCGTCAAGGTCGAAGCATCCGTTCGTTTGCGCGCGAAGGCCGCGGTGGATGCCATGCTCCAATACACCGGTACGGTTGTGCACAAATCGCAAAAGATGAAATGAAAGGAACGAAAATGAAAAAAGCTGTGAATCCCGGGATTGAAGCGATCCAAAAACACGGAAGCCGGGTGGTGGGCGAGGGCATGCACATGCTGCCGGCTGCGGGACTGATGGTGGCCGCGGGTGTTTTAGGAGAGGTGGCCGACCGGAAGAAAAAATTTGTGACCGTCATTAATTCCTACACGACTCATATCCCGGGTCATGTTCATTTGAATGTCCTGGGGGAGAAGCTTGTGACCGCGCTTAAGACCAAAGGCTATAACGTCTGGTACGCGAATATCGGGGCGGCCATTTGCGACGGCATCGCGATGGGCCATTTCGGGATGAAATACTCGCTCCCTTCCCGCGAGCTGATCACGGACCAGATCGAAAGCATCGTGGGGGCTCATCCCTGCGACGGTTGGATCGGAATCGGCAATTGCGACAAGATCGTTCCGGGGATGTTGAATGCCATGGTGCGCCTGAATATCCCTTCGGTCTATGTGAGCGGCGGGCCGATGCTTGCGGGCGCAAAGAATACCGATCTCATTACGATCTTTGAGGGTGTGGGGAGCGAAGCGGCCGGCAAGATGTCTCCGGGCCACCTTGAAGATCTTGCCAATACCGCGTGCCGCACCTGCGGAAGCTGCGCGGGAATGTTCACGGCCAATTCCATGAATTGTCTGGCCGAGGCGATCGGATTGGCGCAGCCGGGGAACGGCACGATCCCTGCGGCGGTGTGGACCGATGCGAAAAAAACATCTTGGGCGATCAATCCTGAGCGTATCAGGCTGGTCGAACAGGCGGCGGACACTTTAGAGAACGCGCTTCTCAACAATATCCGTCCGCTCGATATTGTGACCAAGGCGTCGATCGATAATGCTTTTATTCTCGACCTGGCCATGGGCGGTTCGAGTAACACGGTCCTTCACACGCTGGCGCTGGCGTGCGAGGCCGGTATTGCTTATTCCATCAAACGGATCAATCAGCTCGCTAAACTGACGCCCACGGTCTGTAAAGTGTCGCCGTCGCGTCCTGAAATCCATCTCGAAGATGTTCATCGTAAAGGCGGGATCGCGACGATCTTGAAATCAGTTTCTCAAGATGGCCGGGCGCCGCTCGATCTTGACCTCAAGACATGCGTAGGAAGTTTGCGGAACATGGTGGAAAAAGCACCGGATCCCGATGGCGATGTGATCCGTTCCGGAGAGAAAGTTTTTTCGAAAGAAGGCGGACTCGCGGTCCTGTATGGAAATATCGCGCCGGAAGGTGCGGTAGTAAAGACGGCCGGCGTGGATAAAGACATGATGCAATTCACCGGACGCGCGAAGTGCTACGATTCGCAGGAAAGCGCGCTTGAAGCAATCCTGAAGGGCAAGGTCGTGGACGGTGATGTCGTGGTGATCCGCTATGAAGGACCCAAGGGCGGGCCGGGAATGCAGGAAATGCTCTCACCGACCTCGGCCCTGAAAGGCCGGGAGATCAAGGCGGCGCTGATCACGGACGGACGTTTCTCCGGTGGGACGCGCGGACTTTGTATCGGGCATATTTCGCCGGAAGCCGCCGCGGGAGGACCAATCGCGATCATTAAAAATGGTGATACGATCAGAATCGATGCCACAAAAAGGACGATGGATGTCGACCTTCCGGCCCAAGAGATCAAAAAGCGGCTCTCCCAACTCAAACCCTTTACACCCAAAGTCACGGGGGGATGGTTGGGCCGGTATGCCCGTCACGTCTTGAGTGCTCATACGGGCGCCGTGATGGATAACGTTGTTTTATTTTTGGGCCGGAGGAAGTAAGAAGGATTTTCCGATGAAGGCTATTCCGATAGCGAAAAATATCTGGTGGGTCGGAGCGATCGATTGGAATGCTCATCATTTTCACGGGCAGACTTTTACCACGAAGCGCGGCACGACCTATAACGCCTATCTGATCCTCGATGAAAAAGTTACGCTGATCGATACGGTCTACGGCCCCTTCACGGAAGAGATGCTCCAGAGGATCCGGACCGTGCTTCCGCCCGAAAAGATCGATACCATCATCGTCAATCACATCGAACCCGATCATTCCGGAGCGTTACCCGCCCTCGTCAAGCTTTGTCCCAAAGCCAGGATCTACGGGAGCGCGCGTGCAGGGCAGGGGCTTGAGCGTTATTACCAGCAGAAGCTCGATTTTCACTCCGTGAAGACCGGCGACCGGCTGAGTCTCGGGAAAAGGACGCTTCAATTCATCGAGATTCCGATGATCCATTGGCCGGACAGCATGATGAGCTATATGATCGAAGACCAAATCCTTTTCTCCAACGACGCGTTCGGTCAGCACTATGCCACGAGCGAGCGCTTTGATGACGAGGTGCCGCAAGAAACCCTCATGGAAGAGGCCGGAAAATATTATGCCGGTATTCTTTGGCCGTTCAGCCAATTGATCACCCAACGGCTCGCGGAGATCGAGAAGATGGCCATTCCCATCAAGATGATCGCCACATCCCACGGACTCAGTTGGCGGAAAGATCCGGGAAAGATCCTTCAAGCCTATCAACGCTGGGCCTCAAATGAAACAAAACCCAAGATCGTCGTGGTTTATGAAACGATGTGGGGTTCCACCGCGAAAATGGCGCAAAAGATCGTGGAGGGCATCCATGACGCGGGGGTGAAATTCGAGCTTTATGATATGGCTCAATCGGACCGCACGGAGGTGATCCACGACATGCTTGATGCCAAGGCCTTCATCGTGGGTTCTTCGAACCATGACAGCGGGATCCTGCCGAACATGACTTCTTTTATGGAATGCCTCAAGGGACTGCATCCGAAAAAGCGTATCGGTTGTGCATTTGGTTCCTACGGTTGGTCCGGGATCGCGATCCAATCGCTTCAAAATACACTTGCGGCGGCAGGGGTTGAGGTCGTCCAGCCTTTGCTTTCGGTGGTTTATGCTCCGGATGAAGGGCAGCTTGCCGCCTGCTATGAACTCGGTAAAAAAATGGCGGCACTTGTCAAATGACCGCATCATCTTGCGGGACGCAAGTTGCTGCGGGGATTTTCCGCCACACTGCCTTGGACGGATCCGTCCTTTGGCGGAGATCCGCCGTTTTGGACAGATAGAAAGGGGGGGAGGACCGTGGAAACCTTGGATGCCCTTGCGAAGCGCGCCAGCGTTCGCGATTATATGAACCAGCCAGTTCCGAAGGACATGCTGGAAAAGCTCGTGGATGCGGGACGGCGTGCGCCGAGCGCCCGGGCGGTCGAGCCGTGGGAATTCGTGGTGATCATCGGCCGTGCGATGCTCGATAAGCTCGCCGGGATCATCAGCACGGGGGTGTTCCTCAAACAAGCGACGGCCTGCATTGTGGTTTTTTGCCAGGATACAAAATATTATCTCGAGGACGGCTCCGCGGCGACCGAGAACATTCTCCTCGCGGCAACGGACCTGGGGCTCGGCACTTGTTGGGTCGCGGGTGATAAAAAAGAGTATTGTGAAGAAGTCTCGAGGCTTCTCGGAGCGCCGGAACACTTAAAACTCATCAGTCTGATCTCGGTCGGATGGGCCGTACGTGAACCTAAACAACACAAACGCCGCACCCTCTCTGAAGTTCTGCACTGGGAAAAGATTTAACCGTGATGACCCTGGTTGCCGTATGAACATTGATCTTGTAAGAAAAATCGACCTCTGGTTCGGGGTTCCCCTCTGTTTTTTAGTAAGTGTCTTTAACCGCATCGTGATTTTTTTTCGCCGTACCCGCCCGGCCCCTCGGCCTATCCGCAATATCCTTTTCATCAAGTTCTCCGAATTAGGAGCCATTATTTTATCGTTTCCACTCATGGCCCGTTTAAAGCGGGAATATCCCGATGCTCAGTTCTATTTTTTGACTTTCAAGAAAAATCAAGAAATTTTCCGTTTTATGGAAGGGATCATTCCTGAAAAAAATTTATACGTGATTCGCGAAAGTCCTTTGGGATTTGTCTTCGATATTTTGACGGCGATCATTCGGTTGCGCCACGAGGATATGGATTTCATTTTTGACCTCGAATTTTTTTCCCGTATTTCCGCGCTTTTAACGTATTTCATCCACGCGCCGAAACGGATAGGATTTGACCGTTATACGTTTGAGGGGCTCTATCGCGGGAGTCTTATGACCCACAGGGTGTCCTACAACCCTTTGCTCCATGTCACCAAGAACTTTTTAGCTCTCTGCCAAGACATTCAAAAACCGGCGAAGACAAGTCCCGAACTTTTTTTTCCGACAAACCCTAAGGACCTTGTTTTTCCGAGGTACACTCCCGACAAAGAGGTGCGTGAAAGGCTTCTTCGCAAGCTCAAAGAACAGAAAAAAATTATTTTGTGGGAGAAAGTATTTCTTATTAATCCCGGCGAGGGAATGCTTCCTTTAAGAGAATGGCCTCTCGAGCGTTTTATCGAATTGACCCGGTTGATCCTCCAGGACACGTTGGCATGTGTGATCCTTGTCGGAGTGGACGGTGTAGCAGGGAAAGCCGACCGGATGGTCGAGGCCGTTGCCGACCCGCGATGCTTCAGTCTCACGGGTCAAACTTCGTTGGAAGAGTTATTAGAGCTTTTTTCGATGTCTCACGTTCTCATCTCCAATGATTGCGGTCTCGCTCATATAGCGATGCTTACCTCCCTCAAAATCATCACTCTTTTCGGACCCGAGAGCCCGAAGATCTTTGGCCCCCTGACAGAGTGTAGTCATGTGGTCTACGCCGACTGGCCTTGTTCACCTTGTTTGTCCGCTTTGAATCATCGCGACTCCGCTTGTCGTGACAACATGTGCCTTAAATCCATTACCGTGGCTGATATCCTTCAGCTGATTCCAGGAAGATCTTAAGGTGTCCATTTTAAATAAAGCCTCCCTCGCTCCTAGTATCCCTGTTCTTGTAGCTTTGCTAGTCCTGATCCCGGCCCTGGTGTACATGGGTTCGCTTCAAAATGGGTTTATTTGGGATGACGATTTAGTGATCACGCATAACGACTTTGTGAAGTCCTGGAAAAATTTCCCTATGATTTTCACCAAAGCCTACCTGAGTCCTTTTAGTCCGCTCGAAGAGGGAGTCTATCCCGGTTCTGGCGAAACAACCTACCGTCCCGTCGTAACCATGTCTTATTTTTTGGACTATGCGATATGGAAAATGAACCCTTTTGGATACCATCTCACCAACTTGGCATGGCATTTATTGAATGTTTTGCTTTTATTTTTCTTTGCGGGGCTGTTGTTAAAAAAGTGGTGGGGCGCCTTTTGGGTTGCATTGCTTTTTGCCGTTCATCCGGTCAATTCAGAGGCCGTTAGCGTCATATCCTTTCGGGAAGATCTTCTTGTTTTTTTCTTTTACATCGGAACATGGATCCTCTTCATCCTCAAAGATCGCGCCCCAGGCAAGCAACAAGGGGTCTTCTCCCTTGCATCAGCAAGCTGTTTCTTTCTCGCGCTTTTTTCCAAAGAAATGGCCATTACCTTGCCGATCACCCTGATCGCGTATGACTACTTTTTCACATTCGGTCAAAAGTGGAAAGAACTCGTTTCGCAAGCCCGGTCGCGATACGGTCTTTATTTTCTGATCGTTTTTCTTTACCTGGGAGTGTGGTTTTATTTTAAGCAGGAAGGGCTCACAGCGTCTTATCCGTATCCGGGCGGGAGCTTCTATACGAACTTCCTGACCATGGCAAAAGTATTTGCTGTGTATCTCCAGTGGATCCTTTTCCCTTTTCGCGTTCATCCGACCTTGCAATCGACGTTTCCCCCTATCATGGCTCATTCCATTCTGGAACCGAAAGTGCTGTTTTCGATCGGAGTGATTTTCGCGTACGCTCTCACTGTCCTTATGTTAAGAAAGAAGAAAAGAGAAATATCTTTCGCGCTCTTATGGTTTTGCGTGGCCCTTTTGCCGGTCAGCAATCTCATCCCGATCGCATCGATCATAGCGAGCCGTTATTTGTATTTACCCCTCGCAGGTTTTTCGATGGCGATCGCGCTGTTTTTTTTGGAGATTTTCGAGCTTCGCGTTCCCCTGATTTCTGAAGCCTTTTGGAAAAGACTTGTCCTGGATTTTTCCATTATCGTATTAGCGCTCTTGAGTATGATCACAGTACTTATGCATCCCATCTGGAAGAACAATATCTCTTTGTGGACAAAAATAAGTTCTGAGTATCCTCGCGATCCGGACTCGCATTTGAACCTGGCCTATTTTTGGGGAGAGCTCGGACGATTGGATCAGGCGATCCGTGAATATGAAATGGCGATACAACTGTATCCGGTATATCCTGTTGCGTACAACAAATATGGCGCCACACTCGGAAGTTTTGGGCATTATCAAAAAGCGTTAAAGCTTTTCAAGGAAGCGATCCGTCTCGATCCTCAGTCTGTTTGCGCCTATAACAATCTCGGGGCAACTTATGCTAATCTGAAAAATTGGGGGGAGGCGGAGAAAGCGTGGCGACAGGCATTGGTGCTGAATCCCAACAACGGCGACGTGCAAAGAAATCTCAAAAAGCTCGAGGAGTTTTCCCCTTATCGAAAAAATGACGCAAAGATGCGATAAGATATAAAATGCTATTTGCCTCAATGCGGCAGCATCCTTAAAAGCGGTCCTCCTTATAAAAAACTCATCCGAAATAAGATGCAAGATAGAATAATTTGACGTATAGTACGGCATCAAAAATGACGTTCTCCTCTGGGGCGCTTTGTCCCGGAGGGCGCGCAACATAACGAAGGAGATTCACCGTAATGGCAAAAGGTAAAGTCAAGTGGTTCAATAATCAAAAAGGTTATGGATTCATCACGCCTGAGAATGGCGCCGATGTGTTTGTCCATCACACTGCGATCCAGGGCGAAGGCTACAAGTCTTTGGAAGAAGGCCAGGCTGTGGAGTTTGAGATCACCCAAGGTCCTAAGGGCGATCAGGCAGTCAACGTCGTCAAGATCTAAAGGTCCGTAAAGTCCGGGGCCCGGTCTTAAAGCCGGGCCCCGGTTTTTTAGCACCGTTTCACATTTGATTTTTAGGGGTAAACGGTGCAATACTGTTAACCCATGAAATCAAATGGAGAACAGTATTAGAGTCCAAGCTCTTCTTTTTATCCCGCCTGTAAGGTCGTGAGACTCCGTTTGTCGTTCCTTTGCCAACAGGCAAACGTATGGGGGAAAATTTCACTGAGGATTTATGCCGATCCAAAAAAGACGTAAAGATGTCCGGAATGTCGCTATTGTCGCTCACGTCGACCACGGAAAGACCACGCTCGTTGACGCCCTTTTAAAACAGAGCGGTGCCTACAAGTTCGAGGCTGGAGAATCTACCATTATGGATTCCAACGATCTGGAGCGCGAGCGCGGGATCACCATCTTTTCAAAGAACGCCTCGTTCCGTTATAAGGACGTGCAATTCAATATCGTGGACACACCCGGCCACGCCGATTTCGGAAGCGAAGTCGAGCGGATCCTCAAGATGGTCGACGGGGTCCTGCTCTTGGTCGATGCCTATGACGGGCCGATGCCTCAGACCAAATTTGTTTTAAAAAAATCCCTTGCCTTACATCTGAAACCGATCCTCGTGGTCAATAAAATAGACCGTCCGAATTGCCGGCCCCACGAAGTGATGGACATGACGTTCGATCTTTTTTGTGAGTTGAATGCCACGGACGAACAGCTGGATTTTCCCGTGGTGTATGCCTCGGGCCGGGAGGGATGGGCTGCGCTGGACCTTGAAGACGAGCGGAAGGATATGACTCCGCTCCTTGAGACTATTTTGCATCGTGTCCTGCCGCCGATCGCGGATCCCGAACAGCCGTTCCAGATGCTTGTGACCATGCTTGATTATGATAATTATGTGGGGCGCATTGCGATCGGACGCATTGCCCACGGACAGATCCGTTACGGCGATCCCATGGTCGTGGTGAAGCTTAACGGCGAGGTGATCCGCGGCAAAGTGACCAAGATCCTGAAGTACCAGGGGCTCCAGCGGGTCGAAGCTCAGGACGCGATGGCCGGGGATATTATTTCCATCAGCGGGATCGACGATGTAAAAGTGGGAGAAACGCTGGCTTCTCCGGACAAACCTGAGGCATTGCCGACCTTAAAGATCGACGAGCCTACGATCTCCATGAATTTCTCCCATAATACCAGCCCGCTTGCAGGTAAGGACGGCGGCCGGTTCCTGACCTCCCGTCATATCCGTGAACGGCTCACGCATGAAGCAATGATGAATGTCGGGGTCAAAGTGGAAGAGGTGGAAGGCGGGGAACGTTTCAAGGTCTCCGGCCGCGGGGAACTGCATCTTGCGATCCTGATCGAGACGATGCGCCGCGAAGGTTACGAACTGGAGGTTTCGCCGCCGAAAGTGATCTTGAAGACGGTCGAAGGAGAACTTTATGAGCCCGTGGAAGAAGTCACCATCGAAGTGGACCCCGGCTATCAGGGCTGGGTGATTGAAGCTTTGGGGAAGCGCCGGGCCGAGATGAAGCACATGAACATGAGTGCGGTGGGCGGGACGGTCCGCATGGAATTCCTTGTCGCGTCGCGAGCGCTCCTGGGTTTTCGCAATGAATTCATGGTCATGACGCGCGGGACGGGTATGATGTACCAGAATTTTTTTGAATACCAGCCGTTCAAAGGCGATATGCCCGAGCGTCAGTCCGGCGTGCAGATATCCCAATTGGACGGAAAAGCGGTGGCCTATTCGCTTTGGGGCCTTCAGGAGCGCGGAGAGATCTTTGTCCAGCCGGGCTGTATCCTTTACGAAGGGATGATCATCGGCGTGAACAATAAGGGGCATGATCTTGTCGTGAACGCGATCCGTGAAAAAAAGCAGACCAATATGCGTTCCTCCGGAGCCGATGAGGCGATCCAGCTGATCACGCCCCGGGAAATGACTCTAGAGTTTGCGCTGGAGTTCATCGAAGAGGACGAACTTGTGGAGATCACCCCGAAGAATATCCGGTTGCGGAAAAGGTATTTGACTGAAAACGAGCGTAAGGCTATGGGGCGGGTGGCCGTGGGCAAAAGGCTGGGTTCCTCCTAGCGCAGTTTGACGGGGCTTTGTGGCAGGAGCAAGATTTTATGTATCATCAAGGCAGTATAAAAACCCAAACTCACCGAAAGGAGTCACCATGAAAAAATGGTTTTTACTTTCTTATTGTCTTCTTCTCGCAGGATGCGCAGGGCAAACGTCGGTAACCACGGCGTCCTCCCAAAACGCATCGCGCACCGGATCGCCGACCGCTGTCCCGGAAACGCAAACCGTAGCGCCCGTTCCGACCCCCGTTCCTTCCACCCCAACCCCCGAAACAGCAAAGGATAACACTATTGTGAAGATCAAGATCGAGACTACGATGGGAGATATTTACGCGGATCTGTATCAAGCGGAAGTGCCGAAGACCGTCGAGAATTTCGTGACGCTCGCCAAAAAAGGTTTTTATGACGGGATCATTTTCCACCGCGTGATTCCGGGCTTCATGATCCAGACCGGCGATCCGACGGGCACCGGTATGGGCGGACCGGGATACCAGTTCGCGGACGAATTTTCGAAGAAACTGCGTCATGACAAACCGGGCGTACTCGCCATGGCGAATTCCGGGCCGAACACCAACGGCAGTCAGTTCTTCATCACCGAGGTCCCGACCCCGTGGCTGGATGACCGTCATTCCGTTTTCGGGCAGGTGACCGGAGGCATGGATGTGGTGCTCGCGATCGCCCAGGCGCCCCGGGACCGTCAGGATAAGCCGGTCCAGAAGATCGCCATGAATAAAGTCGTCGTTCTTTCCTAATCATTCAGGAAGAGATTCTTACCCCGCAGCGCCGGTGTAAAAACACCGGCGCCGTGCGGAGGCACCGATGCAGCCAACTTCATGGGACGTGATCATTATAGGGGCGGGACCGGCGGGGCTCATGGCCGCGATTCCCTGCGCCGAAAGCGGACTTCGGACTCTCGTTCTTGATTCCCAAGGAACGATCGGGGCCAAGCTTCTTCTCTCCGGCGGCGGTCGTTGCAATGTGACCAACCTTAAGGTCAGCGAAAAGGATTATCAGACCGGCGAGCCCCGGACCGTACGCAATATTCTTCGGTCTTTTCCTCCCGAGCGCACTCTGGCATTTTTCAAAGAACTCGGTGTGGAGATGGTCCTGGAGGAAGGGACGAAATATTTTCCTGAGCGGCAGTCCGCGAAAGTCGTGCTTCAAGCTTTACTCCGGGCTTCCCAGCATGCCGGTGTAATAATTCAAACAGGGAAAAAAGTCAAAACCGTTTCCAAAGAGCGCAAAAATTTCTGTGTTAGGGGAGAAGATTTCGAGTGTTCCGCCGAAACGCTTGTGATCGCGACCGGTGGCCTGTCGTACCCGGGGACCGGAAGCGACGGCTCAGGCTATCTTTTGGCGAAGTCTTTGGGGCACAGGATCGTTCCGACAACACCCGCGCTCGCGCCTCTCATTACGGACGAACCCGATTGGAAAACTCTTGCGGGCATTACGCTGCCGGTCAGGCTTTCCGTGATCGCTGAAGGGAAAAAGATCGCCGGGAGCGAAGGGGCGCTGCTTTTTACGCATCTTGGTTTCAGCGGACCCGCGGCACTCGATATCAGCGGGTCGTGGCTCCGCTGTCAGACAGCACAAAAAAATCTGGTCGTAAATTTTCTCCCAGCTCGCCGGGAGGCAGATCTTTTGGCGGAATGGGCGCGCGGGGTCGCGGAACATCCCGATCGGAGTTGGAAACGCTCCCTCACGCAATATCTTCCCGAAAGGCTCGCGGAAGTCCTTCTCAGAAAAAGCGGGATCGATCCAAGATCACGGCTCGATCAGATCTCCAAAAAAGGAAGAGCATCTTTCATCCGTGCTCTTCTTCATTGTCCGATCGGAGTGAGCGGTTCGCAAGGGTATGAAAAAGCCGAGGTCACTGCGGGCGGGGTGGACCTCGGGGAGGTCGACCCGAAGACCTTGGCGTCAAATTTGTGCCCCCGTCTTTTCTTTGCGGGAGAGGTCCTGGACGTGGACGGCCGTATCGGCGGGTTCAATTTCCAGTGGGCTTGGTCAAGCGGGGCCGTGGTCGGGCAGGCGATCATGCGCGAGCTGAGTCTTCAAGCTTGACCCTGTTTATGCCGTTACAAAACAAACGAATTTCATGGTCACAAACAGTTTTTATGGGTAGATTATGCAAGGTTTCCTTCCGCATTTACATTTAACAGCATAGAACGGGGTTCCTTCATGAAAAGAAGTGTTTTATTCTTGCTCGCGTTTCTCTTTATTTTTTCGATGGCCTATGCCGAAGAGGAGCTTCCGCCGCTTCCTAAGGGTCCGATGATCCTCACGAGCGCTACTCCCGCGATGCAGTCACCGGAATACTGGATCAAACGCATTCCGGGAGCGGAAAAACCCATCAAGACCATGGATCAAATGAAACATTTCAATGAAGAGATCAAGCACATGGTGCCTGAGAACATCGACGTCCTTAAGCTCGACAAGACACGTCCCGGAAAGGCGGTCATCGACCAACTTCAATTAGAGTACGACACGCTCAAGAACCGCAAGCTTTTCGATGAAAACGACAAAGTCGTTCCCCAAAGTTTTTTTGAGGAAAAGGTCAAGCCCCTCATGCAGATCGACCAAGTGCCCTCCAAGATCAAAGTGAAGTGGGGTGTGGCGACACAAGCCACCTCGGTGCGCGCGGTCCCGACGATGGTAAAAATGATCGAGGGAAAAGGGGACGTCGAGTTTGATCAGCTGCAATACACTTTGATCAAGCTTTGGACGCCGGTGGCGATCTATCACAAGTCCAGCGATGAAAAATGGTTCTATATTCAAGCGCCGTATATCCGGGGATGGGTCAAGGCGAAAGATATCGTGATCTTCGAAGGACGCGACGAGCTTAAGACGCGCCTTAAGTCCGGCAGTTTTCTTGTGGTCACGGGTGAAAGTGTCCGCGTGTTCCGCGACGCGACTTTGAAAGATGTTTTTCAGCGGCCGAGCATGGGAACGGTGATCCCCATGGCGACTTCCAAGTCTTCCGAAGGGGCTTATCCCGTGTGGATACCCTATCGCAAAGAGAGCGGGGCCGTGGGGCTAACGAAATGTTACATCAGCCGCAAAAGCGATGTGACCAAGGGTTTCCCGGTGTACAGTCAGGCGAATGTGATCCGCCAGGCGTTCAAACTCTTGGGCGCACGCTATGGCTGGGGCGGGCAATACAACGGTCGCGACTGTTCTGGATTTACGCATGACGTTTTCTTGAGCATGGGTGTGGATCTGCCGCGCGATTCCAAACAGCAAGCCATGGTCGGAACGCAGCTTGGATATTTTGAACCTTTCCGGGATGACGCGCAAAGAAAAGCAACCTTAAGGGCCTCAAGACCCGGGATCACGCTCCTCAAGATGCCGCATCACGAGATGATCTATCTCGGGACCGTGAACGATCAGTTCTATGTGATCCATTCGACCTGGGCCGAGCGTACCGGCGACGACCCAGTGGCGGATGAGAAGAACCGGATCAACCAGGTGGTCGTTTCCGATCTGGAACTGAACGGCCGTTCCTATATCGGGTCGCTTTTTGACCGCATCCTTTCTATCAACGAGGTCGATTAGATTGTTACGCAGGACGTTCGTCCTCTCAATTATTTTGTTTTTCATGGTTCCCGCCTGCTTTCTCCACGCGGAGAAAATGGAAGTCCCGTCGAAAGGATTATCGATCGAACCTTCGCAGGATTGGATCGAACTGCCACCTCCGTTCCAGGGCGTGGTGGTTTCCTACGGGAAGAAGGGGACTTTGGCTACCTTCCATATCACCGAAAGAACTCTCGATGAGGTTAAAAACATTGACCAGTTGAAGTGGGAAGACCTCTTCAGTCCGGAATTCGGATCGATCGATATCCGGACGCAGAACGTTACTTTTGTCGGCGGGGAAAAAGCGAAGTTTTGCGTTTATACGCTGAAGCCGGGTGAGTTTAAAAGAACCATGGAAGGCAAGCTTCCCGCCAAATATATCAATTATGTCCTGATCCACCAAGGCAAACTCTTTTCCATCACGTTCGCGGATAAAGAGGATGGATTTGCAGTGACCTATCCGTCGTTCCTTGCCGTTATTCGTACGCTCCGGTTCGATGCGACGAAGCCAGTCCCTCCGCGGAAACCGGTATGACATTCCGGGATTTTCTTGCCGAGCTCCAGACCCTCAAAATCGAAGAATTACGCGCTCAAAGCGAGGAATATTTTGAAGCCGTGATCTCCAGGACCCATCTTGATCCTCTGCATAAGATCCTGACGGCTTATTTTGGTCCGCCGCTCAAGCCCGAAGGTCAGTCGCCTTCCGGAGAGGCGAACCAACGCGCCAAACCCCACGGAGGGATACGCAAGGATCAGACGATGTATTTTCGCCAAGACGGGGATCATGCCGAGTGCGCGCTTCTTTGGCCTTGGGGAAATGGCATTTGCATTACGGTCAAGATCATTCAGTCCCAAAGCTCCGTTCCGGCAGGCGGTTGAAAGAGTTTTCTGGAAAGTCTCCTTTTTTGCAAGTCCTGAGGATTATCCCAACGCATTGATCCCAAGCCAGTTAGAGAGATTGTTTAGAAGGTTCTTGAACTGGACAGAAACAGTCTGGTTTGTTATAATTTCGTATAAGAGTAAAGTGACAAGGTAAAGAATGCCTGTCCACTCGGCAGTGAAGAAAGGAAGGATATGCGGTATACCACGAAGACAGAGTACGGTGTCATTTGCCTCGCGCACATGGCCAAGAAGCTTTGGCCGGGGGCAAGTACGGCCAAGGAGATCGCCGTGCACGAAGGATTTTCTGTGACCTTTACGGAGAAGATCCTGCAGGGGCTGAGGCGGGCCGGCATTACGACTTCCCAACAGGGAAACCGGGGCGGGTGGGCCTTGACCCGGCCGTCTGCCGAGATCACCCTCAAAGAGATCATCGAGGCTTTGGAAGGAAGCACCTTCGAGGCTTTTTGTGATATCAAGCACCGGAAGAGCATTGTTTGCACTCATTTTTCATTGTGCACATTAAAACCAATTTGGTACAAGACGCAAAAAACCCTGGATGA
Source organism: Candidatus Omnitrophota bacterium (assembly GCA_003140935.1). Classification (GTDB taxonomy): domain Bacteria; phylum Omnitrophota; class Omnitrophia; order Omnitrophales; family Aquincolibacteriaceae; genus Aquincolibacterium. The sequence continues at coordinate 73,784 of PLLJ01000042.1, forward strand.
ACTTTATCAGACCATCACGCTCAAGATGATCGCCGAAGATGTGATGGGCCCGGCACAAGAACCGGAACTTGCAGTTACTTCGAGGAAGAAGCCATGACCGACGCGGGATCTTTTTTGCCTGAGGATTATGCTTATGGGTTCGTGACGCCGGTCGAGTCCGACGCCGCGCCGCGAGGCCTGAGCGAGGATACGATCCGTTTCATTTCTAAAAAGAAGAACGAACCCGCCTTCATGCTCGAGTGGCGGCTCGCCGCTTACCGCGAATGGCTCAAGATGAAAGAGCCTGATTGGTCGAGCGTCCGTTATCCCAAGATCGATTATCAGGACATCATCTATTACTCCGCGCCGAGGCAAAAAAAGGACGGCCCCCAAACTCTCGCGGACGTGGATCAGGAGATCCTCAAAACCTATGAGAAGCTCGGGATCCCGTTGGAGGAGCAGAAACTGCTCGCCGGCGTGGCCGTGGACGCGGTTTTTGACAGCGTCTCGGTCGCGACGACCTACAAGGCAAAGCTCAAAGAGTACGGGATCATCTTTTGCTCTTTTTCGGAGGCGGTGCGCGAGCATCCGGCACTGGTGAAAAAATATCTCGGGTCCGTAGTGCCGGTGAAGGATAACTTTTTTGCCGCGCTCAATTCGGCGGTCTTCAGCGACGGCTCTTTTTGTTATATCCCGAAGGGCGTACGCTGTCCGATGGAACTTTCCACCTACTTCCGCATCAACGCCATGGATACGGGCCAATTCGAACGGACCTTGATCGTGGCGGACGAAGGAAGTTTTGTGAGCTATCTTGAGGGCTGTACCGCGCCGATCCGCGACAAGAACCAGCTCCACGCCGCGGTGGTCGAGCTTGTGGCGCATGAAAAAGCCTCGATCAAATACTCCACCGTGCAGAATTGGTACGCCGGGGACAAGGAAGGTAAAGGCGGCATCTACAACTTCGTGACAAAGCGCGGGCTTTGTCAGGGAGCCTATTCCAAGATCTCATGGACGCAGGTCGAGACCGGCTCCGCGATCACATGGAAATATCCGAGTTGTATTTTGAAGGGCGATCATTCGACCGGAGAATTTTATTCGGTGGCGGTGGTCAACCATCACCAGCAGGCTGACACCGGGACCAAGATGATCCACCTTGGGAAACATACGAAAAGCACCATTATCTCCAAAGGGATCTCCGCACGTTTCGGCAAGAACACCTACCGGGGGGCCGTTAAGATTTCCCCGCGCGCGGGGAAATCGCGGAATTACACCCAATGCGATTCGCTTTTGATGGGAAACCGCTGTAGCGCGAATACATTTCCGACGCTTGAGGTGAACAACCGTACCTCGCGCGCCGAACATGAAGCGACCACCTCCCGGATCAACGAAGACCAGCTTTTTTATTGCCGGCAGCGCGGCATGTCCACGGAGAATGCCATCTCCATGATCGTTCACGGTTTCTGCAAGGAAGTGTTCAAGAATCTGCCGATGGAATTCGCCGTCGAGGCCCAGAAGCTGCTGGGAGTGAGCCTGGAAGGGTCGGTGGGGTAAATGCTGGAGATCAAGAACCTGCGTGCGCGGGTGGGCAACAAGGAAATCCTCAAGGGGATCGACCTCTCCCTGAAGGCGGGCGAGGTGCACGCGGTGATGGGGCCGAACGGCTCCGGCAAGAGCACGCT
>PLLJ01000036.1 GCA_003140935.1 Candidatus Omnitrophota bacterium
TCGCGCTTCAGTTTTCGGCAGATGGCCTGACGGAGCTCGACCGTGCCCGGGACGGGGGTGTATTTGGTGTTCCCTTTTTTGAGGGATTCGATGCAGGCGTCTTTGATAAAGGCGGGCGTATCAAAATCCGGTTCTCCGGCGCTCAGGGAGATCACGTCGATCCCCTTCGCCTTCATGGCTTTCGCCTTGGCGGCTATTTCAAGCGTGACGGAAGGCTTGACCGCGAGAACCCTGCTTGAAAGTTCCATCACTGAGGCTCCTTAGTATTCGTCGCCCTTGAAGAACTTCCGGAGTTTCCCGAGGAAACCCTTCTTTTTCTCCGGATCCTTCTTCTCTTCCGGTTCCGTGACCTCAGGCTCTTTTTTCGTGTCCGCGGTCTTGGGAGATTCCTTGGCCGGCGCCTTCTCAGAGGGTTTTGCCGCTTTCTTTTTCTTGGCCTTTTTGGCGGGCGCTTCAAAAACCGCGGTCCATTCCAAAAGAGCCATTTGAGCGCCGTCCCCGGCACGATACCCCAGCCGAAGCACGCGGGTATAACCGCCCTCGCGACCCTTAAAAAGCGGGGCGATCTGAGTGATCAAAATACGGGCGATCTCCGGGTCCCGGACCTTGGTGATCAAAAGACGCCGGGCATGGAGCCCCTCGCGTTTCGCGATCGTGACCATCTTATCCGCGAACGCGCTGGTCTCTTTGGCTTTGGCGTGCGTCGTCTCGATCTTTTTTTTCAGAACGAGCGCCCGCACGAGATTCCTGAGCTTCGCCGTGCGGTGCGCGGTGACAACCCCTAATGTCCTTCTGCGGCGTTGATGGCGCATGATAGATCCTTATGCTTCTTTCGGGGCCGCGGGTACCGCGCCCTTGTTCAGCGAAGAGTCCTCGATGTTCATTCCGAGATGAAGGTTCATCCCGGTCAAGATCGCATTGATCTCGTTCAGGGACTTTTTCCCGAAGTTTTTATATTTGAGCATCTGGCCTTCCGTTTTTTGGATAAGCTCCCCGATCGTTTTGATATTGGCGGCTTCGAGGCAGTTCGCGCTGCGGACCGAAAGCTCCAGTTCGCTGATCGGTTTGTGGATCATATCCAAAAATTCCTTGTCCTCGACCTCTTCTTCTTCCTCTTCTTCCGGCAATTCGCCGTAGTTGACGAAGACATCGAGATGCCGTTGGAGAATGTTCGACGCATAAAGGAGCGCCTCTTCCGGACCCATGGCGCCGTTCGTCCACACTTCCAGGATCAGACGGTCATAATCGGTCACTTGCCCTACGCGGGTGTCTTCCACGTAGAAATTCACCTTGGTCACGGGAGAAAAGCACGAATCGACCGTCACCACGCCGATGGAGGCATCTTCCTGTTTGTTTTTCTCGGCAGGAACATAACCGCGGCCGCGGCCCACTTCCATCTCCATCTTGAACGTGTGGGATTTGCTTAAGGTGCAGAGCACGAGTTCGGGATTCACGATCTCGACCGTCTCATCCGCCTGGATATCGCCGGCCTTGACCGGGCCTTGCTTCTTGATGTCGATATAGATCTTCTTCGGGCCCTTGCCATGATAACGGAGCACGAGTTTCTTGACGTTCATCACGATTTGGGCGCCGTCCTCGACCACGCCTTCGACCGCGGAGAATTCATGCAACATCCCGTCGATCTTGATGCTGGTCACCGCGGCGCCATCGATCGAAGAGATGAGCACGCGCCTGAGCGCATTTCCGATCGTGGTCCCATAACCCCGTTCGAACGGTTCGGCGATGAACTTGCCGTAAGTGGGCGTCAGCGTTCCCTGTTCTGCTTCGAGGCGCTTCGGCATTTCAAACGTTTTCCAACGAATACCCATGGTGTTTCCTCCTTATGCGATCCGATATAAAAAATTTTTCAAGAAAAGAACTTGTTCCCTACTTCGAATACAATTCCACGATCAGAGCTTCTTCGACGGGAAGCCCTGCGTCCACTTTCGTGGGGAGTCTCGTGATCTCTCCGATCGCTTTCTCACGATCAAGCGCAAGCCATTCCGGAGCGTTCAGATCCTTCCACTTCTCCATGCTGGCCTGCACCCTTTTGATCTGCGGCTCCTTCTGCTTCACACTGATCTTCTCCCCGACCTTGCACACATAGGACGGGATATCGACCTTCTTGCCGTTGACGGTGATGTGCCCGTGCCCGACCATTTGACGCGCTTCCCTGCGAGAGCCGGAGAAAAGAAGACGGAACACCACGTTATCCAGGCGCCGTTCGTGAAGCTGGATCAACATCTCGCCCGTCACGCCTTTCATCTGGACTGCACGCGCAAAAAACACCCGGAACTGACGCTCGGTCACTCCGTAAATCCTCTTCATCTTCTGCTTTTCACGCAGCTGTACGCCATAGTCGGAGATCTTCTGCCGGGAAAGACCATGCTGCCCCGGGGGTTTCGATAAACGCTTATCATGCTTCTCATCGGTCGTACGCCGACCCTTAAGACCGAGGTTCACGCCCTCGCGCCGGTGTAACCGGATGACTGGACCGCGATATCTTCCCATAATTAAACTCTCCTCTTCTTCGGCGGACGGCAACCATTATGCGGCACCGGTGTAATATCATGGATCGCGCTGATCACAAGCCCTGCGGCCTGAAGCGCACGGATCGCGGATTCGCGGCCCGCGCCGGGACCTTTGATGTAAACTTCCACTTCTTTCATGCCGTATTCCATGGATTTTTTGGCGGCCTTCTCGGCAGCCATCTGGGCCGCAAAAGGCGTCGACTTCTTCGATCCCTTAAAACCCGCCGAACCCGAAGATTCCCAGCAAATACAATTGCCGCCGGCGTCTGTGATCGTGATGATCGTATTATTGAAACTTGCCGCGATATGCGCTACGCCGCGGACGATATGTTTGATCTTCTTCTTTTTTGCCATAGCATTCCTTTATCTCGGTGATAAGTTCGGATTATTTAGGCGCGGGCGCCCCTTTAGCAAGTCCGCCCACGGTTTTACGTTTGCCTTTACGGGTACGCGCGTTCGTATGCGTCCTCTGCCCGCGGCACGGCAGGCCTTTCAAATGTCTTGACCCGCGATAGCAGCGGATATCCATCAGACGCTTGATGTTCATCTGGATCTCGCGCCGGAGATCCCCTTCCACTTTCGTGGTCTTTTGAATAATGCCCGTCAGGGCGGAAACCTCGGCCTCGGTCAGGTCCTTGGCGCGTTTCGCCGGATCGACCTTGGCTTCCGATAAAATCTTTTTTGAAAGCGTTTTTCCGACCCCGTACAAATAGGTCAATGCTACATCCACTCTTTTTTCTCTCGGGATATCCACCCCAATGATACGCGGCATACTCTGGATCCTTTCTTAAAAAATCAATTAACCTTGTCGCTGCTTGTGCTTCGGATTACTGCAGATCACATACACATAGCCCTTGCGGCGCACGACCTTGCAATTCTCACAAATTCTTCGGACCGAACTTCGAACTTTCATTTTTCACCTCAGATCATTCACTTCACTCGAAAAGTAATTCTTCCCCGCGTCAGATCGTACGGAGAAAGCTCCATCTTCACTTTGTCCCCCGGAAGGATGCGAATGTAATGCATCCTCATTTTGCCGGAGATATGCGCCAGCACCTTATGCCCGTTTTCAAGCTCGACGCGGAACATCGCGTTGGGCAAAGGTTCGATCACGGTCCCTTCTACTTCAATCGCATCTTCTTTCGGCATCGTCTAGACAACCTCATCGCCTGTTAAATTCATAAGTCCGCTTTCCGTAAAAACAACCGTATCTTCGTAATGACTGGCGTTCTTGCGGTCTTTCGTGACCACCGTCCAGCCGTCCTCAAGCGTCTCCACGGCGTAATGGCCTTCCGTCACCATCGGCTCGATCGCGATCACCAGCCCCGGCTCGATCTTGGCCCCCCGCCCGGCTTTCCCGTAATTCGGCACCTGCGGATCCTCGTGAAGCTGCCGCCCGATCCCATGCCCGGCGTAATCACGGACCAGTTGAAACCCCCGTTCTTCGACGTATCGCTGGATCGTCTCTGAAATATCCCCGATCCGCCAACCCGGTTGATACGCCACCATCGCCGCGTCAAAGGAACCCTTCGCGGCACGGATCAACGCCTGCTTTTTCGGATCGGCCATGCCTACTTGCCAGGTCCTCGCCGCATCCGCATAAAACCCGTTCCACTTCACTCCAATATCAAAACTGACAATATCGCCATCTTTCAAACGGCGCGCACCGGGAATTCCGTGCACCACGGCTTCATTGATGGAAATACAAGCCGACTTCGGAAACCCGCGATAACCTTTGAATGCCGGCTCCCCGCCATTTTCAAGAATCGTTTTTTCCGCCGCGCGATCCAAGGCTTCCGTCGTGATACCCTCCACGATCATGGGCTTCACAACCGAAAACGCTTTCTTCAGGATCTTTCCCGCCCCCAAAATCAACTGAATTTCACGTTTCGATTTCAACTCGATCATGCAGACCTAGTGGATCTTTTCAAAGAGCTTTTCTAGGATCTTCTGGACCGACGGGGCATCGCCCCCGGCCAGAACATCATGCAACAGCCCTGTCTTACGATAGAACTCCACGAGCGGCTTTGTCGACTCGTGATAAACCTTAAGCCTGTGACGGATCGTCTCGGGCTCATCATCCTTACGGATTGTCAACTTCTCCCCGTCCCGATCGCAGATCCCGTCCTTTTTCGGCGGCATATTGCGCACATGATAGATCTTTCCGCACTTGGGACAACCTCGCCGGCCCGAAAGCCGGTCGACAAGTACTTCTTCAGGCGCCATAAAATTAATGACAGCCGTCAAGGCGATCTTTTCCTTGGCGAAAAACTTCTTGAGCGCCTCAGCCTGGACGATCGTCCTAGGATACCCGTCCAGAATAAAACCTTTGGAACTTTTTAACGCCAGAATTTCGGCGAACATCATGTTATTCACAAGCTCGTCGGAAACAAGTGCGCCGCGCTCCATGACGGCCTTGGCCTGCAACCCAAGCGATGTGCCTTCCTTGACATTTTTCCTTAAAATGTCTCCTGCCGCCAACTGCAACACGCCGAACTTTTCACAAATGACCTTGGCATGAGTACCTTTTCCGGCTCCCGGAGGTCCCAAAAAGATCAAGTTCATTAACGGCGCCCCTTCAAACGGCCCCGCTTAATGAAACCGTCATAATGCCGCATCACCAGCTGAGACTCGATGGCCTTCATCACATCCAGGACCACGCCGACGATGATGAGAAGCCCGGTCCCGCCGAAATAGCTCGCGATCAGGAACGGGATATTCAACACATGCGGCGATGCGATGATCTTCGGAAAAAGTGCGATCAAAGCCAGGATCACGGCGCCCGCCGTCGCGATCCTCGTCATCAAGTAATCCAGATATTCTGCCGTGTTCTTCCCCGGCCGGATCCCCGGCACGAAGCCGCCGTATTTCTGGAGATTGTCGCTTACTTCGATCGGGTTGAACGTGATCGCCGTGTAAAAGAACGTAAAAAAAACGATCAGAAGCGCGTCCAGGGCCATATAGCCTCCGCTTCCGTAACTGATCATCTGGGCGAGCCGGGTTAAAGACCCGGCGTTCGGAAAAAAACCTGCGATCGTCGCCGGGAACAAGATCACCGACTGAGCGAAAATGATCGGGATCACGCCCGCCTGGTTTACTTTGAGCGGCAAATACGTGCTCTGCCCGCCATAAGTCCTATGCCCCCGTATCTGTTTTGCATACTGGACCGGGATCTTTCGCTGCCCCTGAATGATCAAGATCAAAAAGATCACCGCTCCCACGAAAAGCCCGCACATGATCACGAATTTCCACCATGCAAGCTGCTGGCGCGACGGATCGAGCGGTGAAAGCAGGACCCAGGTCTGGCGCAATGCTTCCGGCAAAGAATCGATGATGCCCGCGGTAATAATGATCGACATGCCGTTGCCGATGCCATAATTATCGATCTGCTCGCCCAGCCACATAATGAAGGCCGTGCCGGTGGTCATGGTCAGCATACACATCAAACGAAAACCCCAACCCGGACTCGGTACGATCACCGATCCTCCGAAAGCCGCCGGATTTTCAAGCCAAAGAGCGATAAAGAATGTCTGTAAAATGCTCAGGAGGATCGTCCCGTAGCGTGTGTATTGGATGATCGTTTTGCGGCCTTCCTCACCTTCTTTCGCGAGTTTTTCAAGAGCCGGGATCACCACGGTCAAAAGCTGCAAAATGATCGATGCTGAAATATAAGGCATGATCCCCAACGCGAAGATCGTCGCTTTCTGGAGCGCGCCTCCGGTGAACATCCCCATAAAACCCAGGAGCGACCCACCGGACATATGCTGCTGGAAAAATCGTGCGAGCGCCACGCCGTCGATCCCGGGAGTCGGAACGTAAGCCCCTAGCCGGTACACAGCAATAATGCCGAACGTAAATAGGATCTTCTTTCGCAGATCGGGGACTTTTAAGATATTTCCGAACGCTTGTAGCACCAGAACTCCGTTCTTGTACCGTGGGACCCTTAAAATTAATCTGACACGGTGCTTATTTTATTTATTTTCCGAGCAGGACGGCTTGACCGCCCTTAGATTCGATCTTCGTCTTTGCGGAACCGCTGAAAAGATGGGCCTTTACCGTGACGGCTTTCTTAAGCTCCCCGGATCCGAGGATCTTCAATCCGTCATGCAATTCTTTAATCACATTCTTAGCGAGCAATAATTCCGGCGTGATCTCTTTATCCTCGAGCTTCGCCAACGTCTGAAGATTCACGATCGCGTAGACCTTCTTGAACGCGCTGCGATTAAAACCTCTCTTGGGAAGACGGCGGTAGAGAGGATTTTGTCCGCCTTCAAAACCCGGATTCAAAGTAAAGCCCGAACGGGCCCTCTGTCCCTTGTGCCCCTTGGTCGAGGTTTTCCCGTGCCCGGAACCGATCCCGCATCCCAAACGTTTTTTACGCTTTTTATAAGGAGTCTTGTGTCTCATGAGGCTTTTTCACCTTCCAAGTCATAACGGACCTTGCGGTCCACAAGCGCGGTCAGTCCGTCGATCGTGGCCTTCAGCACATTAATGGAATTATCGCTGCCAAGGCTCTTCGTTAAAATATCCTTGATCCCGCAGGCTTCGCACGCCGCACGCACCGAACCGCCGGCAATGATCCCCGTCCCGGGAGAGGCTGGCTTCAAAAGAACTTTCGCCGCGCCGTAGCGCCCGATCACTTCGTGAGGGATCGTCGTTCCTTTGAGGGTAACCTTAATGATGTTCTTGCGGGCCGCCACAAGCGCCTTGCGGATCGCATCCGCGACCTCGTTGGCCTTGCCCTGAGAATATCCCAGCTGGGCCGTACCGTTACCCACCACCACCAACGCGCTGAATGAAAAACGTTTTCCGCCTTTCACGACCTTGGCACAGCGGTTCACCTGAATGACCTTTTCATAGGTCGTTGAACCATCCGCCGAAAGGGCGGGAGTTCGGGAAGACCGCGAGGAAGATTGAGGAGCCCTCGGACCCGCTTTTTGCTGTGTTTTCGGCGCTGCAGCTGTTTTTTCCATGCTTTATGGATTTCCTTTCGGTGACTACTTTAAAATTGAATGCCGTTCTTACGGATCGCTTCGGCCAAAGCCTTCACACGGCCATGGTAGAGATAACCGCCGCGATCGAACGATATTTTCCCCACACCTTTTTTTTTGAGCTCTTCGGCGAAAAGTTGCCCCAACTGTTCGGAAACGTGGATCTTTCCCTTCTTGGTGGCCGCTTTTGCGATTTTTTTATCCAAGGAAGAGAGGGAGGCGAGCGTTTTCTGGGAAACATCATCGATGGCTTGCACAAAAATATTTTTCAGGGAACGGTGCACGACCACCCGCGGCCTCTCGGCCGACCCGATGACCTTTTTCCGGACCCGGCGATGCCTTTGGATCCTTCCCCACTCTTTTTCTTGGACCATAAATTCTAAACTCCTCTGCACTGCGTTGCTATTTATTTTACGGGTTCGCAGTACTGCGCCGCGTACCCGTAAAAATTAAACTGACCCGGCGCTGTCCGGATTAACTGACCGTTTTACCTTGTTTGCGACGCACATGCTCGCCCAGGTAGCGGATCCCCTTGCCCTTGTAAGGCTCGGGCTTCATAAAACTGCGGATCTCGGCGGCTGTCTGCCCCACGCGTTGCTTGTCGGCCCCCGCAATGGTGATCGATGTCGGCTTCGGACATTTGATCTCCACATCTTTACCGAACGGATAATCGATCGGATGCGTGAATCCGAGCGACAGAGTCAACACGCGCTCCTTCACGGAGGCTTTCATACCGACGCCCACGATCTCGAGTTCTTTCGCATAGCCTTGCGTCACGCCGGTCACCATATTCTGGATCAGACTGCGCGTCAGACCATGAAGCGCGCGATCCGTACGGATATCCGTGGGGCGGGTGACCTTGACCTCCGCCCCCTCAACCTTGACCGTGATACGAGGATGAACGCTCAAAGTCAGTTCACCCTTAGGCCCTTGGACCTTCAGGGTCGTGCCCTGGACCGCCACTTTCACTTTTTCAGGAATCGTAACTGGCTTTCTGCCGATGCGTGACATAATTCCTTTTTATTATCCGCTTAATGGATGATTACCAAACCGTGCAAAGAATTTCGCCGCCGGCCTTGGCCTCACGGGCCTGCCGTCCGGTCAAAACACCCTTGGGTGTTGAAAGGATCGCTATTCCGAATCCCCCGAGGACCTTGGGGATCTCCTCATATCCGACATAACGACGCAATCCCGGCGTGGAGACGCGCTTTAGCCCTTGGATCGCCGCTTTCTTGCCCCCGGAAAGATATTTCAGATGGATGCGCACAAAATTCTTGTTCCCATCGTTGAACGGTTTCACGTTCTCGATGAAACCCTCTTTCTTTAAAAGTTCCGCGATCCGCACCGTGATCACAGACGCCGGGGCGGTCAATTTTTCCTTATGCGCCTTCGAGGCGTTCCGGATCGACGTTAAAAAATCTCCGATAAAATCATAGCGCGACATGAAAACCTTTCCTCCTGATTACCAGCTGGATTTGACCACGCCCGGCAGCATGCCCGTGTTGGCCAATTCCCGGAAACAGATACGGCAGATAGAGAATTTCCGGATATAGCCGCGCGGACGTCCGCACCGCTGGCAGCGGTTGTATTTTCTGACCTTGAATTTCGGTTCCAATCTCTGCTTAACGATCAAACAAGTCTTTGCCATTTGTAATCCCTTATTTCCTGAAAGGAAAGCCCAAAAGCTCCAGGAGCCGCTTTCCCTCTTTGCTGTTCTCGGCCGTGGTCACAAACGTGATGTCCATGCCCTGGGTCTTTTTCATCTTATCAAATTCCACTTCCGCGAAGATCGTCTGCTCGGTGAGCCCGATCGTGAAATTCCCGCGCTGGTCGAAGCTTTTATCCAGAAATCCGCGAAAGTCACGGATACGCGGCATGGCAAAATTAAAAAGACGGTCCATGAATTCGTACATGCGGCTTTTCCGGAGCGTCACCTTCAGTCCGATCGGCGACCCCTCGCGGAGCTTGAAAGCCGAAATAGACTTCTTCGCGCGCGTCACCACCGGCCTTTGCCCCACGATACGCGAGAGCTCGATCGCGAGCTGGTCCAGGATCTTGATGTCCTCCTGGCCTTCTTTCACGCCCATATTGACCACGATCTTCTCCACCCGCGGCGCTTGCATGGGGTTCTTATAGTTGAACTCCTTTTGGAGTGCCGGCACGACCTCCGTGCGGTATTTCTCAAGCAATCTTGGAGCTACGGTGACTTTTTGGTTCATGATATTTATAAAACCTCACCTGATGCTTTAACGATACGGTGCTTGGTCCCATCCGCGAGGATGGAATAACCGACGCGGGAAGGTTTACCGCTCCTCGGACAAATAAGTTTGACGTTCGAAATATGGAGTTTTCCTTCCATCTTCGTGATCCCGCCCTTCGGGTTTTCCTGGCTTTTACGTAAATAACACGTCCGGTAATTGATCTTCTCGATCAAAAGCTTCCCCTCGTTCGGGAACACGCGCATCACGCGCCCTTTTTTCCCGCTATCCTTCCCCGTGGTCACGATCACTTCATCGCCTTTACGGATCTTCATATTTAAACAACCTCCGGCGCGAGCGAGATGATCTTTGAAAAATCACAATCGCGAAGCTCGCGGGCCACGGGGCCAAAAATGCGTGTCCCGCGCGGGTTCTTCTGGTTATCGATCAATACAATGGCATTGGATGAAAATTTCACGGAAGAACCGTCCGCGCGACGGATCGGGGATTTGGTCCTCACGACGACCGCCCTCACAACTTCTCCTTTTTTGACCGCACCGCTCGGAAGCGCTTCTTTCACGGACGCGGTGATAATATCCCCCACTTCGGCGGAACGCTTGCTGTGACGGCCGATCACACCGATCATGGCCGCCTTTTTTGCGCCGCTGTTGTCGGCGATCTCAAGAACGCTTCGCATCTGGATCATGACGGCAACACCTTCACCAGACGCCACCGCTTGGTCTTGGAAAGGGGCCGGGTCTCGACGATCTGGACGCGATTGCCTTCCTTGGCCTCGTTTTTCTCATCATGCGCGAAATACTTGACGTGCCTTTTGATGATCTTATTGAATTTGGAATGCTTCAACAGGCGGGTCACAAGTACGGCGATGGTCTTGTTCATCTTCGAGCTGACGACCACACCCTCACGAACTCGCTTACTTTGAGCTTCAGGCCCGTTCTCGGTCATGACTTTTTCTCGCCTTTCTTCTTTTCGGTGATCACGGTCTTAACGCGCGCGATGTCGCGCCTGGCTTCCTTCAGCGCGGACTGCCGTTCGAGTTTTCCGGTCTTATGCTGGAACCGGAGCTGCATGAGGCCTTTTTTCAAAACGTTGACCTTCTCGTCCAATTCCTCAATACTGAGTTCTTTTAATTCCGCAACCTTTAGCATATTAAGCCGCCACCTCGCGTTTTACGAATTTGGTACGGAACGGGATCTTGTGGGCGCAAAGCCTCATGGCAGAACGCGCCATCTCTTCCGGAATCCCCCCCATTTCAAAAAGGATCTTGCCGGGTTTCACGACCGCCACGTAATGCGACGGAGCGGCTTTCCCCTTGCCCATGCGAGTCTCAGCCGGCTTTTTGGAGACCGATTTGTCCGGGAAGACACGCAACCAGATCTTGCCGCCGCGCTTGACGTGACGCGTCAGGGCCACGCGGGCCGCTTCGATCTGAACGCCGGTCAGCCAATGACATGAAAGGGCTTTTAAACCGAACTCTCCGAACGCCAAACTGCTACCGCGCGTAGCAACCCCGCGCATCCAACCGCGCTGCTGCTTCCGAAATTTAACCCTGCTAGGCTGTAGGGGCATCGCTCTTATTCTCCTGCTTCCCGCTATCTTGGGGCACTTCCGCAGTTTCCGTTTTCTGGGTCTCTTCTTCTGCGACTTTAAATTTCTTCTCGAGCTCGATCTTCTGGGCTTCCTGCTCTTTTTTCACGAGCACATCCCCCTTGTAGATCCAAGTCTTGCAACCAATGGTCCCATAGGTGGTGAAGGCTTCGGCAAAACCGTAGTCGATATCCGCGCGGAAAGTGCTGAGCGGAACTTTTCCTTCATGATATTTTTCTTCTCGGGCGATCTCCGCGCCACCGAGACGGCCCTTGCACTGCACTTTGATGCCCAACGCGCCCTTTTGCATCGCAAGCTGGATGGATTTTTTCATCGCACGCCGGAACCCGATGCGCTTTTCAAGCTGCAGCACGATATTCTCGGCCACAAGCTGCGCATCGATCTGAGGCATTTTCACTTCCTTGATATCCAGAAACACCTCGTTCTTCGTCAGGGCCGCAAGATCCTCTTTGATCTTGTCGATCTCTTGACCACGCCGCCCGATAATGACGCCGGGCTTGGCTGCAAAAATACGGATGCGGATCCGGTTCGATGCCCGGTCGATCTCGATCGAAGAGATGCCGGCAATGGCCAGCTTTTTCTTCAAATACGCACGGATCTTGAGATCCTCCATGAGAATGGGCCCTGCGTCACGCTTGGCGAACCACCGCGCTTTCCAGGGCTTGATGTACCCAAGTCTTAAACCGTAAGGATGAACTTTCTGACCCAAAATAACCTCCCTTATGCCTTCGTTCTCTTATGCCGCCGCGGCGGTCTTTTTCTTGTTCTTTGCTTTCGCGTCTTCCGGCGATCTTCCGCCCCAGATCTTGAACCCTTCACGAACTTCCACGGTCAAGTGGGTGGTCCGTTTAAGAATTTTATCGGCGCGCCCCATGGAACGGGTCAAGAACCGCTTGAACACCGGTCCCCCGTCCGCACGCACGTTCGATACATAAAGACGATTCTCATTCAAACCAAGATTCTTGGCGTTTGCGATCGCGCTTTTCAAAGTTTTGACCGCCATCTTGGCGCCCTTCTTTTTAAGGAGCATCAGGATCCCGACCGCTTCCTGGGCCGGTTGCCGGCGGATCGTATCGATCACAAGACGCATCTTTCGCGGCGCGATCCTCAAATGTTTCGTAAGCGCCCTGACGACACGCGGTGACGGTGCCGCATCTACTTTTGATTTTTTTTCGTCTTTAGCCATGATGTTCTTTCAAATCAGGTCGTTGAGCCGGCGGCAAGGGCTTTTGCCTTATCGCCCGAAGCGCTGTGTTTTCTGAACGTTCGCGTCGGGGAGAATTCCCCGACCTTGTGTCCGACCATATTTTCGGTCACGAACACATTGATAAAAGTTTTGCCATTATGAACTGACAGCGTAACCCCGATGAATTCCGGCGTGATCGTCGAGCGCCGCGACCAGGTTTTGATGGGACGACGGTCTTTTTTTTGGTTCGCGATCTGGACCTTGCCTAAAAGTCTGTCGTCAACGTAGACGCCTTTTTTTGCTGAACGGCTCATTTTCTGCGATCCTTCACGATGTATTTGTTTGATGTTTTGTATCTCTTGCGCGTCTTATAACCCTTGGATTTTACCCCGGTCGGGCTCTGCGGATGATTTCCGCCCTTCGACTTACCTTCACCTCCGCCGAGCGGATGGTCGACAGGGTTACGCGCGACACCGCGCGATACGGGACGCCGCCCGAGCCAGCGAGCGCGGCCGGCTTTCCCGAGAACAATATTTTCATGATCGATATTGGAGCACTGTCCGATCGTGGCATACGACTTCGCCGGGACCAGCCTCACTTCCCCGGAGGGAAGCTTGATATGCGCCATATCATTTTCTTTTGCGAGGATCTGCGCCACCACACCGCCGGCACGCGCCAGCTTGCCTCCCAAACCGGGACGAAGCTCGATGTTGTGGATCATGGAACCTTCCGGGATCTTCTCAAGCGGCAAATGATTCCCGATCCTCACTTCCACATCCGGCCCGCTTACTACTTTTTCGCCGACTTTGAGACCGTCCGGGCAAAGAATGTAGCTCTTAAGCCCGTCCGTGTACTGCACAAGCGCGATGCGGGCGCTACGGTTCGGATCATATTCCACGGTCAAAACTATCGCCTCAACACCAATGCGATTTCGCCTAAAATCGATCAAACGGATGCGGCGCTTATGCCCGCCCCCGATACGCCGCGAAGTGATGTGGCCATGATTGTTGCGCCCACCCGATCCCTTTTTGATATAGGTCAAAGGTTTATACGGATGCTCCGCGGTGATCTCGGCAAAGTCGGAAACGTTCCCGTATCGCCGCGTCGGTGTTGTAGGTTTGAACTTAATGAGTCCCATAGATCCTTTTCTTTATTATTTCGTCAGGTCGATCTTTTCGCCCTTTTTCAGGGTCACAATGGCTTTTTTCCAAGCCACCGTCTGTCCGGGAACATGCCGCACGCGGCGCCATTTTCCCGAAACGTTCATCGTATTCACGCTTTCCACGTGCACGTCAAAAATCTTCTCGATAGCCGCCTTCACTTCCTTTTTATTGGCTTGCGGATGCACGCGAAAACCGTACTGACTCGCAACCTCGGCGGCTTTTGAGAGCTTCTCGGTGATGAGCGGCTCGATCACGACATCGTAGAGATTAAGCTTCATGAGACTTCTCCTTCGCCGTGACCGCCAAACGCTTCTCGATCTGCTCGACCGCCGCCTCATCGATCACCAGTTTTTCACGCTGCATCACATCAAAAGCCGTGAATTCCGCTGCCGTCTTCACTTCGATCCTCTCGCGCATATTGCGGCTTGCGCGTTTGAGATTCGGCGTCGCTTTCTTGACCACGTAAAGCGTGCGTTTTTTCAAAACCGGTAATGCCTTCGCGACCGCGGCAAATTCCTTCGTCTTCGGCGTCTCAAACTTCACCGCCTCAAGAAGTATCAAGTTCTTTTCCCCCGCACGTTTGCTCAGCATCACTTTTAAAGCCAGATTGCGGATCGTCTTCGACAGATTCACCGTGTAATCTCTCTGATGCGGACCAAATACTGTGCCGCCACCGACCCAGATCGGAGAGCGGATCGAACCGTGACGGGCTCTGCCGGTCCCTTTTTGTTTCCAAGGTTTTTTACCGCCGCCGCGCACTTCGCCGCGCGTTTTGGTATCGACGGTCCCCTTGCGGAGATTGCCCGAGTAAGCGTTCCTCACCAGTTCCAAAAGACGCTCGTTCGTCCGCACCCCGTAGATCTCGGGATTCAAGACCACCTCTTGTTTCTTCTTACCCTCTTTCGAGTAAAGAAGCGCTTTCATCTCTTATGCCTTTCTTTCGATCCTTAGACCGTTCGACCTAAACCTGATTGTTAGGAACTTGCTTTCGTTCCGTCCTGAGGATTTTCAGCTTTGGAAGTTTCCGAGGAAGTTTCCTTCGGGGACCCCTGCTTACTACTTCTCACTTTCCAGGAACTTTTCCTGCCGCGCTTCAGTGCGCTGCGGATGATCAAGTAACCGCCTTCCGCGCCCGGCACGCTGCCGCCCAGAGCAAGAAGATGGTTCTCGGCATCCACTTTCATGACCTTCAGATTATGAATACAGATCTTTTCATCGCCCATATGACCGGGAAGCCCTTTGCCTTTGCGAACTTTTTTGCGGCAACCCACGCCGCCGGCCTTGGAACCGATGGAACCCGGCACGCGGCCGAACATGGAGCCATGGCTTTTGCTCGCGCCGCCCTTATAATTGAGACGCTTCACCACGCCTTGAAACCCTTTTCCGATCGAAACGCCTTCGATGTCCACATATTCTCCGACCTCAAAGTTCTCCGCACGAAGCTCGCTTCCAACGCTTAAATTCGCGATGTCTTCCGTCCGGATCTCGCGGATAAATCTGACCGGAGGAACATTCGCCTTGCGCAGCGAGCCCAATTTTGCCTTATTGAGGAGTTTCTCTCTCACGGGATCGAATCCAAGTTGGACCCCCAGGTATCCGTTTTTTTCTTTGGTACGGAGCGCCGTCACAAAACACGGCCCCACCTCAAGCACGGTCACGGGGATCTGCTGACCTTCCGCGTCGAAGATTTGGGACATTCCTACTTTTTTACCTAAAAGACCGATCATAAGTTTCTCTTAAAGTTTAATTTCTACATCCACGCCTGCCGGGAGGTCGAGTTTCATCAACGCGTCCACGGTGCGGGAGGTGGGTTCTTCCAGTTCAATAAGACGTTTATGGGTCCGGATCTCGAATTGATCGCGCGCTTTTTTATCGATGTGTGGACCGCGAAGCACCGTCGTTTTCCAAATATGCGTCGGAAGAGGGATCGGGCCGATCACTTTGGCACCGGTCTTCTTCGCGGTCCCCACGATCTCCTGCACCGACTGGTCCAGCACGCGGTGGTCATAAGCTTTCAATTTGATACGGATCTTTTCTTTGAGTTGGGCCATTTTTTTATCCTGCGATGATCTTTTCTGCGACCATTTTTGGAACTTCTTGATAAGTGTGCGGCTCCATAGTGTAAGTCGCGCGTCCCTGCGACAAGGAACGGACCGAAGTCGCATAACCGAACATCTCAGACAAAGGAACAAGCCCCTGGATCGCCTTAAGATGGCCGCGATTCGTAAGCTCCTGGATTACGCAGCGGCGGGAGTTCAAATCGCCGATAATATCCCCCATGTACTCCTCTGGGACCAAGACCTCTACGAACATGATGGGCTCCAGGAGAACGGGCTTTGCCCTCTTAAAAGCTTCCTTGAAGGCGAAAATTCCCGCCATTTTAAACGCAATTTCTGAAGAGTCAACATCATGATAACTTCCGTCATAAACGGTCGCTTTGACGTCCGTGACAGGATACCCCGCCAACACGCCATTCGCACAAGCGTCCTCCACCCCGGACTCTACGGCAGGAATATACTCACGAGGAATGGAACCGCCTTTCACTTCATCGGCAAATTCATTCCCGGTGCCGCGGGCCAGCGGTTCGATCTTAATGTAGCAATGACCATATTGTCCGCGGCCACCCGTCTGCTTGATGAATTTCCCTTCGGCCTCGGCGGATGCCTGGATCGTTTCTTTGTAAGCAACCTGGGGCTTCCCGACATTGACCTGAACGGCATATTCCCGCTTCATGATATCGACTTTGATGTCTAAGTGAAGCTCGCCCATCCCGCCGATCAAGGTCTGGACGGTTTCCTGGTCCGTTTTCACACGGAAAGTCGGATCTTCGTTGACAAGTTTGCCAAGGGCATCCGACATTTTGTCGCGATCCGCTTTGGTTTTAGGCTCGATCGCCATCCAGATCACCGGCTCCGGTACGAACATCGTTTCAAGCAAGATCGGATTACTCTCGAGACAAAGCGAATCGCCGGTCTTCACTTCTTTAAGACCGACCGCGGCCACGATATTCCCGGCGCCGGCTTCATCGATCTCTTCACGTTTGTTGGCATGCATGAGCAGGAGACGGCCGATACGTTCGGTCTTGCCGGTACGCACGTTATGGATATAAGAACTTGAAGAAAGCGTCCCTGAGTAAATACGGATATAAGTCAATGACCCTACGAATTTATCGCTCGCGATCTTGAACGCATAGCAAGCCAAGGGAGCTTTATCGTTTGCTTCGCGATGGATCTCGTTTTCGGTCCCGGGTTCGGTGCCTTTCACGGGAGGAATATCGAGCGGCGAAGGAAGATAATCCACCACCGCGTCCAAAAGCTGCTGCACGCCCTTGTTCTTGAGCGCGGAGCCGACAATGACCGGCGCCATCTTGAGGCTGATCGTCCCCTTGCGGATCGCCGATTTAATCTCCGCAACCGTAGGCGCTTGACCTTCGATAAACTTATGCATCAATGCGTCATCGTATTCGGAAACTTTTTCGATCATATGTTCACGATATTTTTTGGCCTGCTCCGCATACTCGGCCGGAATCTCCTGGATATCAAATTTCGCACCAAGGCTCTCGTCATGAAAAACATAGGCTTTCATCTCGACGAGATCGATGATACCGCGATGTTTTTCTTCGAGGCCGAGCGGTATCTGGATCGGAACGGCGTTCGCGCCAAGTTGGTCGCGCATTTGCTGGACATTTTTTTCAAATTCGGCACCGGTACGGTCCATTTTGTTAATGAAGGCGATGCGCGGCACATGATAACGGTCCGCCTGACGCCATACCGTCTCGGACTGCGGCTCGACGCCTTCCACCGCGCCGAAGACCGCCACGCAACCGTCCAGCACACGCAAAGAACGTTCGACTTCGATCGTAAAGTCCACGTGTCCCGGAGTGTCGATAAGGTTAATACGACAGTCTTTCCAAAAGCAGGTCGTGGCGGCCGACGTGATCGTGATCCCGCGCTCTTGCTCCTGCTCCATCCAGTCCATGACCGCCGTTCCTTCGTGCACTTCCCCGATCTTGTAGGTGCGGCCGGTATAGAAGAGAATACGCTCGGAGGTAGTCGTCTTGCCCGCGTCAATATGGGCTGCAATGCCGATATTGCGTATCCTGTCTATCGGAAAATGAATTTTTTTTTCGTCTGCCATTTTAATTTTTATTCTGTGTTTTACGTGCGGCGCGCGGCGGTATGATTACGCCTTACTCCGTACTCTTTTCTACCAGCGATAATGCGCGAAAGCCCTGTTCGCCTCCGCCATTTTATGCATATCTTCCCGCTTCTTAATGGAAGGCCCCGTCTTATTAAAACCGTCGATGATCTCCTGCGCCAGTTTCTCGTGCATAGGCTTCCCTTTGCGTTCACGGGAATAGCTTCGGATCCAACGAAGAGCCAGGGAGTAACCGCGATCTTCAGAAACGCTGACCGGCACCTGATACGTCGCCCCACCTACGCGCCGGGATTTTGTCTCCAGGAGAGGGCGCACATTATCTAATGCCGCGCGGAAAACTTCAAGCGGTTCTTTTGCCGTTTTTTCCTTCACGATATCCAAAGCGTCATACACGATCCTCTCGGCGATCGACTTCTTGCCGCATTCCATCACGATATTAATGAACTTCGCGACCAGTAAATCCCCGTAACGCGGGTCAGGATCGATCAATCTTTTTTGCGCGCGTCTTCTTCTCATGATTTCTTAGCATCCTTTTTCGGAGTTTTTGCGCCATATTTTGAACGCGATTTCGTGCGGTCCGCTACACCGGCAGCATCCAGCTTCCCGCGAACAATATGATAACGAACGCCCGGAAGGTCCTTCACGCGGCCGCCCCGCACGAGCACGATCGAGTGCTCCTGGAGGTTATGCCCGACGCCCGGGATAT
The DNA here is from genome assembly GCA_003140935.1 of Candidatus Omnitrophota bacterium. Taxonomy (GTDB): domain Bacteria; phylum Omnitrophota; class Omnitrophia; order Omnitrophales; family Aquincolibacteriaceae; genus Aquincolibacterium. The sequence goes on from PLLJ01000036.1 coordinate 18,563, forward strand.
AGGCCGTCACTTCCATTCCATTTGTCAGACGCACGCGGGCGATCTTTCGAAGGGCCGAGTTCGGTTTTTTAGGGGTCTGAGTCCTGACGATCAAGCACACGCCTTTGCGAAAAGGCGAATTTTGCAAGGCCGGGGACTTGGATTTCCATTTGAATTTTTTTCTTCCAAAACGGATCAACTGATTGATGGTCGGCGCCATTATGAATTCTCCTTGGATGCACTGGCCTCTTCGGCAGCTTTTTCTTTCTTCTCGCCCTCGGGGACCGGCAAAACCTCGGAAAGGTCTTTTTCGAGCTCGATGTTATGGTGATACTTGAAGCCCGTTCCCGCCGGGATCAAATGACCCATAATGACGTTCTCTTTAAGCCCTTGCAGATAGTCCCGCTTACCGGCCGACGCCGCTTCCGTGAGAACGCGTGTCGTTTCCTGGAAACTCGCGGCCGAAATAAAGCTGTCGGTTGTAAGCGAAGCCTTCGTGATCCCCAGAAGGATCGAGGTGCCTTTGGCGGGCTCCTTGCCCTTCTTAACCATCTTGGCGTTTTCTTCCGCAAACCTAAGTTTCTCCACATGAGAACCCACGAGAAATTCCGTATCTCCCGAATCCTCGATGCGGACCTTGCGAAGCATCTGACGCACGATCGCTTCCACATGTTTGTCGTTAAGTCTCACACCCTGCAAGCGATAGACTTCTTGAACTTCTTCCACGAGGTACTGTTGCAGACTTCTTTCTCCCGAAACGCGGAGAATGTCCTGCAACACGACGGGGCCGTCCACAAGCTGCTGGCCCGCGAGAACCCGGTCTCCTTTGTAAACGTTCAGGTGCTTGCCGTGCGGGATCAAATACTCTTTGGCCATCCCGGTCGAACTCTTCACGATGATCTGGCGCTGACCCTTGACGATCTCGCCGATCTCCACCACACCATCGATCTCTGAAATAACGGCGGGGTTCTTCGGCTTACGGGCTTCAAAAAGTTCGGCCACGCGCGGCAGACCGCCCGTGATATCGCGGGTCTTGGCGACCTTACGCGGCGTCTTCGCCAGAAGCGTTCCGCCCGTGATCGATTGACCGTCTTTCACCACAATGTGCGCCCCGGTCGGGATCGGGTAGAACGCGAGGATCTCATCTTTATCTCCGACCAAAAGCAACTGCGGATGCATATCTTCTTTATGTTCGATGATCACACGTTCGGTCATACCGGTGGTCGAGTCGAGTTCTTCGTTCATCGTGACGCCGGCCTTGATATCCTCAAAACGGACTTTTCCGGACACCTCGGTCAAGATCGGAACCGTGTACGGGTCCCATTTCACGAAGATCTCGCCTTTTTTGACCTTATCGCCGTCCTTGAAATGAATAAAAGCGCCAGTCGGGATCGTGTAACGTTCCAATTCGCGGCCCGTCGGATCATGAAGCGAAAGTTGACCGTTGCGATTCAACACCACGGTTTCGCTTGTCTTGGTGACGACCGTTTTTAAATTATGGGATTGAAGCACGCCTTCGTTGCGGGCGCGATAATAGGATTGTTCAACCACGCGGGAGGCCGTTCCACCGATGTGGAACGTACGCATGGTCAGCTGGGTACCCGGCTCGCCGATGGACTGTGCGGCAATGATACCGACCGCGGTCCCGTGTTCCACGAGGCGGCGCGTGGCAAGATCGCGGCCATAGCATCTTGCGCAGATACCTTTTTGAGATTCACAGCAAAGGATGGAACGGACGCGGATCTTCTCGATCCCGGCTTCTTCGATCTTTTTGACGGTCGCTTCATCGATCAGATCACCGGATTTCACGATCACTTGGTCGGTGATGACGTCCACAACGTTGTCTAAGGCCACGCGCCCGAGGATCCTGTCGTAGAGGGACACGATAACTTCTTCGCCTTCATACACCGGCTCCATCACGATCCCGTTCAAGGTACCGCAGTCATCCATGCTGACGATCACATCCTGCGCCACGTCGACCAAACGGCGTGTCAAATACCCGGAGTCGGCGGTCTTAAGAGCGGTGTCCGCCAAACCTTTGCGGGCTCCGTGGGTGGAAATAAAATACTCGAGCACGGTCAGACCTTCGCGGAAATTCGCGGTGATCGGGCTTTCGATGATCTCGCCGGAAGGTTTCGCCATCAAGCCGCGCATACCGGCCAGCTGACGGATCTGCTGTTTGGAACCACGAGCACCGGAATCGGCCATCATGAAAATAGGATTAAAGGCATCCAGCGCTTCGAACATCACGTCTGAGACGCGGTCGGTGGTGTGCGTCCAGATATCGATCACCTTGTTGTAACGTTCCCCGTCGGTGATCACGCCCTGCTTGTATTGGCTCTCGATCGCTTTGACTTCTTTGCGAGCCTCATTGAGAATACCTTCCTTGGCGTCCGGGATCTGGATATCATCGATCCCGATCGAAAGACCGGCCTTGGTGGCCTCCGCAAAACCGAGGGCTTTCAATCTATCGAGAAGCTTCACGACCTCTTCATGACCGAATTTGTTGTAACACTCCGCGATGATCTTGGAAAGCTTGCCTTTGTTCACGATATCATTGACGTGCCGGAATCCCTCTGGAAGAACTTCATTGAACAGAATGCGTCCCATGGTCGTTTCCACGATCTCACCCGTTTCCAAACGGAGCTTGCACTTCGCGTGCTTATGGATCTGATTGTCTTGGTAGGCCAGGATCGCTTCCTGTTCATCAGCAAATGCCAGGCCCTCTCCCAACGCCTTGTCGCGGACCTTGGTCAGGTAATAGATCCCGAGCACGATATCCTGCGTCGGGGTCATGATCGGTTGTCCGCTCGCGGGCGAGAAAATGTTGTTGGCCGAAAGCATGAGAATGCGTGCTTCCATCACGGCTTCCATGGAAAGCGGCACGTGAACGGCCATTTGGTCGCCGTCAAAGTCGGCGTTAAAAGCCGTACAAACGAGCGGATGAATACGGATGGCATTCCCCTCGATCAACATGGGCTCGAAAGCCTGGATACCGAGACGGTGGAGCGTCGGCGCACGGTTCAGCATCACCGGATGCTCCTTGATGACTTCTTCCAAAATGTCCCAAACTTCGGGCTTCACGCGCTCCACCATCTTCTTGGCTGAACGGATCGTGTGCACATGACCGCGTTCTTTGAGCTTGCGGATGATAAAAGGTTCGAAAAGTTCGAGCGCCATTTTCTTGGGCAACCCGCACTGATGGAGTTTAAGCTCCGGCCCGATCACGATGACGGAACGCCCGGAATAATCCACGCGTTTCCCGAGAAGGTTCTGGCGAAAACGGCCTTGCTTCCCTTTGAGCATGTCGCTCAGAGATTTGAGCGGCCGGTTGCCGGCGCCGAGCACCGGACGACCATGGCGGCCGTTATCAAAAAGCGCATCCACCGCTTCCTGGAGCATGCGTTTTTCGTTACGGATAATGACATCCGGAGCCTTCAGCTCCAGAAGTTTACGCAAACGGTTATTGCGGTTGATGACGCGCCGGTAAAGATCGTTCAGGTCGCTCGTCGCAAAACGTCCCCCATCCAGAGCCACAAGCGGACGAAGGTCGGGCGGAATGACGGGGACCACTTTCAGGATCATCCATTCCGGATGGTTACCGGATTTGTAAAACGCCTCCACGATCTTGAGGATCTTGACGGCACGGGCGCGAGACTGCTTGGACTTGGCGGCTTTTAACTGGCGATGATATTTTGCCGTCAGCTTATCGAGTTCCAATTCCGCCAAAAGTGTCTGGACGGCTTCAGCGCCCATCTGGGCCACGAAATTCTCCGGGCCGTATTGTTCCTGCGCTTTCAGGTATTCATCTTCCGTTAAAAGCTGCCGCGGTTTGAGCGGGGTCTGCTTCGGATCGAGGACAATGTATTCTTCGTAATAGAGGACCTTTTCCAGAGCGCGGACGCTCAGGTCGAGAAGATTCCCGATGCGCGACGGCATGGTCTTGAAAAACCAGATATGGGAAACTGGCGTCACGAGGTCGATATGCCCCATCCGTTCGCGCCGCACGCGGGCCTGAGTCACTTCCACGCCGCAACGGTCGCAAACGATCCCCTTGTGCTTGATACGCTTGTACTTGCCGCAAGCGCACTCGTAATCTTTTGTGGGACCAAAAATACGCTCGCAAAAAAGCCCGTCTTTTTCCGGCTTGAGCGTCCGGTAGTTGATCGTCTCGGGTTTTTTGACCTCACCACGGGACCATTTGCGAATGGACTCGGGGGATGCGATGCGGATTGAAACAGAATCAAAAGTATTCACGCTGTAGTTCATACTTTGAGTTTCTCCCTGGCTTCTTCCTGTTTGTCTTCCGCGGATTTTTCCTTGGTTTCGGAGTGCGGTAATTTAACGCTCGCCGTGCGTTCGGGATCGATGTCGAGCCCGAGAGCCTGAAGCTCCTTGACGAGAACGTTGAAAGATTCCGGCGTGCCTGCGTGGAGCGCGGGCTCACCTTTGACGATCGCTTCGTAAACGCGGGTCCTGCCGACCACATCATCGCTCTTCACGGTAAGAAGTTCCTGAAGAGTGAAAGCCGCGCCATACGCCTCAAGCGCCCACACTTCCATCTCTCCGAAACGCTGCCCGCCGAACTGCGCCTTACCGCCAAGTGGCTGTTGAGTCACGAGGGAGTAGGGTCCGATCGAACGCGCGTGGATCTTATCATCCGCAAGATGCGCGAGCTTCAGCATATAAATGTAACCCACCGTGATCTTTTCATCGAACTTATCGCCGGTGCGTCCGTCAAAAAGCGCTATTTTCCCGTCGTGGGGGACCTTTGCCTCTTTCATGATCTGCCGGATTTCTTCTTCCGTGGCGCCGCTAAAAACCGGCGTTTCTACATGGAGACCGAGCGTTTGGGCCGCCCACCCCAAGTGGGTCTCAAGGATCTGACCGACGTTCATACGGGAAGGTACGCCGAGCGGGTTCAGAATGATCTCCACCGGAGTTCCGTCCGCAAGGAACGGCATATCCTCTTCCGGAAGGACTTTGGCGATCACGCCTTTGTTTCCGTGACGGCCGGCCATTTTATCGCCGACCGAGATCTTGCGCTTTGAACAAACATACACCACGACTTTTTTGATGACTCCCGGAGGAAGCTCGTCGCCTTTTCTCACGCGGTCGGTCTCGCGGGTCCGTTCGGCCACGAGTTCATCAATCTCGTCGCCCCAAACGCGGGCGATCTTTTTAATGTTTTCTTCAAGGTCCGGATCTTCATCGATGCGCAAGGAATCCCAATCACAAGTATCCAGTTTCTTGAGATCGCCTTTCGTGATCACATGCCCGCTTTTCATGAGCACTTCGCCCAGAACGTCATCCAGCAGGTCTTCGGAAATTTTTTTCCCGACGATCATGTCCGAGATCTTGTGCAGGCGCTCCCGTTTCAGCAGATCAATGCGCTCGTTGAAGCGCTCTTTGATCTCGTTGATATCTTTATTTTCCTGACGCCGTTCTTCCTTGGTCTTGGCGGCCGATTCTTTGCGGGCGAACACCTTCACGTCCACCACGACACCTTCCACGCCCGGAGGAACGGAAAGGGACGCATCGCGCACATCCCCGGCTTTTTCGCCGAAGATCGCCCGGAGAAGTTTTTCTTCTGGGGAAAGTTCGATCTCGGATTTCGGGGTGATCTTCCCGACCAGGATGTCGCCGGGCTTCACTTCCGCACCGATACGGATCACGCCTTCTTTATCGAGATCCTTCAAGGCTTCTTCGCTCACGTTCGGGATATCGCAGGTGATCTCTTCGTTGCCAAGTTTCGTGTCACGCGCTTCGATCTCGAACTCCTCGATATGGAGCGAGGTATAAACGTCTTCCTTGCAAAACTTCTCACTGACGATGATGGCGTCCTCAAAGTTATAACCGCGCCATGGCATGAACGCCACAAGCACGTTCCGCCCGAGCGCAAGCTCGCCGCCTTGCGTTGCCGCGCCATCCGCGAGGATATCGCCACGCTTCACTTTATCGCCGATTTCGACGAGCGGACGCTGGTTGATGCAGGTACCGGCGTTGGACCGCTTGAATTTGCGGAGTTTGTAAACAAAATCATCAATAACGATCTCGTCTGCAGAGACCGCTTTCACGGTTCCGCGGGATTTGGCCTGAACGACCGCCCCGGAATCCTTCGCCACATGACGCTCCATCCCGGTTCCCACGAAAGGAGCTTCCGGAATCAGAAGGGGCACGGCCTGCCGCTGCATGTTCGAGCCCATGAGAGCGCGATTCGCGTCGTCGTGTTCCAAGAAAGGGATCAAGGCCGCGGCCACGCTCACGAGCTGGCGGGGCGACACGTCCATATAGTCGATTTCTTCGGGTTTCTTTTTCGGGAAATCACCCCGTGCGCGGCATGAAACCGCGTCCGACGTGAAATGACCGCTCTTATCAAGCGTTGCGTTCGCCTGCGCGATCACATATTTATCTTCTTCATCCGCAGTAAGATAATCGATCTGCTCCGTCACACGGCCCTTCACGACCTTGCGATACGGACTCTCCAAGAACCCGATATCGTTGACGCGGGCGAACGTGCTGAGAGACGAGATCAAACCGATATTCGGACCTTCCGGCGTTTCGATCGGACAAACACGGCCGTAATGCGAAGGATGAACGTCGCGGACTTCGAAGCCCGCGCGCTCTCTTGAAAGACCGCCGGGACCGAGCGCGGAAAGACGGCGCTTGTGCGTCAGTTCCGCCAAAGGATTTGTTTGGTCCATGAACTGCGACAACTGGCTGCGTCCAAAGAAATCCTTGATCGCCGCAGAAATAAGCTTCGGATTGATCAGGTTGTGCGGCATCGCGGCTTCCAGGTCATAAATGGACATGCGCTCGACACAGGAACGCTTCATACGCGCGAGACCCACGCGGAACTGGTTCTGCAAGAGCTCGCCCACGGAACGCACGCGGCGATTCCCGAGATGGTCGATATCGTCGATGCTCACTTCCCCGGAACGGAGCTTAAGAAGCTTGCCGATCACTTTCATGACATCGTCGGGACGAAGTGTCGTGTTCTTTGTGTCCGCGGCGCTGGTACTAAGACCCAACTTCTTATTAAGCATGAAGCGGCCGACATGGCCAAGATCGTAACGTTGGGGATCAAAAAAGAGTTTCTGAATAAGGTCTTTAGCGCTTGCTTCCGTCGGCGGATCGCCCGGGCGAACGCGGCGGTAGATCGCAAGCTGCGCATCCTGAGAATTACGGTAAGGATCCCGCTCGAGCGTGTTGATCAGGGAGCGGTCTTCCTTGGAAAGTTTCACAATTGAAAAGGATGTCACATCATTGGAAAGAAAAGTAGAGAGCACTTCTTTGGTCAATTTGGTCGTCGCGGCGGCGATCAGCTCTTTGCTTGCCGGATGAAAGACATCTTCAGCGAGGATCTCGTCTTCGCAAGATTTTATCTTGGAGCGATCGAACCCGCGGATCTTCTCAACCGGATAAAGCTCCTTACAAATATCATAGGTCGAAGAATAACCCAACGCCCTCAAAAGCGCGGTGGCTAGGATCTTGCGACGGCGGTCAATGTAAGCGTAAAGCACGTCGTTCGCGTCGGACTCAAACTCGAGCCATGCGCCACGATACGGGATAATACGAACGCTGTACATTTTTTTGCCGCTCGGATGCAGGCTTTCTTCAAGCGACATGCCCGGAGAACGGTGCAACTGGCTCACGATCACGCGCTCGGCGCCATTGATAATGAAGGTGCCGGTCTCCGTCATCAACGGAAGCTCTCCGATATAAACTTCCTGCTCTTTGGCAATGCCTTTACGGACAAGACGGAGTTTCACCTTGAGCGGCGCGGCATAGGTCATGCTCCGCTTCTGGCATTCAGGAATGGAATATTTGGGCTTACCGAGAGAATAGCCCTGATATTCAAGCCTGCAAGTCCCGTCAAAGCTTTCGATGGGAAAGCAGTCCGCGAACGCCGCCTCCAGCCCTTGGCTTTTACGCCGGCGGTTGGAACGGCCGCTTTGCAAGAATTCCTCATACGATTTGATCTGGATCTCCACCAAATTCGGCAAGTCCATCGTATCCTGGATCTTCGTGAAACTTTTTCTCTTGATCAAAGGCAACATTATGTATTGTCCTCCTTAAGGACAGCGTTCCTTGTTCGCCTGCTTATACCGGAATTCTACTTGATCTCGACTTTGGCTCCTTGAGCTTCCAGAACCTTCTTGATCTTTTCGGCTTCTTCTTTATTCACATCTTCTTTGATGGTCTTCGGAGCGCCTTCGACCAGGTCCTTGGCTTCTTTAAGTCCAAGGCTCGTGACCGTACGGATCTCTTTGATCACGTTGATCTTCTTGTCGCCCGCGCTGGTAAGAACGACCGTAAAGCTGGTCTTCTCATCCGCCGCAGCCGCACCGCCTGCCGCCGCCGCACCGCCTGCCGCGATCGCCACGGGGGCCGCAGCCGCCGCGCTTACGCCAAACTTCACTTCGAGCGCTTTGACGAGTTCTGCGAGTTCTAACACCGTCAACGTCTCGATTGAGGTAAGGATGCTTTGTAATTTTTCGGAAATCTTCACTTCGGTTGCTTCTGTCATGGCTAATGCCTCCTTGATTGAATTTCCTTTATCAGGACATTCGTTTTTTTCTGGCGTTCTTAAGATGCAGCGCCAGTAGCTGCTTTTTTCTTACGGACCTCTTCCAAAGCGACCACGAGATTGCGCGTGAGAGCTCCGAGGACATTCGCAAAACCCTGGATCGGAGAGTTCATGCGCAACACGAGCTGCGTCAGAAGCTCTTTGCGAGATGGGAGCTTTGCAAGCTGTTTGACGAAATCCTCGCCGTAGACCTGTCCTTCGAAGATCACCCCGGCGGGTTTCCATTTTTCATGGGTCTTGGAAAAATCAACGAGTCTTTTCGAGATCTCCTGAGGATCTTTGTCCCCGAACGTGATCACTACGGAACCGCTCAAGTATTTCTCGGCACCTGCCACGCTGAACTGCGCAAAGATCTTGCGGGCCATTGCATGTTTGACCATCAATGAACGCCCGGAAACCTTTTCAAGGCTTCGCCGCACTTCTGAAACATCTAGGACCGAGATCCCGTTCAAATTAGAAATAAAAGCATAAGGACTTTTTTCGAATTCCTTGACGATCTCCTGGAACATCAATTGTTTTTCAAAAGAAGGCATGACTTAGAGCGCTCCCGTATTCAGTTTGAGACCGGGACCATGGGTCGCCGCGATATGGATCGTCCGGAAATATTCCCCTTTACTCGTCGCGGGCTTGGAATCCTTCACGGCTTTAATGACGGTGCGCGCGTTCTCTAAAAGCGCTTCCTCGCCGAAGGACAGCTTGCCGCATACCGCATGCAACCCCGCGGTTTTATCACTTTTAAATTCAATACGTCCAGCCTTCACCTCTTTAACCGCTTTACCGACCTGGGGCGTCACCGTACCGGTTTTCGGCGTCGGCATGAGCCCTTTGGGTCCCAGTACGCGCCCGAGTTTACTGACTTCGCGCATCATATCGGGATGCGAAACAACGACGTCAAAATCCAGAAAACCGTTCTTGACTTTCTCAACGAGCTCTTCCGCTCCGACAAAATCCGCGCCGGCCGTCTCGGCATCCCGGGCGCTCTCGCCTTTGGCGAAGCAAAGCACTCGCAAAGACCGCCCGCTCCCATGCGGCAAACTGACGGTGCCACGAACGTTCTCATCGCCTTGTTCCGCGCGGACACCCAGCTGGAAACTGAGCGAAATGGTTTCATCCGCTTTGCTTTTTTCGACTTTTTTCAGGATCTTGACGGCCTCGGTCAAAGAATACAGCTTTCCTTCTTCTACCAGACTCGCTCTTTTTTGATATCGCTTGCTGCGTTTCATCGTCTGTCCTGTTCTTACTTTGATTTCACGACTTCAATGCCCATGCTCCGGGCCGCGCCTTCCACGATACGGGCCGCGCTTTCGATCTTGGTCGTATTCAGGTCTACCATTTTCTTGCGCGCGATCTCGAGCACCTGATCGCGGGTGATCTTACCGATGATCACACGGCCGGGCTCCGAAGAGGCCTTCGCAAGACCCACGGCTTTCTTGATCTCCGCCGCCACCGGCGGGGACTTAAGAATAAATGTGAAAGATTTGTCTTTATAAACCGTGAGCACCGCCGGCAGGATCGTGCCCGGACGGTCTTTGGTGCGCTCATTGAACTGCTTGCAGAATTCCATGATGTTGACGCCGTGTTGACCGAGCGCGGGACCGATCGGCGGCGCGGGATTCGCTTGCCCTCCCGGGATCTGCAATTTGATTTTTGTTTTAATCTCTTTGGCCATTTTAGATCTTTTCCACTTGCCAGTATTCGAGTTCTACAGGTGTCGACCGCCCGAAGATCGTGACCATCACGCGCATCTTGCCACGATCCGGATTAATCTGTTCGATCGTACCGTTGAAATTAGCGAAGGAACCCTCTTTGACCCGGACATTTTCGCCTTCTTCAAATTCAACTTTTGGCTTGGGTTTCGTCTGCTTCTCTTCTTGCTCGCGGATGATAGCGCCGACTTCCTTCTCCGTGAGCGGGATCGGGTTCTTCCCCGATCCGATAAACCCCGAGATCCCTGGCGTATTGCGGACCAGGTACCAGCTTTCGTCGGTCAATTCCATCTTGACCAGAATGTAGCCGGGGAAAAACTTTCTCTCGCTAATCCTTTTCTTGCCGCCTTTGACCTCGCTGATCTTTTCCAGCGGGATCAACACTTCATGGATCAAATGCGAAAGCCCCGCGGTCTCCGCGTGGCTGATCAAGCTGGCCCGAGCCTTGGTTTCTACTCCCGTCTGCGTATGTACCACATACCACTTTGCGTCGGCCATAACTTTAACTGATCAACATCCGGAGAATATTCGAAACGCAAAAATCCACAAAGCCGATAAACCCGGAGGCTAAAAAAGTCACCACGATCACCACAGCGGCCGCTTGCCACAACTCATTCCAAGTCGGCCAAGTGACTTTTTTCAGCTCTTGCTGCGTTTCCTGGAAAAAATTCGCTGCTTTCTGCACCATAACATCCTCGCGTTATATCGAGTCTTCAATGCCCCGCCCGTATTAAAAACAGGCCTGGCAGGACTCGAACCTGCAACATGCGGTTTTGGAGACCGCCGCTCTACCAATTGGAGCTACAGGCCTCTGTCCCATGTGCTCCGAAAAACTTATTTCTTCTCCCGAAAAAGGACACGCTTGCGGCAACTCGGACAGTATTTCTGCCGTTCGATCTTGTCCGGATTTTGCTTCTTGTTCTTCCGTGTCCAATAGGTCGACTTATGATCACAAGACGACACGAGGGAAATAATCTCTTGCATCGGGATAAAACCTTTTCCTTTGCCTTAAAAAAACCGCGAAAAAAACACGGCTCTCAAATAATAATTTCGGCTTATAAGGCTTCTTACGGCGAAAATAAACGCCTTACAGCCAGCAGGGCTTCGCCAAAAATGCTAGACTTGGGCCGAACGAGATGTTACGCGATGATCTCGCTGACAACGCCGGCGCCGACCGTTCTTCCACCCTCGCGGATGGCGAATCGGAGCTCTTTTTCCATTGCGACCGGCATGATCAGTTCCGCTTCGATAGCGACGTTATCGCCCGGCATGACCATCTCAACGCCGGCCGGCAAAGTCACGATCCCCGTAACATCGGTGGTGCGGAAATAAAACTGAGGCCGATACCCTTTGAAGAACGGCGTGTGACGGCCGCCCTCCTCCTTGCTTAACACGTAGATCTGCGCTTTGAACTTTTTGTGAGGGGTCACAGAACCCGGCTTCGCGATGACCATCCCTCTTTCGATCTGATCCTTTTCGATGCCGCGCAAGAGCAATCCGACGTTGTCGCCTGCACGTCCTTCATCGAGGAGTTTACGGAACATTTCAACGCCCGTAACGACCGACTTCAGAGATTTCTCACGTAAACCGATGATCTCCACTTCTTCATTCACTTTAATGATTCCGCGTTCGATACGGCCCGTTGCGACCGTGCCGCGCCCGGAAATGGAGAACACGTCTTCGACCGGCATCAAAAACGGCTTTTCAATGTCTCTCTTTGGTTCCGGAATGCTCTCGTCCAGCGCCTTGACGAGGTCCATGATGCATTGATTAGCTTTCACATCGGATGGATTTTGAGCAGCGGGAAGACTTGAGCCCCGGATAATGGGAATTTTATCTCCGGGAAAATCGTATTTCTTGAGAAGATCTCTGACTTCCATCTCTACAAGATCGAGAAGTTCCGTATCTTCAACAAGGTCGCACTTATTGAGAAACACCACAACAGCAGGCACGCCGACCTGACGGGCGAGCAGGATGTGCTCGCGGGTTTGAGGCATCGGCCCATCCACGGCTGAAACAACCAGAATGGCGCCGTCCATCTGCGCAGCGCCCGTGATCATATTCTTGATGAAGTCGGCATGGCCCGGGCAGTCGACGTGAGCGTAGTGGCGCTTTTCGGATTCATACTCCACATGGGAAACTGCGATCGTAAGGATTTTTGAATCGTCACGGACCGTCCCGCCTTTGGCGATATCTGCATATTCGCGAACTGTCGCCAACCCTTTTGCCGCAAGAACCTTCGTCATTGCGCAGGTAAGGGTTGTTTTGCCGTGGTCCACGTGTCCGATCGTTCCGACGTTCACGTGAGGTTTGGTACGTTTGAATTGTTCTTTTGCCATAGGAGTTCTCCCTTATTGAAGTTTTGTTTTCACATCCTAAGCTGGAGATGGGAATTGAACCCATGACCTCATCCTTACCAAGGATGTGCTCTACCAACTGAGCTACTCCAGCGCTTAACTCTGTTCAGCGCTTTCGATCGCTCGCCACAACATTTTTACCACAGCAAAAATAAAAAGCCATTTTCCTTCGAAAAAACATCCACGTTTAAAGACAGAAATCACCTTACGCGGAGACAGCTCTCCTCTGAGGAAAGAGTGGATATTCTATTGAAAAGAAAAGTCGTGTCAAGCTTTTTAAAAAATCTTTTCGTCGCCTATTTTTGAAGCCGCTCTCCATCAAAGCACGGCTCGCAGGATCCCAGAAGAATGCTCTGCACCTTAGGGGGGATCTTACAATTCGTTTATTGGAGTAGGTTTGTACGATCAGAAGGGCGAATTCTCGCCCAGAGCCGCCATGACCTGGTTTAAAAGACCACCTTTTTTGGCTCCAGAAGAAACCGAGTTGCTCTGAAATTTCTTGAGTTGCGACTGAAGATAACTGAAACCCATTTTCTTTAAAGCTTCTCCGACCAAGATCGCGATGACATCCTGAGTTCCTCGAATATTGTAATAGGTCGCACCTTGAATCCCGGCCCGGTAACGGTTTTGTTTAAGCGAGGGACCGCTTGCATCCAAATAACTGATGTCTCCTATGGAGAAAATGAGTTCGTCGATCATTACTTCGGGCATATATTTTTTGCCCTTCGTCCGAACGGCTTCTTGTGAAGAAGCGCCTCGTTCTTCGTTGCTTTTCTGCAAAGGTTTCAGCGCCAGGATATTTAAACCCTTTTGTGAAACGTTCATGACCTGAAGTTCCCGGAGATTAATACCTACGGCTTTGAGACGAAAAATCCCCTCGCGAATTCCGGGAAGATCCACCGAAACGATCACAAGAGGGATATTCGCCAAGGTCCCTCTTGGAAAACTGTAAGGATTCCCGATCTCGATGTCCTGGACCTCAAAACCGGTATTCTTCCAGTCCATTTTCACGCGCTGGATCGAGACATCCGCGCCTAACTGATAACTCAAAGAAAAAGTGAGGACCTGCCGGATCACCCACGTATGAAAAATGACCACAAAAAGAAGAAGAAAAAATGCCAGGCGTATCAGGCCGAAGAAAAGCTTAAAAAGTCCTTTGAACATAAGGCTCCCTCTTTCACGCTGTTAACCGAGACTTTACTTTATCGGCACGTTTTAGAAAAATCCATTTAAAATTAAACTTTTGCATGGAGCAAGGCGTACGGCGTTACGCGAAGTCTTTTTCATCGCACTCCGTACGCCGTACGCCTTTCCTCACGAGTTTCCTTGCAAAGAAATATGATTTGCCAGATAATATCTGCCAGAAAATTTTGAGGATGAACGCAGCCTTTTAAGTTGGGTGTGGACCCACCCCGGACCCCTTGGACACCATCAAGAAAGATCTTCGAAAGCTTTTTTGGATGCTCGGGTTGGCTCTGACCGTGCCCATGGTCCTACTGAGCGGTCCTTTCGCAGGTTATTTGATCAGCCAATGGTTGATCGTCAAATGGGGTTGGGCCTCCGGTACTACCCTAGCATTGGTTCTTCTAGGACTCGCCGGTTCGGTCGTCCAGACCGTGCGGATCTTGAGACTTCTATATAAAGGAAGCGAGAAAAGGGATCTATGAACATGACGGAACAGCAGGTGACAACCGCCGTGCAGGCTGCGGCGCAAGTCCAGGAACACGTTACCGAAGAACTCCCGAATTTCATCACGATCCTGGAACACTTTTTCCCGAAATCCCACTTTGTCCGTTTTCTGTTCTCTTGGGAAAATGTCCTTTTTTCATTTCTGATCCTGGGTTTTATCGCCATCCGATCGATCAGTGCCGCGCGGAAAAAAGAATTCCTTCCCAAAGGTCTTCAGAACCGCTGGGAACTTGTCTTTGAAGGCCTCGCCGAATTCGTCACCGGCATTCTTGGGCCCCGGGGCATGGAGCATGTCCCCTTCCTCGGGACGATGTTCCTCTATATTCTTCTCCAGAATTGGCTCGGACTTATCCCTTTGATGAAATCACCGACCAGCGCGTGGAGCACCACTATCGCCTTTGCGCTCATTACCACCATCTATGTCCAATGGGTCGGCATCAAAGAACATGGCTTCGTCAATTACGCGAAACACCTCGCGGGAAACCCTGTCGGGATCCTGGGGCTTGCGCTTTTCCCGCTGATGCTCGTCATCAACCTGAGCATTGAATTCTTCGCAGTGCCCTTGAGCCTCTCGCTCCGTCTTTTTGCCAACGTCTCAAGCGAGGACAAGCTGCTTTATAAGTTCGCGGAACTGAACGCAATGTATTATTGGCTGCCGTTCCTTTTCCAGCTTTTTGCCAATGTCCTCGTTATTCTCTTTAGTTTTATTCAAGCTTTTGTTTTCCTTTTGCTCTCAACCGTGTATATTTCACTGATCATGCCGCATGAACATGACGAGGACCATGTTGCGGCGCCCGAACAATCGTCCAGTCCTGTTCATTCACCGCCAACTTAAGGAGAATTCTCATGGATTCACATACCGCATTAGGTTTCGCGCTTCCGATCGGTCTCGCCGTCACGGCGTTCGGCTCCGCGCTCGGTCTCGGTAGAGCCGTCGCTTCCGCCATGGACGCCACGGGCCGCCAGCCCGAAGCTTCTCAGAAGATCCTGGTCAACATGATGGCCGGCTGCGCCCTGATCGAAGCCTTGACGCTTTATGTCCTGATCTTCGGTTTCGTATTGATGGGCAAGATCTAAACAAGAAGCGTTTATGGAATACTTCCAAGAGAACATCCATCTCGGCGAAGTCCTGGTCCAGCTCATCGCCTTTTTGATCGTGTTTGCCGTGCTTAAGAAGTTCGCGTGGAAACCGCTCCTGGCCATTATCCGTTCCCGGCGCGAACGGTTCGAAAGCGAATGGGGCGGGATCGAGAAAACCAAACAGGAGGTCGCGGCGCTTCAAAAGGACTATCAGGCACATCTTCAAAAGATCGAAGAAGAGGCGCGCGCCAAGATGCAGGAAGCGATCCAAGAGGGCCGGCGCCTCGCGCGCGAGATCCAGGAAAAGGCGCGCTTGGAATCTCAGACGTCTTTTGAAAAAGCAAAAGCGGCTATCGAGCTCGAGGTCCAGAAAGCGCGGCTCACGCTCCGCCAGGAGATCGCCGACCTTTCGATCCGTGTCGCGGAAAAGATCTTGGCAGAAAAGATGGACGGTTCCCAACAAGAGAAAAAGGCGCTCGAGATCCTCGGGGAGCTTGAGAAAAAGCTATGAGCGATGCCACCGCAGCGGATCGTTATACCCGCGCCTTATTTGAACTCGCCGAGAAAGAAGGCTCCCTCGCGGAAACAGCCGTCCGGCTCCAGGCCCTCGCCAAGATCCTGAAGGCCCAGCCGAAGGTCCTGCTCCTCATGGCGAATCCCACGCTTACAGACCAGGAAAAATATGCTCTGGCGTTGGGAGCGCTCGCCGGCGGAAAAACGAAACTTTTAGAAAGATTTCTCCTTGTCCTGATCGATAAAAAACGCTTTGCGCTTTTGCCGGAGATCCAAAAAGTTTTTCATGAAATTTTCGAGAAAAAACAAGGCGTGCAGGAAGTAACGCTCGTTTCGGCCGTGCCCTTTTCATCCGGATTTCTGGAAAAACTAAAGACCGTTCTCACGAAAAGGCTTCGCCCCTCCCTCCTTGATACGGAACCCGAAGCTGGAACGGAAATCCGCCTGATCCCAAAAATCGATCGTGGCATTTTGGGCGGATTCATTTTGCGCTTTGCCGGTAAAGAGATCGATTGTAGTTTCAGAAATCGTCTTCACGAGATCCAACAAAAACTTTTCAGCCCCGTCGAAGAAGGGATCGTCTAATACCGCTTTTTATTTAAATTTAAGGGTATGCGGTATAGCACTGTTAACCCTTAAAATATAAATGGAGAACAGTACTAATGCTTAAACCCGAAGAAGTCACACAGGCCATTCAAAAAGAGATCCAGAAATACGAAACAAAACTCGAGATGCAGTCGGTCGGTTATGTCCTGCAGGTGGGCGACGGCATCGCCCGCGTGTATGGCTTGGACGAAGTGATGGCCGGAGAATTGGTCACATTTCACGACGGAACGACGGGCTTGGTGCTGAATCTTGAACCGCACCACGTTGGTGTGGTCATCTTGGGCGAAGACAGCGGTATTAAAGAAGGCGATCAGGTCAAACGCACGGGCAAGATCGCGCAGGTGCCGGTGGGCGACGCGCTCAAAGGCCGCGTCATTAATCCGCTGGGCGTGCCGCTCGACGGCAAAGGCCCGATCGTTTCGAAAAAAACACGACCGATCGAATCCCTTCCCCCGTCCGTCGTCCAGCGCCAGCCGGTGAAAGAACCGCTGCAGACCGGCATCAAGGCCATCGACGCGCTGATCCCCATCGGCCGGGGCCAGCGCGAACTGATCATCGGCGACCGCAAGACGGGCAAAACCGCTATCGCCGTTGACGCAATAATTAATCAAAAGGGACAAAATGTAATCTGTGTTTACGTCGCCATCGGTCAAAAGGATTCCACCGTCGCCGAAATAGTCGAGACGCTCAGGCGTCATGGTGCGATGGATTACACGGTTGTGGTTGCTGCTGCCGCCGCCGACAGCGCACCTATGCAGTACATAGCGCCTTACGCGGGCTGCGCTATAGCGGAGCATTTTATGTATGAGCAGCACCGCGACACGCTTTGCATTTACGACGACCTTAGCAAGCACGCGGTCGCGTATCGTCAGTTGAGCTTGCTGCTGCGGCGTCCTCCGGGCCGAGAGGCGTATCCGGGCGACATATTCTACCTGCACAGCCGGCTTCTTGAACGAAGCGTGAAACTTTCTGATGCGCTTGGCGGCGGTTCGCTCACGGCATTACCCATAATCGAAACACTCGAAGGTCAGGTCTCCGCCTATATTCCCACCAACGTTATTTCAATCACCGACGGCCAGATTTATTTACAGAAAGACCTTTTCCACGCAGGCATCAGGCCCGCTGTTGACGTCGGGATAAGCGTCAGTCGAGTTGGCGGAAACGCACAGGTCGCCGCGATGAAACGCGT
>PLLJ01000019.1 GCA_003140935.1 Candidatus Omnitrophota bacterium
ATGGTCTTCGGTCAGATGAACGAGCCCCCCGGCGCGCGTCTCCGTGTCGCCTTGTCGGGTCTCACGATGGCTGAATACTTCCGTGACGAAGCGCACCAGGATGTTCTTCTTTTCGTGGACAATATTTTCCGTTTCACGCAGGCAGGCTCCGAGGTTTCGGCGCTTTTGGGGCGCATGCCCTCCGCTGTCGGTTATCAGCCTAATCTCGCGACCGAAATGGCCGCTTTACAGGAGCGCATCGCGTCCACAAAATCGGGATCAATCACCTCCGTGCAGGCCATTTACGTGCCCGCCGACGATCTCACCGACCCTGCGCCAGCCACTGCGTTCTCGCATTTGGACGGCGTCACCGTACTCTCGCGCCAGATCGTGGAACAGGGCATTTTCCCGGCCGTGGACCCTCTCGCTTCCACTTCGCGCATGCTGGACCCGCGCATCGTCGGGCAGGAACACTACGATATTGCCCGCGAAGTCCAGCGCATCCTCCAGCGTTACAAGGACCTGAAGGACATCATCGCGATCCTGGGGGTCAACGAACTTTCTCCGGAGGATAAAGACCTTGTGATGCGCGCGCGCAAGATCGAACGCTTCTTCTCGCAGCCCTTTTTCGTCGCAGAGGCGTTCACGGGACGCAAAGGCCGTTATGTGCATTTAAAGGACACGATCGCCAGTTTCAAGAAGATCCTCGCAGGTGAGTTTGATCATATCCCGGAGCAGTGTTTTTACATGGCGGGTGGCATTGAGGATGTATTAGAAGCTTACGAGAAGATAAAGGTCCCTGTCTAAAATGGCCGCATCTTATTCGCTTAAGATCATTACGCCGCAAGGCATCGCTTATGAGGGAACGGTTTTTCACGCATTCCTTCCCACGGAAAACGGCTTTGCCGGCGTGCTGGCCCACCACGCACCGTATTTAGTATCTTCCAAAGGCGGGAAAATGGTGGTCAAAGAAAGCGTCGGCCTCCAGAAGGACTTTCAGGTAGGTCCAGGATTTTTCGAGGTCAATCACGACCAGGCCGTGTTCCTCACCACGACCTTCGTTGAGAAAAAGTAGTTAAAAGAACAGTCCCATCGCCAAAAGTGCCAGGCCCACCGACGCAGAGCTGAGCACCACCACACGGAACGCGAGCGGCTCTCCCACAAGCGCCATCAGGAATTCTCGGGACTTTTTATAAAAGAAGACCATCGGCGCGACTTTCACCAACCCAAGGCTCATCACAAGGGTCACCACAAAATTCTCCATACTCGCGGCTTTCGCAAATTCCACCCAGGTCCATAACACAAGGGTTAAAACGCCTGCCCCAACGACCGGCATCCAGCGGGGACGAACCTCCGGATAAACCTTCAGGATGATTTGCTTCAAGCTTTCTACGGAAAAGGCCGCCCACGCTCCACCGAGGACCATCCACACACCCAGCACAATACTCAAAATTTTAAAGTAGGTCATGGAACCTCCGTGTTGTGGAAAATGTTGAACGGGTCACGCCGGCATTCATCGCTCATCTTTCCCCTCACCTTTTCCAAAACACTTGCGCCCTTCAATGATGAGCGCGATGCCGGCGAGAAAAAATGAGAGGAATCCCAGGAATGAAAAAACCATGCCCGGCAGCGTCCCGGCCCAGAACGCGCAGAGAATCAGAAGGATTCCTGGTAAAAAATATTTCCAAAGATAATTTTTCATAACCGGCGGTATTCTCGCAGAATCCCCCGATAACCGCAAGCGGGACGACTCAAAACATGTGCGGTGTAAGGCGTACGGCGCAGCGCATTCTTTTGTTCGCTGTACTCCGTACGCGGGTTCCGTTGAGCTTTCTTGATTTTAGCGGCATTCCCGAGTAGCATCCTTATCTGAATGTTTAAAAAGGAGCGGGGAAAATGACCGGGGTTCTGCTGGATGCTGTAAAAGACACGCTTGCGACAATGCCGTGGCTTTTGGGGATCTATATCGCGCTTGAGTTCCTTGAGAACAGATCGGAATCCTTCCTCGGAGAGAAGATCAGCCACAAACCGGCGGTTGGACCTTTTCTGGGCTCGCTCCTGGGCTGTTTACCTCAGTGCGGTTTTTCCGTGATCGCGGCCACGCTTTATACCCGCCGGTGCATCTCGATGGGCACGCTGATCGCGGTCTTTGTTTCCACCTCGGATGAAGCGATTCCCGTCATCCTTGCCCAGCACGACAAAGCCTCGTTGGTTCTTTGGCTTTTACTCACGAAGGTGTCCCTCGCGACAATCGCCGGATACATGATCAATCTGATCTTCCACCAAAAAATCCTTAAGCCGCCTCATTCTCCGCACGCTCCCGTGATCCCCGAAGGAGGACACCGCTACTGTGACTGCCATGCTCACGGCCGGGAGATCCCTCGGTGGAAAGCATTTTTTCTCTTTCCGTTAAAACATACATTCAAAGTTTTATTTTTTATTTTTTTGGTTTCGCTTGCCATCGGCCTTCTGACCGCAAAATTTGGAGAGACGGGTCTGGAACGTATCTTTTTTTCGGGAACTCTTTTCCAGCCGCTGATCGCAACCCTGATAGGGCTTATCCCGAACTGCGCGGTCTCCGTTGCGATCACCCAGGTCTATCTCAAAGGCGGCATCACTTTTGGTTCAGCGATCGCGGGTCTCTCGGCAAGCGGCGGCTTGGGGCTGCTGGTCCTCCTCAAAGAAAACCAGGACCACAAAGAGAACGCACTCATCATCGGCCTGCTTGTTCTTGTAAGCCTGACGGCCGGGATTCTGCTGAATCTTTTTCTTTAGCGACTCTGTACCCCGTACGTCTAACTCGTATCTCCATCGTACACCTTACGCTTTATGGTATAATCCGCTTCGCTGTTCATCTCCCAAGGAGGATTTATGGATTGGAAAGTCTTTTTGGCTACTTTAAGCGCGATTTTTTTCGCGGAACTTGCGGACAAGACCCAATTCGTGGGAATCGCCATGGCCTCGAAGACTAGGAAACCTCTTTCCGTGTTCTTGGGTTCGATCGCGGGCTACGCGCTTGTGACCCTTATCTCGGTCATCATCGGAACTCTTCTGGCGAAATACGTCAAGCCTGAGTTCATACGCTACGGCGGCGCGGCGGCGTTCGTGGCCATCGGAATGTTGATGTTTTTTAATAAACTGTAACCATCCTTCAACCCAAAGGAGCCATCATGGCCAAGAAAGCAAAAAAAGCGGCAAAGAAAAAGGTGAAAAAAGTAGCAAAGAAATCCGGTTGCTGCTGCTGTTAACCCTTCCGATGCCTTCGCGGGAGTTGAATTTCCCCGTCTCCCGCGGAGGAAGAGGTCCCCTTATGGAAAAAGAGACTAACAAAGAAGAAAAGAAAAAAGGGTTTTTCGCAAAACTCTTTGAGACACTCGATAAAAAGCTGGAAGACAAAGCGAAAAAAACCGGCCCCTGCTGCGGCTCTAAGAATGACAGCGGAGATTCATGCTGCGGCTAGTCGCCGACTGGCTTGTTTACTCCGTTCTCCGGCTTCCTTCCGGCGCGCTTTGGGCGGAAGCCGTGGCTTTTTTCATCTACGATTCCCTCAAGATCCTGATCCTGCTCTTTGCGATGATCGCCGGGATCGGCTTCCTCAGGACGTTCCTTCCTCACGAAAAGGTCAAGGGATGGCTGGGAGAAAAAATAGGCTGGGGAAATTTTTTCGCTTCCATCTTTGGTGCCATCACCCCGTTCTGCTCGTGTTCTTCGATCCCGATCTTCCTGAGTTTCATCAAAGCCGGGATCCCCCTGGGGATCACCTTTTCGTTCCTGATCACTTCCCCGCTGATCAATGAATACCTTGTGGTGCTCATGATCGGCTTCTTCGGATGGAAGATCGCAACCGTTTACGTCTTGAGCGGCATGTCCCTCGGGATCTTTTGCGGCATCCTGCTCGGCAAAATGAAACTTGAGGTCCATTTGGTCGAAGATATGCTGCCTGCCGCCGAACCGGCTCAAACAAAAACAGGAACCCGCGGATTAAAGTCCAGGATCGCTTTTGGATTAGGCGAAGCCGTCTCCATTATCAAAAAACTCTGGCTCTGGATATTGGTCGGTGTCGGGATCGGCGCCTTCATCCACAATTATGTCCCGGCAACAACGATCCAGCATATCATCGGTAAAACCGGCATTTTTTCAGTCCCCATCGCAACGCTGATCGGCGTCCCCATGTACGGAAGCTGTGCGGCAATCGTCCCGATCGCGGTCGTCCTATTTCAAAAAGGCGTTCCACTCGGCACCGCGCTCGCGTTCATGATGGCCGTTTCGGCTTTAAGCCTGCCCGAGGCCGTGATGCTTCGCCGGGCCATGAAACTGCCTCTCATCGCAATCTTTTTCGGCATCACGACGATAGGCATCATTTTCACAGGTTATCTCATTAACGCCTTGCAACCGTTCCTGACTTAAACCCCATGGCAAACTCCTCTTTCACTCAATGCCCGGTCCTCTTTGAAGACGCGGACTTGCTTGTCATCAATAAACCCGAGGGAGTTCTCTCGCATCCGAATCCCGGGCCCAAAAGTCCCGCGAGTGCTTTCGAAGGCCCTTATGATCTCGGGGACAGGCGATTTCAAACACCCCAAGGCCCCGTATGGCTGATCCATCGCCTGGATCAGGACACCTCCGGAGTGCTTCTCGCCGCAAAGAACAAGAAAAGCGCCGCGGCCTGCCGGAATGCCTTCGAAAAGAGAGCGGTCAAGAAAAGCTACGTCGCCCTGGTTTCAAGGCGCCCGATGCCGCCCCACGGGATATGGCGCGACACGCTCATGGAACAAAGGTCCTCCGGCGGCATCCGTTCGGCGATCAATTATTCAGGGAAACCCAATGCTTTTTTGAATTACAAGATGAAAGAATATTTTCCGAAATTCAACCTGTCGCTTCTGGAGATCGAACTTTTGACCGGGAAAACGCATCAGATCCGCGTGCAATCGGCCTATCGCGGACATCCCGTGACAGGCGACCGGATCTACGGGAATTTCACTTTGAATAAGGAGCTTCGACAGGCTCTTGATCTTCGCCGGATGTTCCTTCACGCCTGGCGGCTGGTCCTCCCGCATCCCACAAGCGGAAAACTGCTCACGGTTGAATCCCCGCTCCCCGAGGACCTTGAGGACTGCCTTCTCAGGGCTTCTTCTTCGAAACGATGAAAGTCCTGCTTTTACAGCCCCCGGTCCAGGACTTTTACAACACGGATATCCGTCTTCAACCGATCGGCCTGGCCTATCTTAAGGCCGCTGCACAAAAATACCTTCCCAGCGTGAGGATCACGATCAAGGATTACCACCACGGTTGGGGCCGCAGGACAATCGCACTCCCGCGGGAGCTCGCTTATTTAAAAGATTATTATTCCAGGGACGATAAAAGTCCGTTTTCGACTTTCCATCATTATTATCATTTCGGCGCGGGCTTTGACACGATCGCTGACGAGGTCGCGAAAGCGAAACCTGATCTCGTGGGCATCGCTTCCCTTTTCGCCCCTTATCACCGCGAAGTCCTGCGCTGCGCCGAAGCGATCAAGAAACGGCTCCGGGTCCCCATTTTGCTCGGAGGCGCTCAAGTCTCAGCCATGCCCGGACACATGCTCTCGCACCCGGCGATCGACTTTGTGATCCGGGGCGAAGGTGAGAAGCCGTTCGTGGAATTCTTAAAAGTTTTGAAGAAGGGCGGGGATCTCAAGCGTGTTCCGAATTTGGGATATAAAAACCGCGGCCGGCTGGTTTTAAATCCACGGAAAGAAAATTTTCCGGTCGAGACTTTGCCTTTTCCAGATCTTTCCGATCTCCCTCAAGATCATTATCTCTTTGAAAAAAGGCCTCTCTGTTTCATCATCACTTCCCGGGGCTGCCCTTACCGCTGCGCTTTTTGTTCCGTCCACAAGACGTTCGGCCACAAGTGCCGCAGGCGTTCCGCGGAGAATATTCTCAATGAGATCAAAGAGCGCTATGCCGAGGGCTATCGCGTCTTTGACTTTGAGGACGACAACCTTTCATTCGACCGGAAGGAAATGACGGAACTTTGCAAGCAGTTGATCCGGACATTCGCTAAAAAAGAAATCCAGCTGCTTGCCATGAATGGGGTCTGCTACTGGACGCTCGACCGCGACATTCTTAAGCTCATGCGGCGGGCGGGATTCACGCATTTAAATCTTTCGCTCGTAAGCACGAACACGGGCTTGCTCAAAACGGTCCGAAGATCTGCCCCGCTCAAAAAATATCGTGAGGTGGTCCGCCATGCGGCAGCTCTCGATTTTAAGATCGTCGCCTATCAGATCCTGGGACTTCCGGGTGATACGCTTCCGTCCATGATCAAAACGCTTCTCTTCAATGCCAAATTCCCGGTGCTCCTGGGGGCTTCTCCTTTCTATCTTATCCCTCACTCTCCCATTGCCCGGCGCTTCGGCGAGCCTTCGGAAACGGACATCTACAGGGCACGTCTCACGGCTATGGCGATCGAGACCAAGGATTTCGACCGGGAAGATCTTTACACGCTTCTGATCACGACCCGCATCCTGAATTTCCTGAAAGGCCTTTCCTGCCACTCAAAAAAGATCACCCTTTCAAAAGCGCTCACGATCGCAGAAAAACAAGATGCGCGGTCGGCCACAGGCGTTCAAATCTTGCGGAAACTTTTGGGAGAAAAGGTTCTTTGTGCCGCCACTTCAAAAGGCCTTGAGCCTCTCCCCCGCTTTAAACCCGAACTATTCTTTCAATTGTGGCGAAAACTTGATATCATCAAAACCCAGGAACAAAAAACCATACAAATTTACTTTGCTAAAGATTAAAAATTAGAGGGGTTTTCCCTTTTAAATAAAAACATCGGGGAATGCTAAACGAGGGACGTGGAACACAAAGAAATCCCGTTCCCCCTTATCCTTTCTCCGAGGAAACGGTATTCGCTCATGGAATGGTTGCACGAATTTTTTTCGAAGCTTTATCATTTTGAAGATCTGATACGCTGGGGCGGTTATCTTGTCCTTGTGATCATCATCTACGCCGAAACAGGGCTTCTCACCGGATTTTTTTTGCCGGGAGATTCTCTGCTTGTCACAGCCGGTCTTTTCGCGGCAGTGGAAGGCGCGCTCAAGATCGAGATCCTTATCCCTCTGCTCGCTATAGCCGCCATCGCCGGCGATAACACCGGCTACTGGCTCGGCTACCATTTGGGCCCGAAGCTTTTCAGCCGGACCGATTCCTTTTTTTTCCACAAGGACCATCTCGTTCGAACGCAAAAATTTTATGATAGATACGGTGTCAAAACAATCATCCTGGCCCGATTCGTCCCGATCGTCCGGACCTTTGCCCCGACCGTGGCTGGTGTCGGTCGCATGCCTTACCGGAAATTCCTGGCCTACAGCATCGGCGGAGGGTTGGGCTGGATCGCGAGCATGACACTCCTGGGATTTTCCCTCGGCCGCTCGATTCCAAATATCGAAAAGAAAGTCCATTGGGTCATCTTGGTCGTGATCGTCCTCTCTTTTCTGCCGATCCTCAAGGAATGGCTGCATTCGAGGAAAAAACCGGCGGCATGAGAGCTATCGCGCTTCTGGTCGTTTCCAATATTTTTATGACAGCAGCATGGTACGGACATTTGCGCTTTAAGAGCACGGCGCTTTGGAAGGTTATTATCATCAGCTGGCTGATCGCTTTCGTGGAATATTGTTTCCAGGTCCCAGCGAACAGGATCGGGTCTTACCAGTTTTCGACGGCCCAGCTTAAGACGATCCAGGAAGTAATCACGCTGGTGGTCTTTTGCGGTTTTTCTGTTCTTTATCTCAAAGAAGAATTAAAATGGAATTATCTAGTGGGTTTTGGTTTTATGATCGTTGCTGTTTTCTTCGTCTTTAAAAAATGGTAGCTTCGATACAATTTATTTAAAAACGACGGGAGATCAAGATAACCTTGAAAGGTTTTTATGGCTCTTAAAGAAACTTATGAAAAGCAGGGCGAGTTCCTTTTCCGCGGCAGAAGTTATCTTCCTCTTTTGGTCGCGCCCCTTGTCGTGGCCGCGCTTCTGGATCCCCAATACACCCATCCTCTTTTCAGCGGCTTTCCCGGCAGTCTTTGGAAGACGATCTGTATCCTCATTTCCTTTACGGGGTTTTTGGTCCGCTGCCTCGTCGCCGGTTATGTGCCCCTCGGCACCTCGGGGCGCAACACCGAGAGGCAGGTCGCGTTAAGCTTGAACACCAAGGGCCTGTATTCGATGGTCCGAAACCCTCTTTATCTTGGGAACTTCCTTATCATCTTGGGACTTCTTCTCTTCGCCCAAGTCTGGTGGTTCACCTTCGCGGGAATCGCCATTTTCTGGATCTTTTACGAGCGCATCATTTTCACAGAAGAAGAGTTCCTGCGCCAGAAGTTCGGAGCCACGTTCGTGGAATGGTCCCTCAAAACGCCTGTCTTTATCCCAAGATTCTCAGGCTGGCAAAAACCGGAACTTCCTTACGCGTGGAAGACCGTTCTGCGCCGCGAACACTCCACCCAATTCGGCATGGTTTCCGCTCTCACCGTGCTGGGGATCGCCGCCGACCTTTTTACGAAACCGGACCACAAGATCGCCTCCTTTTGGTGGATCTTTTGGGGTACTTCACTTGTGATCTATCTTGTACTCCGTTTCTTGAAGAAAAAAACAAGCATTCTCAATATCGAAGGCCGTTAAACTTTTTTGAGGTGGACTATGAAAAAATCGCTCGGCGCAAAAACGCTTCTTTTCCCCACTCCCGTCCTAATCGTCGGTTCGTATGACGCGAAAGGCATTCCCAATGCCATGAACGCGGCCTGGGGCGGCATCGCCAGTTCGGAACCGCCTTGTGTCACGATCTCGGTGCGGGACCACCGGAAGACCTATGAGAACATCATGGCGAAAAAAGCCTTCACGGTGAATATCCCTTCCGAAAAATACATGAAGGAGGCGGATTATTTCGGGATCATCTCCGGAAAGACTGAGGACAAGTTCAAGGCCACGGGACTTACGCCTGTTAAAAGCGACCTCGTGGACGCACCCTACATCAAGGAATTCCCTCTCACTCTGGAATGCACCCTCAAAGAGGCCCACAAGCTCGGCTCTCACACGCAGTTCATCGGCGAGATCAAGGACGTCAAGGCGGAGGAGTCGGCCCTCAACACAAGAGGCTTCCCGGACCCTGAGAAAATGAAGGCCTTTATGTTCGACCCGAGTACGAGCGCCTATTACGCAACCGGAAAATTTCTCGGTCAGGCCTTCACAGTCGGCAAGAAAAAGTAACACGAGGACCTCTCATGGCGAAATGGATCGGATTGGCAGCCGGCGGCATCCTAGGGACCTTTGCCCGTTACTTCCTCTCCGGAACCGTGCACCGCATCTTCGGGGTCACATTTCCTTTTGGGACTCTGGCGGTCAATCTCGTCGGCTGTTTCGCGATCGGCTTCCTCGCCGTGCTTGCGGAGGAAAAATTCCTTCTCGGGCCTACCGCCCGCGTATTCCTCATGATCGGCTTTTGCGGCGCCTTCACGACTTTTTCGAGTTTTATCCTTGAAACCTCGAATCTCACCAAAGACGGTGAAAATCTTTATGCCTTCATGAATATCGCTTTGAGCGTAATCCTGGGCTTTCTGCTCTTTCGTCTGGGTGTGATGTTCGCGCGATGGATCTAATAGGAGAAATTTTATGAAAATACCCGAAGACGGAAAACTTTTAAGGATTTTTATCGGCGAGGCGGACAAGTGGCAGGGACGGCCGCTTTATGAAGCGATCGTGCTCCTGGCTAAAAAGGAGGGCATGGCGGGAGCCACGGCGATCAAAGGTTTTATGGGATTCGGTTGCAAAAGCCATCTGCACACGACAAAGATCCTCCGGCTTTCCGAGGATCTCCCCATCGTGATCGAGATCGTGGACAGTGAGGAAAAGATCACGAACTTCCTTGCACTCCTGGATCCCATGGTAAGGGAAGGCCTCGTCACCCTCGAAAAAGCTAATGTACTCCTCTACCGCGCGGATTGATCCCCGGAACGTTTGGCGAGACTCCGGCGAATGGATTCCCGGAGAGAGTAAATGCAGCCGCAATAATTTTGACGGTAAAAATTTTCTTCCTTGCTGATCCGCTCCATTTGTTCCTGTCCGCCGTAAAGCCGCCAATTGTGATCCCAATAAATAAGTCCCGGGAATAAAGAAGCGGCGCGCCTTCCCGCGTGATTCACCTGCTCAAGATCTTTCCAGCGGGAAATGCCGAGGCTCGTCGTGAAGACCTTGAAGCCGTTTTCTGCCGCGTAAGCCGCGGTCTTCCCAAGGCGCATCTCAAAACAGAGCGTACAGCGCTTCCCCCGTTCGACATCTTCTTCATGACCTTGTACGGCCTCAAGCCATCCGTCGATCTCGTAATCCGCATCCATGAAAGGGATCTTCATTTTTTGGGCATAACGGACCACTTCTTTCTTGCGGTGCTCGTATTCTTCTTTGGGATAGATATTGGGGTTATAAAAATAGACCGTGGGCTCGATGCCGCTTTCGATCATACGCTGGAGGATGGAGCAAGAGCAAGGAGCGCAGCACGAGTGGAGCAGGACTTTTTTTTCGTTATTGGGAGTTTGCAGGTTAAAAGAGCTTGTCATAAGAGACGCTTCTGAAAATAAAAGATTAAAGAATCCCGGCGAGTGGGACGGCTTCGTCGATCAGCATGACGGGAATGTCTCTGCGGACTGCGTAGAGGTACCGCTTATCCGCGCGAACGAGCCCGCTTTCGATCTTTTGAATAATTACTTCTCCGCCTCGATTTTTGAGCTCGCGCTTTTCGATCTTTTGATTGATCTTTTCGATCAAAGACGCGTCCGCAGCCGTCAGGTCTTGCTTGGTCTCGGGACAGCACAGCATGGAAAGTAATTCGCCGGATAGCATGACGGCATTATATCGGAAAAATCACTTAGGGGGAACGGGAAAGGTCTTTGGACCTGTTGCGTGTTCAAGGATATTTAGGCGTTATCTTCGTCAGCGGATCCGGGATCGACGGGGGTGGCTTCGGCATAATCGCTGGCGGGATTCGGAAGAAGGATCTCACGGGGTTTGGCGCCATCCTGAGGGCCGATCACTCCTGCGGCTTCTAATTGATCGACGACGCGCGCGGCACGCGAGTACCCGAGTCTTAAGCGCCTTTGTAGATAGGAGGTCGAGGCCTGACGCGTGGTGAGGACAATGCGCTTGGCCTCATCGAAGATCTCGTCCTTTTCGCCGGCGCCACCGGGCATTGAGGTGTTCTGTGCAGACTGGATCTCATTATGATATTCTGGTTTTCCCTGTTGGGCCGAAAAAGCCACGATGCGGTTGATCTCTTCGTCTTCGATAAGCGGCGCCTGCCCCCGGATCATATTGTCACTTCCGGGCTGTATGAAAAGCATATCCCCGCGTCCCAACAGTTTGTCGGCACCCTTGTTGTCCAGGATCGTCCTCGAGTCGACGACAGAAGCTACCTTGAAGGCGACACGCGCCGGAAAATTCGCCTTGATGACACCGGTGATCACATCCACGGAAGGTCGTTGCGTCGCGAGGATCAAATGGATACCGACCGCGCGGGAAAGCTGCGCGAGCCGCGTGATGGCTGTTTCCACCTTTTCCTGCGCCACGAGCATGAGATCCGCCAATTCGTCAATGATGACCACAATGTAAGGGATCGAGGTTGGGATCACATTTTCGGAATTCCCCGCCGATTCGACTTCCTTCGCGCCCTCTTCGGAAAGCTCCCGCGTGTTGAACCCCACGATATTCCTCACACCGACCGTGGCAAAAAGCCTGTATCTTTTTTCCATTTCCATCACAACCCAATTGAGCGTATTCGCCGCCTTGCGCACATCCGTCACCACCGGAGAAAGCATGTGGGGGATCTTGTTGTAAACGGCGAGTTCTACCATTTTCGGGTCCACCATGACCAGCTTCAGCTGGGAGGGCGTGCAGTGGTAGAGAAATCCGGCAATAATGGAATTGATACAAACGGTCTTACCGCTTCCCGTGGTCCCGGCGATCAGAATGTGGGGCATGGCGGCCAGATCCGCGATCATCGGTTTCCCGCTCGTGTCTTTCCCGAGAATCAAAGGCAACATGCATTTCTGCAAACGGAAATCAGGGTTTTCGATCATCTCGCGTACAAGGATCGGCCGCGACACGGAATTCGGGACTTCAATACCGATCGTTTGTTTCCCGGGGATCGGAATGATCATCCGGATGCTTGTCGCTCTGAGCGCCATGGAGATATCATCTTCATAGGCCGCGATAGAATTCGCGCGGACACCGGGCGCCGGAAGGATCTCGTAGAGCGTGATCTTCGGCCCCTGTTCTACTTCGACCACCTTCACTTCGATTTCAAATTCGGCGAGCGTCGCTTCAATGGCCTTGGAATTAGCCTCGAGATCGTCTCCTCCGCTGACTACATCTTCCTCTGGCCTTTTCAAGAGGTCCACGGGAGGAAATTGATAGTTGGCATCCGCCTTGATCTGCGAACCGATCACCCCCCTGAAAGAAGATTCGTCTCCTGATCCTGGCGCGGGTCCTTTTTCCTTTTCGTGTGCTTCCGTCTTGATCGGTACAGGCTGAGCTGCCTGTTTTTTAGCGAGCTCTTTGGGGTCTTCTTTAGGTTTCTTTTCAACCTTCACCTTATCGTCCGTCATGCCCGCCGTAGGCTGATAGGTTTTGATCTTAAGCGGAATGTCAGGAATTCGCGGAGCCGGCTTCTCTTTTTCCTTTTCCCTCTCTTTCTCCCTCTGCTTGAACTCCTTGAGTTGTTTCTCCTGCTCCTTTTTCAAAGAAGCGGCATTTCCGTTCTTTTTAGGACTGCGAGGGAACCGTTCGGCGATGCTTTCGAAAAATGCCTGACATTTCCCCAGGATTGCGCGAAACAAAGGATAGAGCAAAAAGTCCGTCGCCAGAAGAAGAGAGAGAAGAAGCGCGGAGCCGGCCAAAATATAACTCCCGAGAAGGCCGAAATAACGCAAAAGATGATTCCCAGCCACATACCCGAACGCACCGCCATAGGTAAAGCGTTGCTGAGGTCCCACGGTGATCGTGACGATCGTCGCGGTTGAAAGAAGCGCGATGGCGAGCCCGACGAATTTAAAAAGTTTACGCTCGGGGACCTTTTGGATAAAAAAACATTCCGCCCAAAGCAGGAAAACGAATGGGATCACGAAAGCGCTGATGCCAAAGACGAGAAAAAGTCCGAAGGCGAGATAAGCGCCAAAAATGCCCGCGTAATTTGCAACGGGGAACGTCGGATGGGACGTGTAGAACGGAATATCCTCAGCGTGATAGAAAAAGAGGCTTGCGAAAGTGAAAAGCCCCAGCAAGAGGAAAAAAACGCCCCAGATCTCGTTGACTCTTTCTTTTTTCATATATGATTTCAGGGTTTAAGGTATAGCGGATAGGGTATAAAAATGAAAATTAAGGCGTGTTGTTTCTAAACCCTCTATACCCTATGAACTATACGCTAGTTTTAATGGCCGGTATGGCCGAAACCGCCGGCGCCCCGACGCGTTCCATCAAGATTATCGACTACCTCGAGCTTCGCCTTAACTACCTCGGCGATGACCATTTGGGCGATCCGCATGCCGCGTGTCACGGTGAAGGCCTCTTTTGCGTGATTGATCAAAATGACTTGGATCTCGCCGCGATAGTCGGAATCGATCGTTCCTGGGGTATTGAGGAGTGTGATCCCGTGTTTGATCGCGAGACCGCTTCGGGGACGGATCTGGGCCTCAAGATGTTTGGGAATGGCGATCAGAATACCCGTGGGGACTAGCGCCCGTTCCCCCGGGTGAAGGGTCATAGGCTCTTGGCAAGCGGCTAAAAGATCGATGCCGCTCGCGCCTTCGGTCTGGTACTGCGGGAGAGGAAGACCTTCGAAATGAGATAAGGTTTTAACTTCTATGGTGATTTCGTTCATGGGAAAAAATAAAAGGGTCAGACGCCTCGTTTAAAAGCGCCTGACCCCTTAAATCCTACCGGCGAGGCCGGCCTCTTCCGCCACGATCATCGCGATCGCGTCTGGGAGGCAGCGCTTCAACAACCGTTCTTTGGTCTTCGGGAAGTATCGGAAGAGGTTCCGTCATCGCTTGCTTGATGCTCAAGCTCACTTTGCCCCGTTCGTCAACACTGAGAACCTTGACCTTCACTTTATCGCCGACGCGGAGGTAATCCCCGGCGCTCTTGACGAACCCTTCGGTGATCTCGGAAACGTGGCAAAGTCCGTCTTTCCCCGGCAAAATCTCGCAGAACGCGCCGAACGGCATGAGCTTCTGGACCGTACTTTCGTAGATCTTGCCGATCTCAGCATCTTCGGTCACGGCCTGAACGCGCGCGATAGCGGCGGCGGAAGATTCACTGCTCACCGCGGCAATAAACACGCGGCCATCGTCTTCGATGTCGATCTTGGCACCGGTCTCTTCGACGATCTTCCGGATATTCTTGCCGCCGGGGCCGATCAGCATGCCAATCTTTTCAGGATCGATCTTGAGCGTCGTAATGCGCGGCGCGTACTCGGAAAGTTCCTTCGGCGCTTTGATGCAAGCCGCGATCATGTCCAGGATCTTGAAACGCGCCTGTTTGGCTTGATCGAACGCCTCCTTGAGCTGAGGTTCCGTGATGCCGTCGATCTTCATGTCCATCTGAAGTGCCGTAAGTCCCTCGCGGGTTCCCGCGGCCTTGAAATCCATATCGCCCAAATGGTCTTCGATCCCGGCGATATCCGTCAGGACCTTCCAGCGGTTTTTGTCCGTCACAAGTCCGATCGCGATTCCCGCGACCGGCGCCTTGATGGGCACCCCAGCGTCCATCAGCGCGAGTGTTCCGCCGCAAACCGTGGCCATCGAACTCGACCCGTTGGATTCCATGATCTCGGAAACGAGACGGATGGTGTAGGGAAAATCTTCCGGGGACGGAAGGATGGGTTCGAGTGCCCGCGACGCGAGTGCCCCGTGACCGATCTCTCGGCGTCCGGTCCCGCGGTTGGGCCCGACCTCGCCCACGCTGTAATGCGGAAAATTGTAGTGGAGCATAAAACGCTTGGAATATTCTTTTTCCAAAGCGTCAATGGTCTGTTCATCATCGCCCGTGCCGAGCGTGGTTACGCTCAAACTCTGGGTCTGACCCCGAGTAAAAAGCGAAGACCCGTGGGTCCTCGGCAAAATGCCGATCTCACAGGTGATCTTTCGGATGTCGCGTTCTCCGCGTCCGTCCGGACGCTTCCCTGTGGAGAGGACAAAATCACGGATTTTTTCGTGCTCAAGCCTGGCGAACGTGATCTTCACGAGCGCTTCGTCAAAACCTTTGGCCTCGATATCGCACGCAGCGAGGGCCTTTTCATAAAGACCTTTCAGGAAAGATTCCTGCGCTTCCTTGCCCGGTTGGGAGAACAACTTCTCGAATTCATTCCCGATCGTGGTTTTGATCTTTTGTTCCATGCCCGCCGGAAATTCGATGGGTTTTACGTCTTTTTTGGTCTTGCCCGCTTTTTTTACAAGATCCAGCTGAAGCTGCACGGCCTTCTTGACCGCATCATGCCCTACTTTAAGAGCCTCAAGCATTTGCTCTTCAGAGACCTCCCGGGCGCCCGCTTCGATCATGACGATCTTCTCAAGCGTTCCGGCGACCACGAGATCCAAAGCGCTCTTTTCGAGCTCCTGATGTGTAGGATTCACGATAAACTGCCCGTCCACGAGCCCGACGCGCGCGGCGCCGAGAGCGGTCGTGTAAGGGATATCCGAAACCATAAGCGCCGCCGAAGCCGCGTTCATGGCAAAGATCTCGGTCATGTTCTCGCCATCGATCGAGAGAACGGTCACCGAGACCTGCACTTCGTTAAGGTAATCTTCTGGAAAAAGCGGACGGATGGGCCGGTCGATCAAACGCGAAGTCAGGATCTCCTTCTCGGAAGGACGTCCTTCTCGTTTGAAAAAACCGCCCGGGATCTTCCCGGCGGCGTAAGTACGTTCGCGGTAGTCCACGGTGAGAGGAAAGAAATCGCGGATCTCTTTCTTGTCGGATGCGGCAACTACGGCTGCCAGGATCACGGTCCCGCCGCATTGAACGAGCACGGCGCCATGGGCCTGTTTGGCCATGCGCCCGGTCTCCAGGGACACTTCACGGCCCCCGATCTGAGTGGAAACTTTTTCGATCTTTGTCATGTGAGGTTACACCTTTCGCTTATGGGGTTGGGACTTATTCAAGATAAGGACAAGACTGAAACGAGGAATTTATTTCCTCAGATCAAGGCGAGCGATGATCTGCTGGTATTTTTCAGGGGTCTCATTTTGAAGATGCTTCAAAAGCCTTTTGCGGCGGCTGACCATCTTGATAAGTCCGTAGCGCGAATGGTGATCCTTGACATTTTTCTCAAAATGTCCGGAAAGACCGTTGATGCGCTCCGTGAGGAGGGCGATCTGCACCTCGTCGGACCCTGAATCGTTCTTGCTGATCTTGTATTTTGAAATGACCTCTTTTTTCTTCATCTTTGCTAATGCCATTTTCTTTCCTAACTCCTTGTGTGTTCGTCAGTTATATCGTTTCTCTCATCTCTGAGGTTGCGGGAGTATACCCTACGCCCCCTCGTTTTGTCCAGATTTTATTGGTCGGATCGGACAACCATGATTCCCATCTATCAAAAAATCAATGGGTAATCATAACGGGCTACCGGCAAAACGCGACGGCTTGGGCGAAATTAATTTTCACGAAGGGCCTATTCCTTTTGGTTAAATGGATAGACCAAACGTCTCACGACACGGGATTCGAGAAGAAGCTTCCGGCGTGCGATCGCTGAAGAATCCCTGTCATCCCCTGAAATATGCGGCGGCGGAAGAAGGTAGAGAGTTGCGGGAGAAATGCGCTCCATGCCACTGGCGTTAGATCTGAGCCATGGGAGAATCACGTCATCGCTTTCAGAAATCATCCCCTCAGAAAAATCAACGACCAAAAGCCGGCCGGCAGCGGCCAGATACTTCAGTAGGGGTAAATCGCCATCGGAACCCAAAAGCAGGATTTTTGAATTTGCGTACATAAAGAAATTTTCGTCGAAATTTCCGTCCACTTCCATCAAAGGCGACTTATTGGCTTTGTCTAAATAATATTGAATAGGAAAAATGGCCCGCTTGGGCCTCATCACTACAAAATCCAAGGCATCATAATTTCTTTCGATCATAGATGCTACGGCGGCAGTTGCCTTCTGATAGAACAAATAATCTTTGGGGATAGAGTCGCGTTGTATCAGGCCGGCTTGAAAAAAACCGTACAAACATAAGGGCAACAAAAAAACACACGTCCCGGCTATTCTTCCGGCTAAATATGGAAAAGATGCGATCCCCGCGGCGGCGGTCAAAAGGAAAAAAGGATAGACGAATAAAAAATACCGCGGCGATATACTTATCCGAAAAGCATAATGAAAAAAAACATAAAAACAAATCGGCAAAATGACAAGCATCGAGAGAAGAAGCGCTTGCGCTTTTTCCTTTTGGAAAAAAAAGATCCAGATAAAGCTCAGGACAAAGATAAAAATACCCCACGGTAGCACTCCCGTGATACCGCCCAAGTGATCCCTGAGAACTCCCCAGAGCTCGTGCCCTTGCAAACCCCATGTTTCGATACCATGCGTGGCCGCACTAAAATCGTGTCTGAACTCGAAAGCGTTTGCCAGCTTAACCACCAGGGGCGCCACCATGGCGGCAAATAATCCGAGTGACATCAGTAAACGTTTTATGAGGTCGCCACGCCTGCCATAGAAAAGAAAAAACCAGCAAAGTTGCGCTATGAGGAAAAACAGGCTTGGAAGGAATGTATAAGCTCCGAGAGTTGCTGCCGCTGCGAAAAAAATCCAGTCACGTATACCGGGGGCTTTTGTGGCGCGGTATAAAAAGGTGGTGCTGGCCAATACCAGAAAAAAATAAAGAGGATAATTTCTAACCGACGTTGCATAGTGAATATGCCATACTGAAACAGCCATAAAAAAACAAGCCAAAAGAGCTGTTTTTCGATTAAAGAGCAAGGTCCCTAAATAAAATAAAAGCAGAATGGACGCCAGGTCAAAAAAAAGAGCCGGCAATGCTAACAAAAACTCGCTACGGCCGAAATAAAGTACTGCGTGCAAAAAATAGTACTTCAAAGGCACCTGGTCAGGGGGAATGACCTGTGGGATTTTGAAAAATGGCGACGCTGCGTCGGCCATTATGACCGCTTCCGCCAGTCCAAGGCTCTCATAAGTCAGATTTTCAAGAGGATAAACACGCAATATCAAAGCAAGCAAAAGGATGGCCCCGAGGATCCACGCTGCGCCTTTCCTCTCCTGAAAGCAGCCTTTTAAACTATCAAACCGCACCCATGCTTGCATTTTAAAAAGTCCCTTTCTCTAAAACCAATTCACCATGCTGAAGGTCGCATCCGATGGGGCGTGATGACCAAGAGACCCGTAAAATCTCCGGGAATTTTTAAGAAGGTGATACTTTCTGGCGGCGGCCGCATCACAAAGGATCTGATCTTTTAGAGACTCTTCATTGGCGAACCGTTTTTCGGGCCTGAGGAACTTATGGAGAGCTACCTCCATCTCTTTTCCGTAAACATTCCCGTCAAAATTCAGAAGATGCATCTCCAGGAGCGGGCGCGGGGTTTCCTCTTTGGGGTAGGTCGGACGTTTCCCGAAATTCGCGACACCAGGAAGCCATTTTCCCGCACAGCGCACAATGCGAAAAGGCTTAAGACGCTTCCGCTGCGTGAGAGATAAGAGCCTCGCCGAAGCAATATAAACACCCAGAGGCAGCAAGATCTCGGAATAGACTTCGAGATTCGCGGTCGGAAACCCGAGATGAATGCCATGACCTTTTCCGTGGATCACTTNNGTTGCCGAACATGCTGAAAGACCAGCCGAGGCATTCCCCGGCTTTCTCGACCTCGCCTTTCATGAGAAGCTCGCGGACTCGAGAACTTGAAATAGGTTTTCCATCCAATATCACCGGTCTCATTTTCCTGAAAAGGAACCCATTCACCTTCGCCAGCCCCTCCATCAACCTTGTATCCCCTTTCCGGCCGTGCCCGAAGTGGGCGTCATGGCCCATGCAGATCTCACGGATATGAAGTTTTTTCACAAGAATCTTTTTCACAAAATCCTGGGGAGTTATTTTTGCGAAGGCTGGAGTAAAAGACTGCAGAAAACAGAGGTCGATCCCGGCTTGCGCCAAATAAAAAAGTTTTTGCTCAACGCTCATGAGCATCATAGGCTTGCGTTCGGGGTGGAGGATACTGTGCGGGTGCTGGGGAAATGTTAAAACGGCTGCAAGGCCATGATGCTCCCGGGCTTGCGCCACTACATAACGTAAAAGTTTTTGATGCCCCAAATGAAACCCATCGAAATTCCCAAGCGCAAGGATGACGGGTTGGGACGAGCGGGCTTTATATTTTCGAAGATCCGGAATGATCTGCATGGAGTAAGGGAGCGCCTAAGGATATTACTTTTTCGCGAAGTTGGACCGGCGTAAAGTTTTTCAGGTCTTCGATCGTCACGCTCTGCTCCAACTTAAATGGGCCGCTCCGAAGGCGGCGCAGGCGTGCCAGGGTCGCGTAACAGCCCAGAGATTCGCCAAGATCGTTGACTAAGGTGCGGACATAGGTGCCTTTGGAAACGTAGGCCAAAAATTCCACGAACTTTCCCTCTTTTTTTTCGAAACGGAATTCATGCACCGTGACCGGCCGGCCGTCACGCGGTATGGTCTTCCCCTGACGCGCAAGCTTGTAAAGGCGCGTTCCTTCATGCTTAAGGGCCGAGACCATGGGAGGCACCTGGATAATATCGCCGGTGAACTGGTCGGCGGCCTTGGTGCGGATCATCTCGAGCGTGATGTTCTCCCAGGGTGCTTCTGCCGTGATCTTTCCATGACGATCGTGAGAATCGGTCTGAATGCCCAGTTCCAGCGCTCCAAAGTATTCCTTATCACAGGCGCTGAGTTGCATGGAGCTTTTGGTCGACTTGCCGAGCAGAAGCACCAAAAGCCCTGTGGCAAGGGGATCGAGGGTCCCGGCATGCCCGACTTTTTTGATCCCGAAGCGCCGGCGCACGAACGCGCAGACGTCATGTGAAGTCCAGTTCTCGGGCTTATCGACAAGCAACACGCCATCGATAAAATTCACATCCATCACACGGCCTTGTCTTTCTCTTCGATCTTACGAATGACCTGCCCGATTTCAAAATCCTTATCGAGTGAATCGTCCAACTCGAACTGAAGCTTCGGTGTGTAGCGCATCTTGATCGCGATGCCGACCTCGTGCTGCAGGAACCCGGCCGCGCGCTCAAGAACTTTGAGCGTTTCTTCTTTCTTCTTTTTATCGCCCATCACACTTATGAACACCACGGCGGATTTGAGGTCCGGGGTGATTTTGACATGCATGACGGTCACAAAACCAAGACGCGGATCCTTGATCCGTTCCAGAATAAGATTGCCGAGCTCCATCTGAAGAAGCGATGCCACGCGTTCCGTTCGTTTTCCTTGCATAGTTCACCCCGTTAGAGACTGGGAACTCACACTTAAGTGCGAGCTGCATTAAAAAGATTGACCGAGTCATAGTAAAAAGGCGTTACTGAAAGTGCCAGAACCGGGGCCCGGCTTCCTTCATTAGTAACGCCTCCGTAATCGGTAATTACAATTTTGCAGCAAACTTATCGATGCGGTAAGACTCCAATAGATCCCCTTCGCGAAGATCGTTGAAACCTTCCAGGGCAACCCCGCATTCGTAACCCTCCGCGACTTCCTTAACATCGTCTTTGAAACGTTTGAGGGACGATAGCTTCCCTTCAAAGATCACAACGTTGTCGCGCACAAGCCTCACACGATGTTGCCGCGCAATACGTCCTTTCATCACGATCGCTCCGCCAATATTGCCAACCCGTGAGGACTTGAAGATCTGGCGCACTTTGGTTTTGCCTTCGACCACTTCCTTAAGGTCCGGCTCCAGGATGCCCTCCATGGCCTTGCGGATCTTTTCAACTGCTTCATAAATGATGCTGTAAAAATGGATGTCGACGCCTTCCTTTTCCGCTAAGACTTGGGCTTTGGGATCGGCTTTCACATGAAAACCGATGACGATGGCATCGGAAGCCGCGGCAAGCATCACGTCCGATTCGTTGATCCCTCCGACAATGCCATGGATTACGTGGAGCCGGCATTTTTCAGAGCTGATCTTATCGAGAGATTGGGTGAGGGCTTCGATGGACCCTTGCATGTCCGCTTTAAGAATGATCTTGAGCTCCTTGAAATTCCCTTCTGAAAGCTTCGAGTAAAGACTTTCAAGCGACATATGTTTCGGGGTCCCACGCATTTGCCGCTCGCGGAGTTCGAGGATCCTCTGCTCGGTGATCGTTTTTGCGATCTTCTCATCTGCCACCGCATAAACCGTCTCTCCGGCTTCGGGTACACCGTTGAGGCCGCTCAGTTCCACCGCATAGGCAGGTCCGGCCTCGCGCACTGTTTTGGCCCGGTCATTTTTCATGGCGCGGATGCGCCCCGTGTACTGGCCCGCCACCACAATATCGCCGAGTCTTAAAGTCCCTTTTTGGACGATCACGCTCGCGACGGGTCCGCTCCCCTTGGAGATATGGCTTTCGATCACCACTCCCACGGCCAAACGGTCGGGATTTGCTTTCAGCTCCAGGACCTCGGCTTCCAAAAGCAACATGTCCAGAAGATCTTCGATCCCTT
Source organism: Candidatus Omnitrophota bacterium (assembly GCA_003140935.1). Classification (GTDB taxonomy): domain Bacteria; phylum Omnitrophota; class Omnitrophia; order Omnitrophales; family Aquincolibacteriaceae; genus Aquincolibacterium. The sequence goes on from PLLJ01000019.1 coordinate 21,666, forward strand.
TTTTTGTTTTCGCGGAGACTTTCACCACGATCGTTTTTCCGCCCCATTCTTCGGGTACGAGTCCAATCTTCTGGAGTTCACCCATCACCTTGGCGGGATTGGCGACCGGGAGATCCATCTTGTTCATCGCCACAACGATCGGACAACCGGCCTCGCGCGCGTGATCAATGGCCTCAATCGTCTGTGGCATCACGCCATCATCGGCGGCCACTACGAGCACAACCACATCCGTCACGTTCGCGCCCCGGGCACGCATGGCCGTAAAGGCCTCATGGCCCGGCGTATCTAAAAATGTCACGTGCCCTTTGCCCGGGATATCAACGCCATAAGCGCCGATGTGCTGGGTGATAAATCCTTTTTCCTTAGCCGCTACGTTTGTGCTGCGAATCGCGTCAAGGAGTGAAGTTTTACCATGGTCGACATGGCCCATCATGGTCACGACAGGCGGCCGCGGCTTCAGTTTCAAGGGATCCTCTTCCACTCCGCTTTCAATGATCTCCTTGGCCTCATCCGCCATTTTTTTAATCTCGATCCCAAGGACTTCCCCGGCCGCGTAAACGATCTCTTCGTTCAAAAGCTGGTTCACGTTCGCAAAAATGCCGATCCCCATGAGAGCCTTGATCACTTCCGGGATTCTCCGATTCATCCTTTCCGCCAGATTCCCGACTGTGATCGGAAAACGGATCTCGACTACCGGTTTCACGGGAGTCACCGGAACGACGACTTTGGGGGCTTGAGTCGCCGGGGCTTCCACTTTTACTTTGGGCGCTTCCGTGACAGGAGCTGTCTTGGGTTGCGAAATCTCCTGGACTTTGCGCTCAACGGGTTTTGATTCGGATTTTTTTTCAGCAACAGGCTGAGCCGGGTGAGTCTTGGCTTCATGTACGGTTTTAGTCCTGGGAGCGACAATGACCGGGGATTCTTCTTTTTTAGCCGGTGCAGCGGCAACTTTCCTAACGCCCTCCGCCTCCGATTTTGGAACCGGTGCTTTCACTTCCGCAGCAGATCGCTTCTCATGAGTTTTGATCTCCACGGAGGATTTCGTTTTGGTCGATGTCTTAACGGCGGATTTTTTTTCTTTAACCGTTTTTATTTCTACGGTCTTTGCGGCGGATTTTTTGGGTGAGGGTTGTTTCCCGGCGGGGACTTTTGTGAGCTTTTTGGTCGTTTCTTTTTTTTCTTTGGATTTTTCTTTTTTTTCCACCATGTTATGCTCCCGCCTCTTCCTGCCCCTTTTCAACGTCAGGGGCCTTCTCCTCCGTTCCCTCCTCCGGAGGAACCGCTGCCTCGATAGATTTACTTGTCACGGTTTTTTTCGCCACGGTTTCTTTGGCCGATGCAAGAATCTTTTCGGCTGTCTTGGGGCCGATGCCCGGGATCTCGGAAAGCTCTTCCGCCGTTTTCTTAAGAAGATCCCGGATCCCATGAAGCCCTGCTTCTTTGAGGATCTCTTCCGTCTTTTCCCCAACGCCGTCCAACAAACTGAGAGGGATCTTCTGCGTAGCGCTGCGCACGTCGAGCTCCCAGCCAACCAGTTTTGACGCAAGCCGCACGTTTTGTCCCTTTTTCCCGATCGCAAGCGACAATTGATCGTCCTCGACCAGGATCTCGGCACTCTGCCGCTCGGGGTTGAGCGTGACTTTTTTAAGCTCGGCCGGCGCCATGGCATTTTTGATGTAGACCTCAACATCGTCGCTATAACGGATGATATCGATCTTTTCCCCTCCAAGCTCGCGCACAATGCTTTTGACGCGCTGTCCGCGAACGCCTACACAGGAACCCACGCAGTCGATCTTCTCGTCTGTTGAGGTCACGGCAATCTTGGTGCGGGATCCGGCCTCGCGCGCGATGGCCTTGACCTTCACGAGCCCGTCATGGATTTCCGGCACTTCCATTTCAAAGAACTGCGCCACAAGGTCCGGATGCGTTCTCGACAAAATGACTTCCGGTCCTTTGGACGTTCTTTTGACTTCCATCACGTATGCTCGCACCACATTCCCCTGGCGGAAATTGTCGAGCGGCGATTGCTCGCGCGCGGGCAAAATCCCCTCCGCCTTTCCGAAATCCACGATGATGGCCTTGGATTCGATGCGATGAACGCTGCCGGAAACGATGTCGCCTTGTTTGTGGCTGTATTCCGTAAAAATGGATTCTCGTTCAGCCTCGCGAATCTTTTGAATAATGACTTGTTTTGCGGTTTGCGCGGCAATACGCCCGAAGCGGGGGTCGTTGATCTCTTTGCCGTCCAGAAACATGGTAATACGGAAGGTCTTGGGATCGATCTGAACGTCAAAGGAATCTCCTTTTTCAGGCGACCCTTTGCGACAAGCCGAGATCAAGGCGTGACGAAGCGCGTCCAAAAGGACCTCTTTGGTGATCCCTTTCTCTTTCTCGATATATTCCAGCGACGCCAGCAAGTCTTGTGACATTTTGTCCCTAATCCCTTCGGTGTTTTGGGAAAAAAAAGAAGTGGGTTTGTGCGCCCACTTCTTCGCATTCCAAAATTGATGGACGTATTATATAAAGAATTCCATGAAAGTCAACGAGAGTATCTTGAACGTTCCTTCAGGGACACGCGGGATGGCCAGGGGTTCTTTTTACTCTAACTCGTTATTTTAAAAAGAGTTATGGGCAGATCATTCTTGCTAGTTTCTATATTTTTTGCGCTAAAGGAGTCCGCCAGCGGCGGTGGGCCCAAAGCCAATCCCCGGGCCGCCTGCGGATCTCTTCCTCGATCTTCGCAACATACTGTTGGGTATTGGCCAAAAGGTCGGCTTGGAGGTCCCCGGTCCTGATCAGCGGGAACAACGGGCCGTATTTTATTTTAGAATAACCGTTTTCATCGCGATAAAAGAACGCCGGCAGCACCGGGTATTCGTATTTAAGAGCAAGCATCGCCGGCAAGGTGCTGGTAGCGGCTTTGCGTCCGAAAAAATCCACCCACACCGACCCCCGGCTCTCATGCTGGTCGATAAGCACGGCCAGGATCCCGTGCTGTTTAAGCACCTTGATAGAAGATCGCACGGCGCCCGATTTTTCAATGTTGGTCAGATTCGCCGCTTCGCGCATTGCCAGGACATACCGATAAAGATAAGGGTTCTTCAGCGGACGACCCACCGCATGCACATGAAGCCCTTGCCTTTTGAGGGGGATCGCGAGCCACTCCCAATTCCCGAAATGCGAAACTATTGCGATAAAACCGCCTTTTTTTTTGACTGCTTCCATGAGCACTGTCACGTCCGGCGGCTCGATGTAGTGCTCGGGACGGGTAGACGCTTCGGGCGTTCGCAGGAATTCGAAGACGAGTTTGGAAAGATTCTGTATCGACTGTTCGGCAATACGGAGAAGTTGGGCCTCGGTTTTTTCCTTTCCAAATGCCAGACGAAGATTTTTCAGCATGGTCTCCCGCCGGATGCTAAGGAACCGGACTGCAAATATTCCAAGGACGTTTGCGATCTTGTAGCTTATACGAAGAGGAATGAGGCGGAGCAGGAACGCCAGGATCCTGAAGGCAACATACTCGGCCAAGAATAAGCATTTTTTGATAGGATTCATAATAAAGAGGTTTGTTCTAGAAGTGCTATGAACCCCGCCGGGTTCATAGCGGGCAGCGGGAATCGGCGCCTTTGCTTCGCTCCGGTCGGCCACCCGCCCCACAAAGAGGACGTGGGTCCTCTTTGTTTGCAGGGTTCCCTTCGATTCCCGCTCGAACACCGTAGGCGGCTGACCTTGCGCCGCCACGATGTCGCATTTGTTTCATAAAAAACAAAGCGGGCAGCGGGAATCGAACCCGCATGACTAGCTTGGAAGGCTAGGACATTACCATTATGCTATGCCCGCATATTTGCTAGGATGACATCGGCCGATATTGTAATGAATGTCCTTTGCTGAGGCAACCTTTCTCACAAGCCGGGATAATGAACATCGGATGAAGGAAGGTGTCAGGCTTTTTTCACTTGCCATCCGTCGTCCGCCGTCCTGCTTTCGAGGATTTATACATCAACCCCGTCACGAACACGGTCAGGCGTCTCGGACTCAGTCTTTCCGCATAGATCATGAGCTTGTTCCAAAAACCATAGATCGCCGAGGGCCGGCTTGATCTCAAGAATTTTCTGAGCGCGAACCGGGCGACGTCTGTGGCTGAGGCGCTAAAGAACATTCTTTGCCTATCGATTCCCGCAGTCTGGTGGAAACGAGTAAGCGTATTTCCCGGGCACAGACAGAAAATGCGAACGCCGCTATTTTTGCATTCCGCCCATAAGGCTTCGGAAAAATTGAGCACGAACGCCTTAGTGGCTGCATAAACGGCAAGATAAGGGAGCGGTTGGAATCCGGCGGTGGAGGCCACATTCAAAATGCCGCCCGTTTTCCTTTCAAGCATTCCGGGAAGATAAAGCTTCGTTAAATGTGTAAGGGCTTGCACGTTAAGGTCCAGCATGGCTCTTGCATCCTCAAAGCTCGTCTCATTAAAAGAACCGTAATGTCCAACCCCGGCATTGTTGACAAGCACATCCACTGTAATGCCACTTTTCTGGGTCCATGCAAAAAGTTCCAGACGATCTTCCAATCGCTCCAGATCTTCGGGAAAAATATGGACGCTTACGCCGAAGCGGCCCTTGAGATCTTCCCTTTCCTGCTCCAATCGCTGGGTATTACGCGAGACGAGGACCAGATGGGCGCCCTGTGCAGCCAATTCGCGCGCCAGGGCCTTCCCGATCCCGGAGGAAGCGCCCGTCACAAGTGCGGTGATGTTTTTGAAAGACTTCATCATGGTTTAATGAAAATCATGACGCCCTGAAAAAGCGCGGGAAAGCGTGGCCTGGTCCGTATATTCGATGTGACTGCCAACCGAAATACCGCGAGCGAGGCGCGTCACTTTTACCTTGGAAGGCGCCAGGACCTTTGCGAGATAGAGCGCGGTCGTGTCCCCCTCCGTGTTGGGGTTGGTCGCTAGAATGACTTCCCGGATCTTTTTTTGCTTCACCCGTTCAAGCAGATCTTGAATGCAGATCTGGTCCGGTCCGATCCCGTCCAGCGGCGACAACGCGCCCAGAAGAACGTGATAGACCCCAGGATGGCTTCCGGTCTTTTCGATCGCCGCGACATCCTTGGGATCCTCGACCACGCAAATAAGTCCATGATCGCGACCCGGGTTTGAACAGATGTGACAGATCTTTTGATCCGAGAAATTGTGGCAAACGCTGCAAAAAACAACGCTCTCGCGAAGTTGTTTAATGAGCTCCCCGAGAGTAAAAGCCTCTTCTTTCTTCGTTTTCAGAAGATAAAAGACCATGCGTTCGGCTGAACGCTTGCCGATACCGGGAAGCTTGGAGAACGCCTCGACCAGTTTCGTCATTAATTCCGAATAGGCTTTCATGGCTTGGCTTCCGGGCGGATCAATCTTTACGAATCACTTTGGAACCGTCGAAGATCTCCAGGGCCTTTGAAACAATGTCGGGCACGCCCTCGTCCTTAACCGGGGCGATATTCCCGGCCGCTTCCTGGGTTGTTCCATCACGTTCGGTTACGACACATTGGACCCTGACTTTTTTGTTGAGGGCCTGTGCAAATGCATCTTCAATGACCTGTTTGTTCAAATCTTTTTCGAGCGTTTCTTTGTGAAAGCGGAATTCGGACGGAAGCCCCAGCACGATCACCGAACCTTCCACTTCCGTAGGTTCGGCTTCGGCAAGGTAAAGGCTCAGGGACATGCGCTTGGCCTTTACAAGCTCGATCACTTGAGGCCATACCCGTTCGACCTCATTGAGCGTCAGGCCTTCTTCAAATGATGCCCGAGGAGTTTGTGCTTTCAGAGTCGTTTCCGGCTCTCCCGAAGGTTTTTGGAAACCGCGACCCTTCGTGGTGTTGTAAGAAGGGCTTTCAACCTGATTAATAACTATTCCCGGCTTTAATGTTTTTTTTTCCACACCCGGAGCGGTAGAGCTGCTCTTTTGCCCTGAGGATGCGCCGCGAATAAGACTTTCGACGGATTTCAGCCCATCCAGATAAACAAGTTTGAGAAGCGAGGCTTCCACGAGCAGTTTGGGCGAAGCCACCGGCCGGCGCAGCTGGATCTGCAGGTTCTGCAAGATCGAAAGGGCCAAAAGCAGCTCCCCTTGCGAGAAATCAGCCGCTAATTTCCGTAACTTCGCGATCATTTCGGCGCTCGTTTCAATCAGGGCCTCGGCCTTAGGCGCGGTTTTTAAGACCAGGAGATGCCGGAAAACCTCGAACAGACCTTTGGTAAATTGCGCAAGATCGGCGCCCTCTTCGTAGAGTTTTTTCACAAGCCCGAAGATCTCATCCCCTTTTTTCTCGCGAATAGCCCCGAGCACCGAAACATACATCTCTTCCGGCGCAAGCCCGAGAAGCGTCAAGACATCTTCTTCTCTGATCTTCCCTTCGGAAAAACTTGCCAGCTGGTCCAAAAGGCTTTCCGCGTCACGAAGCGCGCCTTCCGTGGCTTTTGCGATCATAAAAAGTGCGTTCTTTTCGCATTTCAGCTTTTCTTTTTGTGCGATCTTCTCAAGTTTCTCGATCGCTTCAGGGACCGAGATCCTTTTGAACTGAAGCCGCTGGCAACGCGACAGGATCGTAAGCGGCACCTTATGGGATTCGGTCGTGGCGAAAATGAATTTCACATGCGCCGGCGGCTCTTCGAGCGTCTTCAAAAGCGCATTGAAGGCGTCGCCCGTCAAGGAATGGACTTCGTCAATGATATAGATCTTGTAACGGCCTGCCGACGGCTTGAATTTCACGTTTTCTCGAAGTGTCCGGATCTCCTCGATGCCGCGATTCGACGCGCCGTCGACCTCAAGCACATCCATGGAATTCCCTTGCTCGATCTCTTTGCAGGAAATACATTTGCCGCAGGGTTTTTCCGTGGGGCCTTCCTTGCAATTCAAAGCCTTTGCCAGGATACGTGCGGTCGAAGTCTTCCCCACGCCGCGAGGCCCTGAGAAAAGAAAGCTCTGCGGCACGCGCTCTTGACGGATCGCGTTCTTCAAAGTCGTGGTGATGGTCTCTTGCCCCACGATCTCTTCAAATGTTTGCGGCCTGAATTTCCTGGCGAAAATCAGATATTCCATGACTGCCTTGTAGGAGAAATTAAACGCGCTTTAAGAGGATTGCGAGGCACCATGATGCTGGAAAAGGTCCTGATTTTCAAGAAGTACTTCTCAGGGGAAAAACGTCTAGGCCTTCACTTCACGGCTTTATTTCTTAAATCTAAAGGTTTTCAGAACGCGCTCCAGGATCGGAGCATAAGTATTGAACTTTGACGCGAGCGTATTTAATGTGAATTCATAGGAGCGGTCATTTTTGACTAAAAAGACCATCCGTTTTTTAAACGCTGCGAATGGAACTCTTAAGCTATAGGATGGAATCGCCTTATATTCACAAAGAGCTGAGACCGCGTTTTCTCCGTCGATCTTAATGGCTTCTTTGTGTGATGCCTCGAACTGGGTCAAATTAGAGTCCATTTTTAAATAAGCTTCAAGCAACTCGGAGGCAGTTTTCCCGGCTTCAAGCGGCCTCACGGTAATATGGATGAGCGCTGTAAACTTGGTTTTTTCATCCGTGGGCCCTCTTAAATACACAAGGTCGTATTTTTCCACGCTACCTCGAGATTCCGCAGGTGTCCATCCTGCCTTTGGATATTCGAATGTGAAATTAAAAATTGGGTTTTTGGCTTCAAAAATTTTAAATTTTGACATGCCGGCCCCTTGATTTTTTAGTGGCAACTTAATTAAGAGAGCGCTGTAAGCAGCTGCCATGATCAGTATTAGGATGGTAAGGATTAAAAAAATTCTTTTTTTATTCATCATAAATTCCTCTTCCTGTTTCGATCAGTATTCCGGCAAGTCTTTGTAGATATCCTGTCCGCGGATCCATTCCTTTGCAACGCTTTCATCCTTCACCGATCCGTCATTATTGACAAAGTTGGCAGCCTGAGAATCTACGCCCGCGGCATATCCTGGCGCATTTAATCCCACATCATAGCGGGTTTTAAAATCTATCCAAACCTGGGCTCCCGTGAGGTAGGCGTTGTATTCATTATCGATCGTGCCTTTTGCTCCATTAGGATCGTAAAGTCCGTTGGTTCGAGAATCTCCGTATAAAGGATTGGGCACGCCATATTGGTAAACCCCTTGAGTAGCCTCTATATAAGAATCCATAAGCCAGAGAGCATGAACGGCTTCATGAGCCAAAAACATGGCGCATACATACTTATTCTCCTGATATTCCGAACCTATCGTAATATATGGCACGTGATCGTTATCATTCCATTGAGTCACGGCGCCGGCCCCCGCGCCAGGATTGCCGAATGTGACAACCACTGAATTGTCTTGTAGCCATTGAGAAAGATAAGCACCGCTTTGCATCAGCGGAGAACTCAGAGCAAATGTTGATAAGGTCAGCGTATCCAGAACGGTCTGCACTGTGGGTGCATAACCATTAAATACCGGTCCGCTTGCAGTGATGAGCGGGGGATTGTTCGGATTGCTGCTGCTACTGCCAGTACTAGTGCTCGAGCCGTCGCTACTTCCTCCACTGTTGCCACCTCCTTCACCGCCACCGCCGCCGCCTCCGCCACCTCCACCCCCTCCACCTTCACCACCGCCGCCACCACCGCCGCCTCCGCCGCCTCCGCCGCTGCCACCTCCACTGTCACCCGACGAGGATCCCACGAAGCCGTTTTTGTCGATCTTGACCTCGTCAAGCCAATTTTCTAAAAGTCCGAGGGGGGTCGCGCTCGCAAGGAAGTTCTCTTCGTCCGCGTTAATAACTTTGTAGTTATAAAAAAGTCCTTGGAATGAAAGTCCGAGCGCGGATTCGATCCCGGCGTCATCGTTTGCCGCAACGAATTGCCCGGTCAAATTATGAAGAAGCAGTTCGGCGGAACGAATGGCCCCGAGGTTGGTGACGGCTTCGGCTACTTTGGCTTTTTCGACTTGATGGACAACGCGGGGAATCACAAGCGCGGCAAGAACCGAAATGACCACTGTCGCGATCAGAACCTCAAGGAGCGCAAAACCCTTCTTCTTATTTGGGAGCAGTTTTTTCATTTCTACTTCCTCGAATGGCATCTTCCAACAGTTTTTTATTCCGGAGCGCCGGTTCAAGCTTCGGATCCAACTCGAGCGCCCGGTTCCATTCCTTTAAGGCATTGTCGGCATCGCGCATTAAAACATAAGCCAGCCCGGCGTTCGAGTGCGCTTTCGCGTCTCCGTCGTCCCGGTCAAGGATTCCCCGAAAAATTTCGAGGGCGACTTTGGGATTGTTCATCTTCAAGTAAACCAGTCCGAGACTGCTGGCAATGGCCGGATCGTCCGGATCTTTTTTTGCTAACTTCTCATATTGAGAGAGCGCTTTCTGGAATTCCCCCTTTTGAATAAAAACCTGCGCCAATCCGCGGGACGCGCCCAAAGATTTCGGATCTTTCGCCAAAACTTCATTGAAAGCCGCTTCGGCTTTCGCCCAGTCTTTCATGTTGAGATACAACCATCCAAGACCGGTCTTTGTTTTCTCAAGATCAGGATCATTCTTGAGGGCCTTTTTATAATAATTTTCCGCTCCGCTATAATCTTTCCGCGATCTTGAGATCTCAGCCATAAGAAGATAGATCCGAGGAATAGGAAAAGGTTTTTTGGCTAGAGGAGCGAGAATGGCCGACGCCCGATCCAACTCGCCGGCCTGGATGTAAGCGGCGGCGGTATTACAAACGGCCACGGGATCATTTTTCTCGCCCATCTTTTCAAAGAGCTTAGCAGCTCCCAGATAGTCTCCTGACATGTAAAGACAATAAGCCAAGTTTCTATCCACAATGAATTGATCTGATCCTAATGCGGTAATTTTTTGATAATAGGGTATGGCGGTTTTATAGTCCTTCGAGGCCTCATAGAGATGTGCTAAATTCAGAAGGATATCGGGATTGCCGGGTTTTTCTTCGAGCGCTCTGAGGAAATTTTCTGCCGCTTTTTTTGTTTCGCCAGCGGAAGCGTAAGCGCTTCCGATATTGGCATAGATAATGGCACTGGTCGCACGCGGACCTAAAGCTTTTTCGAAGGCCTCGACAGCGTCCTGGAACTGACCCTCCTTGTAAAGCTCCAAGCCTTTGGCGAAAAAGACCTGTCCTCCCTCGACGGTGAGAAGATCCGCGGTAGGACCCCGCCAGAGTATCTGGATATCACTTTTAGGGATCTTCACCCTGCCGCCCGGAGCCTGGATCGTCACGAATTCATCGTCTTCCTTGAGGATCTTCGTCTCCATCGCATTACCATTCTTGAGCTGGATGATTTCGGCACGCAGGACGGAAGAAAGCGGTGGGAGAAAAAAGAAACAGAGAAGAGAAACCCATATCTTAACTTTCAAATTCGAGCCTCCTTATTCGGAGCCTTCTATTTCAAAAAACCCTTGAACTTCAACGGCAGCGTCGTTTTGCGCAGGCAAAACGGAGAGGATAGGATTCGAACCTATGATCCCCTTGCGAGGATAACGGTTTTCGAGACCGCCGCATTCGACCACTCTGCCACCTCTCCACGAAGAACGGGATAACGAACGATAGAAGGTTTTTCGCCATCCTTCATCCGACGCCTTGAGGTTAAAGTTTATTGCCTCCGCGGGAATTGGTCAAGGCACGAAAAAGAAGGATTTTCTGCACGCTCTGGGTCTTTCCGGCTTGCCCGGCACGCGATAAGAACATCACGTCCCGGTCTTGGCCCAACGATCCTTATTACATCTAAAGATCTCTTTGAGAATATCTTCCGTGCTCTTGGTGACCGACCATCCCGGATAGTGGCTTGAGAATTTGGACACATCGCTGACCCACCAGATGTGATCGCCGATCCGGTTTTTTTCGAGATAAACCGTTTTCATGTTACGGCCCGCGATCTTCCCGCAAAGTTGAACGGCTTCCATCATTGAGCAATGGCTGAAACGACTTCCGCCCATGTTGTAAACCTCGCCGCATCGCGGCTTCTGATAAAAGCGATAAAAACCGTTCACCAGATCCAAGCTATGGATATTATCCCGGACCTGTTTTCCTCTGTAGCCAAAGATCTGATACTCCCGGTCCAGGATCGCGCATTTCATCAAATAAGCGAGATATCCGTGCAGTTCTGCCGCGGCATGGCGGGGACCGGTCAAACATCCGCAGCGGAAAAGACCCGTTTTCATTCCGAAATAGCGTCCATATTCCTGAACCATGATATCGGCCGCTACTTTGGACGCCCCGAAAACAGAATGGGTGCATTGGTCCAAAGACATGCTCTCATCAATCCCTTTTTTGAAATAAGGGTGCTTAGGATCCAATTCCCACCGTGTTTCCAGCTCTTGAAGAGGAAGGCGATTGGGGGTATCTCCATAGACTTTATTGGTGGAGACAAAAATAAAGACTGCTTGGGGACAGTGCTGTCGCGCGGCTTCCAGAAGATTTAATGTGCCAACCGCGTTAATGCCAAAATCCGTGTGCGGCTCCCGCGCGGCCCAATCATGGCTCGGTTGCGCGGCATTGTGAATCACTACGTCGATATCCCGGTTATGTTCCGAAAAAATACTGGAAACCGCCGCAGTATCGCGGATGTCAATCTCATGGTTGATAAAATTCGCGCATTCATTCTTAAGCTCCCGAAGGCTCTCTTGCGTAGAACCCTCGGCACCGAAAAAATATTTCCGCATATCATTATCGATGCCGATGACATGAAATCCCTTGGCATGAAAGAGCCGGACCGACTCAGAGCCGATAAGGCCCGCAGCTCCTGTGACTAGCGCGATCTTCATTACTCCTCCTTTTTAATTTTGCGATCAAAGAAATATTTTTTTGAAATCCGGTTCATGGTCCTTCAGCCAAAGAAATGTGTCCTCCAGGATCTTCCGCGAGGATCGCTGCGGCTTCCAATCAAAAACCTGCTCGGTCCTTCCGTTATCGGTGATATACCAGATCATATCCGCCGGCCGCGGCTCTAAAACGCTCCCGATCGCCATGGAATTTCCCGTGAGTTGCGCGCAAATATCTGTGGTCTCCCGAAGGGATAGATTTGAATAACTCGATCCGCCGACGTTGAATATTTCCCCGCGATAAGAGGGTTTGTCCCCGATCAGACACTGTGCCTGCTTGGCCACAAGTTCGGCGAGATCTTGCACATGCAATAGGTCCCGCACTTGTTTCCCCATCCCGCCGAAACCGATATATTTCAGAGGCTTTTTGAAATAATGATGGGCCAACCAAAATGTAAAAACACCTTGATCGACCTTGCCCAATTGCCACGGCCCTGCGATCACGCCGCACCGGTCGATGATCGCCGGAAGATCGTATTGGGCCGCATATTCCCGAAGGATCAGTTCCGCGCACAATTTGCTCGCTCCGTAGATTGACCGGATCCCATGAAGAGGCATCTCCGTCCGCACACCCCGCGGGCTCACGCCCTCACATCCCTCCTCAAGATCGAACCGCGTCTCTGTTTCCCGGTAGCGACAGGCATTCAACCGATCGTAAGGATAAATGCGGGAGCTGGATAAGAAAAGAACGGGGACCCGCCGCTCACGGGCCCATTCGAAACAATGGATCGCGCCTTGCAGGTTGATGTCCAAGACACGGCGCGCATCCTGGCCCTGGGTCCCCGCCAGAACAGACGGTTCTGCGCTGCATTCGATGAGAAGGGCAAACGTTTCCTTGAGTTTGCTGAGATCCCCGGGATTCCTTACATCACCCCGTACAAATTGAATGCCCTGGGGCAAGATCCTTTTTTCCAGCAGGATCTCTGAGCCCCGTCGGCTGAGGTCGTCAAGAACGGTCACCTCGTAACCCCGGGTCATAAGATCCACCGCCAGATTGGACCCCACAAAACCGCTCCCCCCTGTGATCAGAATACGTTTCGTCATGGTTCATTCACCCTAAAAAAATGTCGCCCATGGATACCGCCTCAAAATCCTTTTCGGGCATGCCGCCTATGGAATCTTCATTTCTCATCTGGCCGAGGCGATTATAACAAAGAAATCCGTTTTTTGTGTTTTTGTAATAAAGCAAACATGTCAGAGACACCGCTGGCTAGGATCTCATCCAAAAGTATTTATTAAAGATCGCCATGAAGAGGCCCCGCGCAAGTTCATAAGGCGCGCAGAGAGCATAGGTCTTTACCCTTCCCCAGAAGTCTTCGTTCTTGGCGATCATCCAATGACGATTACGAAAACTTAAATATTGCCGGAATTTCGGGTCTGTACCCGAGCTGTTGCCGGTGTGTAAACATTCCATTTGAGGGCAAAAGAGAACTTTCCACCCGGCCCGTTGGGCTCTCCACGCTAGGTCTACGTCTTCTACTAAAAAGAAAAAACGCTCGTCAAAATAACCCGTTCTCTCTTTGAGCTTATCAAGCATGCTGCGCCTGTAAAAAGCGGCCGCGGAACAGGGCCCGATGATCTTTTTTCTCGCCGTTCCGACCCCGTCTTTCGACCTTCCCCGGTTCAGATCATGGAACCTCCGGAAAGCCGACAAATAGATCCCCTGGGAATAAAGGATCTTGCCGTCCTTGTTTAGGACATTGGGTTGGATCATACCGGTATCACCGGAGAATCCTCTTCGGACCAAATTAAACTTTTCGAAAAAACCATCCCCGAGCACGACATCGCTATCCAAGGCTAAGATCCAATCCCCGGACGAACATTCGATGCCTTGATTCCTGGCTTTGCTGGCTCCAAGATTTTTTGAGTTTTCGATCAACGTCACCCGGGGGAAATACCCTTTGATGATTTCCAGCGTTTTATCCGAAGAAGCGTTGTCGATGATCACTACTTCGATACCCCTAGTGTCTTGGCGGAAAACGGAGTCCAGACACGCTTGTATGTACTCCTGGCTGTTGCAAGTCAGGATCACCACAGAAAGCATCCACTCCCCCTTTTTTTAAATCCCCCTCAAAACATCCGCCAGTCTTCTGCCAAGAACATCGAGTGAATAGTGCCGCTCCGCATCTTCCCTGGCATGGTTTCCCATCTCGCGGCGCGATCGCGGATCTTCGGCCAAGTGGCACATGGCGGACACAAATTCATTCTTATTTTTTGCCAAAAAACCCGTTTGCCGATCCCGGAGAATGTTCTTTGCCTCTCCCATATCGCTGGCGATCGTAGGTTTAGCCATGCTCATGTATTCAAATAACTTGGTCGGGCTTTTTGCCTTATTGAATTTCGTATCCTGGGTCAAAGGCAGCAATCCGACATCCATTCTCGAAAGATGCTCGGGGATCCTGTCCGGATCGATCCAGGCGTGGACCGTTATCCTGTGTTTGTGCTTATGGTCGCCAAGAGTCCGCCGGACCTCTTCAAAATATCTGCCCTCTCCGGCCAGGCTTAATGAAACATGATCATACCGGTCCGCAACTTCTGAAAAACAGTCTAGAAGAAACCGAATATTAGCGCCCATTTCCTCGTGGTAAGCCGTTCCGATCCAGGAAAAAATAACGCCCGCCCCGGGACGGTCCGCCTTGGGAGAAAAAAGGTTCGTGTCCACACCGGTCGGAAGATAATGCGTTGAAGGATTAAAATCACGAAGATAGCCTTCGAGAAATTTGCTGGCAGCGATACACGTCCTGGCGCGCTTAGCGGTTTGACGCGTCATATATTCCATTTTCGAGCTTGGATAAAAACCGAAATGGTAAACGGGATTTTCCCGGATATTCCAGTCGTCGCAATCAAAAACGATCTTGTTTTTTTTGAATGCGGAGACCCAGAGAGGCGCCCAAGCGTGATAATTAAATCTTTGGAGGATAAAAACGGTATCCGAGGATTCTTTGATGAGCGAGCGGAAAGCCCTTGCGACAAATCCGGCTTTTTTCAGACCGGACATTTTCAATTCTTCTTCGCCGCATTTTGCGCCAAGATCATCGGCGAACGAAAGAACGCGGGCCTCTATCCCTTGCTTGATCAACTCCCGGCAGAAGTGATAGCAACGGACCCGTGCCCCCGACAAATGATAGCCCTCCCGGGTAATGAACAGAACTTTCATCGAAGGTCTTTTTTCTTTTTTGTTTCAATCAATCCGTTTTTCAAAATGCAGCTATAAACATTCTCCGCCATGAGAGCATAACCCGCGTCATTGGGATGCCAATAATCTTCCGGCGAAAAATACGTCTTTGGGTTTTTTAATGTTTGAAAAACCGCATAATGATCCACGAAAAATGTATCGAACTTCTCGGCCACATTTTTTTGAATACGCCGCAAATCCCTCGTTGCCGCCGGATAGGTGCACATGATCACCTTGATGCCATTCGCCTTGCATATTTTGACCATTTCGCCGATATCGTGCTTTGTAAGTTGGTCAAAAATGGGATCCCGCTCCCACTTTTCTTTCCCGAGCTCTTCCCGAGCTCTTCCTGCCGGGGGATAAAAGAAATCCCAACGCTCTTCAGAGACTCTTAACGGGAAAACAAGGTTTTTGAATAACTTCCAAATCCTGAACTGATCAAGAAAGATTAGAGTTTTCAATGCGAGTTGGGAAACCGACCGGTCTTCATTGAACAACAGAATGTTGCTTCGTTCCATGTTCCACCAATTATTGACCCCCACTAAAAAAATAATCAGTTGTGGCTGGTATTTTTCGATGTGCTGGGGAAGTTTTGCCAGAATTTCCGAGGTGTTCTGACCTATGGTTTGATCAAAAAAACATTGGATCTTCATCCCCTTATATTTTTTCCTCAACATTTCTTCCAATTGGTGGGGATAGTTTTTTGTAGCAGGATCGCTAGCTCCAATGCCCCATGTGGTCGATTCGCCCACGCAATAGATCCTGTACTCTGCCCCGGCATCCGCGGGCGCCCTGTGGATCACGTTATATCCAAATCCTAGAAGCCTCAAAGAAATCTCGAGCCCCACGAGCACCAGGCAAACACCGAACAAGACGCAAAAAACTTTGCTTTTCAGTGAAAATCTTTTGGCAGAATCATTTGTTGATGGATTTTTCATAGAGTTTCGACAAGGCTCATAAGATCCCTGACAGCTTGGGGGTTTTGTCGTTTTTCTTCAAAGCGAACGCACATTGTATTTCGAAAATGAATCCCACTCGCAAAGCTTTGCGCCAAAAAAACGGCCGAAATCGCGGTTTGTTTCTGCTATGCCGCAGGACCCGCTTTTTCGACCACGATGTTTTCCATGACGAGGCAATCCATGTCGCTTTTCAGAAACCCGGCGAGCGCGTCTTCCGGGCTGCAAACAATGGGCTCACCTTTCAAATTGAAAGACGTATTAAGAATAATCGGTATGCCGGTAATGTCCTCGAACGTTTTTATGAGTTGCCACAGCTTGGGATGGAAGTTCTTGTTCACGGTTTGAACCCGCGCGGTTCCGTCGACATGGGTTGCCGACGGGATCAAATGCTTCTTCTCCTCTCTTACTGGAGGAGCCAGCAACATAAAAGGGGAAAGATCCTTGAGATCAAAATAGTCTTTCGCTTTTTCTTCAAGCACTAAGGGAGCATACGGTCTGAAAGACTCCCGGTGCTTGACCTTGGAGTTGAGAAGGTCTTTCATGCCTGGGTTGCGAGAATCGGCCAGGATCGAACGGTTCCCCAAAGCCCTTGGGCCATATTCCATCTTTCCCTGGAACCAACCGATAATTTCACCCCGGGCGATCTTTCCGGCGATATAGGGCGCAAGAACCGGATACTCCATCTCTTTAAAATCGATCCCCTCTCTCCTGAGGATTCTCTTGATCTCGTCCGAAGAAAATTCCGGCCCGAGCGCGGCGTCGTTCATCATGTAATCCCGTTTATTCCCCAGAAAATCATAGTACACATAGGCCGCCGCACCCAAAGCCCCTCCGCTATCACCCGCCGCCGGTTGAACGAATACTTTTTTAAAAGGTGTCTCCTCGAGGATTTTATGGTTGGCGACGCAATTCAGGAATAATCCTCCGGCAAGACATAATTGGCTCATCTTTGTTTCCGCATGCAAATTGCGCGCGATCATGATAAGGATCTCTTCGGTAAGCTTTTGTAGGCTGGCGGCCATATCGCGGTGCCGCTTCTCGATCTCTTCCCCCGGAAGCCTGGGCGCTCCAAACGTTTTTACGAACAAGGGAGTATACATACGGACTCCTTCATTAAAAAAACCGAAAAACCTCTGATCAAGCCGAAAACTTCCGTCGGGCTTTATCGTGAAAATTTCCCTCAACTTATCAAGATAGACCGGATCTCCACAACCTGCCAGACCCATCACGATGCCTTCGCCTTCCAACGCCGGGAACCCGAGATAGGTCGTGACCGCGGTATAAAATAACCCCAAAGAATCAGGAAAAAGGATTTCCTTTTGGACCTGGACCTGATTGCCCCTTCCGAAACCGCGAGTCATAGTGGCCCATTCACCCACCCCATCCGCGGTCAGGATGGCCGCTTCTTCGAAGGGGGAAACTAAAAACGCGCTTGCGGCGTGCGAGAGATGGTGTTTGATGAATAGCGTTTTTCCTTCAAATCCGAATTCTTTCTTGAAAACAAGCGGCAAAATAAGGCGGTCTTCTAGCCATCGGGGCATGGTATCCATAAAATTCTTGAGAGAAAAGGGATACGCTTTTAAATGATTGCACACGGCTCTCGCGAACTTAAGATACGGCTTTTCATAGAAAGCAATGTAATCAACATCGAGGATACTCGCCCCTTCTGCCTGAATGCAGAAGTTAATGGCGTTGACGGGAAAATCGGGCGTGTTTTTCCGGCGGGTAAAGCGCTCCTCCTGTGCGGCGGCAATGATCCTGCCGTCCCTCAAGGCACAAGCGGCAGAATCATGGTAAAAACAGGAAAGTCCCAATATATTCATAGGCTAAAAACGGATGGGTTTTCCGCCGGATCAAATTCCGGCATAAATGAAAGAAATGATGATCGCCGGGCCAATGTGATACGCTAAAAAAGCGATGATCGCAAAAAGAATAAGAATGGGGGCTATAAAATACATCTTTTCTTTTTTTATCATGTGACCCATTTCTTTTAAAATATAAGAAATCTTACTCATTTTGAGCGCCCTTTCTTTTTCCTAAGACTGCCGCATCACATCGTGGTCATTGTGCCCGTAGCCTTTGGCTTCCTTCCAAAAGGATCCGTTGTCTTCGGCTTGTCCATTAAGAAATTTCCGGTTGAAGATAAGCATACAAAGGACCGTAAAACCGAGGCCCAAGAGATACGCGATCCATAGCAAAACCGTTAACAACACCTCTTGCCCTTTCCTGACAAAAGCCTTGAACCATTTAAATTTCATAAGTACAACCTAATTTCCCCGCAATATTTTTCAGCAGTTCTTTGTCGAAATCCACCTCTAACAGTTTCAGAGCCTCTTCCCTGAGCATCATTCCTTCCCGGATCATCTTGCTCATCTCAACATGATAATGCGTGTACCCGTAATGCTTCATGGCATTATGAACGGAAAGGAAATTCAAATAACAATTGGTGGAATTGGCCGGATAGCTCACTTTCGGCAACTTCCATTTCAACTCTTTTTTGATCACCTCGGCATAAACATCGGAGGCGTGCGGTAAAAACCAGTGAGGGGATAAAACGATACATTTATGTTTCTTTTGGGCCTTCGAAAGCACTTCTTCCATGCTTTGAGGGAAATCCTTATACCGGGGATCCGTTCTGACATGTTGGTCCAAAAATTCCTGCGTCGCCTTCGCCATAGAGACGAATTCGGATTGATGGATGCTGCAACCGCACCGTGACATCAACGGCTGTTTTGTGGACTGACCTTTGGTCCACCCGGCTATGATGATGGGAATATTAAATCTCGCCGTCATTTTAAAAGTAAGATCCATATACCAAAGAGAGCAAAGATGGCATATCACGGCTTTGGACCCTGTCGCAAGGATCTTCGCGAACATCTCTTTCATGAAATCCGTTCTAAAAAATAAGAAATCCACTCCCAAAATCTCTACCGCGTTCCGAACATTCTCCAAAGCCTCTTCGGTCTCAAAGCCATGGTCAAAAGTAAAGGCGAGCACATTCATTTTGTACCTTTTTTTCATGTAATAGAGAGCTGCCGTGCTGTCTTTCCCTCCGCTGCACATCACCAGGCAATCGTATTCCCCCTTCCCCTGATGTTGCTTTAATATTTTGATGAAATCCGTCTCAAGGGGTTTTTCAAACGAGGGCTTTGCTTTTTCATATTCCAGGCATACATTACAAACGCCTTCTCCATTCAGAACGATCTCCGGTTTTCGTTCCGGAAGCACGCATTTCTTACAAATCATCAGGATCCCTCCATCTTAAGGCTTTCTGATCAATATTTTCCAAACATTATCCGCCTTTGCCTTGCTTATAATTTCATACCCTTCCGCTTCAAGGGATAAAGGAACATTCTTGATGGGCTCGCCTTCATCCACCACGATCTCGAGTAAAGCGCCTGTCTCCATACTTTCCATTTTCAACAATGCCATGGCTGAATTTTGAGGGCAAGCCACCCCCTCCAGATTCAGCACTTCCCTGGATTTGTTCTGCGTCATCCGCCCTCCCGGCTTCGCCGGACTATCTCTGAGAGACTCTGAACCACGACATCCACTTCTTCCAGGGTAGTCCACCGGCTCAAACTGATTCGGATCGCTTCCTGAGCCCGTTCGGGCTCCAGTCCAATGGCAAGAAGCACATGACTAGGCGTCACCTTGGTGGACAAGCACGCCGATCCGGCTGAAACATAAATATTTTTCTCACTGAGTTCTCTAGATAACGACTGCCCATTCACAGACCTGAACCTTAAATTAATATTATTACAAAGCCTTTTTATTCTGGGTCCGTTCAAATCCACTTTTTCAATGCTGCTTTGTATCTTCTGAATAAAATAATCCCTTAGCTCAGCCAATCTTTTAATATCCACTTCCCCGGCGATCTCCGCCGCTTTTCCAAATCCCACGATCCCCTCGACATTATAAGTCCCCGACCTGCGTCCGCCCTCCTGACCACCGCCATGCAAAAGTGGCTCTATCTTCGCCGTTTTCCTCACATACAAAGCCCCAATTCCCTTGGGGCCATGGATCTTATGCGCATTGAGTGATACCAGATCAAGGTTTTGACTTTTGACATCGATCTCCTCTCTTGTAAAGCTCTGGCATGCATCAGAATGGAAATAAACCTTTTTGCTTTTGCATATCGTGCCGATCTCAGCGATCGGCTCGATCGTTCCGATCTCATTGTTCGCATGGATGATCGAAACAAGGATGGTTCCCCGTTTAATGGCTTTCTGGACGTCCGAGGGCGAAACAAAACCTTCCCGGTCCACGGGAAGATACGTGATCTCAAACCCCTGTCTCTCCAGCCATTTGGCTGTTTCCATAATGCTCATATGTTCTATTTGCGAAACTATAATGTGTTTGCCACGCTCTCTATTCGCGAACGCGATCCCTTTGAGAGCAAGGTTGTTGGATTCGGTTCCACCCGAGGTAAAAATGAGCTCTTGAGGTTCCGCGTTGATCTCCCGCGCGATCGCGGCTCTTGCTTTTTCAATAGCTGTTGCCGCAACAACACCCAGTTTGTGGGCGGAGGATGCATTCATGGCCTTCATGTCGTGGCATGACAACATCGCCGTTGAGACTCTGGGGTCGATCATGCTTGTCGCTGCGTTATCTAAATATATTTCCATCTTATGAATTATTTTCCCGTGTTATTAAATGAAATTGCCTGTGACTTGCGGCATAGGCAAAATTCTTTCCCATGTGATCAATTAACAAGCGCCTCATAGGCTTTTTCAAGTGCTTCGGCAGAAGAGCGCCAGTTATATTTTATTTCCACCCGTCGCCTGGCCGCCACCGCCATAGCTTCCCTGCGCGCATCATTGCCGGCCAACTTCATGATCTCCTCGGCGATCCTGTCCGCATTCCCCGGCGGAACGATCACCCCCGCGTCTTCTAACATATTTCTTACTTCACCCACATCGCTGGCGACGATCGCCTTTCCGGAGGCCAGATATTCCACGATCTTTAAAGGACTCTTGCACCGGGTGATCTCGTTATCTTCGAACGGCGCCACGCAAATATCGGCAGCGGCAATATACATCGGAACATCCGCGTGCGGCACGGATCCGACAAAAATAACAGCCTCCCCCATCATGAGCGTTTCCGAAAACATCTTAAGCCTATTCAGTTCCGACCCATCACCCAAGACCATGAATTTCATGCGCCGCGCGGAAGGATTTTCGAAAATAGTCTTAGCGGCCCTGAGAAATAGTTTTACATACTGGCAGGAATGTAATTGCCCCTGATATAAGATCAGGAGTTCGTCGTTGATGTTGTATTTTTTTCGAACGGCTTGGGCCTCTTTCGCGTCGACATGGAACCGGGCCACGTCCGCCCCGACGGGGACCATAGCAACCTTTCCGCCATCCACGCCGCGCAGCATCACCAATCTTTTCAGTTTTTCACTGGCCACACTCACACTATCCGCCAGGAAAGGAAGGCAGCGCTCCAGCATCCAGAAGGAGAATCCCGTCACAAAAGCTGATAATGTTTTTTTGTAAAGAGAAGCATAGAATATCTTCTCTTCCCAATCGTCCCAATCATAATGCAGCGGTTTGCCGCACCAGTACGCGGCTAGGACCGCCGGAATGGCCGCATAAAAATGACTTTTCTGAAAATGAACAATATCCGCCTGACGCGACAATGCGCAAAGCGCTTGGGTGTTCCTCATCAGCGTGGCGGCCGAAATGGTCCTCTCGAGGGGGATAGCCTCCACGGGGCCAAAGAAACTTTTTCCGCACTTCGCCATCGGAAAATAAGCGATCTTGACCTGATGGCCTTTGCTTGCCAACTGCTCGGCAAGTCTGACGATGCGGATCGTCCAGGGCTCCGTCGCGGAATACAGATCATGAGGATGGATCATCAGAATTTTCATGATCTAGCTACCGGGGAAAAGCCAACTGTTTCGGATCCGTTTGACGAGGAACAGGTACGTCGCAAGAAAGAAGTGGTACGCGGCCAGCGCCAAGAGAAGGGGAAGGGTCAGGCAACGCTTCCAGCCCATGGATCGACTTGGTCTTTTGTTCATCTCCTCCGTCCCGCCCCCTAAGGCTTAAGGAACTTATACAGTCCGAATTCTTTCAGGTCCTTGACCATGTTCAGTAAATTTTGATGATTGTCGCAATGATCGCAATGCTCGTCGTAAAGCTTCACGCCGTTCAGACAACTGACGTGCGTATTCTTCGATAAAAATTTCGCTTCAATGCGCTTTTGCCTGTAGTAATCGGACTGCCAGATATCCTTGAGACGTTTTTCTTTCAAATATCCCATGGTCCTCAAATGACAGCACATGCTGAGATCGCCGGGAGCGGGAATAAGACAAAACATCCATCCGATCAGACATCCCTCTTTCAAGAAAACGTCCTTGGACCAGGCCCCGGTCTCCTTGTCATAATTTTCGAACTGGAACTTGATGTTGCTGACGAAATCGATCCCGGCTTTTTTAAAGATCTCCTCGGCCTCCGGCAGATCCCGCTTCATGGCGGCGAGCTGCTCCTCGTTCAGCTGCAAATGCTTGTTATTGTCGTCAATCCGGATCAGGTAAAAACGGGCGGCATCGGTCCCGATATAGGCATCGGTTTTCGCCATCGGAATAAGTTCGTGGTAATTCATGGTATGCAGGACATGCGTCATGATCAGGCGGGGGAATTGCTTGCCGGATTTTTTCTTAAGGTCCATCAAGGTCTTCATGTTCTCAACGGTCCTCTGAAAGAGATCGCTTGGCTTGGATTCCAGGCAAACCTTGGAATAAGTTTCCGCCGAACCCGCCGGGAACGAACAGTAGATCTCGCGCACTTCGTGTTCGATGATCTTCTCCGCGATCTCGCGCGTCAAAAGGGACCCGTTCGTGAAAAAAAGAGGTTTGACCCCCTTGAGCTGCACGTATTCGATCATTTTCATAAAGTCCGGGTGCAGGAGCGGCTCACCGTCCCCCTGGAGGATCATGCATTCCGTTTTTAGTTCTGCAGCGTCATCCACGATCTCTTTGAATCTTTGAAGGTCCATTTTTCGGCCTAAAAATTCCGGCTGATGATGGATGAGCGGATTGTGAACAAAACAATGCGCGCATTTGATATTACAACGGTGAAAAGGGTCCAGGACGATGACTTGAGGTCCGATGAACGCTTCTTCGAAAATAGTCCCGAGCATACGCGCCATGTCGATCTCCCGGCCGGGGTAAAGACGGGTATTCATCTCGACCGTCTCGAATATCTCGGGCAGTTCCTTGTCGTACAGTCTGATCTTGATGGCGGGATGGCTATTGTTGAGCTTCTCGATAACGGCGGACAGCCCCTTCGCCAGATTCCCGATAGGGAAAATCTCGAATGGCTCCTTTAAAATATCAAAAGGCTCCGGATTGCCGCCCAAAAGCTCAGAGCAGAATTTGTATATCTGCCGAAGCCTGAAAAAATTATAACGTGACAGACCGATCTCAACGATCCCTTTTTTCTTGCCGCACTCCCGGATATAAGAGACCACTGCATCAAAATCCTTTTTCCCGCTAATGCGTTCGTGTAGGAACGCGCGGTCCCCCAGAAGCACATGTTGCCTGTCGGAGACCGCGGGTATGTCGACCATGCCTTCGATGCTCTTCACACCTTGCGCACTCTGGATAAAGTCATTCACTTTCGAAGCCGCACATGAAGAGTCCGACTTGAACAACCGCGCGATTTTCTTCAGAAAATCCCACTGAAATCTCACGGAAAGGAGGTTCATAAGCGTTTTTATCCTCATCAATTTATGGCGCCTTTTATGGTTTAATTTGAATTCAACGTGACGCTTGCGGGACATAATAACCGCAAGAAGACGTTATGAAAAGTGGAGAAAATGGGAATTTAGTTAAAAGTCCTATTCTTTGTAACAATTAACCATGCCGGTACAGTTGACCCGACAACGTCTTATCTTTTCCCGTATGTTCTCTGCTTTTTGCGACGTCCATATTTGCCCCACATTGCCCTCTTTTATATTACCTGCCGGTTCCATTTCGCAACAAAGGTATAGATCCCCCCGAGGATTCACGAGCATCATATCATCCCCCAGACTGCACGCGGTTTCTTTGACGAATTGCTCGGGGTCAGAAAAATATAATTTAAATTTTTCGAGCTGCCCGACCGGATTATCGATCCGGTGGCCCATTTTTTTTAACCGGATCAATTCATCGAGCACATAATGGACCCTGCGAGTGTCCTGCGGCCAAAGAAAACGGTGTTCTTCTTTCTTGTACCATGCGGCATCCGGCGGGATCATATTGGGTCGTGTAATGGCTATAAATGAAAGCGAAAGCTGTTTCCCTTGTGCCCAAGCCACAAGATCTAAGATGCCCTCCAGATTCGGACCCATGATAATGGTCTGTAATGTCAGATTTTGGAGTTTTCCTCTGTAGGCGCCAAAATACTCCAAGGCCTCCATGACCTTTTTATGCGCTCCTTTTGTGCCTCGTAAAAAATCATGAATGCTTTCATCTAAACTGTCCAAGGACAAGGCCAAAAAACTGAGGCCCGAATCTGCGATCCTTTTGGCCACGGTTTTATCTATCAAATAGCCGTTCGAGACCATAGAAAATCTAAAACCCTGAGCCGCTATGAACTCGACCAGATCGAGCATGCCTTCCTTCATGAGGGTTTCGCCTCCGGAAATATTCATCTCGAAGGGTATGCCGGCAAATTCTTTGAGCGAAGAAACGAATTTGTATAAGTGGCGGAGTTCCAATTCGTCCGGATCTTTCTTGGACATCCAATAGTTACACATCCTGCATTTAAACATGCACCGATGCGACACCTCGATGACGCAGAATTTTGGACGCTTGATATCTCTCGGCGTATTCATCTTAAAGCCGCCGTTGTTGTCTCAGGCTTTGGTTGCACGATGCTATGCAATGCCTAACGCCTTCGATATTCGGTTTGATCGCTTGCGCCCGCTTGAAATTATCCACGGCTTTATCAAACTGCCTCAAACCCTCATAGCAGCATCCCAGGCCCATGTAATAATTTTCATTGTTGGGATGGATCTTGAGCAACCAGTTAAACTCGCCTATGGACACATCAAACTGCTGCGATTTTTCATAGCAATACGCAAGTCCCTCATGAGCGCGATAATTGTCGGGATTAAGCGCCAAGACCTTTTTAAATTCACCCACAGCCTCTTCAAATCGTTCTTTGTGCTGATAGCATGACCCTAGACCTTGGCGTGCCGGCTCGCTTTGGGGAAAAAGCTTGAGGGCGAGTTGAAATTCCGCGATGGCTTTGTCGACTTGGTTTTGTTCTAAATAGCAATAACCAAGACCCACGTGACCATACTGGTTTTGCGAATTTAGATCCAAACTTTTCTTAAATTCGTCCACGGCTTTATCAAGCTGTTTTGAATCCTTATAACAAAATCCAAGGCTGCTATGAATGTGCTCATTTTGGGGATTAGTTTCAAGGCCGCGTTTGAACTCACCGATGGCTTTATCGAGCTGTCCTTCATGCTGGTAACATAAGCCCAGACCATGACGGGCGTGTTCATTCCGAGGATCTGACTGAAGGATCTTATTGAATTCCTCAGAGGCTTTGCCAAATTCTTTCTGTTCGAGAAATCGAAACCCGGCGACATGCACCTGCTGATTTTCTTGAAGAGGATCTTTTTTCTCATATTGATCATCCGGAGGAAAAGCGCAGATAAAATTGATAACGCAGCATCGCTTGCCCGGGCCGCGAATACCGACCTTCCGCCTTATCTCGTTCGCCTTATCAGAAAACCAGAGCTGCTTGAGATCATCCGTTCTTACATTGCCAAGAACATCGCCGCTGAGATAGATGTTGCCGCTTTCATCAAGGTCGATAATGTAATCGTGGATCTGGTATTCTGTATCCCTCATGAACTTGTCGGGATCCACATGATACTCTTTAAACGCTTCCAGTTGCGAAATGGGATTCCAGATCTTGTATCCGGACCGCCTCAATTTTATAAGTTGGTCTATGAGTCTGTGGACCTTGGCTGTATCCTGCGGCCAGAGATCTTTGTAGGTCTGGCTTTTGAACCAAAGATGCCTCGGCTGGACCAGTCCTGTTTCAAGCAATGCCAAAAATGATATGTTCTGGATCGCCTTATTTTTGTTCACCCACTCCGTAAGCTCCAATATCTCGTCCAAATTCTTTTCCATGATTATGGTCAAGATGGTCAGGCTCAAATTGGGACCGCAGTATTTCTCCAGATACTCGATGGCCTTCATGGCCTTAGAAAAAACATCGTCTTTGCCTCTTAAGTAATTGTGCGTATGAGGATTCAGACTTTCCAGGGATATGGCTAATACGTTAAGGCCGGAATCCGCGATCCTTTTTGCCATATCTTCATCGATCAGATAAGCATTCGTGGAAATGATGGACTTGAACCCTTTTTGAGATATAAAACTGCACAGATCCAAACACCAATCTTTCCACAAGGGCTCTCCGCCCATCACATTGATCTCAAGAGGCTCTTTAACGAATTCGGACAGGGATTGTACGAATTTTTTAGCCTCGTCAAAGGTAAGCTCATTCGATTGCGGCCCGCATTGCCAGGATTTGCACATTTTGCATTTGAGAAGGCATCGATTGGTGATGACGATGTCACAAAAACGAGGATTGCCTGTCTGCGAAAGATTTTCTTCATCGCTCATAAAGTCGCTCCTTTTTGTTTCCGGCGTTCCTCTTGCCTTCCGAGAGCCTATTTCCCGAAAATCTCTTTCGATATAACATCGGCAATATTTTCGGCCAAAAGCCAGTTGCCTTTTTCCGTGCAGTGACCAAAGTCGCCGCCGAACATATCCCGAAAATATTTGTTATAGCCTTCTTTTTTGACGGCGTCTTTGAATATTTTCTCGTTGTCCACAAAGATCACGTTTTCCTGTTGGAATATATTCCTTAAGGGCCGTATGCTGCGCATGGGATATTGCACGCATACCAACTTCACTCTTCTTTGATCCAGGATTTGTTTAAGCTTGCGGTAATTTTCGATCGTGGCAGAATTATAGCATTTTCCGCTTAGATTATTGAGTTTATCCGCATACTCTTTGGAGAGTTTCTCCTTACCCATTTCACCGTATATGGTCGCTAGTCCTCCATACGCAAGCATGTTTTGAGGGTTAAGCTCCAAGGCTTTCTTGAGAGCTTGCTCTGCCTCCGTGAACCTTTTTTGGGTCTTGTAAACCTGACCTAGCCCTACATAGGCGGGGTCATATTTAGGATTGAGCTCCACGGCCTTATTAAGTATTTGCTCTGCTTCGGTGAATTTCTCCTGATCCCTGTAAACCCAACTTAATACTACATACACGGCATCATCTTTAGGATTGAGTCTCAGAGCCTCATGAAGCGCTTGTTCTGATTCGGCATATCTCTTTTGATAGTTATAAAGCCGGCCTAATTCCGCATATGGTGAATCATTTCGTGGATTAAGTTCTATGGCTTTTTTAAGCAGGGTTTCCGATTCGACATATTTTCCTTGATCTTTATAAAGCCCGCCCAGTCCCGTATACGCCGCATCACTTTTAGGGTTGAGTTCGATAGCCTTCCTGAACGCAGATTCTTCTTCGGAGTTTTTTGCTTGATCCTTATAAATATGTCCCAATCCCGTGTAAGCTGCATCATTTTTAGGGTCAAGGTCGATAGCCTTCTTGAAGGCCTGTTCCGCCTCGACAAGTTCTCCTTTCGAGTAGTGCCGCCAGCCTGATCGCACCCAGTTAAAATTGTTTTCAGGCCCGGACTTTACGGTCTGCTCAAGAGGTTGCTTCACTTCATGGGGTTTATCAGGGGCAGGATAAGAGGTTTTTAATACCTGCATCGGTTTATTTAAAGAGTAAATATCTTTCTTTCCCAGTTTTTTAAAGGCCTGCATGAAAAGGAGCCGTCCGAACCTATAAACACGGCAATGCCTGAATATCCAGGTATCGGACTCGGGTATATCCTGATAATACATGGTCTTCCTATCGTTGCCACCCATCATGGTGACTACGATATCAGGCTGATATTTGTCAAGATCAGCCTCTAATCGCAAACGTATGGCCAAACTATTGGTGCCTGTGAGGCCCTTATCGATCACACTGATCTTCACGCCAAGGTTACGCTGATTCAGGATCTCTTCCAGGTAAGGCGGATACTGGCCTTGCGTGGTTGATTCTCCAAGACACATAATGCGAAATTCTCCGTTTTGTTGTATAGACCGAAGGTTTCTGTGTTCCTGCGCGGAAAGCATGATAAACCCGCCTACACGCAAACCTATTTCAAGGGTCACCAAAACCAAGAACAATCCGAGAAAAAAGAGAAGAATCTTTTTCCACAGGAAAGTTTCCTTATCAGCATCTCTATGATTCATATGGCTCTTTATATTTACAAGGCGATATTCTGCTCGCCTTTAGTTAAGAACTAAAAAGCCCGGGATCTGAACTCCCGGCTTTTCGATGGGCGCCCTTTAGTTCCCGAACTGAAAAGCCCGAGGGCTTTCCGGCCGGGATCATAAATTAATCGCCATAGCCGTTACTGCTTAGCAATGATTCGAAGCGCCTTTCTTGATAGCCCAAATAGGCGCATGCTATATCGCGCTTCGAATCCCACTCCGCAATGAAGTTCAGCCCTGTGCCTTCCAGGTTTTGCGCAGCGAAGTTCTCTCCTAGGCCTTGATAAAAATATCCCTTGTATGCTTCATCCACATAATCTCCTATGCGTTTATCCACACCCGGAAAGTCATAACCCTGTCCAAAACCTTCCCAAAAATATTTTTGCGTCTCTTCGTCTTTTTCATGAATGCCCTGGAGTACAAATAAATAGGGTTCCATCTTAATATTCAATCCATCAATGTTCGCTTTATGGTACAAGTGAAGAGCCATCTGATGGGCTATCCCCCGCCCCAGACCTTTGAAACAGTGGAATCTGTCTTCTCGTCCAAAAGAAAATCTCGTGAGAAATCCTTCCACCCTAGCGACCATCGCTTTATCTGCATGAGAGTGAGCTATACCCCATCCAACTCCTTGTAGAAAAAATTTCCTTTTGGAAAAATCGATATTTTTTATCTGCTTTACAACTTTAGCGTAATGGAAATTTGAAGCACCTATTTTTTCTCCTAACATCCGGTAAGAATAACCTTTATAAATGAACCCTTGGCCGATCTTTTTAAACGAAATTAACGCGATATTTTCATAAAGACCCGCTAATAAAATAGCGCCCAATACCGCTAAGAACAACCCCTTGATGAGCCATTGTTTTGCATGCATGAACTTCTGGAATCCCAACGCAACGATCGCGAAAATGAACGGATAAAGCGGCACAAGATAGCCTGAATTCTGCCACCCTGGCCATACCGTATATGAACTTAAGATATAGCCCAGAAAGAAAACTAAGGGGGAAAACAGAATGATGCTTTCGCCGGATACGGGTTTTTCTTCCCCGGCCCTCAAAGGAATTATCAGCTTAAGGAGAGCATAGCGATTCGCCCACAAGAGATATAAGAAACACACGGAGAAGAGAGCGTAATATAAATACCCTGAATATGCCGGCAAGTGCCCGAAATCAAATAAGCGGAGCAGATCTTTGGCGAGAAAATCTTTTGCCTTAAAAACAATATGAGCAAAAGACATTTCTTTCAAATTAACAGCTTGATTAAAAAAAGCAGCGAATTTAATTTGGCCATTTTCAAGATTGACTCCGGACTCGAAATAAATTCTTGGGCTAAATCCTATCAAGGCAAATATCATGAATAGATAAAATTTGAGATTGAATATGAATTCCTTGTCAAAAGCAAACCAGAATATAAACAAAGTGAGTATGGTTATGCTGCAAAGATAAGAATAAAAAAGACCGAAACCGGAAATTAAGCCTAGCAGTATGAAATAAATATTTTTCTTTTTACTATCAATAAAAATAAGACCGGCAATAAATAGGATCGCCGCCATAAAGAGGCTTGACTCCGGATGCGAGCCGATAGAAAGAACTGAGCATTTTGTATAGATGGTAGGAGAAAAGATAAATAACAAGCTTGCAAGTATTGCTACCGATCGATTAAAGAACCTTTTTAATAACAGATACCATAATACCAGCACGCCCAGCGAAAATAAAATCGGTACTATTTTTGCCGCGGCTCCCGAGGGACCTAACAGCAGAAAAAAAGGGACCATGAGTATGCCATTTACTACGGAGCCAAAATTATGATCATCCGGGCATAAGTTTTGAAACGGCAGAGAGGGCCCCTGGATCAACTCCATGGCAATGGTGCCAGGATAAAATTCATTGGCATCATAAATGGCGTCCCTTTGCGAAGAGACCAAAAGCAGTCTCAATGAAACAAAGATGACTATAAGGGCTGTTAATATAATTTTATCGTTTTTCATCTTTTGATAATAAATCAAACCAGTTCGTCCGGAATAATTTCCCCATTTTTTTATCGTTTGGTGCCGGCATAGAAATATGAACTTCCTGGACCCGACAACTCATTGTTTTCTATCTGTAACAATCGACCTTTAATCTTTTCGATCGGCTTGTAAAAATAACTGGGCAATCATCCGATTATTACTGCCACATCAGACGGTTGCTCACCAAGACTTGTCTCTCATTGCAGCTGTATGGCTTGGGGTATGAGTACCGGCAAGGCCTTAATGCATTTCAGCTATTTTTTTATGATGAGCATGTAACTCATAATCACTCGCGCCCTCACGGGCACGGATTGCTGTGGTCGGTCTTCTGTTTTTTGAGCGCTGTTTTTTTGAGCGCAATCTCATCATACATCTGGCGCACCTTTTGCTTGTCGCCGAATTTATGATAGAGAAAAAACAAAAGGTGCTCTAATTCATATGAGAAAAAATCATTTCCTTCGGTATTGTCCAAAAGTTTTTTGTAAGAATGAACGATCTGTTTCCTCTTGTCAGGCCAGCGCAAACCGCCTATTTCATCATAGCTATATTTATGAAAATTTGAAAATTCTTCTGTGGCATACTGATCGATCCTGGAAATATTCTCGATCCCTAAATCCTTTGCCTGCGATAAAAGCATGCTGCCATCCCTTAGATCAAATTGGTTGATATAGAGCGTATCAATATATTTCTTATTTTTGTTTAAAAATGCGATGGTCTCTTCTATGTCGCGCTCCTGCTCATGCGGCAAACCGCAGATGATCTCCACCCCCGTCCAGATCCCTGCCTCGTCCGACCACTTGAGCGTATCTTCGAGTTTTTTTACGCTAATGCCCTTGCGCACGTATTTCAACAGCCTGGTACTGGCTGTTTCGATGCCGAAAATCAACCGCATGCAACCTGCCTGACGCATCTTAAAAAGCGTTTCTTGATCCAAGTTATCTGCGCGGGCACAATCGCTCCAGAGGATCTTTGTCTTATTTTTGATGATCTCATCGCACAATTCATTGACATATTGTTTTGAGATATTAAAGGTATCGCTCAGAAAAAAGAAGCCTGTGGGATGATGCTCCTCCTGAAGCTCTTTTAAATACAAGGCTACGGTGGCCGGATCCAAAACGAACATTATTTTATTGTTGGACATGGTGCAAAATGCGCACTCATGGGGACAGCCTCTGATAAACTTGAAAGGAAGCAGCAGCGTACCCGATTTATCGAATTCTTCTAAGATCTCACAAGATCCATCGAGATCATGCGTAAACCCTGAATATCGATACTTATCCATCGGCAGGCCGGAAAAATCGGGCTTGAGCGGTGGGTGGGCATCGGTAAGTTCTGTCGAAACGACTTTCCCGCCGGTCTTCATCCGGGAGTCCATAAATTTTGATAACTTATCTTGATCCTTGAGTGCTAATAACAATTCGAGTAATACGGTTTCATTCTCATGGTAAATGATGTAGTCGATGTCCCGGCAATCATATTTACTTAATAAATCTATCGATTGACCCGATCCCCCTAAGATCAATGTGGGATTAAATTTTTTCTTAAGGAACCTGGCCAAACTCAAAGCAAAAAGGAAACAGCTCGCATTAGCATAGATCTCACGTAGTGAGAACAAAATGACACCGTAATCACAAAGTCGCGACTTTTCCGCAACCTCTTCGAGGATGGCTTCTATCCCCTGATCCTCTGCGCCTGAAACATATTTCAATATTTTATTTTCGTCGAAGAACACCGTTGTATCGAGTCCTTCAGCCGGCGTCCTGGAATGATGCTTGTCATAATGGATGTTTATATTTAGATCATCCTGATCGATCTCAACGGCATGAGCCCTCAGATAGGCCACGATCTGCCCTAAAGCCAAGGGAGGCAAAAGCGTGTAATGGAGCTCTTGGGGACGATCTTCTGTTTTTTCAGAAAAATCCGGCATCCTGACGATTTTGACCTTGAATCCCAGAGGCTTTCGATCGCTTTTCCTACTTTCCAGCGAAAGGTTAACAGCCTTCATCGACTCATGGATCGCCAAACCAAGTTTCCCTTGTTTTCTATAGCTATAGGTCAACATTTGACGAGCAAATAAATTATTCGTATCCAACAGCACAGCTTTTTCAAATGCTACCTCGGCTAAGTTGTATAGGCCTCGTTCAAGGTAAAGAACGCCTAAGACTTGATGTGCGGAGGACACTTCCGGATTAAGTTTTACATTTTTCTTAAGCGTTTCTAAAGCGAGATCGTACTGTTTTTGTTCGAGATACACTCGGCCTAGCTGGTAGTAAGCCTGTTTGCTTTCAGGATCCAGCTTAAGAACCCGTTTAAAATGGACTAATGCCTCTGAAAATTCTTTTTTTTGATAGTGGCATAGGCCCAAATGATAATCAACCTGCAAGTGTTGTGGATCCTTCTTGAGAGTTTTCTTAAATTCTTCGATAGCCTTATCGAATTCGCCTTTGGCATAGCAGCACAAGCCCGTACCGAAATGGGTGCTTGCATCCTGAGGATCCGCCTTTAGGGCCTGGCCAAATTCATCCGTGGCTTTATCGATCTGCCCTTGTTCAAAATAAAGAAAGCCTGCGTCTCTGTGAAAATATTTATGCGCTGACGTCCCCGGGTTTAGTTCCGCGTTTTTCTTAAGCGTTTCTAAGGCCAGATCGTACTGTTTCTGTTCGAGATATACTTGGCTTAGCTGGTAGTAAGCTTGTTTGTTTTGAGGATCCAGCGTAAGGGCTTGCTTAAAATGGACTACGGCTTTTGAAAATTCTTTCTTTTGAAGATGGCATAGGCCCAAATGATAATCAACCTGCAAGTGTTGTGGATCCTTCTTGAGGGTTTTCTTAAATGCTTCGACGGCTTTATCGAATTCGCCTTTGGCATAGCAGCATAAGCCTAAGTAAAAATGGGGGCCCGCATCTTGAGGATCCGCCTTAAGGGCCCGGTTGAATTCATCCATGGCTTTATCGGTGCGTCCTTGCTCAAGATATGCGACGCCTAAGACCTGGTGCGCGGAGGACACTTCCGGGTTCAGCTTTACATTTTTCTTAAGCGCTTCTAAAGCGAGATCGTACTGTTTTTGTTCGAGATACGCTTGGCCTAGCTGATAGTAAGCTTGTTTGCTTTCAGGATCCAGCTTAAGGACCCGTTTAAAATGGACTAATGCCTCCGAAAATTCTTTCTTTCGAAGATAGCATAAGCCCAATTGATAATCAGCCTGCGGGTGGCGCGGATCTATCTCGAGGGTTTTCTTGAATGCTTCGATGGCTTTATCGAATTCGCCTTTGGCATACCAACACAAACCTGAACCGAAATGGGTGCTCGCATCCTGAGGATCCGCCTTTAGGGCCTGGTCAAATTCATCCAGGGCTTTATCGATCTGCCCTTGTTCAAAATAAAGAAAGCCTGCGTCTCTGTGAAAATATTTATGCGCTGACGTCCCAGGATTAAGCTCTGCATTTTTCTTAAGCGTTTCTAAGGCCAGATCGTACCGTTTCTGTTGAAGATACACTTGGTTGAGCTGGTCATAAGCCTGTTTGTTTTGAGGATCCAGCGTAAGGGCCTGTTTAAAATGGACTACGGCTTTTGAAAATTCTTTCTTTTGAAGATGGCATAGGCCCAACTGATAATCGGCCCGCAGGTGCCTCGGAGCTATTTCA
This sequence comes from Candidatus Omnitrophota bacterium, assembly GCA_003140935.1. Lineage (GTDB taxonomy): Bacteria > Omnitrophota > Omnitrophia > Omnitrophales > Aquincolibacteriaceae > Aquincolibacterium. The sequence goes on from PLLJ01000019.1 coordinate 55,638, forward strand.
AGAGTTTTCTTAAATGCTTCGATGGCTTTATCGAATTCGCCTTTGGCATAGCAGCACAAGCCTAAGTAAAAACGGGTGCCTGCATCTTGAGGATTCACCTTAAGAGCCTGGTCAAATTCATCCGCGGCCTTATCTAGGGATCCCTGCTCAAGGTATGCAGCACCTAAGACCTGATGCGCGGATGACGCTTCCGGATTGAGCTTCACATACTTCTTCAAGGCTTCTAAAGCCAGATCGTACTTTTTTTCTTCAAGATACGATTGGCCTAGTTGACAGTAAACATATTTGTTTTCGGGATCCAGCTTAACGGTCCGCTTGAAATAGACTAAAGCCTGTGGAAATTCTTTCTTTTGATAATGGCACAGGCCCAACTGATAATCAGCCTGCCGGTGCCGCGGATTTATCTCGAGAGTTTTCTTGAATGCTTCGATGGCTTTATCGAATTCTCCTTTGGCATAGCGGCACAAGCCTGAACCGAAATGGGTGCTTGCATCTTGAGGATCCGCCTTAAGAGCCTGGTCAAATTCATCCAGGGCTTGATCGATCTTTCCTTGTTCAAAACAAAGAAAGCCTGTGTCTCTATGAAAATACTTATTCATGGTTTTTAAGGATCTTAAGGTAAACCGATTTCACATCATCTTTATGATCGAAATGGGAGTAGAGAAAAAACAAAAGATGTTCGTCGGTAAAAAAACGGTGTCCCCGGCAGCAGCTTTCCCGGATCGCCTGAATAGAAAATTCTATTTGTTTTACTTTGTCCTTCCAGACCAAGCCATCCGCTTCATCAAATCCATATTCCACATAACTGCTAAAATCTTTTTCCGTGCATTCGTCGACCCTGAATATGCGCTTGATCCCATATCGTTCGGGAGAATTATAAAGCACCGAATTACCCCTTAGATCGAAATGGTTGAGATAGATCCGGTTGATATATTTTTCGTTTTCCTTCAAAAAGGAAATCGTGGCCTCGATATCCTCTTGCTTTTCATGCGGGAAACCGCCTATGACCTCGACGCCGGACCAGATGCCCGCCTCGTCCGTCCATCGCAAAACGTTTTCCAGATCTTTTAGCTCTATCTTTTTATTGATATATTTCAACAGCCTGGGGCTGGCTGTCTCCATCCCGTAGATCAATCTTATACACCCGGCCTCTCTCATCTTAAAAAGTGTCTCTTGATCCAAATGGTCGACCCGGGCGCAATCGGACCAAAGGATCTTGAGCTTCCTGGCAATAATCTTATCGCACAGGTCCATGATGTATTTTTTCGATATGTTGATTGTGTCATTAAGGAAGAAAAAACCGGTGGGGTGGTGTTCTCCCTGTAGCGATTCTAAATGGCTGACTATTTCATCAGGTAACAGCGCATGGCTTAGTCTTTGCGTGGAGGAGATGCAAAAGATACATTCAAAAGGACATCCCCTTGTAAACCTATACGGCAATAGCAAGCTCCCCGTTTTCTGGAATTGCTTCATGATGTCTTCAATATCGGGGGGATAGTCTAAAACTTCGTCTCGGGACCTGTATTTTTCTATAGGCAAACCCGAAAAATTNNAAGATCAATTTCCCTTCTTCCGAAATGGATAAGTCCGGAAGATTTTCTAATTTTTTATTGTTTATGATCGCATTCAACAAATGATAGAGGGGATATTCTCCATCGCCTTGGATGATGAAATCTATGTCCTGGCAATCGTGTTGGGTTCTCAGCAAATTGCTCCATGGCCCTTGGCCGCCTAATACGATCGTGGAATGGTATTTTCTCTTTATGAACCTCGTGTAGGCCAACGCGAACACCAAGTTGCTATCGTTTTCTATGTTCGCCGGCAGCGAGAGAAGGACGATCTGCCCGCCCCTTAACGGCACCTTTGAATCTATTTTTTCCATAACGGATTCGACATAGGAGTCGCGGGAACCCTTGCAGTAATTTTTGATCCTTGGCATGTCAAAGAAGATCTCTATATCCACCTTATCTTCCGGAGAAGTTGAATAATGATTATCGTAGTGGATCTTCATGTTGAGGTCGTCTTGCTCTAGGGAAAGACCGTGAGAGCGCAAAAAGGAAGTGATCAGCCCGAGTCCCAAAGGAGGGATTAAGCAACAGTTGGGTTTGGAAGAAAACTGCCCTTTTTTAAAAAAACTTGGCAATCTTATTAACTTGATCTTAGGATTGCCCATCACGAACCCTGGTCTATTTTTTCTTCTTCATACCAGCAATTGATGATGTGGTGGCAGTTTCTCTGACAATGCAGGATCTCTTCGCGCCTTTCATTCGCCATTTGGGAATACCATATATCCTTCAGATCCCCGTCCCGGATATTGCCTATGGGCTTGATATAGGGGCAAAGATTCACGCTTCCGTCCGGAGATACGGTAAAAGCGTTGTCGTTGAGAACGCTACACGACGTCTTTTTTATAAAATCCTGAGGCGCCTTAAAGTAACGCTTGAAAAGCTTGAGTTGGGAGATCGAATTGTTGATCTTGTCTTTTCTGTCCTTCGGAGCGCTCTCCTTCAGCTTGATCAGTTCATCGATCACAAGATCGACCCGTTGGCTCTCTTTGGGCCAGAGGAATCTATATTCTTCCGAGTTATACCATGCCTCCACAGGAGCACTGTGAAAAGGCTGGACCACGGCTTGAAAAAAAACGGAGGTAAGCCTCTCGTCATTTTTTACATAATGGGCCAACTCCAAAAGCCCTTCCAAATTAGGGGCCATGATCACCGTATCGATGGCGATCTCCAGCGAGTTGCGGTATCTCGCTAAATATTCGATCGCCTTCATGAGCCTTCGGTAGCAATCCGGATTACCGCGCATATCATTATGGATCTCTTCTTTGAGGCTATACAAGGTCAAGGCGATATAGTTGAGTCCTGCCTCCGCGAGCCGCTTAGCCATTTTTTCATCCATTAAATAACCGCTTGTCGCTAACGATGTCCTGAATCCTCTCTGATGACAAGTGCTGATCAATTCCATGAGCGTATCTGACATCAACAACGGTTCCCCACCTCCAAAAATAACCGTAAAGTCGGAGCTAACAGGTTTATGGATGGAGGAAATGAACTTTTTCCACTCCTGAAGGGTGGGCTTCACGACGTCTTTTTCGTTGTTCCCCCACAAATGACACATCCTGCATCTCAGGTTGCATCCGAGGGTAAGCAGTATCACGCAGGAACTTGGATCCTTAATTTTATGGTTACCCGTTACCGACATCATCCAACATCCTTTCTTGGGTCAATGCCTGTTGAAGATTTTCCGCTATAAGTTTGTACCCATTAGCGTTGCAATGGCCATCAGCGGCGAACAGATCTTCTTGTTTCAAAGTCTTGAGTTTGTCTTTGAATGTTTGATGATTGTCGATAACAAGAGTGCCCGACGACATACCGGCCCTTTCCACAACGCTCCTGACACGGGAGGCAACCCCATAAGGATAGCTCATTAAAATAACTTTTATATTTTTTCTTTTGATGGTTTTTATGATCTCTTTGAGATTATACGCGACCACCTTTTCTAAGGTTTCTTGATCGTCGCGCAATAACGATAATCTTTTCAGGATTTTTTTGGCTTTTATTTTATCTTTATTGCTATATCTGGCATCAATGACACCTTCCGCTTCTTTGATCCAGGCCTGGATCTTTTTTTGATCGCTTCCATAAAGTTGAGCTAAAAGCATGAGCGCATATTCGATCACGGAACTATCGCCGTGCCATAAGGTTAGCTTGATCTCGCGTTCGCCAAGCGTAGCGTCATGCAAGACGTATAAATAGATACAGGCCTTACGCCAATGCACCCAGGGATTCTGCGGCTCTAATTTTTCGGCTACATTGTATTCGTCAAGAGCCGATTGAGTGTCTCCGCTTTGAAAATAAATTTGTCCCGAATTAAAATGCTCCTCTGCCTCGCGCGTATTAAATCGTATCAATCCCTTTGCGGCATTTTCCCCGCTAGTAAATTTTGGATCCGTCTTGAGGGCGAGCGCCCTTAAATTAGAATAACTGATTTTAATAAATTTATATACCCTGGACCCGCTGAGCGCGATATCTATCTTTCCCAGAAAATCGTCTTCTCCGAAGGCTGAATCGCTGGCATTTTCCATATTCCACTGATCGTTGCAGCCGGTCATAATGATGATCAGATCCGGATGATACGTATCGATATCTTTCTCCAGATTTTTCAGAACCGTGGATGAATTGATGCGGAATTCCTTGTAAGTAATGACATTTTTATGAGTTTGTCCCTTCATTAAATCTTGCAATTGTTCGGGGTAGCTCTTGCCCTGGGGTGCCCCAAAACCCTGAGTGAAAGAATCTCCCAAGCACAGTATGTTGAAACTGTTCGGCCCTGTTTTCGCCGGTTTAGAGGGGTATTGAAAATGAAAATACAATACGCCTCCCAGCCTAAGCATGATCTCCAGGAGAAGTAACGTCAGCACTAGCAGCAACACTGAAAAAAGAATTTTTTTAGGTCTTCCCAAATGCGCCATAGGATGTTGCCCTTCTATTTTTTCAAGTTTTGCCACGCCGGTATTAAATTGAGCTCCGAAAAGACAGACGCCATTTTTTTATGCCTCTGGGTTCTCACTTGGATCGTATTGGACATATCCCGGGTAAACCACGCGTACCAGTCATGGATCATGGATCGGTCTATGTTATATTCCTCGAGATGGTCGAAGAGGTGCGTCCCCGGTCCGATGCTGCAAATATTGAGGCTGTTGATTTTATCAATAAGAGCGGAATTTTGTCTTATGAAATCCACCGTTTCGACGACGTCTTCTTCCGTTTCGCCCGGGAATCCGACGATAAGATTGATCTCTGCCCGCATCCCTGCTTCCTTAACCTTGACAAGCATGTCCTTGGAATCCTTAACCGTGCTTCCCTTCGACATGAGTTTTAAGACATGATCGGAAAAGCTTTCCATGCCAAAGGTAAGACCTCCGCAACCGGCCTTTTTCATTTTTTCAATCAAGGCGCTACTCATATCTTTTCTGACCGTGGCTTGTCCGCCCCAAGCCACACCAAGATCCAAACCGATGAGCCGGGTGCAGAACTGATCCAGAAATTCCAGGTCACCGTTGATCAGTAAATCACAGAATTCGAACCTTTTTCTGTTATATCGCTGAACGTGATATTTCATCTCCTGGACTACCTTTTCCGGATCCCGGGCTCTATAAGGCTTTTTCAAGGGTGAATCATAACAGAAAGTGCAGTTTCGTATACACCCCCTGCTGCTGATGAGCGGGATGAGATCTTTTTGGGTGTAAGCTTCGATATCAAACTCTTCAAAAGTAGGAAATGGGATCGTGTTGATATCCATAGATTCGGGGTGAATGGCCTTGAGACAAACCGCGGAGTCATCCGGAGAATCTTTCGAGACCAAACAATGGAAGTCCGCCATCGCAACATGCCTGTCCTGAACGCCTTTCAGTAGGCAAAGCAGTGGGTATTCGCCCTCCCCTGCCACAAAATAATCGATCAGATCTTTTTGAAATAAAGAACGGCCTTCCCTGTAGCTAGCCCCACCCCCGCCGACGACGATCACCAAGTCGCGGTCAGCCGTTTTCTTTCGAAGCATTGACAGAAGCCTGTTCAAAAATGGAACGGAAGCGAAGGTGGCGGAAAAACCTAGGATGCCTGCATTGAAAGAGATTATTTTGTCAACCAGAGGCTCCATCCGACTTTGAAGACTGTCAACGGCTTTCCCGGACGCCCAAAATTCGAAATCCTGCGTATCCCACTTTCCTCTGATCTCTTCCGGAGAATGAAGAAAGATATCCATGTTCAGATCATAGATCTCCGCATCAAAACCATGGGATTTCAGGAAGGTGACCAGATATGCAATCCCTAAGGGCGGGGCATAGCTGCCCCAGGGCGGGGACTGGATGAGAAGAATTCGGTCCGTTACTTTATTTTCCACCGTAAATCAATGTCTTTGTTTTATATAACCCCGACCACTTCATATACTCTTTTTCTTTGCGTATTTGCTCTACAAAGCGCATCTTTTCATCTCCCACGGAATAAAACAGTTCTTTTATCTTTTCTTTGTCGTCAAATTTAGAGTAGAGGAAAAATAAAAATTGTTCGTATTCGTGCTCCGGAAAAGGAGACCAGCCCAGGGTTTTTACGACTTTATTCACAGCCTTAATGATCTGCTTTCTTTTCGCGGGCCACTTCAGCCCTTTCACTTCATCAAAGCCAAATTTAACGAACGTAGAAAAGCCGTCCTCATAGCTGGATATCTCGAAAATATTGGCGATACCGTATCGATCCGGATATTTGCATAATAAACTCGTATCCTTGATATTAAAGGCGTTGTAGTAGAGGGAATCTATGTTCTTTTTATTCTTTTTGACGAACGATATGGTTTCTTGGACGTCTTTTTCAGTTTCATAAGGCAAGCCCGCAATGATCTCGATGCCCGTCCATATGCCAGCCTCATTGGCTAAAGAGAGCTTTTCTTCCAGTTGCCCCAAGTCTATATCCTTATTGATATACTTCAACAGCCGGGGGCTGGCTGTCTCCATACCGAAAACCATTCTTATGCATCCGGCTTCCCGCATTTTATAAATAGACTCCTTGTCTAATCTGTCCACCCTGACACAGTCGCTCCAACGTACCTTGAGCTTTCTCTTAATGATCTCATCACATACTTGATCCAGATACCTTTTGGAAATATTCAGCGTATCATTAAGAAAAAGATACCCCGTAGGATTATATTTTTGCTGCAACTCTTCCAGCCATAAAGCCACCGTCTTGGGTTCCGTGATATGGATCAACCCTCCGAAGGAGCTTGCGCAAAAAATGCATCGATTCGTGCATCCTTTTGTGAACCTAAGCGGCAGCAGGAACATTCGCGACTCATTAAATTCTTTCACCGTATCGCGCAAACTCTCCTTGCGGATATAATCCGTCCTGAGGCCACGGTATTTGTACCGGTCCAAAGGCAACCCGTCAAAATCCGGCTTCATCGGCACGGGGATCTTCGTGCCATAGAACACCCTTTCCGTGGGCCGTTCGGCTGTTTTTTCTTTTAGCATCGAACCGCACAGCGCATATAACAATTTAGCCAGGACGGCTTCTCCCTCATTACACACCGCATAATCGATGTCGGGCCAATCGCACCCGAGTTTTTTCATAAGTTCCGGGAAATAGGCCAAACCACCGATAATGATGATCGGGTTATATTTTTTCTTTAAATATTTCGCCAAGCAAAGGCTGAACATGGCATGACTGAAATTCATCGAGCAGCTATCGAGGGAGAACATGACGATCTTGTATCCTTGGAATTCGGTCTTGCGTAAGACCGTTTCCATCATATGGTCTATTTCCGTGTCCTCTTTGCCTTGGGTGTAGGCAATGACCCTGGGATCCTCAAAAAATACTCCTTCGTCTATTTTCTCGTCGAGATTGTCGGAAAAATAATTATCGTGATGTATTTTAATATGCAGATCGTCCTGGGACATGACCAACCCCCGGGCCCTCAGGTAGGCGACAATGCTGCCCATGGCCAAGGGAGGTAGCATGATGGAATTCATTTCCGTGGAGAGGACCTCGGGGCCATAAAAGTTAGGGATCCGTATCATCTTGATGGTGCAGTCCCCTTGTTGTTTCGTAAAATCCAGATCTCTGGAGAACACCTTGGGGACCTGTTCGGCATAATTATTGCTAGCGCTCTTGAGCAGTTCTTCAACCGCCGGTCCATAATTTTTCTGTCGCATATGAAGTTGGGACATTAAATAACCGAATGATTCGTCAAGCATGCCCGCTTTTTTGATCTTCTGTAACTCCTCGAGACAAAGCAGCGGATTATCCTGCTTAAGATATATTTGGGCTAAGATCTTACGCGCATAACAGTCATCGGGATCGATCTTTAAAGCCTGGTTAAAGTGCTCGACAGCATGTTTGAGGTCATCTTTTTGGTAATAGCACGTTCCGATATTGGAATGGAGCTGGCAATGCAAAGGATTGATCTTTAGAACGCGCTCGAATTCCTCTAAGGCCTTATCGAAATCTTCATTTTGTTGATGGCATAGGGCAAGCCCAAAGCGCGCGTGCTCGTTGTCCGGATCAACACTCAGAACATGGCGGAACTTTTCCGTGGCATCTTCAACGAGACCCTGCTCAAAACTACAAAGCCCCAGCCCTTCATAGGGATCAATGCTCTTAGGATTGACCTCAAGAGCGCGATTAAACTGCTGGATAGCCTCGGGGTATTTTTTTTCCTTAAGATAAACATGGCCCGATTTTAAGAGAGCAACATAACACAGCCCTAACCCAAAACGGGAATGCTCGCGGTTGGGATTGAACTTTAACACATGATTGAACTTCTCTATGGCCTCATCCAGACGGCCCTGTTCAAAATAACAAAGCCCCAGACCTTCGTGGGGATCGATGCCCTTAGGGTCGATCTCGAGAGCGCGGTTAAACTGCTGGGTAGCTTCGGGGTATTTTTTTTGTTGAAGATAAACATGGCCTAACTTGATCATGGCCGTTTTATTCTTGGGATTAAAATTCAGAACCTTGTTAAATTCCGCTATGGCGCCGTCATAGTCTTTCTTGTCCAGAGACCTCAGCCCAAGATCCAGAGTTTGAGATTCATCGAATGAATCGTCGTTAGGCATTTTTTTGCCCGGCGCTTATTTTCATTTGGCGGGTTACGTACTTCAACATTTCATTGGCCTGGGCATGCTTGGGACGGATCTTCAAAGCACGCTTGAACGCCTCCGCAGCCTTGGCGTGTTCTTGTTTTGTGTTGTAGCACAACCCCAAACCAAAATGAGAATGTTCGTTGTTGGGATTAAGCTTTAACACATGATTGAATTCCTCAATGGCCTCATCAAGACGGCCCTGTTCAAAATAACAGAAGCCCAGGCCCTCGTGGGGATCGATGCCCCGGGGATCGATCTCAAGAACACGGTTAAACTGCTGAATGGCTTCGGGATATTTTTTTTGCTGAAGATAGACATGGCCCAACTTCACAATGGCGATCTCATTCTTGGGGTTAAAGCCCAGGACTTTGTTAAACTCTGCGATGGCGCGGTCATGTTCTTTCTTGTTCAAATATACGATGCCAAGATCCAGAGCTTGAAATTCTTCCGGCAGCAAATTGTAATGGGCGTCATCTTTTCTGTTCTTGAAAAAACCCAACCATTTAAACATGTCCTACCTCCTCTTCGAAAAAACAGTTGATCATTGATTTGCAGTTGTCTTTGCAGTGCTTAATGCTATCTCTGACACGCTGGGCCTCTGCAGAAAACCAGATTTCTTCCATGCTCCTTCCGTCCCGGATATCCCCTATGGAATCCATGGATAAACATAGGAATATTTTTCCGGATGTGTTCACGCTTATTGAATTATACCCTAGATTGCATTTTGAGACCCTAACAAATCTTTCGGGATGCCTAAAATAAGATCTGAATATTTTGAACTGGGGAGCGGGGTTGTTTATTTTGTACCCTTTGTTTTTAAGATCCGTGAGACTGTCCAAAACACGCTCTGCTTTATCCGTATCCGTGGGCCAAAGAAACGAGAATTTCTGGTTTTTGTACCATTCATTGTCCTGAGGCGTAAAGAAGGGCTGCACCACCGCTTGAAAACTGATGCTATCGATGACCTGGCTTCGATTCACCCAATCTGCAAGCTCTAACAGCTCATCCAGATTTTGACGCATGATGGTGGTCACCACGTGGATCTTCAGCGAATCTTTCCTGAACTGACCCAATAACTCAATGGCGTTCATGACTTTGTCGTAGGTGCCATGGACGCCACGTAAAAAATCGTGGGTTTCCTTTTTGATGCCGTCCAATGAAAAAACGATTGTGCTTAAACCGGAATCTGCAATGTCGCGGGCCATAGGGGCATCGACCAAAGAACCGTTGGTCGTCATGGTGGTGGAAAACCCTTTGAGCGCCGCTTGTTTGATAAGGTCCAGGAGCCCCTTTTTGATCAGAGGTTCTCCCCCAACGAATTGGATCTGCGCCTTACTGCCCACAAAATCCGCAAAGGAATCTATGAATTTTTTCCACGCTTCGATGTCCGGGCTTCGCGCGTCGCTCTTGCTCTGCCACATATAACACATCTTGCATTTCAGCATACAAGCTTCCGTGATAATGAGATCACAAAAACTTGGCTTTTGCTGTTGTGGTGTGTTCGTATCCATGATCATCGCCTTCAGAGTAAATCCTTATCATCAAAACAATTAAGAACATTCAAACAGCTTTCTCTGCATTCATAGATCTGCTTTCTTCGCGAGGCGGCCTCCTCTGAATTCCAAAGATCCTTGATATGCTTTTCGCGGATGTTCCCAATGGGTTGCATGGAGCCGCACAACAAAACCTCTCCGGTCGGCCGGATATAGATCACATAGTCGCCCTGATTACACACCTTGCCATCGCGCACTTTGTCGGGCCGCTTAAAATAGGCTCTGAATGTCTCGAGCTGTTGGATGGAATTGGATATTTTATAGCCTTTGTTCTTACGCTCTATGAGTTGGCCGATGACAAAATCGAGCTGCGCCTTATCATGGGGCCAAAGATAACTATGTTCGGCCTTATCGAACCACTGCAGGTCCTTTGCCGTCGCAAGAGGCTGTGAGATCGCCTGAAAATAAACGGAACTCAATTTTTCATTCGCGTTGATCCAATCAGCCAGCTTGATCAAGCGATCCATGTTGGCCCCCATGATCACCGAAAGGATGCTGATGCTTTTGGCTCCGTACTTATTCAGGTATTCGATCGCCTGGAGTGCGCGCCGGTGAGCGCCCGGGGTCCCCCTCAAAAAATCATGGGTGCTTTCGTCCATACTGTCCAAGGAAATGCTGATCACATCCAACCCCGAATTCACGATCCTCTTGGCCATGGCCTCATTGACGAGAAAACCATTCGTCACCATGACGGTCGTGAACCCTTTTTTATTGGCGAATTCTATGAGATCCAGCATGCCTTCTTTGATCAGCGGCTCACCTCCGGCAAAATGAATGCGCGTCTTGTTGCCGCCCATTTCTTCGAGGGAAACAATGAAATTCTTCCATTCCTCGATCGATAGCTCGCGAGGATTCTTAGAGCTCTGCCACAACCTGCACATTTTGCATTGAAACATGCAGTTTTCCGTGATCCCGATGTCGCAAAAAACAGGGATTTTCATAACCATGGTCCGCGCTCCTTCTCTATTCTGCAAAAAAACAGTTCAAGATGTTATTACAGCTTTTCTGGCAATGGCGCATGGCGGCTCTTGTTTTCACGGCGGCCTCCGAGTTCCAGATGTCCCTGATGCTCTGCTTTTTAATATTACCAACAGGGCGCATAAAACAGCACAGCATCACGAGCCCTAGCACATTGACGTTGAAAGTATAATCGCCGAAATGGCAGTCATGGGCGCGGACAAAGGATTCCGGGTTTCCATAATACTTTTTGTAAGCAACGAGCTGCGGCATCGCGTTGAGGATCCGGTACCCCGCTTTTTTGTACGTCATCAGCATGTCCAGCGTCAGGGACACCTTCTCAAAGTCCGTCGGCCAGAGAAGCCCGTACTCTTTGTCTAAATACCACTGATCGATCGGGTCCGTCCGGAAGGGCTGGGAAAGCGCCATGACGGAGATCCCGGTGAGAAACTCCTCTTTGTTCACCCATTCGATGAGATCCTTGATGCTGTCAAGATTACGGTTCGAGAGCACGGCATGAATGTTGATATGGCCTTTTTTCCAGTGTTTTTTGAGATATTCGATCGCTTTCATGATCCGTTTGTAGGAGCCGGGTACGCCCGTTAGAAAATCCTGCGTATTTTCGTCGAGCGTGTCCAGTGAGACGCCAAGCCTCCATAAGCCGGCATCGGCTATTCTTTTAGCCATATCCTCATTGATCAGCGTGGCATTCGTAGAAACACAAGCGCGGATACCTTCCTTGGCGCAGAGTTCGATCAGGTCCAGCATGTTCTGTTTGAGAAGCGTTTCTCCTCCCCCGAGATTGAGCTCAAACGTGGGCGGAACCCAGCCCTTGAGCGAGAGGATGAAATCCCTGCACTCCTCGAAGGTGACCTCGTCTTCGAGCCAGTAGCCGTTCCTCCAGAAATAACATTTTTTGCATTTTAAATTGCATCTTTCCGTCACTAAAAAATCGCAATAGGAAGGAAGGTCGGCCTTGGCCGCGGATTCCTTGTTCTGTGGGCTCGTAGGGGCCACGGAAGGGTCTTTCACATCACTCATCGAAATGCATCTCCTTGATTTGAATGAATTTTATGATCAAAGCGGATCCTCTCAAGCAAGCGCGCAGAAGATCAGATCTCTTCATCCTCTTTGAAAAAGCAATTGACCATATTATTGCAGTTCAGGTTGCAAGTGTGCATCCACTCCCTCGCTTGAACGGCCTTTTCGGAGAACCATAAAGCCTTGATATCATCCTTCTTGATATTGCCGATCGGTTCCTTAAAACAACAAAGCGAAATGTTCCCGACGGGATCCGTGTTGATGACATAGTCCCCCAAATAACATGTCGCTTTTCGCGCCCTTTTGGTGGGATCCGCAAAATAAGTCTTATACACTTGAAGCTGCAGCGGAAAATTATGCAAAGGATACCCCGTTTTCCTCATCTCGATCAGCTCGTCCAACACGGCGTTCATCTTCGCCATGTCCTTGGGCCAGAGGAAACCATACTGTTCGCTCTGGTGCCAGTGATTATCGAGCGGCACAAAGAACGGCTTCGCGATCGCCTGGCAGTAAATCCCGCTCAGGAATTTCGCCTCTTTGACCCATTTCACCAGATCGACCACCTCGGTATAATTCACCCCCGAAATGACCGCGATGATGCCGATCCTCAGATCGGGACAGAATTTTTGAAGATTTTCGAAGGCCCTCATGACCCTTTTGTGGGCTCCCGGCACGCCCCTCAAAAAATCGTGCGTCTCCTCGCGGGTGCTATCGAGCGATATGAAGATCTCCTTGAGGCCGGAATCCCTTATTTTTTTCGCTATTTCCTCGTCGATGAGATACCCGTTGGACGGCATGAGGGTTTTAAAACCTTTGTCGGTTCCGAACCTGATCAGTTCAAAGATATCTTTCCTTAATAGGGGCTCGCCCCCGCTGAACACCAGCTCTTTCGGGCCGTCCAGCAGGCCCTCAAGGGAACCGATGAAATGTTTCCATTCTTCCGTTGAGGTTTGATAGAAATCCTCTTTCGCTTTCCACATTTCGCACATCTTGCAGCGAAACAAACAATTCGGCAGCAGAACGATGGAACAGGAGTTGGGTCTGTTAGTGTTCGTTTTCATAGTAGCAATTGACCACCAGTTCGCAGTTTCGCCTGCAACTGCTCATTTGTTTACGGATATCCTCGGCCTTCGAAGAACGCCAAAGTTCCGCAATGTTATCGGTTTTGATATTACCGAGTTTCTCCATGAAAAAGCACAGATAAACATCTCCCAGGGCGTTCACATTGACGGCCTGGTCGGAAACGTTGCAGCGTTTCGACTTAATAAAATGATCCGGGCTTTTAAAGTAGTCTTTGAACGACTGTAATTGTCCCACAGGATTTTCTATTTTCCGGTAAGATTTCTTCATCTCGATGATTTTATTTAATACGCTCTCTGCTTTAGAATAATCCGCAGGCCACAAATCCCTGAACTCCTCTTTTTTAAACCATTCCCAATCGACCGGAGCACCGAAAGGGCGCATCACGGACATAAAATACAGGGAATCCAAAAATTCATTCTGCTCGACCCATTCGGCCAATCCGACAATATCATCTAGATTCGATGCCGTGATAATAGAGTTGATGCCCAGTTTCATTCCTTTTTTCCCGATACGCTTAAAATGTCCCAGGGCATTCATGGCTTGCTGAAAACAACCTTCCCGGCCTCTTAAACGGTCATGAACCGAAGGGTTCAGGCTTTCCAGCGATAGATTCAACATGCTTAAACCCGAGTCGACAAGCCCCTGAGCCATGGTTTCGTTGATAGGATATCCGGAGGAGGTCATCACCGTCCTGGAACCCTTCCCCCTGATGTGGCTTATTAAGTCCAATATCCCTTTCTTAATGAGGGACTCTCCGCCGATAAGATGCACCTCCATAGGATCAGAGTTCAACTGGTCCAGGGAATCTACGAATTTTTTGCAATCCTCGATATGGATCTCATCTTTGGCGGTATCCAGTTTCCACAATTGGCACATTTTGCAGCGCAAAACGCACTGGTTGGTTACGGTCAAGAGACATGTCCTGGGCTTTTTGATCTCCACCATCAGCTCACTTCGGAATATAATCCGTTATATTTTCGATCTTATAGAAACAATTTACGGCGATATCGCAATCCTTTTGGCATCGGTTGATCTCATCCTGGGCATTTTGCATTTCTTTCGATGCCCACACTTCGGAAAACTTTTTTTCTCTTATGTTCCCGATAGGAGGCATACAAAAGCACATGTTGATATCGCCGTAAGCATTAACCTCTGGAGCCAGATCTCCTCGGGGGCACTTTATCCTGCTGTCGTGGATGAATCGGTACGGATTCTTAAAATACTCCTTCACGAGCCTTAACTGCTCCGGAGGATTACAGATCTTGTATCCCCGCTCTTTGCAGACTGCCAGATACTCAAGAACCTTATGGACTTTTTCCAGATCCTGCGGCCAAACATCGCTATTCCTTGTGTTCTTGAACCACTCCCGTTCCTGATCATCGCAATCAAAAGGTTGCAAACAAGCATTGATAAAAAGGTCGTTGATCTTCTCGTTGCTGTTCGCCCATTCCGTAAGATCTCTGACCTCGTCTAAATTCTTATCCATTAAAGTCATCGTAAGGCCGATGCTCAGGCGGTCCCCTTTATTCTGCCCCCGGTGTTTGTCCAGAAGTTCGATGGCATTCATGACTCTGGCATGGCTTCCCTTGATCCCTCTCAGGTAGTCATGGGTTTCTTCCTTAAAACCATCGAGGGAAAGAAAGATGCCGTTCAACCGGGACCGGACGATCTCTTTCGCCTTCTCTTCATCGATATAGAATCCATTGGTTGTGATGGAACTGCTGAACCCCTTCTCCCTGATATAAGAAACGATCTTGAAAAGATCCTTTCTCAAAAAAACCTCTCCTCCGATCAGGTGGATAAAGATCGGATCGGTCGTGACATTGCGCAGGTCATCGACAAACCCCTTGATCTCGTCAAGGTTCAACTCTTTCCTGTCAATCGGCCTCTCTGCGTTTTTCCACATATTGCACATTTTGCAACGGAAATTACACGTCTTTGAGACCACCAACAGGCAAAAAGCGGGCGCTGCTCTCATGTTTTTTTCTCTCCTTGGGTCGTCGCCTCGGGTTCAAAAAAGCAGTTAGCCATGATATGGCAATTCTTCCGGCAGGCGTAGACCGCCTCCCGGGTCTTTTTCGTCTGCGGCGCCGACCATATGGCGGGCAGGGACCCTGTCTTGATATTCCCGATCGGATCCATCAGACAGCAAAAGAACACTTTGCCGTAAGGATCCACATGAAATTCGTAGTCCCCAAGATTGCATTTGACCTTTCTCAAGAATTTGTTTGGAGCGAGAAAATAGTCGCTGAACTGCAAAAAATGATCTGGGTGATTTCCTATCTTGTATCCCTTAACCTTGAGTTCCCGCAGCCGCTGCATCACCGCCGAGGCCTTTGAAGGATCTTGAGGCCACAGAGCGCTGTTCCTTTCTTTCCGGGTCCAATCCGCATCCATCTCCTCGCCAAAAGGCTGCGTCACCGCCTGAAAACTGATCATATCCAGCCGCTTGTCCTGCTGTACCCACTCGACAAGGTCCAGGATCTCATCCATGTTTTTTTCCATGATCGTAGTCAAGATGGCAATCCGAAGTTTCCGGTCGCTGAACCCGTTGAGATGCTCGATCGCCTGAAGGATCTTCTGGTGGCTGCCTGCCATGCCGCGCAGCGAATCATGCGTCGCGGCCGTTAAGCCGTCCAAAGAAAAGGTCACTGTTCCAAGCCCGGAATCGACGAGCTTTTCCGCCACGGCCTTGTTGACCAGAAAGCCGTTCGTCACCAGATTTGTTTTGTGTCCTTCTTCATGAATAAAACGGATCAGATCAAAGATGCCCTCTGTCAAAAGAGGCTCACCACCGGAAAGATGAAACTCGAACCCGGGATCTACAAGTTCGCGCAAAGAACGGACGAATTTCTTTTTTTCTTCCAAGGTCGTTTCGACCTTCCCATCATCATGCACATCCCAAATGCGACACATGCGACAGCGGAACATGCAGCGATAGTTCAGGACCCAGCAGCAAAAACGCGGCTTTGTTTCCGGTTCGTTCTTTTTTTTGAATAGGGAGAACATTACGGCCTCTTTTTGCGACAAGAACTTTTATCCATTCGTCTTGGGGACGGTCTCTTCCTTATAAAGCATCGGGTCGTCCTCAACATAGCAACAGTTGAGGAGAAGATGACAATTGCTCTTGCATGCATCGACTTTCTTGCGGATAAGGTCCGCATCCTGCGAACGCCACAGTGTCCTGATATCATCCTGCCGGATATTCCCGATAAAATCCTTAAAAAGGCAAAGCTGGATGAACCCATACGCATTCACGCTGATGGCCCTTCCCCCAACGATACATTTGACTTTGTTCACAAGCTTTTTGGGATCGTTGAAGTACGCTTTATAGGCCCTCAAATGCTCGACCCTGTTCGATATCTTCGAACCGTTCTGTCTCAACCGGATCAATTCATCCAAAAGCGTCGTGACCTTCACTTTGTTCTCCGGCCAAAGAAATACATTCTCTTTCTGCCACTCGTCAGTAAAGGGGCCGCTGTAATTCGGCTGAACAATAACCATGAAATAGATCCAATTCACACGCGGGTCGCCGTCCGCGAACCGGACAAGTTCTGGGATATCATTCACGCTCTCGTTCATAATGATCGAGCACAAACCTTTTTGGGTTTTCGGGGCATATTTTGTGAGATTGTCGAGCGCACCCATGACACGGTCATACACTCCGGGGATCCCTCGCATCTTGTCATGCGTTGCGGCCAAATGACTGTCGAGCGACAGGCTCACGGCATCCAGACCCGCATCCCCGATCCTTTTGGCCATGTCTTCATTGATCAGATAACCGTTGGACGCCACAGTCGTCCTGAACCCTTGCTCTTTGGCATATTTGACAAGCTCCAAGAGACCGGGCATTGAAAGAGCCTCCCCTCCGCCAAAATCCATCTCGAAACCTTCATCCACCAGTTCTCGGAATTGGGCAATGAATCTTTTCCATTCCTCAATGCTCGGAGTTTCTCCCGGTTTTGGTTGAGGCTCATGCCATTTGTTGCACATCTTGCAACGCAACATGCAAAAGTCTGTGGCTGCGATACAGCAGAACATGGGCTTCAGATCCATTTCGCTCATATGATTCCACCCGCTCCCTTCATTTCTTTTAACCTTGAATAATGTATACGCACATTAACGAAAAAATTCACTGGGCTTAACTAACAGCTTCTGTCACAAAAGGATAATCGCCCTCGTAATAACAATTCAGCAGAAAATGACAATTGTCTTTGCAGCCGAGGATCTTCTTTCTCGCATTTTCCGCGGCCTCTGAGTACAAAACAGTGGCCAGATCGTCCTTCTTGATATTGCCAAGATGATCCCAGCGATAACACAGAAAGATGTCCCCGATGGAACTCACATGCACCCCTTTATTCAGATTGCATTGGCCGACCTTCACAAACCGGTCGGGATAACGGTAATAGGCCTGAAATGCCATGAGCTGCTGAACGGAATTCCCGATAAGAAAACCCCTGTTCCTTAAATGGATCAGTTCTTCGATCACTTTGATGGCCTTTTCCCTATCTTTGGGCCAATGAAGGTCCAGTTCTCCTCCCTCGTACCATTTGTCCTGTACGGGCGTATTGTTCGGCTGCATGGCCGCCATGAAAAGAATGGATTTGAGCCTCGGATCATCGTTGACCCAGTGGGCCAGGGGAATAATCTCGTCGAGATTCGCGTCCATGATGATACTGCATATCCCCACGTGGAGGCCGGGACAATGCTTGTGCAAAAGCTCGATGGCCCTCATGACACGGTCATAGACCCCAGGAACACCCCTGAAAAAATCATGCTTTTCGGGTTTCAAGCTGTCCAGCGAAAGGATCATACTATGCAGACCGGAATCGGCGATCCGTTTTGCCATTTCTTTATCGAGAAGATACGCGTTGCTGGCAATGGCCATTTTAAAACCCAGATCGGAACAGAACTTCACAAATTCCCATAACCACTTGACCATCAGCGCCTCGCCGCCGCCGATATCGATCTCAAATCCTTTGTCGACAACGGTTCTGAGAGACACGGCGGCTTTCTTCCATTCTTCCAGCGTCGCTGCGGGATGCTGCCTGATGACCTCTTCGCCTTTCCACTTCTGACACATCTTGCAACGCAGCATGCAGTCATCCGTCACGGCAAAACAACAGAACCCGGGTTTCACCCTTCCGTTCATCAAAGGTTGCACTTCCGCAGGCCTACTTTCCTTTTTCCCTGAAAAAAGTCCTTTTATATCCATAGATCCATTGCCCTCAAACGTTGCCGTTTCTTGATTTTCGATACCACGTCACTATGTCCATCGCCCACCGAAAAAATTTCTTCTCCAAAGGGTGCATACGATCTAGCGAAGCACAGACCAAAGCATTGTGCCCTAGATTATCACAGCTTTTATAGCAGCCCATGGAACAATTCTCGTCATTGCCGATACCTTTGAAAAAAGGATCTAAAGGATCCAATTTCAATGTCTTCTGCCTGAACATCTCTTGTTTTGGGGAATGCCATATTTCGTAAAAAGAATTCTTGTACAAATTCCCCACCGGGATCCGGTGCGCTTTCAAGCAAGCATTCACATCGCCGTCCGACATGATGCGGCTGAATGCCCATCCCACGTAGCACGGGGAACGCCCCAAAAGTCCGCTGTCATATTGGGCACTGTCGGCACATTCGTCCGAAAGCCTCCGCATGAAATGCTCCAGGTTTTCGACCTTTGCTTTGTTTTCCCGTTTTTTGATGTTCTCGCACTGCTTCAGGACCTCCTGGCGTTCTTCTTTGTTCAAGAGCAATTGATCCGTCGCGCCGGGGATCGTGTCCACGACGGTGAATTCCAAAGATTCACAACCCGTCTCTTCGGCGAATTCGACCATTTGCTCCAGTTCTTGATAATTCAAGTTGGAAATGACGTTGTAAACTTTAATAGAGGGCTTGCCGCCGGGGCCTTTCAAAAAATTCAACAGCTTGAGCGTCGACTTGAGCCTGTGGAACGTGGCCTCGTCCTTATTGGGATGGGTCAACGCATAAGTCCTGGGCATCGCGGCCCACACGCTGACGGTTAAAGCGTCGACAGAAAGATCGACAAGCTTTTTGGCGATCAATCCGTCCACCAGTGTAAAGTTCGTATTGATGCAGCAATGCATCCCCCGCGCCTTTGCATGCTTGATGATCGAAAGAATGTCGGGATGCATAAAAGGCTCTCCCCCTCCGGAAAAGAAAAGCTCGCTCGTTCCCATACCCGCAAGCTCGCTCATGACTGTCTCAACCAATTGGGTCGGCAGGGTCTTACGTTTCTTGGTGCCCTTGTAGACCCTATCTCCCAGCAAAGGGGAATTGCACCAACAGCTGACGCAGTCATTATTACAATTGCTGGTAAGGTCGATCTGCACACAGTCCGGTCCTTTGAACGCACGGGTACCGTCAAAGATCCCCAGAATATTCAAGTAACGCTTCTTTGCTTTTTTGATTGCAGCTACAGAAACTTTGGGAAGATCCAGCCATGACAGACCCCGCCTGAAGGAAAGAGCCGCATAAACATCCGTATCGTAAGGGGATAACTTGGAAGCAAGCTTTTTTTTCACAAAGATGCATGCGCCTAAGACCGCAAGGTATGGACCGCAAGTCAGTATCTTATGTTTGAGTTTCCTCAAGGGTTTCAAAAGGTGATGCAAAACCCGGATCTGACGGCGTCTTGTCTTCCACACATGCGCCCGCCAAGCATGATCCGCTTGGCGCTTGGCTTTTTGAAGATCTTCGGGAGTAAGGCTGTCGGTGCGAAGCATGCTTTTAAAGCTCCCGTTATAATCGGAAAGATCCCGGGAAACAATGTGCCCTTTCTCTTCCAACGCCTGGAAATAGCTTGTTCCGGGGAACGCCGTCGCGATGGAAAATTGCACGGAATCCGGGTCCAGCGCCTTGACAAAATCGATGGTCTTTAGAATGGTTTCCTTCGTTTCCCCTGGCAGACCAAAAGAGAACGTAAGATGGGTTTTGATGCCAAGCGACTTGGTGAAGCGGATCATGCGTTCCGTTTTGCGCAGATCCATATTTTTGCAAATGCGGTTTAACAACTCCTGATCGGCGGATTCCACGCCGTATTTGATTGCGACAAGTCCTGCCGCACGCAATCTCTCCAGGATATTTTCCTCCATAATGTCCGCGCGCGCCATCATCGCCCAGGGAACCTTGAGATCCCTGTGTCTGATCTCCTCGGCAAATTCTATCATTCTTAATTTGCCGATATTGGTCGTGTCGTCGTCAAAATAGACGGATTTAAATCCCATATTTTTGACGAGATACTCCATTTCGTCGACCACCTTCACAATGTTTCTGACCCGGTACCTGTTATTGTGGTACATGAGCTGCGGCCACGCGCAAAATAAACACTGGTAAGGACACCCCCGGGAAGACCACATCTGAACGCTCGGCAAAGGAATGCCTCCCGGATTATCGATGTATTTTTTCATGGGAAGCTCGTCCCGCATGGGCCACGGGAGATCGTCCAGATCCTCCAGGAGAGGCCGGGCAGGGTTTACCTTGAAGTTCCTGTGGTCTTTGTAGATCAGGCCGCGCAAACCGGAAAGGCTTTTTTTCGCCTCGATCCTTTGCACCAATTCCAACAAAGTGAACTCGTATTCTCCGATAAAAACATAACGAATGAAATTGTGCTGGGAAAGAAACTCCGGATCGCGGATGCTCGTTTCAGGGCCGCATAAAGCCACCGGGAGATTTTCCGGGATCTTTTCCAAAATGCCAAGATCGTTCCACAAAGAAGGCGTGGACGTCTCGGCAACGAGTAGATCGGGCTTCTCTTTGGAAACAACTTTGAGAAAATCACTCTCAGACA
Organism: Candidatus Omnitrophota bacterium; assembly: GCA_003140935.1. Classification (GTDB taxonomy): domain Bacteria; phylum Omnitrophota; class Omnitrophia; order Omnitrophales; family Aquincolibacteriaceae; genus Aquincolibacterium. The sequence continues at coordinate 76,723 of PLLJ01000019.1, forward strand.
GCTCTTGAGCCAGGGAATCGATCAATGTCACTTCGAAACCCTCTCTCTTCAAAAGAGCGCCCGCGTAGGCAAGAAAAAAGGGATACGGCAAGTATCTCTTTTCCCGGACGGTCTTAATATGTGGCCAGCGGGAGCCGGCCCGCACACCCCACAGCCCTCCCTTTCTCCAGGGCAAATTAGCTAGAAGTATCTTCATTCGCCTTTTTTCTCAATCCTTTCTGCTTCCACCAGGTCCCGGATCTCCTTGGTAAGAGAATTCGAATAGTAAAGCCCGCGTTCAATATTCGCCAGCATCCTTGCGCTATCGTTTTTCATGTCAAAAAGGAACTGTCCCATGTTCGCGAAGATCCGGAGGAGTAGCCATAGCAAAAAACTGATTAAAACCACCATCCAGAATCCGATCGAAAGAACGCTGAAGGACTGAAAGGCGGAAAATACCCCCGCGACAGTTATGACATGGGCGAAAACCTTCAATATTTGAGCTGTTCTCATGCTTTCTCCTCTCTGATATGGATCGAACCTTTAAAAAATTCATATTCTCCGGGCGCGAAATAGCTCTCCTCCTTTTTGTTCACGCGGAGGCAATGGAAAAGACGGGACTGCACGCTATAAATATGCTGTGAATTCTCGACGATGACCCGATACCCTGGCATTTCAGCCGGTTTGAATAGGACCGTGGGTAAATGGTCCGAGTGAGAAGCCAGGCTGGAAACGCCGTCCGCCTTATTGGCCCAAAGACAAAACCTAAAGAAATCATCACTCGTGAACCCTTTGGGGAATTCTTGGACCTTTTCGTCTGCACTCCATTTGTCGTATTCCGCGCTCATCATCATGACGGTTTCCTGCATATGGATAGCCGCTTCTTGAAACACCTCCATGGTGACGCTCAGAAGAAGCTTTTTTTCATCCCTCAGAAGCATTTTCCAAGTCTGAGCCATGGGGATCCAGGGCCAGAATCCTTCCACGGTGAGTTGCTCCTCTGAAGACTCTTTGATCTTCCACTTTGCTTGCGTGGAATCATACCAGAATCCGTTAGAATAAACCGACGTATAGATCCCTAGGCCCGTGGTTAAACGTTTTTGGTTCCAAACCAGCTGACAGCTTCCATCGTGAAATTCGGCCTTCGCCCTTCCAGATCCTATCTTTTGAGAAACTAAACTGGGTCCTTTTGAGAGGGCTGTTTTTGTCCCGGAAAAAAATCTTCCATTAAAATAAGCGCGCCTTCGTCTTGCTTTCTTGGGGGAGGAATGTTCCGAAACGGTCAGAAAATAGGGCCTAAAATAATCTTTTCCTTCTCCGGCCATCCCGCAGATCTGATTCGTCTGAAGCGTTTCGATCTTAAAATCCCCTTTCTGCCCGCAAGAAAAGATCGTGGATTTATTACGAAAACGGTCCTCATCGAGGGCGAGGCAAGGAGTTTGCAGACAATATTCAACCACTTCATTTTCTATAAGCAGGGTCTCGGGTGCCCGCATGGTAATTTCAAAATCCACTGTCCCGTCATCTTGTGATTTAAAATGCCAGACTTGAAATAAAACCTCGGGTCCCTTCCACCTCAAAAAACACAGAACCTCCCTGTCGGAGATCTTCTTGACCTTCCGCTGAGCCGCGTTTTCCGAAGAGAGGTTTTTCCCTCTTATCATAAAATGGGTGCGTATGCCGTAGCGGGAGGTGAGTTCCTGACCATGATGGATAATTTGAACATCTGTAGAACTGATAATAAATTTCAAAAAGGGCCCGCAAAATAAAGCCTGTTCCTGCTTTCTTCTTTCTTTCTTCAAAAGCTCTTCCGTCTCCATCCTCCGAGCCTCCATCTCCCGGGCCTTCATCACACCTAACTGCTTTTCCGCTGCCAGCCTAAAAGCTTTCATCGTCTCTAATTGTTTTTCTGCCTCCAGCCTCCTGCGCTTTTCTTCCTCCGTTTTGCAGCGCGCTTCCTCAGCCTCTATGGCAATCAGCCGCTTTTCTTCCCCAAATCTTTGGAGTTCTTCCTCCATCTTCACCTGCCATTCCTCCGCCAGCTTCCTATGCTCTTCCCCAGCCTTCATTAAATTCAGCTGCTTCTCCTCCTCTAGTCTCCGGCGTTCTTCTTCCATTTGTGTCTGCCACTCTTCCGCCAACTTCCTTTGCTCTCCCCCGGCCTTCTCTAAGAACAGCTGCTTCTCCTCCTCCAGCTTCAAGCGTTCTTTTTCCGCTTTCAACTGGATTTCCGCCACCAGCTTTTTATGCTCTTCCCCGGCTTTTATCAAGCTCAGCTGTTTTTCCTCTTCCAATTTCCGTCGCTCTTTGTCCAGCTTCGACTGCCATTCTTCCTCCAGCTGCCGGCGCGCTTCCCCGGCCTTCTCTAAGATCTGCTGCTTCTCTTCCTCCAGTTTCTGGCGTTCTTCTTCCGCCTTCAACTGCAATTCCTCCTCCAGCTTCCGGTGATGTTCCCCAGTCTTGATTAAACTCAGCTGCTTTTCCTCTTCCAGCTTCAGACGCTCGCGCTCCGCCTTCGCCTGGATTTCTGCCGCCAGCTTCCTATGCTCTTCTCCAGCCTTCTCTAAACTCAGCCGCTTTTCCTCTTCCAACCTCTCGCGCTCTTGCTCCATCTTCAACTGCCATTCCTCCGCCAGCTTCTTATACTCTTCCCCAGCCTTCTCTAGGACCAGTTGCTTTTCCTCCTCCAGCTTCTGGAGCTCCTTGGCCGCCTTCAACTGCCATTCCTCCTCCAGCTTCCTGTGCTGTTCCCCGGCCTTGATTAAACTCAACTGCTTTTCCTCTTCCATCCTCTCGCGCTCTTTCTCCATCTTCACCTGCCATTCCTCTTCCAACTTCCGGCGCTCTTTCCCAGTCTTCTCTAAGATCAGTTGCTTCTCCTCTTCCAGTTTCTGGCGTTCTTGTTCCGCCCTCAACTCTCTTTCCTCATCCAGCTTCCTGTGCTGTTCCCCGGCCTTAATTAAAATCAACTGCTTTTCCTCCTCCAGCCTCTGGCGTTCTTTTTCTATCTTTAACTGCCATTCCTCTTCCAGCTTCAGACGTTCTTCGACTACCTTCAACCGCTTTTCCTCCTCAAGCCTTCGGCGCTCTTTCTCCACCTTCAACTGCCATTCCTCCTCCAGCCGCCGTTGCTCTTCCCCGGTCTTCGATATGATCAGCTGTTTTTCCTCCTCCAGCCGCCGGCGTTCTTTCTCCGCCCTCAACTGTCTTTCCTCTTCCCGATTCCGGAGTTCTTCCGCTTCTTTCAGACGCTCTTCCTCTTCCAGATTCCGGAGTTGTTCCTCTTCCGAAATTTTAGCGCTTAAATACTGGTAAAGTTGTTTGTCGACCTTTACAGGTTTCAAATAAGAAGCCGCAACCTCATCAAGAGTTCCCTCCAAGACGATCCGACTGTCCCGCAGATAGATCCCCTTCGAACATATTTTTTTGGCCAGATCAAGATCATGCGTGACCAGAACGATGGTCATATTTTTTTCTTTCATCTCCAAGACCTTGTCGACGCTCTTGAGACGGAAATTGTCATCACCCACCGCAAGACAATCATCGATCAAAATAATGTCGGGATCGACGTGGATCGCCAAGCTAAAGGCCAGACGCACATACATCCCTTGAGAATAGCACCGCACGGGGGCGTTAATGAATTTGCCGACACCGGCAAAGTTAAGGATGTCCTCATATTTCTTATCAAGCTCTTCGCGGCTGAAATGGTAAAGACTCGCATTGAGCAGCAGGTTGTCTCGGCCCGTTAACTCCGGATGAAAACCGGCTCCAAGGTCCAAGAGACTTCCCACTCTTCCATTGACTTTTATCTCTCCCTTTTCGGGCGCAAGCAACCCGGCGATCAGGCGGAGGAGCGTGGATTTTCCGGCTCCGTTGGGGCCCATGATGGCTACCCCTTCGCCTCTCTTGACGGTGAGAGAAATGTCATGGAGCGCTTCGAAACTCTCCCGGGTAGTTTTGCCATCCAGAGTGAGTTCGATCTCATATTTTTCAAAAACATTTTTTAATTCAATGGCAATATCGTTCGATGGGTTCATATTTTTTTCAGAAAATCCTTTTCGTGCTTATGGAATACGAAAAACCCCGCCCCTCCGACGGCTAAGGACAGCGGCAAAGCGATCCCCAGCAGACCCAAACAGGCATTTCCGTTATAAAGCAACGCGCTTCTATAAAGACTGATGTAGGGGGTCATTGGATTAAAGCGAAAGATCGCCGCATATTCCGAGGGGATCATATCCGTGGAATAAAAAACAGGTGTGAGCCACAACCAAAATAAGAGAAGGGTGTTGAGCAATTGTCCGATGTCTCTGAAAGAAACATAGATCGCGGAGATCATCGCTGACAGACCTGCCGTGAAAAAAAGATGCAAAAAGAGCGCCGCCAGTAAAAGCGGAAGCATCAAGACCGCCTTAGGGTTGATGACCACAAAAAACGGCATGGTGATCAAAAGCCCTGCTAAAAGAAGCGTAAAATTCGCCAAAACGACGGAGACAGGGATCAACACCCTTGGCATGGAAAATTGCTTCAACATGTTTGCATTGTTTGGGATCGAGGTGACGACCTCTGATAATGAACCGGCAAAAAAATTCCAGGGAAGCCACCCCGCCAGAATAAAAAGATAGGCATGCTGGATGTTCATCTTCATGACCTTCGTGAAAATAAAACTAACAATGAGCGCGAGCAGTAAAGGAGTGATGAATACCCATAGCATGCCAAAGACGCTGCCCGCATACTTCCCCTTAAGGTTCTTGCGAACCAAATTCAAAAGAATTTCTCTGTGCGTAAACGCCACCGTCAGGAAGTTCATGGGTTCCTTCCAGTCCACCATGTTTTTATAAATAAATGTATAATTATATTCTTGAATAGCGTCATTGAACAGCGCTTTATCCGACCTCAGACTCATTTGTAGCAATCCTGTCTTTCATGTTCCGCAACCGCTTTGATCAGATCTTTTTTCATTCGCTTCGAACAGCTCTTTTGGGTTCGAAAAGAATATTTTTATAACCTTGGGCCTAAAAAATAAAACGTAAAGCCAAGTGCACAGATCGTAAAAAACGATCGGTATCAGATGAAGACAGAAGGCCCCGAATGTTTCGTTCTTTGAAATGGCACGGTAGCGGTTTTTGATCAGATCGCTGTGAAACTCATCATTTAAATACCGGCGCGCCAAGGCCCTCCCTTGTCCGGATCCGTTACGGACCGACCCCCCTCGTACGTGGCACGCAATCGCTGTGGGAACATAATAAGCTTTCCATCCGTGATTATGAGCCCGCCATGAGAGGTCCAGGTCTTCATAGAACATACGAAAAAACGGATCAAAAAAGCTTACTCCCTCTTTGATCTCATCGAGCATTTTCTTTCGATAAAAAGCCACAGCCCCGCCGACTCCGAAAACAAAGCCTTCTCGTTCGAACTGACCCCGGTCGGGTCGTCCGTAACCTCGCTCGCGGGCCGTTCGCCAAACAGTTAAGAATAACCCCGTGGTATCCACGGTCTTACGATCCGGACGCAAGATCTTTCCGCTCACCATTCCGACCGTCTCATCCGCATGGAACCCTTTTAAAGCTTCGCTAATAAAGTCTTTGTCCAGCGTCGCATCGTCATTCAAGCATAACACAAAATCGCCCGTGCTTATGGCAATCCCCCGATTTAAGGACTCCCCGTAATAAAGGTTCCGGTCAGGAGTCATGATCTTGATCGAGGGGTAGGCTTCCCGGGCTTTCTGCTCCAACGACTCGTCCAGAGAATTATTGACGAGAATGACTTCCCCGGGGGGACAGGTTTGCCGACGCAAGGACTCGAGACAGGAAACGAAATACGCATCACGCCCGCAGGTGGGGACAATGACGCTGACTGGGTTATTACGCATAAGTCGTGTCCGTCGCTTTCAGTGAAGAAATCCTCGGGCAGCCGCCCGCCGTATACGCTTCAGTGTTGCGATGGAATGTCTCAGCCAACATATTCTCTCGAGTGCCTGGCTATTCCCCCGCCGGGAGATATTTTCCATCCAAAGGTTCGCGGTGGAACTATTCAGGAAGTCCCGGGAAAATCACCAGAAAAATATCGCTCTCATCCAACGTAAAATAAACGAAACTTCTTCGACCTTGGCCTTGAGAGACTCGTAAAAAATTACATGAAAGATCAAGGCTGTTTAAAAAACAACGGAAATGTCCATAAGGTTCCAAGCAAAGGCCTGGAATAAGGAGGCTTCGAATCCTTCACCTCAAGCCCCTGGAGGAGGTTCCTCTTTGCGCAGGTCTCTCTAAGGATCACAAACAATGCCGCTCATGCTCCTATGCGCGGGTCAACATTTCAGCAACCCGCTTACCGTCCAGGATAGCATCTTCCATCGACATGTATCTCCACGAGCCATACCGCCCGCACGGAAAGATGCCATTTTTGTGCAAAAAACTCAAGGCTTTCTCCCTTGCCGCCTTATAGTGCCGGTCATAGATCGGATACCCATACTTGATATCATTGATATCTTTTGCACAAATTTTGTCTTTGGGGGAAAGCAGCCCGATTTTTTTTAGATCTCGAGTGATATGGGATATGGCCTTTTGTTTGTTGATCGGCTTGCAATCCGAGTAGGAAACTTCCGCATACAAAGATCCTTTCCCCTCGGGAGCAAGATCGGAAGAAAAATTATGAGGAAATCCCACTCTGAAAAAACAATTCTCTTTTTTGGGAAAATAGATCCAATGCCGCTTCAAAGTATCGCCGTTCAAACTCACGCCCAAATTTAGATTTAAAATAGAGTTCCACCGCAATCTTTTAAAAACTGCCCGCATTTCCTTTGACAAGCCCGGGATCAGATGAGACATTTCAGGAAGGGGGATCGTCGAGATCAGTGCGTCAAACCTTTCTCTTCTTCCGGAAGACGTTTCGATCTCTCTCTTGGCGAGATCGATCCGGGAGATCTTGTTTCGGACATAAACATGTTCCAGAGATTTCACAAAAGCTTGGGGAAGCTGCTCGATCCCGCCCTTCCGGGGATACCAAAAATGAACGTTATAACCCAATTGTTTTTTGCTTTCTTTATTGGCCCCCTCAAACACTTGTTTCAGAGACGGAACCGGGATCATCCTATCCAACCATTCACAGGTCAGTTCTCCGGGAGGGACGGTCCAGAATTTGGCGTTATAGGGATCCATAAAATGACGCGCGATGCCCTCGCCGAAAGTTTGACGGGTCCATTGGGAAAAATTCATGGTTTCTTTTATGGATCCACCGCGCTTTCTTTTTTGAGCACGGACAAATCCCTCAAGACATTCCTTGATAACCCGCGGGGGAAGGCCGAAAAGATTCGCTTGAAAGGGATATCGCGTATAGCGCCCGTAAGTGGAGATCCACGCGCTCCTCTCGTGTTTGACAAACTGTTCTCTGAACAGTTTTCGCACAAGATTGAAGGCGTAAGAATTCTTGAAATGCAGCAGGTGTCCACTGTAATCAAAGGTAAAGCCGTGGACCTTCTTGGAGCGGCAAAGCCCTCCGACTTCGCCCTCCTTTTCAAAGACAGGACAAGAAATGCCTTTTTTCCTTAAATGCCATGCCGCGCTTAGACCCGCGATCCCGGCGCCTAAAATAAGAGTTTTTTTTTCAGATTTCAAATTTGTACGCGGCCCATTTTTTTAATTAAAACAAAACTCCCCCATCCCGCAAAAACAAGAGTTGCGATCGCAAAAGGGTTGGAGACCTTGCTCAAGATGAGTCCAACTATAACAAAAAAAAGAGTCCAACCCATCATCACGGCTAAGGTTTTCCATTTCGAATATCCTTTTTTTAAAAATCTTAATGCCATGTGGTCCTCGCTCTTATTGAACGCCGACTTCCCCTTCCGGATACGCATCAGGATGAGAAACAGCGTATCGAGAATAGGAAATCCCATGAGAATCACGGGGACAAGAAGGGCTATGGGCCTTTCAAGCGTCGCATAGTGCGTGGTGAGACTGATCGCCGCCAGCACGATCCCTAAAAAATGGCTGCCGCTGTTCCCCATATAAACCTTTGCCGGCGGAACATTGTAAACCCAAAAACCCAAAACGGTTCCGCCTAAAACACAGGAAAGGATCAGGGATAAACTGTTCACGTTTATGGCAGAAATAGCACAAAAACCTGTAAGGATCACCAGAGCCGTTCCGCCCGCCAGTCCGTCCATCACATCCAGAAGATTCATGGCATTGGTGATGCCGATAATCCAGAGAATGGATATAGCTATATTCACTGGATCGCCTATATAGACAATATGTGTCCTTACGCCAAACCCCACCAAAATAGAGGCGGCGATCAATTGCACTGCAAACTTCTGGATCACGGATAGTTCCCGATGGTCATCGAAAATACCGGCGAGAAGTATGACGGCCGAAGCGATCACGACCCCTTGAATCCCTTTGGGAAAACCAGCCACGTAGGACCCGATCGAAAGAAGGCCCGCAAAGAAAGCGAGGCCCATGCTGATCCCCCCGATCGAAGGAACGCCCTTGGAGGTCAAAAAATTCCACCGGTGGGAAAGCTCCTTGATCAACAGCGAGAATAGTACGGATAAAAAGAAGCTGCTCAATGCCACTCCGAGAGAGTTAATAAGCATGCGCCACCCCTTTCGTTTTGACCAGTTCTTGATACAGATCTTCGTGAGCTTTTACCATCGTCTCCGTGTCAAATTTTTCATTAATGCTTTGCTTTGCATTGCGGGTAATACGCTCTCTCAGAGAGACGTCTTTCAAGAAAATACATACCTTTTTTAACATAGAAGACGTGTCATGGCAAGGCACAAGAAATCCCGTCTCCCCCTCCGCGATAATTTCGGAAATGCCTCCCGTATGGGTCGCCACAACCGGTACCTGGCTCACCATCGCCTCCAAAACCGCGATCGGCAGACCTTCCCATCGAGATGTTAGCACAAAAACATCCATAGCGGATAAAACCCTTGCGATATCTTTTCGCCAGCCCGTCAAAATGAATCGGGGAACCAGATTGAGTTTCGCGATCAATTTCTCGATCCTTTTGCGAAGAACACCGTCCCCTATCATCAAAAATCTGGCTTGGGGAAAAACCTGATGGGTCAAAAAAGCCAGCTGCACAAAATCCTCGGGCGCCTTTTGCGGCTTAAAGCAAGCGATCGTTCCAATCACTATCTCGTTATCGCCGATCCCAAGCTCTTTGCGGATGGAAGGATCCCTCCTGCCGAATTGGGCTCTATCGATACCATAGCGCAGCAAGGAATATTTCCTGTCCGTCCCTATTTTTTGGTTCAGCCCTTTTTGTCTGTCATGGTTTGACACGACAATGATCTTGTCCGTGAATTTTGCGCTCAATCTTTCGAGCCCAAGATAGAGCTTCCTGAGAAACGGTTTTTGAAAATCATTGAACGACCATCCGTGAACCGTATGAATAACGATCTTTGTCTTAGCCAAGGCCCCGGCCCACCGGCCCAAAATACCGGCCTTGGAACTGTGCGTATGGACGATATCGATCTGGTTTTTTTTGATAAACCTTAAGATCTCAATCATTGCCCAAAAATCTTCGAGAAAATTGATTGGCCGCTTTAAATGCCTGGATCTGTAACAGGTCAGACCTCCCAACGACAGGGCCTCTTCCATAAGCAGGCCTTCCTGGGCGGTAAACAGGAAGAGATTATAACGCCTTCTATCGAGATGGCGGATCAGGCTCAGCAGCTGTCTCTGCGCGCCTCCCAGCTCCAGTTGAGTGATCACATACAGAATGTTGATCTTTCGCATCACAAAAATACCTTTTGGATCACGGCCTTGAGATCCCTCTGTGAGTTCCGCCGGAGATCCCGGATTTTAATTTGAAAAATTCCACCGCAAATAAAAGAAGCCGGAAAAAGGATCGAGGCGGTTTATTGGCCTTCCGTACAAACGCGATTTTTCCCTGATTCCTTGGCTTTATAAAGAGCCATGTCTGAGCGATGCACCATGGCATCTGGAACATTCTCTCCGGGGCGAAGCGTTGCAACGCCAAGACTTACTGTAACTGAGATCGGCTTTCCTTCCCATTCAAACCTGGTCTCTTCGATCTGCTTCCTGATGCGCTCGGCCGTAGTCTCCGCCGCCTCTTGAAGGCCGGTCCTTCGAAGCATGACGATAAATTCCTCGCCGCCGTAGCGGGCCGCAAAATCGATCTCGCGGAAAGGACGGTGTTTCCGGATAAGCGCGAGAATGGTCGCCGCCGTTCTTTTGAGGACGATGTCCCCCGCAAGATGTCCGTAGGTATCGTTGATCTTTTTAAAATTATCAATATCGAGCAGAATGACCGACAGGGGTTGCTTCCGGAGGCTCGCTTCGCGCACGATCTGGTTCATGATCATACGGAAATGACGGATCACATACAGATCGGTCAGGCCGTCCCGCGTGGCAAGATGAAAAAGATGGGATTTTTCGCGCATCGCGGTGGCCTGGACATAGATCGCCGAAAAAATAAAAAGGCTGAGCATGAGCAGGGCCGGATAGATGACGTAGAATCCTAAATGCCATTTTGCAAAAACTCCGAAACAGAACGCGAACCATCCCGCGACCAGTAAAGGCCCTGCGACAAGCGCCCATGTTCCGCTCAGTGTGACAAATAAAAGGGTGGCCAGACATCCGCTCCCTAAAAGACAAATCCCATTCCCCCAAAAGGAGACCGGACGCACCCAGTTCCCGGTGAGCGCCGCATTCATGATCTGTGCGTAGATGCCGATCTTCGCATAGGCGGCATAGAGGGGTGTCACTTTAAGTTCCGTCGCTCCGGAGGTAACGGGTCCCACGAGGCATATTTTCCCGGCGATCAGTCCCGGATCGATGACCGGACGCATCCCTTTCTGGATCGCATAAAAACTGTGGATCAGCTCCGCATAATTGTAGCGCTTAAATCCACGGTCCCACGCACCGCTCCAGGGAATCAGGATCTTCCCTTGAGGATCTTCAAAAGTCTTCCATTCTGGAGAGGACGGGATGGGCTTTTTCATTTGATCGAATGCCACACGAAGCGGAAGAAAAGGGTGGGTTTCCTTTCCTTCTGTGATGAAAGGATCGAACCTTCTCAAGATACCGTCCGCGTCCGGTGTGAGATCATTGTGGCCGATCGCCCGCGCTTTTTTTTCAAACTCCGGCATCGCGTGGACCCAAACCTTCTTACCCTCTCCCTTGTCCAGCACGACAGGCATCCCATGGACCCAGAATTTTTTCTCCTTTTGAGGCTTCAGTTCGACGGGAAAATAGAGAGGGGCTTCAACCTTCTCCAAGGATTGGGCCAGATCCTGGTCGTTCTTGGAATCGGTCGGCTCCGACAGGTCGAGATCAAGAACGATCGCGGCCGCTTTCCATTCGCTCAAAAGACGCGCCATGATCGCATGATAGCTCCGTGGCCATGGCCAAGGGCCCACCTCATCTAAAGCCGTTTCCGAAATCTCGATCAGAACGATGCCGGGATGAGCTTGCCCCCATGCCACATGCTTGAGAAAACTATCACGAACGAGATCTTCGAAACGGTCGAGTTTGTGGGTTCCCAAAAGAAACGCAAAAATACCGATGATCAGGAAATAGGTTCCGAAGCGGACCCATTCCCGGTAACCTCGCGAGCGGGTACGTGTAAAAAGTTTTTCGGTCGCTTCAATGGGTTCGTGGGAGGTCATGGACCTTGATTTTCGTTTTGTTTTATTAAAGGGGCACTAAGGGCTGTCATAATGAAACGAAGGAAATCCTTACGGAAGGGCCACGATATTTCTCATAAAAATACGCCATGGCGGGGGATTCTACCGCATTTTCTCTTAAAGAGCTAGCGAAGGAGCGATCCGCTTGGGACGTTAAGTTTTACCGCTTTTCACCCACTGCATGCGCTCAGGAACAACCCATGCTATTGCCGCAATTCAAGCATTTATAGCATGAGCCGCTTCGCACGGTCACGTGTCCGCAATTCGTGCAGAAGGGCGCATCGCCCATCATATTTGAAAGATGTTCGCTCGCTCCGGCAGCGCCAAGAGAAATATTCTTTTTGACAACACTCGCCAGCAGAGCCGGATCTTTGACAGGAGCGGGAATTTCAATCACGGGTGCCTGAGCGATGGTGGAGCCCGGTTTTTTATTGATCTGAAGGTCCTCGGGTGCCGGCGGGATCTGGACAAATTCCGTCATTCCAAGATACTCCATACCCAGCACGCGGAAAAGATAGTCCACGATCGAGGTGGAAAGCTTGATGTTCGGATGATCCACGAGCCCCTGCGGCTCAAAACGCGTGAACGTAAAGACATTTACGAATTCTTCAAGCGGCACGCCATACTGCAACCCCAGAGAAACCGCAATCGCAAAACAGTTCATCATGGAGCGGAACGCGGCACCTTCCTTGTGCATGTCGACAAAGATCTCACCGAGCGAGCCGTCCGGATATTCCCCTGTCCGAAGATAGATCTTTTGGCCGCCGACACGGGATTCTACCGTGATCCCCGCGCGCTTTTTTGGCAGGCGCTTGCGCTGAAGGATCGGAGGATGCACATTTTGAATTTCGTTCTTTTTTTCAGATTTTTTGTCCGAAGCCGAATCGCCGGATTTCGTATTGAGCGGCTGGGATAATTTAGATCCGTCCCGGTAAAGCGCCACGGCCTTAAGCCCCATTTTCCAAGCCTCCACGTAGATCTTTTCGATCTCTTCGACCGTGCTTTCGTGCGGGAGATTCACCGTCTTGGAAATGGCGCCGGAAATAAACGGCTGTGCTGCGGCCATCATCCGGACATGCGTCATGGGTTCAATAAAACGTTTGCCGTGTTTCCCGCACCGATTCGCGCAGTCGAAGACCGGCAGGTGCTCGGGCTTGAGGAGAGGCGCGCCTTCGATCGTCATTATGCCGCAAACCACGTTGTTAGCCTCTTCAATCTCAGTTTTCGAAAATCCGAGCGCTTCGAGTACGTTGAACCGAAGATGGCCGTAGTCTTCCGGTTTGAAACCAAGTCTTTTGAGCGTATCTTCCCCGAGCGTCCACTTCGTGAAAGCGAAGCTAAGATCAAAGACCGACGGTAGCATGGATTCGATCTTATCCAGCTCAGCAGACGTAAAACCTTTGGCCGCCAAAGTCGTGCGATTGATCCATGGAGTTCCTTCGAGGCGCGAGGTGCCTTGGACGTATTCAACGATATCCTGGATCTCGTTTTCGGCATATCCGAGCTTGTGAAGAGCGGCGGGAACACCTTGGTTAATGATCTTGAAATAACCGCCGCCGGCAAGTTTCTTGAATTTCACGAGCGCAAAATCGGGCTCGATCCCGGTCGTGTCACAATCCATGAGGAGACCAATCGTGCCGGTCGGGGCGATCACGGTGGTCTGCGCGTTGCGGTAGCCATAAAGCTTCCCGATCTCGAACGCATCTTCCCAGTCTTCGTGCGCCGCCACCAGGATATCCTGCCAGCAGTGCTCGGTTGGGATCTTATGCGCCGCGGCGCGATGTTTTTCGACCACGCGTATCATCGAGCTTTCATTTTTCTTATAATCGGAGAACGGGCCTTTGGAAGCCGCGATCTCCGCGGAAGTCCGGTAGGCATGCCCGGTCAGAACAGCCGTAAGTGCGCTGCAGATCGCGGAGGCTTGCGGGCTGTCGTAGGGAATGCCGCTGACCATGAGAAGACTTCCAAGATTGGCATAACCGATCCCGAGCGGCCGGTAAACATGACTGTTCCGGGCAATCTGTTCTGTCGGATAGGAGGCATAATCCACCAGAATATCCATGGCCGTAATGAAAATGCGAACCGTGTGACGGAATCCCTCAACGTCGAAAGTTCCGTTCGGCCGCAGGTATTTCATGACGTTCACCGAGGACAAGTTACACGCCGAATCATCCAAGAACATGTATTCCGAGCATGGATTGGATGCATGGATGCGATCGGTGTTGGCGCAAGTATGCCAATCGTTGATCGTGGTATCAAACTGGACGCCGGGGTCGGCGCATGCCCAGGCGGCAAAAGCGATGTGGTCCATCATATCCTTAGCCTGGAATGTCTCGCAAACATCTCCCGTGGTACGGAAACGCGTTTGCCATTTCCCGTCGTTCAAGTAGGCGCGCATGAACTCATCCGAGATCCTCACCGAATTATTCGAGTTTTGTCCCCCAACCGTTTTGTAAGCTTCCCCGTTGAAATCTGAGGAGTACCCGGCCGCGATCAATGCAGCGACCTTTTTTTCTTCGCGGACCTTCCAAGTGATGAAGTCCATGATCTCGGGATGGTCGAGATCCAAGCACACCATTTTTGCCGCGCGGCGCGTAGTCCCTCCGGATTTCGTCGCGCCTGCTCCGCGGTCCAACACTTCCAAAAACGACATAAGCCCTGAGGACGTCCCGCCGCTTGATAGTTTTTCCTGGCGGCCGCGGAGTTTTGAAAAATTCGTCCCGGTCCCTGAACCGTATTTGAAAAGTCGCGCCTCATTTTTTATCAGGTCAAAAATGGACATCAGGCTATCGTCCACGGATTGGATAAAACAGGCGGAGCATTGGGGGTTGGAATAAGAATCCACGGATTGACGGATCGTGTCGGTGGCCGGGTCCCAATAAAAATTACCACCGCTTCCCTTGATCCCGTAAAGATCCATCCCACAATTAAACCACACGGGAGAATTAAACGCACATTTCTGTTGGATCAACAAATGAAGCATTTCCTCTTCGAAGACTTGCGCATCTCCTGCGGTTTTAAAATAACCCCCGAATTTTTCCCCTGCGGCCCGGATGGAATGGGCGATGCGGCGCACCACCTGCCGCGCACTTACCTCGGACCCCGTCTCGGGCACCCCCGCCTTCCGGAAATACTTGGAAACAATAATGTCGGTCGCAAGCTGGCTCCAGCTCTCGGGAACTTCCACATTTTCCATTTTAAAAACTACCGAGCCGTCGGGATTCGTGATCACCGAGCTGCGTTTGACATATTTGATCTCATCCAGAGGATGCGCGTCCGGTTTTGTGAAGAATCTCTTAAATACAAGCCCCCGGCCTAAACCCTGCCCTTCCTTAGTGGATGGTAAGTTTTCTGTTTTCATGAAGCGCTTTTTCTCCTTAAGCTTTTCAAAAGCTTATTAAACATTACTATATGTGGGTGTCTGTGTGTATCCTGCACACTACATATAGTATTGCTTTCGATTTTTTCTAGAATCGCTTTTTGTGATTGGATCTCTTAGATGTTAAGACTCGTGTTCTGCGGTCATCCGATTTTAAGAATGCATAACAAAAATTTCAACCATTCGTTTTCTTTAAAATTTTAAAACGAACTTTAGAAAATTCGCCTCACATTGAGTGATTCGTTCTTAAATTTTTCTTTCTTGCTCGGCGAAAGGAATTCTAACAAAGAAATTTTTGAAGTCAAACGCTTATTAAATTTTTTTTCGTTTCTCTTCTGAAGATTATTTGCCAATGCAAAATTCTGAGAAGATCACATCCAAAAGATCCTCGGAGTAGATCTCCCCGGTCAACTCTTTCATGGCCTCTAGAGCCGCACGAAGGTCCGGCGTCACAAATTCGAACGACATTTTCATTTGAAAGGATCTTTCCGCGCGGCACAATGCTTCAAATGCGGCTTCCAATGCCTTTTTGTGCCGAAGTTTCGTGATCTGCTCTCCGGTCTCACAAGTTCCCTGCTCTAGATAATTCGCGATCTCTTCTTCGAGCTCCTTGAAGCCTTCGCGCGTCTTCGCAGAAAGACGAATCGGGGGCCTCTCTCCCAAAAACGACTCAATCTCTTTTGGCCTGGCCCGAAAATCAAGATCGGATTTGTTCACAAGCGCGATTACTTTCTTGCCTTTCGGAATAAGATGAAAAATGTGACGATCGGCTTCCTCAAAAGGCACGGAACCGTCCATGACATAGAGCACCACATGACTTTCCTTGAGCGTATCGAGTGTCCGGTCCATGCCCATCTTATCCAGCGGATGTTTGGGCTCAGAAGTCAGCCCAGCGGTATCGCGGAGCCGGACATAGAACCCTCGAATCTCAAGAGCTTCTTCTAAATGATCGCGCGTGGTATGTGGCAGGTCGGAAACAAGCGCCCGGTCACGCTCGAGAAGCGCATTAAAAAGCGAGGATTTCCCGACATTGGGTTTTCCCACAAGCGTCACGAGAAGACCTTCCCGGATCAACTGGTTACGCTCAAAACTTGCGATCAGTGAACGGATCTTTTCACGGACATTTTCGAACTGACCTTGGAGGCTCGCCTTTCCTTCCGCTTCCAGATCTTCTTCAGGAAAATCAAGATAGGCTTCCATGTGAGCCAAAAGCCGCATCAGTGAATCTTTTAACTCTTTGAGCGTGCGGGAAAGAGAGCCGGAAAGTTGACGGATAGCGATGTCGAGCGAGCGATTGCTTTTGGCATGGATCAAATCGAGCACGGCCTCGGCTTGCGTCAGGTCAAGTTTTCCATTGAGAAAAGCCCGGCGTGTAAATTCCCCCGGCTCGGCATGGCGAACGCTTTTCCCGAGCAAAAAGCCGAGGATCCTCCTCGTGACCGCAAAACCGCCATGGCAGCTGATCTCGATCACGTCTTGCCCGGTATAGGAACGCGGCGCACGGAAACAACTTATAAGCACCTGGTCCACGGGTAGCCCCGTGGGATCCATGAATTTCCCCCAGCGGATCGTATGGGTGGGTGTATCTCTCAATTTTTCGTGTTCGTGAGAGGCAAAGAATGGCTCAACCGCTTCGAACGCCCCGGGGCCGCTGACGCGGATCACCGCAATGCCCCCCTCACCTACGGGCGTTGCGATCGCTGCGATCGTGTCGTCAAGTTCGAGTTTAGGCATATTAAAAGACCGGGACTCGTAGCTCGGGATACGTTCCTTGTAAAGGCGAACGGCCAGAACGAGTCCCAAGTCCCGAGTCCCTTGTTTTTAGGATTTTTCGCGCTTCACCGACCAAATAAAAAGATCCCGTCACAACAACATTTTTTCTCGGCGGTGCGCTTTTTTTAAAAAGATCAATCGCCTCTTTAATATTGTGGGCGGTAAGAACGCATTTGAAAAGCCCTTTCGCTTCGTGAATAAGCATCGCAACGGGTTTGGCGCGATTTCCCGCGATCCCGGTCAGGATCACTTTTGAAAAAAACCGGCTCAATGTTTTCAACATTTCGCGGCTGTTTTTATCGTTCATCGCGCCAAACACGAGCCAGGGGTCCCGGATCTTCAAGATCTTCAAAGACCGCACCAGTTCTTTGACGGAAAGCGGATTGTGCGCGCCGTCCAAAATGAATCGCCGGCCACCTCGATGGAAACTTTCCATCCTCCCTTTCCAGCCCCCGGAGCGCAATCCTATCCTGGAACGCTTCGGGTCAATCGGAAAATTAAATTGCATCTTCAGGACCTCCGAAGCTTTCAACGCGGTCCCGGCATTCATCTTTTGGAAATCTCCGGCAAGACCGAGCGGAACCCCGGAGACAAGCTTCGCCTTCCATAAAGATCCCCGGCTTGCTTTTACCCTCCGGCGAATGACCTTGATCGCGTCCGGGAATTGTTTGCCGGTCACGGCATGGGCGTAAGGTTTGATGATCGCAGCTTTTTCCGCCGCGATCCTGGCGATCGTTCTTCCTAAAAACGTTTCGTGGTCGAGATGGATCGGCGTCAGGATCACAAGCGGGGCTTGCAGCACATTCGTCGCGTCAAGCCGCCCGCCAAGTCCGATCTCGAAGATCCCGAGAGTGATACCCTCCCGCGCGAAGATCCAAATGGCGAGAAACGTCAGTATTTCAAAGTAGGTCAAAACTCCCATGCTTGGGGGAATGGGTTTTTTAAGAAGGAGTCTTCGGACCTCCGAAAGACCGTCCGCCCAAAGTTTCTGGGAAGCCATAGCCCCCTGAACGCGTATCCGTTCCCGGGGATCTTCAACGTGCGGCGAATGATAATAGCCGACCCGGATACCGTTCGCTTTCAGGATCGATTCGAGAAAGAAGCCCGTAGAGCCTTTCCCCGTAGTCCCCGCGATCAAAACGGGAAAAAACTTCTTTTCCGGATGGCCGCTTATTTGAAGCAAATGTTCCATTCGCCTGAGATTGAAAAAGGAATTCTTGGGAAGTTGCGCGAGTTTTTCGAGATCAGTAAAAGAATTTAAATAGCGAAGAGCTCGGGAGTAGTTCATTGTTTGAAGCTCGTACCTCAGGACTAGGGACTCGTAATGAGACAAGGATTTAGTTTAGTTTTTGCGATCCCCGAGGAACCAGTCCCAAGTCCCTGTCTTTAGTGTCGAAAATGCCGCTCGCCGGTAAAGGCCATCGCAATACCGGCCTGATCGCAGGCTGCGATCACGTCCGCGTCGCGGATCGAGCCGCCGGGTTGGATGATAGCTTTGATCTTATGCTTGGCCGCGATCTCAATGGAATCCGGCATCGGAAAGAAAGCATCGCTGCCGAGCATCGCGCCTTCGGTCAGATATCCGGCCTTTTGCATGGCGATCTGCACCGAATCCACTCGCGACATCTGCCCTGCTCCGATCCCGACCGTGTGTTTGTCCTGCGTCAACACGATAGCGTTCGACTTCACGACCTTGGAGCACTGGAAGGCAAAGATCAGTGCCTCGGTCTCCTCCTCCAAAAGCTTGGCCTTTGTGACAAAGTTCAGCTTCTTTTTCAGCTCGGCCATATGATCCTTGATGGGCCGGTTCTTTTCCTGGACAAGGATCCCTGTGCGCAGGAATTTGATGTCATAAGGATTTTCATCGCGGAATTGATGGACCTCGATCAGCCGGAGATTTTTCCTGGCCTTGAGGAGCTTCAGCGCTCCGGCCTTAAAAGACGGGGCGACCAGCACTTCAAAAAACGCGAGTTTCTCGAGGACTTTCGCCGCGATCTTGCTGTCGCAGCAGCGGTTCACGCCCACGATCCCGCCAAAAGCGGAGAGGACGTCGCCATCGATCGCTTTTTCGACCGCGACCAGGGCCTGGGTGTCCTGGGCGATACCGCAAGGATTGTTGTGCTTGATCACGCACGCTGCCGGCGCGTTGAATTCCGCCAAAACGTCCAGCGTCGCGTCCACGTCCGTGAGATTATTAAAGGAAAGCTCCTTGCCGTGAAGCTGGGTCCACGAGGCCGCCGCCTTATGGGTGGTCGGAATATAGTAAGCCGCCTTCTGATGCGGGTTCTCGCCGTAACGCAGGTCCTGTGATTTTTTGAAATGGAAGACGAACTGCGACGGAAGTGCGGCCTCTTCTCCGGTCTTTTTCTTGTGCTTGGCCATGTATTGGCTGATCACGGCGTCATAGGCGGAAGTTTTTTCAAAAACCTTTTGAGAAAGCGCGAAGCGGGTTTCATCTGTCACGCTCCCCTTATGCTCATCGAGCTCTTTAGCGACGCGGTCATAATCCTGGACATCCGTGATCACGGTCACCGACTCATAATTTTTCGCTGCGGAACGGAGCATCGAAGGGCCTCCGATATCGATGAACTCTTTGGCGTCGTCCATACTCAGGTTTCCCTTGCTCGTGGCTTCCTCGAAAGGGTAGAGATTCACGACCACCAGGTCGATGGGCTTAATGCCGTGCGCTTTCACCTGTTTTTGATGGCTTTTCTTGTGGCGGAGAAAAAGAAGCCCGCCGTGAATCTTCGGGTGAAGAGTCTTCACGCGGCCGTCAAGCATCTCGGGAAATCCCGTGTAATCCTCCACCGCCATCGCGGGGACTTTGGCCTGTTTAAGAGCTTTCAAGGTACCGCCGGTGGAGAGAATCTCCGCGCCGTGCTTGCGCAGGGTTTTGGCAAAAGGAATAAGGCCGGTTTTATCGAAGACACTGATGAGGGCGCGGCGAACGGTGTGGCGTGACATCTTGTTGGATCCTCCTCTTAAAAAAATGGTGCAGTTTTAAAGTGACGGGACCGGGCTTTCCCGCGCCGATCATGCGGCCATCGAGTTCACGGACCGGCAGGACCTCCCAGGAAGTATTACAAAGAAAAGCTTCATCTGCGTTAAAAAATTCATGACGGGTCAGCGGCGCTTCCCGGACTTGCATCCCGAGTTCGAGGGCGCATTTTATCACAAACCTCCGGGTCACTCCATTCAAGATTAGATGCTCCGGCGGCGTGAGCAGTGTCACGTTACCCTTCTTCGCACCTCCGAAATGCGCGGAGTGGTATTGGACGATAAAAAAGTTTCCGATGCGTGTTTCCGAGAGAATGCCTCCCTGGTCCAGAAAGATCCATTCGTAGATCTTGTCCGGATGAGGCTCCGTGCTGGCCAATATGGCCTGCTGATAGGCCGAGGCTTTGGTTTGCCAAGGGAAAGTATGGGGCCCACCACGAGGGAAGGAGGCTGTTTTAAGCGCCACGCCCTTCTTATAGAGCTCTTTCGGATGCTCCCGGGAACCCAGGATCACAAAAGAACAACCCTCCCAAAGGGTCAGTCGGACATAACATTCTTTTTTACTAAAAGCCTTGAGTGACGCCTTCAGTTCCAGCCGGAGTTCCGCTAATTCGGGAAAAGGCCTGTAACCCACGGTCTTCGCAGATTCCAAAAGGCGGGAAAGATGCTCTTCCTCGTGAAGGATCCGACCGCCGTAAGCACGCATGCTTTCAAAAATACCGGCGGCTTCCGTTCGCATGAGATCGAAAGGAAGCTCTCCGTTCACCTCTTTTCCTTTTTGATAGATCTTGTAGTTCATGATCTGTTTCCGCTGGCTTCCCGAAGCGATTGCGTCAAAGCCTTCGCTTTGTGAAGAGTCTCTTCATATTCTTTCTCAGGATCCGAATCGTAGACGATCCCAGCGCCCACCTGAAGATGACCCTTCCCGCGCCTCAAAAGGATCGTCCGGATCACGATGTTCAGGTCCATGTTCCCGTGAAGATCCAGATAGCCCAGGGAACCGGTATAAACACCACGCCGCACGGGCTCAAGTTCATCTATGATCTGCATGCAGCGGATCTTGGGACACCCCGTAATCGTCCCGCCGGGGAACATGGCCTTGATCAGGTCCAGCGCGTCCTTATCTTTTTTAAGCTTTCCCGTGATCTTGGAAACGATGTGCACCACATGGGAATATTTCTCAAGCGTCATGAACTCTTCCACTTTCACGGAACGGTAATTGCAAACACGGCCGAGGTCGTTCCGCTCGAGGTCCACGAGCATCAGATGTTCGGCTTTTTCTTTTTCATTCTGGAGAAGGTTCTTCCGCCACTCGGCAAGCCGTTCCGAGGAACCGCGGGCCGGGCATGTCCCCGCGATCGGCCGGGTTTCGCACATGCGGCCCTTTTTCCGGATTAGACGTTCCGGCGACGAGCTGACGATCTCAAGATCCCTTGTTTTCAAAAAACAGGAGAAGGGCGACGGGTTGATCGCGCGAAGTTTGCCATACAGTTCAAGCGAGGATCCCCAGTATCCGAAAGAAAACCGCTGTGACAGATTGGCCTGATAAATGTCCCCGGCCGCGATGTACTCCTTGGCTTTTTCAACCATCCTTTTGAACCGCTTCTTCGTCATTTCCGTCGTGAATTTTTTAAATTGAAAATTTTGTTTTTGCAAAACTGGCCCTTTAAAAAAACCTTTCAGCTTATCTGCCTTTCGGGTCCCGACTCCCGAGTCCCGCGCGTTGATTGCGATATGATAAACGCGCTTTTGATGGTCATACGCGATCACGTTCCGGAAAAGCCCCAGATAAAGCCGCGGCAAAGCAGGTGCGGATTTAGCCCGGAATTTTATTTTGTCGCAAAGATCCGCGGCTTCGTATCCAAAATAACCGACGAACCCTCCAGTGAAGAACGGGTAAGGACTCCGTTCGCGAACCCGGTATTTTGCAAAGATCTTTTTGAGGGTGGGGAAAAGTTCGCCGGCGGGATATTCTCCACTCCGCTCGCCTTCCACGCGAAGAACCTTTTCATCTAACCGGATCTCAAGATCGGGGTCCATCCCGATATAGGAATAGGCTTGCTCGGACGGAACCTGATGAGGAGAATCCAAAAAAAAACAGGCTCGGGAACGTGTGTGGACCGATTGAAAAATTTCCCAGGGATTTTTGGAAGAGCGGAAGGTTTCGATTACAAGGGACATGAGGCACCCCAAAAACGACCGGGAACTTTGTGAGGTTCGGAATTATTCTTGATGTGAATAAAAAACAAGCCCGGTAGCGAGCTTGGGATAAAAATAGGTGGATTTCTGAGGCATGCGCTCGTTGACGGCGCCCATCTTCTCGAGCATTTCGACCTTCGGAGGCTGCAAAAGAAAAACCGCCTGCGCTTCGCCCTTTTGGAGCGGCGCGACGGCCCCGTCGACCGTATGCTCGAATTTTAAGACCGATTCCCAGCGATCTTCCTTAAGCTCGAGCAGCTCGTCAAAGATCAGGTGTGCCAGGACGTTCACGTTCAGGTCGTACCAAATGTCGGGTTTTCCATGGACCATCCGCTCTTTCGCCTTTTCCTTGTCGATCATCGTCAGAAGAAAACATCCCTCCTCCAGAACCAGCCCGAAAATTTTCCCTTCCTGATCATAAGAAAGCGTCATCTCTTTCAATTTGGCAAGCGAGACTTCTTCCACCTTAAAATATTCTCCAAGCCGGCGAATGGCATCGCCGCCGGTCATGCCCAGTTTGGTCACGATCCGGTGCGTGGGCAGGACGATAAACCCGGGATCATCAAAGCTTACGAGCGCCATGTACATATAATCGAACGGAAAAAGCACAAGGTCCGAAGAGCGATGTTCTTCTCTTTGCTGCCGGGGTNNGGGGCATATTCCAGCGCGGTCTCATAGCGGTGATGTCCGTCCGCGATATAAACTTTTTTGGTCGTCAAAGTCTTATGAAGCTTGTTCAGAATGTCCATATCTTCGATCGCCCAAAGCGTGTGCACGATCTTGTCGTCATCCTCAGCCTCAAAGATAGGGTTAGAATTCATAGGGTCCTGAATAATGCTCCGGATCTCGAACCCTCGATCCTTGTAAAGACCGAACACGGGAGAGAAATTGGTCCGCACCGTCCGGAGAAGACGCATGCGATCCTCTTTGGGGCCACGAAGCGTTTTCTCGTGAGGAACGATAATATTTTTTTCGAACGGCTCAAGCCGGACGCGACCCAGAAGTGCGAACCGGTTCTTAACTGATTGCGTTACGGGATCTTTAAAGGTCTGCCGGTACACATAATAACAAGGCTCCTGCTCCTGGATGAGAATGCCTTTCCGCTGCCACTCTTGAAATGTATCGCGGGCCCGGGTGTAGGCGTTATCTTTGTCCGTATCCGCGGGATCTTTCCGGTTCAGAATAAGACGGATGCTGTTAAACGGTGAACTTTCATAAAGCTTTTGCTGTTTTTCAGGAGAGATCACATCATAAGGAGGCGCAAGAACTTCGGAAATTTTGACGCGCGCAGGATCATAGCGCCAGGCCTTAAACGGCTGAAAATCGAGGTGCTTTGTTGAGTGGCGGGAGCCGCGTGTGTCTATCATGGTGGCGGAATAGTAACATAAGGCATGTTCTTTGACAAGAATATCACCGTGAAAGGCGTACGGAGTACGGTGTACGGCGAAAAGAATTTCGTAGAACACCGTACCCCTTACGCCGGACGAATTTTATTTTACTTTTGCTCCGTCGGAAATGGGGCGTTCGGGAACAACGAGGGTGAGGGTCGTGGCATCTGAAGCGGCCAAAAGCATCCCCTGGGATTCTATGCCGCGAATGACGGCGGGTTCCAGGTTGTCAATAACAACGATTTTCTTTCCCTTGAGCTCGTCTTCGGTATAGTGGGCCCGGATTCCGGCCACGATCTGCTTGCGCACCTCGCCCACTTTGATGCCAAGAACATAAAGTCGATCCGCATTCGGATGCAGAGTCACGCTTTCGATCTCGGCTACTTTGATATCTAATTTCTGAAAATCCTCATAAGAAGCCATGAGCCCACCCCTCTGTTGAAAACAGAACTATTTATAACATATAAACGGATTGCATTTTAACACAAAGGTAAAATAGGAAAAGCACAAACAAAGTTTAGGGTTATCGGACGTATATAGCGTAACCTTCGCTGCCAATAATGCTTAGAAACGCCTTGTTTCGCTTGATTTTCAAGGCCTTACTGCTATCATATCTTGCCATCGGCTTAAAATCCCATCGTCTTCATTCAAATCAAACGGGAGGAATCAATGGGGAAGATTAATGTCGCCATCGTGGGTGTTGGAAATTGCGCGGCGTCGCTTGTGCAAGGAATCGAACACTATCGCTCCATAGCTAACCAAAAACCCGGGAAAAATAAGCCCGTTGAGCATCTCGGCCTTATGAACTATGACATGGGCGGCTATCTCCCTCATGATATTGAAGTCGTGGCGGCCTTTGACATCGACAAGCGTAAAGTGGGCGAACGCCTGGATGTAGCGCTTGCCGCGAAACCCAACTGCGTCTGGTCCATCGGCCCGCTTTCCAAAAGCAAGGTCAGGGTCGAAATGGGCCATATCCTGGACGGGGTTTCCGAACACATGGCCGCCTATAAGGAAGACCGCACCTTCCTCCCCTCCGATAAGAAACCTTGCAATGTGGAAAAAGTCCTTAAGGAAAGCGGTGCGGAAATTCTTCTCAACTATCTTCCCGTCGGCTCTCAGAAAGCCACCGAATTTTATGCGGAGGCTTGCTTAAAGACAGGCGTGGGTTTTATTAATTGTATGCCGGTTTTTATCGTTTCTAATCCGGCATGGGCGAAACGCTTTGAAGCCAAGCGTATTCCTTGCGTCGGTGATGATATCAAGGCCCAGATCGGCGCTACGGTCACGCACCGCACGCTCGCAAAGCTTTTTATGGACCGCGGCGTCAAGATCGACCGGACATACCAGCTGAACACCGGCGGCAACACCGACTTCCTCAACATGCTCAACCGTTCACGCCTGGAATCGAAAAAGATCTCCAAAACTTCGTCGGTTCAGAGCCAACTCGATGTACCGCTCGATGATGATAATATCCACATCGGTCCCTCGGATTATGTTCCTTGGCAAAACGATAATAAGGTCTGCTACCTGCGCATTGAGGGCCGGGGTTTTGGCGGCTTTCCCGTCACGGCTGAAATGCGGCTTTCCGTCGAGGATTCGCCCAACAGTGCGGGCTGTTCGATCGACGCGATCCGGGCTTGCAAGATCGCCCGGGACCGCAAGATCGGCGGACCGCTTATCTCGATGTCCGCTTACACCATGAAACATCCGCCCAAACAGATCGTCGATTACGAAGCCAAGGAACTTGTCCGAAAATTCATCCAGGGCACTTGCCCCCGGTGATCATCCATGTCCTTGCGTAAGACTCTCTATCCGAAAGTAGAACCGATCGTCACAAGGATCGTTTCTTTTTTAACCTCCCAGGGCATTTCTCCGGTCCAGCTCACGCTCGCGGGAGCAGCGCTGAGTCTCCTGACCGGCGTCATCTACGCGAAGGGCTATCTTTTCCTCGGGGGGATCCTGCTTTTCGTGGCCGGAGCTGCGGATCTGCTCGACGGCCCTTTGGCGCGCTCCACAGGAAAATCAAGCCCATTCGGCGCGTTCCTGGATTCGACCGTAGACCGTTATTCTGATTTCTTTGTGTTTGCGGGCCTCGCAACCCATTTTGCGCGGGCTGGCGAGGCCTTCTGGTTCTTCGTCATGCTGGGCATTATCCTCGGCGCCTTCGCGGTGAGTTATACCAAAGCGCGGGCCGAAAATTTCATCAAAGATTGCGGCGTCGGCATCTTCGGAAGATCGGAAAGGATCCTCCTCTTGATCGTGGGGACTCTCGTTACGCCGCTTTTGAAACTGGCGCTGTTGGTCCTGCTCATCGGCACGCACGCGACCGCTCTTCAGCGCATCCTCCACACAAAGAAGACCCTCGCCGAAACCCCGCGGAATTAAATGGACCGTCCTGGTCTTTCTCTTTTTTCCATGAAGGGCGACCTGGACGGCCCCAATTTCCGCCATGACTTTCATTTTCCTTTAATAAAGGGTAGTCAGGACGGTACTGATTACCTTTGGTTTTTAAATTTATGAGAATCAAGCGCCGCTCCGCTTCAATTGATAAGTATTGGGACCGCATATTGCGTTCCTTTTTTGGGGTCTTCTTTTTCGTCGCTCTTCTAAGTTGCGTCTCTGTTTCCTGGGCGGCGACGGCGCCGAACGCGGAACTGGAGGGCGTTCTCCGGAAGATCGAGTCCCGTCATTATCGCTGGATCGCGATCCGCGCGGATGTGTTCCTCTTTTTCGCAAAGGCCGGGGATCCGAACGCCATGTGCGGCGGCGAACTTTTGTATCAACGCCTTGACGAGCGCATGCTCCTCACCTGTGTGGACGTCCAGCAGGAACTGCTCTTCATTTTCCGCACGCTCGACCGCCGCTTTGATCTTTACCTCCCCGCTCAAAAAACGGTCTATCACGGGTCCATTTTTGATCTGGAGGATTCTCCGGACATTGAAAGCCATCTCAAGGCCCGCGACCTTTACCGGGCGCTTAAACCGCTGGCTGTGGACCCTCGCCGCGCCAAGATCGAACGGACCAACTCCGCCATCACAAGCCTCGACGTTTATGGACGGAATGAGAAGGAGGGGGCGCTGGTAAGAAAGCTCTATCTGACGCCTGAGGGAGATGTTCGCGGCGAGCTTTTTTATAATGCCGAAGGGCACCCAGTGACAGAGATCCAGCGCTATGATTTTCGCGAGATCCCGGGTCATGCCGGTTCCTATGGTTCGATCATCTTCCCGAAAAAGATCACGATCCTGTCTCCCGAAACAAAAAAAGGCAGCGCGATCTTCTTCTCACAGGTCACGGCTCTGGACACGGTCGATCCTCTGGAATTTGTCCTGAGAGTCCCGCCCGGAACCAAAGAAGTTTTCCTGGAAGAAAAAGACACTCGCTACCAACGTCCCAAGATTGCGGCGGCAGCCCCGGGGCTTGCGCCCACTTCTTCTGCAAAGGCAGTGCCCGTTTATCTGGCGAAACCCCGCGAGATACCCGCGGCAAAAACAACCTCGCCTCCTGCACAGAAAGAAAAGAAGTCACCCGAAGTCCCGAAACCTGTGATGGCGCCTGCGAAGAAGGAAAGGAAAGCGCCCGAAGCCCCGAAACCTGCGGCGGTGCCTGCGTTGCCGGTTTCTGTACCTGCATCCGAAAACACGGATGCCGATATGGCTCTGGAAGGTCCATCCCCGGCCGAGTCGTCTTCCTCATCAGACGCTCAAACCACTCTCGACCCCTCCGTAGACCCCTCACTAGAAATGGGGAAAAGATAAGGTTTACACGGCCTTTACAGTAAATCAAACGAGATATTGCTATAATCTAGATATGAAAAACTTCTTCTTTTGTTTGTTTGTCTTTGGACTTTTTTGTCCGAGCGTTTCTCTTAATGCCGAAAACGCGCCTTCCGCGATTCTTTCCGTTCCTAATAAACCCACGAAGGTTAATGTTGTTTTGGATGTCACGCCTATTCGCGTTAAACCTTTAAAGGCAGGAAAAGGAGTAGATGCTCTGGAGAAACTTCCGGAAGAGTTGGGCTCCGCGGCGATGATCGTGGTTTTCCGTATTAACCGGATCCTGCGCGGAGAACTTGCGGCGATCAAAACAAAAGAACTTTCGCTTTTGGATCAGGCGAAAGATGCCGTGGATGAAAAAAATGTTCTTAAGCTTATCACGATGGATTTTCACAGACCCGAAGAAGGGGGCGCGGACAGGACATCCTTTTCGATGGTCGTCGCAGACCCCTACGCTTCGTTCGGTATTAAAGAAGGTAAGGAATCTCCTAAGCAACGCTACAGGATCAGCCTCGCTCGGGTCCACAAAAATCCCGACAGTTACCTCCTCGTAAAAAGCGAGAAAATCTGATTTTGATCCGATTAAAAACCGGGTAGGGAGGGAAAAAAGATTAGGTTTGTGAAGCGGTTATTTAAAAAATAATTTTGCTGCGCTGTAAGAGATGGCTGAGATTGCCGCAGAACTCGGGATCGTGATGATCCACGCCCATACAATATTCCCCGCAACACCCCACCGGACCGCGCTCATACGTTTCAGGGAACCCACGCCCATAATCGCACCTGTGATCGTATGCGTCGTACTGACCGGGATACCGAACGCCGAAGCTATGAACAAGCTCGTGGCAGCCCCTGATTCTGCGCAAAAACCGTCCACAGGACGGAGCTTCGCCACTTTCTGCCCCATCGTCTTCACGATCCTCCAACCGCCGAGCATCGTCCCGAGAGCAATGGCCGCCTGACACGAGATCACGATCCAAAAAGGAATATGGAATTCTTTTCCGAGGAGCCCCGCGCTGAAAAGCAGGCTTGCGATGATCCCCATGGTCTTTTGAGCGTCATTGCCGCCATGTCCCAAACTGTAGAGCGCGGCTGAAACCAATTGGCCCTTTCTGAACCAATGATCGACCTCTCCCGGCGAGCTTTTTCGGGCAAGCCAATGAACGATCACGCCATAAACAACGCCTAAAAAAAGTCCGACCACAGGTGAGATCAAAATAAAAGAGACTGTCTTGATAATGCCGCTCCACACAAGGGATCCAGTCCCCGACTTCACGAGCGCCGATCCGACCAAGCCTCCGATCAAAGCATGGGAAGAGCTGGTCGGCAGCCCAAAATACCAGGTAATGATGTTCCAGGCGCAAGCGCCCATGAGAGCCCCGAAAACGATCTGGCTGTCGACGATATGAATGTCGATGATGCCCTTTCCGATCGTATTGGCCACATGAAGTCCAAAGAAAAGGAACGCAATGAAATTGAAAAAGGCGGCCCAGATTACCGCATGTTGCGGGGAGAGAACCCGGGTGGAAACGACGGTCGCGATGGAATTCGCGGAATCATGGAACCCGTTCAGGAAATCGAACGAAAGCGCCAACAGGATAAGAAAAAGGATCCAAGTCGTCATAATGGGAACCAGCCTTAAGCGTGTTTAACGAGAATGGCTTCGACCACGTGGACCACGTCCTCACAGATATCCAGGACTGTTTCCGCGTCCTGATAAATGTCCTTCCACTTGATCACTGCGACAGGGTCCTTGGCGAATTTTTCAAAAAGTTCGCCCAGCATGTCGTCACGCATCTTGTCCCCGAGATTCTCGAGGTTATTCACTTCGATGCAGGCCTTAAGGATATCTTTGCTTTGCTTCATGTCCCGGAGCCCTTTGACAGCCTGCGAAACGCCTTTGACGGACATCTCGATCACCCGGGCAAATTCCGAAAGATTTCTTTCCATGCTCAGGATCTTATAAACACGGAGGCGTTTGGTGATGGTGTAAAGCATGTCGACGATATCATCCATCTCTTTGGCCAGATCGTGGATATCTTCGCGATCAAAAGGCGTGATGAAGATATTATTCAGCCGGTCCATGATCTGATGCGACACTTCATCTCCGAGATGTTCGATCTCCTTCATGATCCCGACCTCGGTCTCGTCGACCTTATAATCGGATACCATTTTTGCAAAATGAGCGGCAGCCTGGACCGCATAGTCCGCCTGTTTATCAAAGAGGTCGAAGAAGCTGGTTTCTTTCGGAAGAAGGAATCCAAATACCATGATTTTCTCCTTTATGGGTTCGGCAATAATATGAAGATCTTGGAGGCTACGCTTGCCTCCCGCATGGGAAGATTGCTTACAGGAACAAAATCGTGGGTATGTTACTTGTCCCTATCACGTTCGTAAAGAGGAAAAATCAGGCGTTCAATCGAAAAAAGGCTGCAAACAACCTTGAAATTCATTACGTTGTTTCGAAGTGATGACGGACTTCTTTGCCCTGCTTGAGATAAATGGTATCTTCCGCGATGTTGTTCGCGAGATCTGCGATGCGCTCGAGATTACGGCTGATCATCACATAACACAGAGCACGGCGAACGGACGAGGGGTCTTTTTCCATGAGCGTGGCCATGTCCAGGTAGATCTTGTCATTGTAGTCGTCGATCTTGTCGTCGCTTTGAAGCACCTTTCGCGCGAGTTCCACATTTTCGTTCATAAAGCAATCGAGTGCGTCCCGGACCATCTTCTGCGTGGCTTGCGCCATTTCCGCAAGCGGAACGTCCAACTTAAGCGGCGGCTGACTGAAGAGATACTGGCTTTTCTCCGCGATATTGACCGCGTGATCTCCCATCCGCTCAAGGTCCGTGTTGATCTTGAGGATCATCGTAAGGAGCCGAAGGTCTCCGGCCATGGGTTGGACCAACGCGAACATGGCGTGCCCCTTCTCGTCGATCTCGATCTCGAGCTGGTTGATGGCTTTCTCGTCCTCAAACACGGTTTTGACCCGGTCCTCAGAACGTTCCGAAAGCGCCTCGAACGACTTCTCGATCGCCCCTTCGACCAAGAGTCCCATTTGGAACAGTTTTTGTTTGAGCGTCTTTAATTCTTCGGCAAAATGTCTTTCCATGGTTGTTTCCCCCTTTATTGATTATCCGTATCGTCCGGTAATATATTCCTCGGTCTTTATTTCTTTTGGCGTCGTAAAAACCTGCCGGGTCTCGCCGTACTCCATCAGTTTCCCGAGCAGCATAAAACCCGTCCGGTCCGAAACGCGCGCCGCCTGTTGCATGTTGTGGGTCACGATCAGGATCGTATAGTGTTTTTTAAGTTCCGCCATGAGCTCCTCGATCTTCGAAGTCGCGACCGGGTCCAGGGCCGAGCAAGGTTCGTCCATCAGCATCACATCGGGTGTGACGGCCACAAGCCGCGCGATGCAAAGACGTTGCTGTTGTTCTAAAGAAAGATTGAGCGCGGAGTAGTCCAGTTTGTCTTTGAGAATATCCCACAACTCGACATGCCGCAGGGATTTTTCCACGATATCTTCGAGCTCGGCTTGATTCATATTTCCGTGTGTCCGGGGTCCATAAGCGATATTATCGAAGATCGAAAGCGGAAAAGGATTGGGGCGTTGAAACACCATCCCGACCTTTTTCCGGAGCATGACAAGGTCGGTTCCATTTTCATAAATGTTCTCGCCATCGATCAGGACCTTGCCCGTGATCTTCACTCCGTCAATCAGGTCGTTCATGCGGTTAAGGCACCTCAAAAGGGTCGACTTTCCGCATCCCGAAGGTCCGATCAACGCAGTGATCATCTTTTCCTCGATCGCAAGGTTGACATTGATCAGCGCCTGAAAAGGCCCGTAAAAGAGATCCAGATTTTGTATATCGATTTTGCTCATACGATCAACCAAACCGGCCCGTGAGATAGTCTTCCGTACGTTTGTCTTTGGGCGCCGTAAAAAGCTGGCCCGCTTCGCCTATTTCGACCAACTCCCCCATCAAAAAGAACGCGACCCGGTCCCCCACCCGTGCGGCCTGCTTCACGTTATTGGTCACCAGGATCTGGGTATAACGGTTTTTCAGTTCGCGCATCGCGTCTTCGACCTTCGCGGTAGAAATGGGGTCAAGCCCAGAACACGGTTCGTCATACAAAATAACCTCCGGTTCCACCGCCAGAGTGCGGGCGATGCAAAGCCGCTGCTGCTGGCCTCCGGAAAGTTTCATGCCGGAAGAAGAGAGCCTGTCTTTGACCTCCTCCCAGAGGAAGGCCGCCTTGAGGCTCTGCTCCACGATCTCTTCAAGTTTCTTTTTTTTCTTCACGCCGTGGCGCCTTGGGCCGTAGGCAATATTATCAAAGATCGACATGGGCAGCGGGATCGGAAGCGCAAAGACCATGGCAACTTTCTTACGGACCTCTTCGGCGTCCATTTCCCGATTGATGTCCTTCCCGTTCAGACGGATTGAACCGCTCAGGCGTGAGGAAATATCCAGATCGTTCAGGCGGTTAAGCGCCCGGAGAAAAGAGGTTTTTCCGCTGTTGGCGGGTCCGATCACACCGAGGATCTCGTGTTCTTTGACGGAAAGGCTCATGTCTTTGAGAACGCGAACGCCTCCATAATCGATGCTGAGGTTTTCAACGACGATCTTATCTACCATTGTTTTCGGCTCCGGATATGAGAACGGACGATGACCGCGACAAGGTTCAGCAAAAAGACCATCCCCACAAGCACGAGCGCGGTCCCATATTGGATCTTGGGACTGACGTTCGGCACTTGGGTGGAGAGCACATAAAGATGGTAAGGAAGGGCCATACATTGATCAAAGATCGACTTTGGAAGACGCGGCAAATAAAAAGCTGCGACCGTGAAAAGAATGGGGGCCGTTTCCCCCGCCGCGCGGCTGATCCCCAGAATGGTCCCCGTCAAGATCCCGGGGAGAGCGTTCGGCAGGACCACATAGCGGATGGTCTGCCATTTGCTGACCCCCAAAGCGAGGCTCGCCTCACGGAAAGAACGCGGCACGCTCTGAAGGGCTTCTTTCGCGGAGGTGATGATGACCGGCAGGATCATAATGGCAAGCGTGAGCGCACCCGCCACGATCGAAACGCCCATCTTAAGATAGATCACAAAAAGTCCCATACCGAAAAGTCCGTAAACGACCGAAGGCACGCCCGCAAGATTGACGATGGCGACCTCGATCATACGGGTCAGGAAATTCCGGCGGGCATATTCCACAAGATAGATCGCGGCCAAAACACCGAGCGGAAGCGCCACGACGATGGTCCCGGACACCAGATACAGGGTCCCCATGATGGCCGGGAAGATCCCGCCGGCGCGCATGCCCATGCGCGGCATCGCGGTCAGAAATTGCCAGTTGATCGCGGGAAGGCCCTTCTGGATCAGGATCGTAAAGATCACGATCACGGGAACGATCACGATCGTCGATGCGATCCCAAGAAGCATAAAAGCGATCTTTTGTTTGGTTTGAGAAGAAAATTTCATTTTTGTTTCTGGTGAAGCGCCGCGTCCGCGGCGAGGTTAATGAAGAAAGTGATCACAAAAAGGACCAGGCCCAAAGCGAAAAGCGCGAAATAATGTTCGCTCCCGCGCACCGTCTCGCCCATTTCGGCCGCAATCGTGGCCGTCATCGTACGGACCGGTTCCAGGATCGTCTTGGGAAGCACGGAGGCGTTCCCTGTCAACATCATCACGGCCATGGTTTCACCGATCACGCGACCGATCCCGAGCATGACCGCGGCCACGATCCCCGAAGAAGCCGCCGGAATAATCACGCGATGGATCGTTTGCCAGTGGGTCGCCCCCAGCGCCAGGGAACCTTCTTTATAACTCCGGGGGACCGAGCTGATCGCGTCTTCCATAATGCTTACGATCGTTGGGATGGCCATGAACGCGAGCGCGAGGGACCCCGTGAGCGCGGTAAGACCCGTCGGGAGATGGAACAGGTTTTTTACGATGGGACCTAGCATGGTCATTCCGATAAAACCGATTACGATACTCGGGATCGCGGCGAGAAGCTCGACCCCCGCCTTGAGGAGCTCGCGTATCCAACGGGGCGCGATCTCACCGATGAAGATCGCGCAAGCCATCCCCAGAGGGACGGAAATGACCGTGGCACCAAGTGTCACGATCAACGAGCCCAAAAAAAGAGGCAGGATGCCGACCTGGGGAGGTTCCGCCAGCGGGTTCCACAAGGTCCCGAAAAGGAAATGCCAGGGACTCACGGTTTTAAAAAGCGTGAGCCCGTCCTTGGCGAGAAAGAAAAAGATCAGGATGACAAAAAGGATACAGGCAAAACCATTCAGGAGAATGATTTTTTCAATAAGAAATTCTTTAAATCTTCTCACTCGCTCTTATTCTTTCTTTCCGAGGGGAACAAAATCCATGGTTTCTACAATCTCCTGGCCTTTTGCGCTTAAAACAAAATCGAGGAACGCTTTGACACTGCCTTGAGGCGCCTGGGCGGTATAGAAAAGAAGGGGCCTTGCGATCGGATAGGTCTTGTCCATGGCCGCGGCCTTGGAAGGTTGAACGAAAGGTCCTCCATTCATTTTTGAGGCTGCGACCGTCTTGACCTTGGGAGACACATAGCCCAGGCCGACATAACCGATCGCACTGTCGCTTTGGGAGACCTCATCGATGATCGCTTGCGTCGAAGGAAGCATCAACGTTGCGGGAGCATATTGTTCGGGCCCTTTTTCGTTCCCCTTCCGCAGGACATGCTCCAGGAAATAAACGTGCGTCCCCGAATTCCGGTCACGGGAGAGCACCAGGATCTTTTGGTCTTTGCCGCCGACCTCGTTCCAGTTGATGATCTTGCCCGTAAAGATCCCGGAGAGCTGGTCGAAGGTCAGTTCCTTGACCGGGTTCGAGGGGTGGACGACGACCGCGAGGGCATCCACCGCTACCTTGAATTCATGAACATCATGCCCGGACTTTTTCGCCTGTTCCCATTCCTGGGGTTTCATATCGCGGGAGGCCTCGGCGATATCGCAGGTCCCGTTGATCAGGGCCGCGATCCCGGTCCCGGACCCGCCGCCCGTCACGGCAAGACTGACCTGAGAATTTTCCGCCATGAACTCCTCGGCCCAGGCCTGGCCCAGATTCACCATCGTATCCGATCCCTTGATTTGGATCGAACCTTCGGCAGCAATCGCTCCGGTCAGGGGGACCAGGATCCCTATGAAGAACAAAAAAGAACACACCATGACTTTGGTTTTCATATTTACCTCCTTGGTTTTTGAGGCCTAGTCTACCCAACAAGATATGGGTTATCTATGGAAAAATTAAATGGAGTTTAGAAGGGATTTCGTGGAAATAAGAGCGAAAAACCACAGAGCAGAGTTCCAGGGATTGTATTGAGAGCGGCATGGGCCGTGGATAAACAGAGGAAGTATTTCTGATAAAACAACCCCGGTTTTCAATGATTTAAAAAATCATTGAGGGACCATGCTGGGCTCCAGGTCAAGTCGTCTCGAAATGATGGCGGACTTCCTTGCCCTGTTTATAATAAATCGTATCTTCCGCGATATTATTGGCAAGGTCCCCGATGCGTTCGAGATTGTGGCCGATCATGACAAGGTGCATCGCGCAATTGACCGAGGAGGCATCCCTCTGCATCAAATCCATCATGACGGAGTAAAGGGTGTCATTATAGTCATCGATCTGGTCATCGCTTTTCAATACGTGACGCGCTAATTCCACGTTTTCGTTCATAAAACAGTCGATCGCATTCCGAACCATTTTTTGGGTGGCATCGGCCATGACCTCGAGAGGAAAATCCGTCACAAGAGGCGGTTCCGCCACAAGAGACTGGGTCCTCTGGGCGATATTGACGGCATGATCGCCCATACGCTCCAGATCGGTATTGATCTTGAGGATCATCGCCAGAAGGCGGAGATCACCCGCGACGGGCTGTGCGAGCGCGAAAAGGGCATGCCCTTTTTCATCGATCTCGATCTCGAGTTGGTTGACCATTTTTTCATCTTCAAAAACCTCCGCGGCAAGTTCCTCGGAACGGCTCAAAAGAGCCAACTTGGCTTTTTCGACAGCTCCCTCTACCAGAAGCCCCATTTGAAAAAGCTTTTCTTTGAGTGTCTTGAATTCTTCGAGAAGATGCCGTTCCATAATTTCTCCCTTTTCGAACCACGGGCCATGTTACAGGGGCCGTGAATCGTGATATGTGGACCGCTATTAGCCGAACCTTCCGGTGATGTAATCTTCGGTCTCTTTTTTGGAAGGATTCGTGAAGATCTTTTTTGTTTCCCCAAATTCAACGAGTTCGCCAATATAGAAATAGGCAGTGTAATCGCTTACGCGCGCGGCCTGCTGCATGTTGTGCGTCACGATCACAATCGTATAGATTTTCTTGATCTCGTGGATCAGTTCTTCTATTTTCCCCGTCGAAATAGGATCCAATGCGGAACAAGGTTCGTCGAACAAAATAATTTCCGGATTTACGGCCAAAGCGCGGGCAATACACAGCCTTTGTTGTTGCCCTCCCGAAAGACTCGCTCCCGAATGATTTAGTTTGTCTTTTACTTCATCCCACAAGGCTGCTTTGACAAGGGATCTTTCTACGGCATCTTCCAAAAAAGCTCTGTCGCGGGTCCCTGTTAATTTGAGTCCGGAGGCAACATTGTCAAAGATCGTGAAAGCGGGAAACGGATTCGGCCTTTGAAACACCATTCCGACTCTTCTTCTCAAATTGATGAGATCGATATCGCCCCCGTAAATATTTTCGCCATCCAGAAGAACTTCCCCATCCGATTTTGCCTTCGGGATCACTTCATGCATCCGGTTCAAGCAGCGTATAAACGTGGATTTACCACAGCCTGAAGGACCGATGATTGCCGTTGCCCGGTTCGCCATGATCTCAAGGTTAATATTTTTTATAACTTGCAGGGAGCCATAATAGGCATTCAGGCCATTCACTGATATTTTCATTTTCTCCGTTTTAATTTCCACATCATGAGTAGCGTTTTGTAACATGGGTTTCTCCATAAGCAGATTCAACATGGGCGGTTCTTTCTTTGTTCGTCCCTTCAGTAAGCAGTCCGATATTTAAATTTAGCCGCCAGGATCAGCCGGCTAATAAGCGTGATCAAAAAAATAAGGGCAATCAACACAAGTGCCCCGGCCCATGCCTGCCGGTGCCAGTCATCATAGGGAGCAATGGCATAAGAAAAGATCTGCAAGGGCAATGCCGCGATCGGTTCGGTTAGGCTATGGCTCCAAAAACGGTTCCCAAAAGCGGTAAAAAGCAAAGGGGCGGTCTCCCCCGCGATCCTGGCTAGAGCCAGCAAGACCGCGGTCAGGATCCCCGGCATCGCGGTCCGCAAAACAATATGGATCGTGGTCTTGGCACGGCTGATCCCGACGGCCAGGGCCGCTTCCCTCAAAGTATGGGGAACTCTTTTTATCATTTCTTCCGTCGGGCGAACAATGCTCGGGATCATCATGAATCCCAGGGCAAACGCCCCGCTCAGAACGGAAAAACTTTTCATCGGAAGAACAAATAACGCATAGGCGAAAACTCCGATCACGATAGAGGGAACTCCCGTCAAAACGTCCGCCGTGAAACGGATGATCGTGGCGATCTTATAATCGCCGAACTCCGCAAGATATACGCCCGCGAAAACTCCTATAGGAACGGCCCAAAGCGAAGCGAGCGCGATCAAAAGAAGCGTCCCTGTGATAGCATTGGCCATGCCACCACCCGCTTCACCGACCGGCTTGGGAAGATGCGTGAAAAAATCAAGATTGACGCTGGTAATGCCTTTGCTGATCAAATAAAGGAAAATATTAAATAGGGGGATGAGTGTGACGATGGCGCATAGCAATGCGATCGAGACCATGATGAAATTGATGATCTTCCTTTTCCTGTTGACTGTCTTCACGCTGCCCCCCCCTCCAGTTTATGGGAGACCGACCATACGAGGGCCCTCGCGATAATATTCACAAGAAGCGTCAGAACGAAAAGGATCAACGCGATCTCCATCAATGCTGAAACATAAAGATTGGAAGTCGCCTCCGCGAATTCATTGGCAATGATCGAAGCCATGGTATAGCCCGGAGCGAACAAGGAAATGGAAATGTCCGGCCGGTTTCCGATCACCATGGTCACCGCCATGGTTTCCCCCAAGGCCCTTCCAAGTCCTAAAATAACGGCCCCCAGAACGCCGGACTGCCCATAGGGAAGCAAGACAAGCCGGATCATTTCCCACCGTGTGGCACCGATCGCAAAGGCTGCCTCTTTAAGACTCGTGGGCGTGGTCGCAAAAACTTCGCGGGAGATCGAGGTGATCGTCGGAATGATCATAATGCTCAAAATGACCCCCGCTGCCAACATACCGACGCCATAGTTGGGCCCTTGAAAAAAAGGCAGGAAACCAAGATATTTACCCAGAAAAGGCTGGATAAAATTCCTCAAAAAAGGCGCCAGCACAAAAATGCCCCACAAGCCGTAAATAACACTCGGGATCGCCGCAAGAAGTTCGATCATAAAACCCAGGGGCGCTCTTAACCATAGCGGAGCCAGTTCGGCTAAATAAATCGCGATCCCGAGAGACAGAGGGACCGCAATGATCAACGCTACCAAGGAAGAAATCAAGGTTCCATAGATCACCGGCAAAATGCCAAAATGTTCTTTGACTGCATCCCACTCTGAAGAGACTAAAAAATGCCAACCAAAAGCATGAATGGATGGCATCGAAGTCCGGACAAGTTGATAAACAAGAACGGCCGATAACGCGACGATGCTCCACGCAAGAGCCCCGGTCCCGCTGATAAATAAAAAATCTAACGATTGGCCTTTTTTCATCTTCATCCTTATAACAACATAAGCAGGCGTCATCCGGGAAATCACCGATAACCAAGGGAGGATCAAAAACTCGGCTATTTCCTATCGGACCAACGCCTGCTTATGTTCGTTACTGGATCCAACTGCTTTTTTAATATGTAACTTCTTTTAACCTCTCATCGATCTTCTGAACGACTGAAGCAGGCAATGGCGCATACAACAATTCCTTGGTGTACTGTTGGCCATCGTGAACCGCCCACGACAAGAATTCGACTATTTTTTTCCCCACAAAGGCATCTTTTTGATGCTTGTAAATGAGGATCCAGGTAAATCCGGCGATCGGATAGGCCTCCGGCCCGTCCGGATTGACCAGCGATACGCGAAAATCGGCCGGCATGTTGGAAGCCTTACCGTCGATCGCCGCGGTGGTGGATTCCAGGTTTGGAAGAATGAATTCCCCGGACTTGTTTTTCATAGCCGCATAAGCAAGGTTATTTTTTACGGCATAAGCAAGCTCCACATAACCGATCGCGCCGGGGGTTTGCTTTAAGAGCCCGGCCACGCCTTCATTGCCTTTCCCTCCGAGACCCACCGGCCAATTGACCGATGTTCCCTTGCCGACTTTTTTCTTCCAGTCCGGTGAAACTGACGATAGATAATCGGTAAAGATATTCGAAGTACCGCTGCCATCTGAACGGTGCGCGACAATAATCGAAGTGCCAGGCAGGTTCACGCCGGCGTTATCCTGA
The DNA here is from genome assembly GCA_003140935.1 of Candidatus Omnitrophota bacterium. Taxonomy (GTDB): domain Bacteria; phylum Omnitrophota; class Omnitrophia; order Omnitrophales; family Aquincolibacteriaceae; genus Aquincolibacterium. The sequence continues at coordinate 115,418 of PLLJ01000019.1, forward strand.
ACAATTCTCGGATCGTTCCACTTCTCGATCTTTCCGAGAAAAATATCCGCAAGGACGTCCGGACTCAGATTTAACGGCTTATTGACCCCGTCAAGATTATAGGTCACGGCCACAGCACCCCCCACCATCGGGATGTGCAGAAGTTTCCCAGGCGCAGCCCACAATTGATCATCCGTTAATGCGGCATCCGAGGCTCCAAAATCGACGGTCTCGGCGGTGATTTGCTTGATGCCGCCTCCGGAACCGATGGATTGATAATTGAAATTCACGGACGGGTCGATCTTCGCGTATTCCGAAAACCATTTAGAGTAGATCGGATATGGGAATGTTGCCCCCGCTCCGTTGATCAACTTTGGAGTTAAGGCAAATGCGACCGGCACTATTGCGACCAGAGCAGCCGCCAGAATTCCTCTTACAATCATTCTCGAAGTTCTCATTTTATTTTCTCCCTTTGTATGATTTTTTTAGAACTTGTATGTCATATCAAGCTGAAACCGACGAACTGACTGATCCGCCTGCATACCGTTGGTAGTTGCGGCACCATCTCTCACAGTGATCGGCCGCACAAGGAAGCACGCGGCATTTAGCGCTAAATAGTCGGTAAGGTTATATCCCAACTTGATGACGCTGCCGGCCTTGTCGGTGCCGCCGTAGTTATAACCGCCAAAGTCACTGTCATTAAAGGCACCCACCACGGAGTTCGCGCCAATATACTTGTATTGATAGCTCGCCTGCCAATCATGCTTCTTTTTGAGTTGGCCGAGCGCAAGGCCTAACCCCCAAGCATCTTCGCCGTTTTGCATCGAGAAATTGCTGGCACCTGCCTGGGGAGTCCCAGACTTGTTGCTCATATTACGCGCAAACTCAGCGAACGGCTTTACAGGGATTCCATAAGGATAAAAATTCAACTCCTGATATAAACTCAGAATGTTGAAATTCTCCGCCGCCAACGTGCTCCCATCGTATAAAGGGTTTCCATTCGCTTGGCTTAGGCCGTTTGCTGTTGAGGTGTTATTGATATACCAATTACTGTTCGTGGCATAGCCTTGATAGCTATAGATTGAAATAGCTGAAAGAGCATCCACCGCTCTTTCCAGGCCCGGCAAATAAAATTTCGGAGCCAATCCGGCCTGATAGGCCCAAAGATAAGCGTCCTTAGTGCCGTTCCCGCCGGCAATGGCAGTGCCCGTCGTGGTATTTCCACCTTCCTGAAGAAGGAACTGACCCGCGAGACCATAGGCTTTCAGGTTGAAGTTGTCCGTCGTCAAAAGATTCGTGTTGATCTGTTCATAGATACCTTCCGGCTTCAGGTCCCGGTCCCAGATCATATCGGTGGACCCTTTTTCAAAAGGATTATTGAATTTACCGGCCGTAACTTCCAAACCCGAGACGGCCAGATCTCCGACGAGATTAACCTTAGCCCAATTAGGCGTATACGTCGCATAGGCTTTCTCGATCCAGATATTCTTGAAATTGAAATCATTGGTCAAAGATTGATTCGTAGAGATGGGATCGCCGTTATAACCTCCTTGTGTTCCATTCGCTACGGCTTTATCTCCACTCGCCATTGAAAACCCGACTTTTACTTCCGGATTGAATGTTTTTTCAAATCCATAGCGCAAACGGAAACGGAAACGGTTCCTGTCCGGCTGATAACCGTTCGCCGCCGTATTACCGTGCAGATGGAATGCTTCATATCTCAAACGAAGATCACCGCTGAACTTGAGGTCCTTGAGCCACTTGTCGGCCCCGCCAAGAGAACTGCCCAAGCGCTGGTTGAATTCGGCTTCACTCATCGGAGGAGTCACTTCCACGCCGCTCGGTGCCACTTGGATATTGCCACCACCGCCCGCCTTGAGCGCCTGGATCTCGTTTTTCTGCGTCATGACAGTCGACTGCAGATCGCTCATCTGCTTCTGCATCTGCTTGACCATGTCCGTGAGCTGCGCCTCATCTGCGAACGCCGCGGACGAAAAAGCCATAAGGCATACCACTAAAATGCTCGCCAACTTGGTGAAAGGGTGGTGTTTCATAAGATTGTCTCTCCTCCGGTTGAGTGGGAATCGAACAGAATTTGCTTCTGCCCGTTGAATTTTCATGGCGGGAGTATAGAAAAGACGTGTCAGGTCTTTATGAAGGGAATGTAAAGAAATTGTAAAACGGAAGAACCAGCCGCCTCAGGCCACGGGGACGAGCTGTGCCGGGATGGCTTCCTAGAACCGGAAGCGGGGCAAGGCTCTAGATCTTTTCGCTCAGCGGATAGGCGAGCTTTGTGAGCTCTTCGATCATTTGTTCTACATTTTTCGTCGAGGCATCATCGCGGCCTAATTTTTTGATGCGGATATTCAGCGCCTTGTTGAGAATATCGATGGCAGGCGTGTATTTTTTTTGCATGGCATAGGCAACACCGAGATTGAAATAGATCGCCGCTATTTCCACGCTTTCTTTGTCCAGTTTTTTGAGATCGATCAGGATGGCTTGCTTGTAGAGCTGTTCGGCTTCCGGTGCTCGTTTTAGGTAGAGATAAAGATTCGCCAGATTGTTCATGGTGTCCGCAGCCTGCAAGCTATTATCTCCGTATCCTGCCTTTGCCACCTGGGCGGCTTCTTCCGCGGCCCGGAGTGCGGCCGGCAGGTCCCTCGCTTCATTCGCGGCAACGATCTTATCATTCAAGGCCTGGATCTTTGCCGCGGCCGCTTTTTCATCTTTCGCAAAAACAGGCTCCGTGTGCGCACCCAAAAAGAAAAGAATGCTCAACAAGAGTAGAGAAATATACCGGGATTTTTTTGTCATTATTTGAATGCTCCAATTTTGGAAAATATTTTTATCCTCAAGACGTGGGATTGTAATCCTTCGGACGGAGGAAATCAAATATCCCGTGCACACCCGATCGAGATTAAGAAACGGGAACAAACTGTTCCTGGGCGGCTTGCCAGAGCTGACGGGCCAGGTCTTTCCGTTGACCCGATCTTACCGGCCTGTCGCCAAAAACAAAGCGCGCCTTAAAGGTCTTCATTCGGAGAAGGTCTTTCAAGTGCGGCATAAATTCCATATCACCCCACCAGCAAACGGAACGGCTGGCCGGCATTTGCTCCCGAGGAGTACGATAAAAGATCGTAACAAAATGGACGGGATAGAGCCTGTTGGCGGCTGACCTAAAAAGGGCCGCATTGAAAGGAAGAATGCCGGTCCCAGCGCTGCTGGTTCCTTCCGGGAAAAACAGGACCCCTTTCCGGCCCTCGAACGCCGCTTCGATCTCCTGGTTCACGCGAATCGCGGACCTGGCATCGTTCCGGTCAATAAAGATGCAATCGAAGGCTTTGATTACGCGCCCCAGAAAAGGCCACCCCTCGACTTCCTTCTTCGCGATGAAAACAGCATCAAGCCGCGTCGCCAGGGCAATGATATCGACGTAACTTAAATGGTTACTGATGATGACATAGGGGGACTCCGGCGGCGTCCCTCGAACACTGATGCGCATCCCCAGCACGGCGGCCGAGGAGCGGGCCCAGAATCTGAAAACAATCTTCCGCCAGCGCCAGCCGGCCGCGGGAGGAAGAAAACGTCTGAAAAGAATAAGAACATAGGTCAACGCAAGCACGGAAAAGATCAGAAAAACACGGATCTGGGCGCGCAGCCAGCTCCCTGTGCTCGCCCCGGAGTTTGTCGTTTTAACTGGCGAAGAAATCAAAGGTTTTATCATCGAGATCTTCAATGGCAAGAAGCGTGAGAAAATCGATCGTGCCAAAAGCATGGTCCAACGCCGGTTCACTGCAGATCCTCGCTCCAAGATTCAAGTAGGCCTTAAGCAACCGCGGGATCGTCGCCTTTTTCAAGGAAAGCGGGGCCTCGGGATACTCGCCACAAGCAAAATCAGGACATGCGCTCAGAAAAATTTCCGGGTGCATATAGCCGTGGGTGCATAAATAATCAAACGCCTGCCAACCCTCGCGGGGATCTTGTCCCGTCAAAGAGGTACAGCCAAAAAGAAAACGTTTCTCCTTCATTTCAAGATACTTCATAAGCCCCTTCCAGAGGAGAAAAAGGACTTTAACATTTCGATGACTCTTTTCAACGCACGCACGGCCGATCTCAACCCCGGCTTTTATATATTTTTCCGAAAATTTTGAAAAATCGAATTCTGCCGCGGAATAAAAACCGATGTTCGCTTGCGCCATCTCGAACGTCTGAAGACGATAGGTCCCGACAGGTTCTCCCGTCTCTTTCTCGTAAATAACAAGATGATCGCAATAGCGGTCAAAGGCATCCTCGTCCTTGCCGGAAAGATAAGACCGGAGAAGCCCTTCTTGAAGCTCCAGGTTAAAGACCCGGTATCTTAAACGAAGCACCGCATCGAGGCCCGGAGAATCCCCTTTTAAAAAACGGACATGAAAGCCCTTTTCCGCGGACATAGAAACAAGATCCGAACGGACCTCAGAGCTCGCGAGTTGTTCCTCAACGACGTTCATGCGCACCTCACCCAAGCTGGGTTTTCCAAGAGTTCATTCCGGCGTTTGAAAAGCATTTTTTCATGGGGTGCTTTCCCGCGGTATTCGCCATCCGCAAGACCGTGCAGATACTTCAGATATTTTTCAACAACTTCAAAAGCGCCGTCGTCCGTATCCGGAAGATCGGCCCGGGAAACTTCCGGAGAAAATGTTACAAGACATTTGACATCCAACATGCGGGCTGCAATGAACCCGAGCAATCCCACCGGTCCCGGCGTGTCGATTACGATCTGGTCAGGAGCCCACTTTTCGATCACCGAAAGTGATCCGAGCACCGAGGGCATCCTGAGCGAAAAGAGATGGAAAAACCGTCTCCGAAAGAGTCCGATCATCGGCAGATCCATCGCTGCCGAACAATCCAACGGCCTTCTCGGACGGGAACAGACAGCAACCCTGACAGAATGATTTTTGGTAAGATTCCGTTGGAACCTGAACTCTTCGAGATCCTGCCGAGACCTCACGGTGTCCGAAAACCACAGAGTCCTTACCGGAGCTTTCGGCGTCTTGGCCGGACATTCTCCGCAAAACTCCAGGTCTTCCAGCAAACTTTTGTTATGGTTTAATAACTTGAGCGCGGCAAAGAACGGCGTCCCGAGGAACGTGGTCGCAAGAATGCTCTTTTTCAACCAATGGGCTTTTCCGGCACGCCCTTGTTTCGCTCCCAAGGCCCGGATCAGATTCCGGACGATCTCATCCAGCAAAAACGTGAGTTGTTTGTAGACAAGATCGATCCTCTGGGCAGAGGAAAGGGGACCATTTAAGACATGCCCCCGGAAAATTCCTGAAAAAAACTTCCCGAGAACCCTGTGGAAATTCCGAGGACTCCGCGCAAGAAAAAAGGAAAGGAAGCGGAGCATACCCGCATGCGATTTATCTCCCCGGAGCATCCCGCCAATCTCGCGGGAGATGAAGGCGGAACTTCCTTCCCCTGCAAGGTCGCCGTAGATGTGCCCCCCGATGAGGATAAAGCTCAAAGCCATAGATTTATAATCATGGTTGCGGCCGAATCCTAATGTTTCTTTATTGCGGAGAGACTGCAGAAAATCATGCATCGTTCTGCAAGGGGCCATGGTAAAGGTGTCCCCGATAAAAAGGCCGGCATGATCGTCGGACCCGCCCGTCAGTCCTTTGATCCAGCTGTTGCTTGAAAAGGGCTTGATCCCATGCTTGCCACGCAACCGTTCGATGTCTCCTTCGGTCAAACGTTCAAGGGCTTCCGTCCAATCCTGATTATGACGAGCGGCATGAGCGCCGTTCACGCTTTCAAAAACATCGAAAAGTAAGATGAGTTTTTCAAGGCAATCACGATCGATTTTACGGTTCACGCTCAGCGTTGCGTGCGCCACCGAATAGGCGAGCCCCTCTGCACGGAGACAATCCCGGAATGTATAAATGTTTGAACGGAGCTCTTGGAGTTTTGAGAATTGTTTTTCCGTAAGATCAAAAACAAGGATATGGATCTTGCAATGGTTCTCTGGGAAGACAACGGAAAATTCACAACTGACAAAAGCTTCGGCGGGATACTTATGGGCCAGACGGAGCGCCCCTTCGATGGAATTATGGTCTGTCACCGTTACAAAATCCATTTTCCTGGACTTTGCAGCGCGGTAGATATAATCGAGCTCTGTGTAGGATTCACGGACCCCAAGCGCCTTCAGCGTCCATTCATCCCCATCCAACGAATACTTGGAATGCACGTGCAGATCAACTCTGGCCATACACCCTCCTTTTCTTGGATCAAAATCTATCCTGGACAATTATCGACTATCAACGTGATGGGAGTGTTCAGTGGAGGAAAATTCTGTGTAAAATCATGTGAAAATGTTTTAACCTATTAAACAGAAACGAGTTGGAAAAATCCTATTGGTTATTTATTGCGGATTTTTATTTATCTTAGGACGCTTGGGCTTGAACCCGAGGGTGTGTTGTTTGTCGTGCAACGCTTCGTTCTCAAGGGCCTTTCGGCAATTGATACTTTATTTTGAAAGGATCTTCCAACCGTCCACCTGAAAATCTTTCTAAAATTTCATTGGGCGGATTCATAAAATGCCTGCCTTCACGTAAAGCATAGGGAATTTCATTGGGGTTTCGGCCAAAAGCAACCCAAGCCGTGTGGAGTTCTGAGTGAGCTGACATCTTTTTCATGAAAGCGGCCTTTTTCCACGGTTGTTTTAGTAGTCCATGATCCAGCTACCAACTTCAGCTTGTCTTTGCGAGCCCTATTTTTTGGGGGCATGCACTAACGCGCTCTTGTTATCTAAAGCGATGCCATCTGGAACCAAGGGGCTCCTTGGATCATTTTGTCCAAGGCAAAGCGCCGGATGTCCTTGAGCGATTTGCCGACTTCATCGGTACAGTTCTCGCAATAAGCGTAATCTTCGACCGTGAGCATTCCCTTTTCTTCTAACTCACTGACCAGGTCGCTTAAAAGATCTCGTTGATGCCTCAATGTTGCGAGCAAAGCTTCATTCGTTTTCATGTCCCACCTCTTTTCTTTTTGAAGCACTTTAAACCGTGTCTCGCGATCATGCCGCACTCCCTGTTTTGAGGCTGGCCTGGAATTCCTGCGCAAGCTGCTGAAGCACGAGCCCGAGCAGGGAAACGACATCCTGGGCATAGCGTCCTTTCCCATAGCGGAAAAGCTCGGGGCTTCGCAAAAGTAATGCCAGCGAATACCCCACCAATTCGGGATCAAGGCGAAGCGTCTCGCCGGTAAAATAATACCTGTGCCCGACATACTCCTGTTCGATCTTCTGGCTCTCGGCGCGGTTACTTGTGATCAACGCGATATCTTCGGCTTTCCCCTGGGTCCGGAAGCGGGTCAAAATATCATTAAGCCGCGGCGAAGCACTAAGAAGCGGCGTGCCGGATTGAAGCGAACTCCGGATGAAACTGCTGACGCCGTCCGGTGTGTAGATCGGAAAGACATTGTCCGGTTTCTTGAGATGAGGACGTTCTTTTGAAACCTGTTCGTAAAGCGTCTTGTGACGGCGGTCAAAGAGGATCACCACAGGAACGGGAGCATCCATAAGTTTTCTAAAATATTCCGCGGGAACCGTGCCGGCATCAAGAAAAACAACACGGTCATCGGCAGGATTTTGAACCTGCTCCTGGCGAAGCAAAAACTCTAACCGGACCTTCAGCACTTCCACCGGGATCTCATGAGCGCCGGCCAGCGTCGCAAGCGCTGGCGCGACGCGTTCTGAAACCGCACCGGCATCTTCCAAAGAAGCCTCGAGCCTGGAGAGAAGCCCCGCGTCATGAACGGCAAGGATCTTTTCGGCAACCACAATAGCCGCCAAAATGCGGACCTCGTCGGGAACCGCCGGACTCTTTTCGCGGATCACTTCTTCAACTCCTTGTTCCGAGGTTTCTTCGACCCTTGTGAGTGCCGTCCGTGGCACTGCGGCAGCGGCGCTTTTTTTAGAGGGGATCGGCGATCTTTCCCGGTGACCCGATGTCTTCTGAGATGGCAACGGGGTCGATAAAGACGGCGAAGGCTGTTTGTTTTGAACCTCTTTCGAACTTCCGTGACGAACAGCGACCCTGACCGGCTCTTTTGAGGAGGGTCCCGCCGACCATGCTCGCCCGGAAACCGGCGCGGCAGTCCTTATTTCCGAACGGACCTGTAGGCTCCCATGATCCGAGTGCGCTACAGCTTCTTTAATCCGAGGGAAGAATTGCTTCAACATGGCATAGGTCCGGGGAGTGAAAACACCATGTTGTTCGGCGTACATTTTTTCAACCTCCTCGGAAGTATAGGAAACCACTTCAACGGCGCTATCCCCCGGTGAAAAATCATCCAAGAGGAACCCGCTAGGCAAAGAGGTCAGAAAGACCGAGGCCTCTTCTTTGATCATGCCGGGAACCTGCCTCCTCCTTTCATGTTGAACTTCATAGGACGTGTCCGCGACCGCTTGGAACGACAGCACCGACAATGACGGCGGCAAGGGCCGCCCGTTAAAAAGTTCTTCTTTAAATCCACGACGGATCGTGACTTCCGGAGTTTCCCCCTCTTCCCGCTGCTCAACAACGGGAAGATCCAGGAGTCCCGGATTGCTTGAGGCCAGGCGGCTGCGGCGTTGAAAAAGGAGCTTGCCCTCTTGGGTTATAAACGCGGCGCTTACGAGAGGTGCAAATTTCCGCTCATGGCCCATTTTTCGAGGCAACTTCACAACTTCACCGGTAGAGGCATATCGGAATAAAAACTCCCGTCTTTCATCATCTGGAACGTTGCCATGTTTTAATTTTTCAAGCGCAACCGCATTGACAAGCTCAGGATATTTTTTTTCCATATGTTCCAGTTGTTGTATGATCTGCGGCAGATCATCGCCCGGAACGAAAAAAAGAGCGGTGGGCGGCGGGATAAAGGATTCCACATGAGGGATTTCCTGCTGTTCCGTGTAAGAGGCCCAAAGTTTTTGACCGATCGCTTGATAGATCTTACCCAGAGGGTTGGCGGTATTTTGTCCGTCCGGAAACTTCTTTTGCTGGTGGACCAAGCGCTCAAGGCTTGGCGGTACGGAATTGTTTTCTTTGAGTTGCCGGTGAAATTCGGCAATGACTCCCGCAAAATCCTCCACGAAATCCACCCAGAAAGCGCCATACCTCTCCGTTAATTCTTCTGTTCTCTTGAGAAACGCCTCCAAAAGCGCCTGCATCTGCCGGTGTTCTTCCTCGTTATTCGAGACCAAGGCCAAAGGGCCCTTGGGGACCGGAAATTGGAGAAGGACCGTATTCCGTGTGGTGAGTCCGACCCCTGTATCATAGCCGTATTGACTGAGGGCGCCTTGCAATTCCTCGGGACGGCGCACCACATGTTCCACCTTGTGACGCGGCGAACCGTTGCGGCCGAGCAGGACGGGATAACGGCGTTTCTGGACCTCGGCAAAAGAAGCCAGCCTGGCATCAATGACGATATTGCTTCCGTTCTTTGAGTAATGCATGATGTTCGAACTCAGATCGCCGCCTGGAAATAGGATCTCACCGTACTGCATGCCTCGCATTTTAAAATCGCCGGCCATGCGCATCGCCTCCCCCAAATTCGCCGTAAAAAGGGACATCGCTACGGGAAAGGGGACCTCGGATTTCGGGAACCAATAGATCTTGATCTTTTTCTCGGGAGATTGCGCAAGGCTTTTGGCGGCAAAGACCTGGCCCGCGGTCCCGGGAAATAGCCCATCGGACTCAGCAACTCTAAAACGGAACCGTTGAAGGATCCTGTCCCGCGACACCATTTCTTCGAAAAACCTTTTATTTTCTCCGTTTTGGGGAGGCAGCAAAACAACGATCTCAACACTTTCTCTGAGGGTATCGTCAAGAAGGGCCTCCCTTATTTTCATCATGATCAGTTTTTCATCTTCGGGTTCAGGCTTAACGGAAGGAGAAGGAAAAACAGTGTTCGTTCGAGCCGCTGCGGATCTCTGTCTTTCCGGGAGATCCGCTTTCACTGATTCTTGGACCGCAAAAGTTTTTGGATGCCGGGGGGCATATTTTTCAAGTTCGGGGATCGAATTTGCATGCTTCTCGAGAGCCCGTCTGGCGATTTGCGCAAGCAGGTCCTGGCCCCGCATTTCCGAGCGGTTCCCCAGGAATTGCTCGACGAGTTTAATTCTTTTTGCTTGTTCTACGGGATCCCCGATCGTTTCCGCTTCGCTCAGGATCCTGTCAAAAAAACTCGCCATGGCCTGCGCAGCCGCTTGATCCTTCGGCTGCTTATCGCGCACCGAACTCAAAAACGCTTCTACTTCCTCAAGCGTTGCCGCGGATCCCGGTATTTCATCCTTTGAAAAATCGGCAACAGGGGAAGAAACGCTTGCCTCTTCTTGAGAGTCATCGAACACCGACGTCTTGGGCAACTTCCGATTGATCTGCTTCGCCGCTCGCCTCAGGCTCCGGATCTGGCCTTTCCAGACCCCGTAACCTTCCCCGCTCAGCCTCATGAGCATCGGGCCCACATGGCGCCAGATGGCTATGGTGGGAACCAAAAGCTGCAAAACCAACCCGAACCCCTGCGCGACGAATGTGGTAAGACCGAAGAACGCGAAGATCAACGGCGCTTGTATCGCGATGACAACGCCTGTTAAAACCAGCACGCGTCCGAGCCAGCGGCCGTAATAGGCAAAGAGTTTGTTCCCTTCCACTTCATCGACTAACGCTTTCGGATGAAAAGCCCTGTCCAAACCTTTTTGGGCGGTCTGCATCGCTTCTTCGACGCTCGTAAAACCGAACACGCGAAGTTCATGCGTATTGACGAAGACCTTTTTAGCGTTCCTCAGGGCCACCCACCGATTGATGATGACCATGACACTGACCCCGAGAAAGAACCGCAGGACCGGGAACGTCCAGATCACCATCCGGTTTTTGACGATATCCAGCCATTCCGAAAATTTTAAAGGAGAGCGACCCCGCACCAGCTTGGGAGGATAAAGCTCGATGACCTGGGAAAGTGCGATCAGCCGGTGAGCCAGGTTATAACCTTCATTAAAATTTTCGGCAAAACCTGTTATTTTTTCTTCAAATCGCAAGAATTCACGGAAATCCACTTCGCTTTGGTCCGCATTCATTTGCCGGAGGTGGGCCACAGCCATTCTGCCCGAGAGAATGGACAACCGTGTCAATATCCCGCGTATCTTCACTTGATAACGCGTGTCGTTTTTCCATTGCCCGCCAAGGTCCTCAAAATGCTCCTGGGAGAACCTGAGGAATTCATTCCCCGTCAATTCGCCGGCTTTGGTCAGGATGGTCGCGTATTCATCCGAGCCGAGATTTTCATGTTCCCAGAGAAGCCGGATCCAGTCCTGAATCGGCTCGACGATCTCACGGACCACTTTTTTATCGGGATCCAGACTCGCTTCGATATTCCGGTTCACCGCCTTCCTGTTCAAACTCATCTCGATCTTATCCATCTCGGCGCGAAGTTCCTGGAGCGACTCCACCATTTCCTGGCGAAAGAAATTCTTGTGACTTCGATGCTTCACAAACCAAAAAAGAAGATTGGGGATCGTGATCACGGCAAGAGCGCCGGCGATCAATATCGCGGCCACCCATCCCAGATAGCGGAATCCGAATGCCCCTGAAAAATACCTCAAGATCGCGAATCTTTGCTGGATATTTTGTTCTGACTTGGCCAACTGCAGCATCCTGAGGACCCCGATCTTCCTTCCGGGATGCATTTGTAGTTCCTCACGGATCGCCGCGGGGATCTCGTCCTGAAAGCGAAGAGGGGGATTCGATCTTTCCGGAACAGAATGCCCCTTACGGGCCCATTCCAGAGCGTTGGCACCCTTGTCAAAAAAAATATCCACGGCACTGCCTTCCCCGAGGAGCCCTTCTTTATCCACCACGCTGAGGACGATCCCGTCGAGCGTCGTGAAAAGTTCGAAACCGTTATTCGCGAGCGGGGTCACGGCATAGACCGTCCCCGCCAAGACACCGTGCGTTGTTAAAATAGACACCTGATCTCCCCGTTTCAAAGTTCCGTGTTTGACCGGGATCAGGTACGGATCACTGCTCACCAGACGCCCCGTCCATTCTTTAGAACGAGGATCAACGCTTGTCCCTAAAAAGATCTCATCGTTGACGATCCCGGCTTCCGTCATCCGCCCCAGGGGCAACATCTGGCCGTCCAGGCCCGTCATCCCTTGAACGCGCCCGCTGACAGGGGCCTTGATCAGGATGGGGGAACCGTTTCTTTCAAGACCTGCCCTCGCACGAGCGGCCCTCGCATCCAGATCCTGGAGGGTGCTTTCGGGGAGAGTATTGAAATCACTATTGGCGCGACGAAAATCGCTCGCGCGTCTTGAAAGTTCCATGGCTTTCCGGGTCTCCTCCGCATGAACGGCGGGGATACTCACTTCACCCAGGATCTCCCCGACCTGGACGATCTGTCCGTCACGGACCGAGGCATGGAAAACACCGGCCCCCACTCCGGGAACGGGAGACACCCCCACCGGCGTGAACTGTGAAGGCGGGACGAGCGTATGGAAACCGGTTTCTTGATTGATCCGCGCCGCTTCGACGCTCCGCGGATCCCCATTGAGGAGCTCGATGGCATACTGGGCAGGGGCTTCCTTATTTCCGGGGGTCACCGGAGTCGGCGAAACAAAGTGGAGGGTCAAAGTGAATTCGCCTTCCTTCCCTTCCGCAAGATCGAACCCGCTCGCTTCCCAATCCAGCACCGTCACGCGTTTTCCGTTCACGGAGAGTGCCACCGCGCTGGCGCTGGAATAACGCGGAGGAAGTTTTATTTTGATCATCCCTTCATCCAAGGGAACGATCTGGATGGCATAGCCGCCATCGGTGGCCGGACCCAAAGGCAACGTTTGGACCAAGGCAGGCCGGGGCGAAAACAACGCGTCCGCGCTTTGTTCGGCGCGGAACCGGAAAAGTTCCAGCTCAAGCTCCGTCCGGTCGAATCGGTACTTAAGCAAGGTATCCCGGTCCAGCGTCTCGCGGTCTCTTTCACCTTCCGCGATCTTCGCCCCGACCTCCTGCATCCTGGTCTCTAAAAACCGTATCTTGTTCTCCCGCTCGGTGTCCGAAGCTCTCACCAAAAGAGCGCCTTTTTTAACCACATCGCCGGATTTAACCGCATAGGTCACATTGTCCGCTTTGAAAGGTACTCGGAGTGTAATGGGCCCGACAGGATTGACCACTGCTTGCCCGCTTCCTGAAAAAAAGACTTCGCCTTGTCTCGCTGAAGAAAGCCGGGACAAGGATTCTCCGGACTTTTCTTTGGAAGTCTTATCGGAAGGCACGCCTTTGCCGGTGTCCTGACGAAGCGATCTTTCTGCAGGCCGAACGCTTACAGCCTTGGCGTTTTTACGGACCGGACGTTCTACTCGCGCTTTTTGTTCACCTTCCACCAAAGGCGCGGGCATTCGCTCCGGGGAGATCACGGCTCCTTTTGGAGAAATGGCGCCCGCGGCTGTGACGGACTCTGTTCCCGTGAGGATCTGCTCGACGCTCCCTTTCGCCATCTCCCTGCCGTCTCGCTTCGCGGAAGCGCTGCGATCCTCTACGACCTGCCCGCCGTCGATGATCTCCGCTACGGATTTCTTAGAAACATCTTCACCCCGGGGTTTCACGAGAGGAACTTCACGGTTTTCCTGACTTTGCTCGACCCCGAGAATTTGGGCCATCGTGTTTGCGCGCTCAATAGGCGGAACCCCGCGCTCTTTTTGATCTTGTTGGCTTAAGAGGACCGCCGTCGCCGGACTTCCCGGAAGCGGCTCGCCTGTGGACTGAAGCGTCATGACGGCGGGAGCCATTTGCCAAAAACCGCCGGTAAAGATATCCGTGATCGGTCGCGAGGGTAGCAAGCCCAGATCGATGGGTCCCAGGGTCCCTGTCACTGGATTTGCCTGGGATCCTTCAACGACTGCAGAGGGATCGCTTGGGGGAAGCGTTGCCGCCTGCGGAATGGATGAAACATTTCGGCTGTCTTCCTGGGGTCCTCTCCTGATTAAACCGCTTTCTAAAACTCTTCTGCCCTGACCGTCTTGTACTTGTCCCGTAGTGGTGGGCTCCGGAATGCTTTTGGGTAAAGGTGTCCCGCTTGAAGATCCTTCCGGAGATTCGTCGGTGTAGCGGACATAACCTGTCCACGGATCCACGCTGATGGGCCGGCCATTAAAATGCGTAAGTTGACTGCGTTCCTTCCTCGCCCACATCTGGGAGATGACTTCTGGATCAAACATGTCCAAATCGCCGGAACCGATCGTAACCAGTTGGGTTGCTCTCCTTTCGTCATCTTCCTTTTGCTGTTTGAGGAAGTCCCGGGCAAATTCTTTAAGCGCTTCTTGATGTTCAGCGTCTTGTCTCGCGTTTCTCTGCGCTTCCGCGTCCGGAGGTTCCACTTCCTTGGGGCCGGCTTTCGCTTCTTTGTTCTCTTGCGTGACCACTGCGGCCGGCAGTGCCGGTTTGTGGACAGTTTTGGGTCCTTTATTGACCGGCAGGTTTTGTCTTTGTCCTTGCCCCCTGGAAACCTCTTGAGGCGGTCTCACCTCGGCCACTTCCACGACCTGGACGGGCAACTGCGTCCTTGGAAGGGCTCCCGAAACCTTTACTTGAGGGCTGAAAAATCTATCTTTTACAGCAGCGATCAATGCCATCACCGGGGCATCGAAACCTGCATGCGCCACTTGCACTTGATTCCAATCGAGAGGCAGACCTTGCCTCGCCGGAGAAATGCTATGACCTGCAAGTTTTGAGGAACTCTTCGTCATCCGTTGGATTTCGCTATTGATTTTGGCGATGGCCAAACGGGCCTGGTCACCGCGCAACGGCAGCGAGGGGTCCCGGAAAGCCTGCCGGACTTTCGCGATGGCTTCCGTCACCTTCACGCTTTCGGGAGAAGTTTTTGGCAACGCGCGTACTTGCGGCTCGAAACCGGCAAGGGCCAGGTTTAAATTGAGACGTTCTATTTCCCGGTGCTGGTCTTCACGCGTCTTGAATTTATGGGCCCCAAGGTCCTTCAGGACGGAGGTCTCGAAGCTTGCATTGTAATGATTAGCGGCCGCCTCGTTCACCTGCTGCTGCGCGTGATGGTAAGTCGCGATCTCGGTCGTGCTCCAGCCGTTCAGCGCAAGGTCGCCGGCTTCCGTGTGAAGACC
>PLLJ01000049.1 GCA_003140935.1 Candidatus Omnitrophota bacterium
TCAGGATCTCCGCCTTAAAACCCTCCTCGTTGAACTCCCGGAGGTCGTCTTCGCTGATCGCCGCTAGACTACGCACCCCGGCGGTCCCGAACTTCACCGGCTTCTCAAAGGCCGTATTGATATCCTTCCAGCGAGCTTTCCCCACCGCCTTCAGGATCCCGCGCTTCGTGTATGCGTCGATCGATGGCTCCAAAAGCCATACCTTCAGGTTCTTCAGCGTTTCCGCCACCTTCTTCACCGGAAGCTGCGGGAACTCGCCCGTCGCGACCTTCGTCTGAAAATAGGCCGTCACTCCTGCCTCCACGGCCGCAAGAACTCCATCAATGTTCGACCCAAGGATCCCGTCCAATACCTCCTTCGTCTCCAAACCCGTCACGGCCTCAAGAAAATATTTGGAACGGACTTCGGAACGGGCATTGATCAAACCGAACTTTTGAGCGACAGGATCGGGAAGCTGATCTCGGGTAAGAAATGTAACGCTATTAGGATTGGAAGGACGAAGTTTGGGATTGCCAAGAAACCCAGGGATTTTGGAAATACGACAAAAAGAGAGAGCGTTTTCTTTATCCCGAAACATTAAATATTTGTCTTCTTTAATAGGAACATGAAAAGAAACCAGCTTGGCACCTGTCGGAAGAAAACGCTTGTAATTCGCCCGCTCCCTTAAAAGACCGCGGGCTTTGCGCAAGCCAAAAGTGCCGTGATAAAGCGCTTGTTGATCGCTATGGCTCAAACCATACTTCGGCAGATCCCCATTAGGGAACATGGTTGTGAGAGCTTCTTTCTCAGACATGACCCTAGAAATAATATTCTCGGCCACGTCCGGCTCTAGCTTCAATTTGGCCACCACGTTCTTCCGCAGCGCTGCCTCATCGATATCCTTGGCAATGAACGCACTAATTTCGCGGGGTTCAATACGGCGTCGGACTTCATCGGAAACCCGCGAGGCTTTGAGATAGTCCCAAAACCGCGTCCCATATACAGCGAGCAAGCTTGCCACCGACCCGGCAAGAACGCCTTCCCAAAATGCTTTCCTCTCTTTCCTCTTCTCTCCTAATCGCTCGTCCCGCATTTCCGCTCGAGCTGCAATTGGTATCATAGCGGGACCAAGAGACCCGCCTTCGATCAATAGACTCCCACCGGGGGCCTTCACGATCATTTCCTCACCCTGGGAAGCAATCTTTGGAACCGATTTTTCCTTCCGAAGGACAAAACGATAGTGAGATGTTCCGTCTTTTACGATCCCCACGATCGCTTCTTGACCCGCATTTAATTTGCCCTTTTCGTCCAGCGATTTAAAATATCTATTCAAAATTTCAACCGTCTCATCAGAAGGCGTATTTGCGATTCGACTAACTTCCGCTATATACTCTTCAAAAACTCCCTCCGGACTTTTCCCCTGTCTTTCCATTTCCTCGGGATTTTGCAGCAGAGTAGCTGTAGCAAGGTACGACACGCTGAATGGATAATCGCGGTTCTGGAGCATCGAGGTTTTATAGAGTTTCTCGTCGCTCTTTTCGCTGAGACGGGGCGTCACAATCCCGTAACTGGTCTCATTTTCACGGAAGAGGTCGCTTAAGCCGCTGGTGTGGAAACCGCCGGTGATCACGACCGCCTTGCGGATCTTGCGTTCCGTCATCGCCGTTCGCATCTGTTTATAGAACACCTCTTCACGCTGACTCG
This sequence comes from Candidatus Omnitrophota bacterium, assembly GCA_003140935.1. GTDB lineage: Bacteria > Omnitrophota > Omnitrophia > Omnitrophales > Aquincolibacteriaceae > Aquincolibacterium. The sequence goes on from PLLJ01000049.1 coordinate 1,684, forward strand.
CTAAGTTGTAAAATTTAAATCCTGTCGCCGTCAGCTCCGTCATCCGCTTGAAATATGCCGGGGGCATGACATCTCCCAACGACACAGCGCTTGTCGCGGAACCAGTAGCTCTTCCCTCAGGACGGGCCTCAATTCCTCGCTTTTTCGAGTCCCGCAGCGCGGGTCCCGAATTTTCATTGCTCGTCCGTACACATTCTTTGAGGCGCGCGACCAGGGTCCCGATCTCGAGCATGCTTTGCCGTTCTTGGACCTTGCGCCACGTGGCGCGGTTCAGTTCCAAATAAAGCAACTTGCGGAGAAGTTCGCCGTCCCGGTACAGGTCGAGGAGTTTTTTTTGGGAAACCTCCTGGACCGATGTGTCGAGCATTTTTGTAAAAAGGTATTCCACTTCGTCAAAAAGCACTTTGGCGTCCAATTCCCCCTTGAGGACCACGTAACCGGCATAAAGGCTGAAATGCGGGTAATCGCTGAACTTGAACCCTTGGGGGCCCGCCTCGGCGACCAACTGCTCCAAAAGATAGCGCGGCATGACTTCTTTCGGATTTTTTCCAGGAGCCGGACGGCCGACGCTGATGTTCCCTTCCTGGAACCGGGTGATGGAATCGATCAAGGCATTTGAAACTTTTTTATCGCGGAGGAATTTCACGAGGGCATCACGTTCCGCAAGAGCCTGGGTCTTATTGAGGTCCTTTTCCATCATCTGGATCACAAGTAACCGTGTCATCTGCGGCCATGCGACCTGAGCAAAGAGGCTTTCGAGGTCTTCGTGAAGGACCGTTTTGGCTTTCTTGACGAGATTTTTGACGTAAGGGAGGAATTCGTGTCGTCCTTTTTCAAAATTCCGCCAGTCGGCAATGAGTTCCCGGACTTCGGGAGAGAAAACTTTAGAAGAAGCTTGTTCTAGCTTGCTGTCGAATCTTTCGAAGAAACGGTCCACGTCGTCGGAGGCGCCAAAAAGGGTTTTTAAGGCACCGTAATTCTCTTTATAGAGAGAAGCGTCCTCGATGCCGAGGGCCTCGAAATTTTTCCCTGCCTCCAACAAATAAAGTTCGGTCCCGCTCAGTTCACCTTGTTTCGCGAGTGCATCGGCCAATTTCAAATTACTCGGTTCGTCTTGGAATAGCCGGATGTAATCCGCATCCAATTTTTCAGAAGCGCCTTCCACGAAGACCGTATTGATCGAATATTGCTTATTCAGGTAAGCCAGAAGTTGCTTGATCTTGGTCTGGGCTTCATAATTTGCATGGGCGTCCTGAATATGCAGGATAAACTGAGGATTGGCTTGATTCGGCGCTTCATAAAGTTCATCAATCGTTGCCAATTCGGCCGGAATATCGAGGCTCAAGAACGAAGGCAGTTCCCTTCCGCCCGTCATTTCGATCCCGGCGCCCGGAAATGCTTGGACGCATTGCATCGTCATGAAGAAAAACAGGGTAAAGGTTGCAACAACCTTGAGCCCAGCTTTCATTCAAAGCCTCCTAGAAAATCTTTTTAGTTAATACTTTTTATACTTTGATTAAATCGCGCCAAAAACTACTGCCCGTCTTGAAATTTTCAATGGTTGAATTCGAAAAATTTATCTCAAAATAACGCTGCGCCCCATTATTTTAAATAAGATAAGAATCGTCATCATCCTACGAGACGCTGTTCTCCTGGAATTCGATACCAAAACCAAGTTGCTCCTTCCGCATCTCCTTGCGGCGGATCTTTCCGGCGACATGGTACTCATCAGGAAAATTGGCGCTTGGAAATATATGGATCTCTATGGGAAGATCCTCGATCGGTTCCGCCGCGATGATCTTCGAGGCTGCATCGAGATCCAAATACTCCACAAAAAGTCCCCCCTGACTGATATTCGTGACAATGGCTTTTGTCATAATGATCTCATTGAGAGCGCTCGTGATCCGGAGCTCTACCGGGATGGCCACATGCATACGATGATTCCGCCGGCCTTCGAGCTGGCAACCGAGCGACTCCTTGGGAGTTTTTGCTCCTTTATCAATGTATCGCTTGTCTGGATCTTTATCGTAAAGGAAAGGCCCAAAACTCTCCGCCACTTCCTTCTCATCCGAACAGATATCCACCTTCCCCGAAAAGCAATTTTCAACAAGGAACTGCGCCATATCAGATGAGGCGCCGTAGAGGGCGCTATGTTTGGGGCGGATGCAGACGGTCAGAAGCCGCCTGAGCCCGATCGTATCCAGGGGACCGGCCTCCTTAAAATTCAGGATGATCTGGTGAAAGTGATGGCGACGGATGCTCTTCTGAATCTTCCAGGTCACGTCCTGGACCGATTCAAAGGTCGGCTCGCCTTTGAGATCGAAAACAGCAACCCCTCCGATCTCCCGTGTCGAATAATGGAATTTACTCATAGCATTCTCCGTTTTCTCGATCGCTCGGTACGGCGAAGCTCCCGATGAAGTTTTGGGGATATATAACCGGAAAGGATGTCGCCTTGATGAATGACACAAAACGTAAGAAATCCGCCCCGGCCGTTAACTTTTGCATTTCGAACCCCGTATAGATCATGTGTCATTTTCTTGTCTCCTTTGATTGAGTATTTATATCATTATAAAAAGCACTTTCTTTACTTCCTAACAAAAACATAACGCAATACTTTTCTTTTGTCAATACCTACACTCAATATTATTATATATATCTTTTAATAGAGCATTATATAGCATTATAATAAATATGAGTCAATTTGGCGCACTTTTTGACCCAATCTTAGCTATAATGAGTTTTTGGTGTGTTTTTTTTGAATGGCAGGAATAAATGCGAGGATGCTACGGGATGTAATACTTGGCTTTTTTAGGCAGGTATTGTTGGTCCAGCTTTTGACCCGGGTGGTCATGGGGGTAGACATAGCCCTTGCCGTGGCCTAGGTCTTTGGCGCCGGCATATGCGTTGCTCCTGAGATGCTGGGGTACCTGCTCCACCTTCTGATTCTGGACGTCTGCAGTCGCGCGCTCAATCGCCATGTAGCTGGCATTGTTCTTGGGCGCAAGCGCGAGATAGGCTACCACCTGGGCAAGGATGATGCGCGCCTCCGGCATTCCGACAAATTCAACGGCCGTGAACCCGCTCGTCGCGAGGATCAAAGCCTGCGGATCCGCATTCCCGATATCTTCGCTGGCAAAGATCACAAGACGCCGCACAATGAAGCGCGGGTCCTCACCCGCATAAAGCATCTTAGCAAGCCAGTAGAAAGCGGCGTCCACGTCGGAACCGCGCAAACTCTTGATAAAGGCGCTGATCGTATCGTAATGGAAATCTTCATCCCAGTCGTACTGGACGATCTTTTTCTGGCACGATTCCTCCGCGACCGATGCTGTAAAATGAATGTGCCCTTTGGGGTCCGGAGGCGTTGTCATCGCTCCGACATCGAGCGCATTGAGAGCCCGTCGCGCGTCTCCCGACGCCTGTCTCGCGATGTGTTCCAGAGCCGCTCGTTCGATTTCAATTTTGAGATGCCCGAGACCGCGAACTTTATCGCTCAAAGCCCGTTCCATAATACGGATCAAGTGGGTCTCCTCAAGAGGCTTCAGCTCGCAAACGATCGAGCGGGAAAGAAGCGGCCCGCGGATCGCGAATGACGGATTCTGTGTCGTAGCACCGACCAGGATGATAACGCCCGATTCCACATCCGGCATCAGGATGTCCTGTTGGGCCTTGTTGAACCGGTGGATCTCGTCAATAAAAAGGACCGTCTTGCGTTTGGAATGACGCAAAAGCTTGCGGGCTTCCTCCTGAACCTTACGCATCTCCGCGACGTTGCTCAGGACGGCGTTGATCGAAACATAACGCGCTGAGGTCGTGCGAGCGATCACAAGCGCGAGCGTGGTTTTTCCGGTGCCGGGCGGGCCATAGAGGATCAGCGAAGAGAGACGGTCGGATTCGAGCGTCCTGCGAAGAAGCTTTCCGGGCCCGAGCAGATGCTCCTGGCCGATGATCTCATCGATCGTAGCGGGACGCATCCTGACCGCAAGGGGCGCATCCGGGGGTATCTGAAGGGAATCTTCTACCTCGGATTGGCTGAATAATTCGTCAGATGGACTCAAAAGATCCTCATGGAACGGGAAACGATGAACGGGGAACGGATCCGTTTGGGGTTCGCCGTTCCCCGCCTCTTTTCAGCTTGTCTGAAAAGAGGCTTGGTATTTTTGGACAAGCGTTTGAGCAATACGGTCGTGGAGCTTCTGGACTTCGTCGGAAACAAGCGTGCGCTCTGCGGACTGATAAATCATACGGAATGCGAGGTTTTTACAGCCTTTCGGAACACGTTTACCCCGAAAAAGATCGAAAAGTTCTACTTCCCGGATAAGCCCCTGCCCCATGCCGCGGATCTCGGAGATCAGGTCCCCGCCCCTCACGGACTCTTTGACCACAAGCGAAAGATCGCGTTCGATCGCGGGATACTTCGGCCATTCCTTGAACACGCGCGTTTTCTCCGATTGCGTGAGAAGCTTCTCGAGCGAGATCTCAGCGTAATAGACCGGTTCTTTCAAGTCCCACATTTTAAGAAGCTCCGCGGAAACTTGTCCCAGGAAAGCAAGCGGTGTCTGCCATGCCCGGATCTCTTCGCCCGTCCCTTCCGCAAAATAACTTTTTTGAGCCTTCGCGACGCAAAGGTCCGCGCACCCCGCATTTCCCAGGATCGCCTCAACGAAACCCTTGAGGTCATAGGAGGTCACCGCACGCGCCGTATCCAGCCACGTCTGGGCTGCCTTTTTTCCGTAGAGCGCGATCGCACAGGTGCGTTCTTCCACCGGATGCTTCTGCTGGTCCGACATCATGTACGTATTCGCGATCTCGAATACCGGGACGGAATCCGCGCCCGCGTTCACGTTCTTCTGGATCACGTTCAAAAGGCTCGTAACCATCGTCGGTCGCATCCAGTGCAGACCGTGCTGGAGCGGGTTGACGATCTGGACGGCATGTTGGAGATCTTTTGAAGGGCTGAGCCCGTCCTCAGAAATAAGGCTGAACGTGACGGTTTCACAAAGCCCCGCTCCGCTTAAAAGATGCCGGACTTTGCGTTCCAGAACGAGCCGCGGGGATTCTCCGACGGTGAGCGGCTCCCGCGCGGGCAAGGTCTCGGGAATGTTTTCATAGCCATAGATCCGCGCGATCTCTTCAATGAGATCGATCGGACGCATAAGATCAGGCCTGAATGACGGGATCCCGACGGTCCAACTCCCCGGCATATGCTGCTTCACGTGAAGGCTGAGACGCCCCAAGATGAGCGCGATCTGGCTCGGCTTAATCTCCACCCCCAGAACGGATGTCACTTCATCCGCCCGCAAATGGATCGTCTTCACGTCCAACTGCGGCTTCTCCCCGGCTTTGATCACCGCGCTGATGTAGCGCGGCTTGGCATATTTCTGGATCAGCGCAATGGCCCGGCTCCGGCCCAGATCCACACCTTCCGGATCCACGCGACGTTCGAAACGATAGGAAGAATCCGACGAGAGCTGGTGTGTCCGGGAGGTTTTCCGAACGCGCCCGGGATTGAAGAATGCGGATTCAAGAAAAATATTACGCGTTTTGTCGCTGATCTCGGAGTCTTTTCCGCCCATGACACCGGCCAGGGCCACAGTTCGATCGCTATCGGCGATCACTAAGTCATCTGATTTCAGTTCGATCTCCGCGCCGTTAATAAGCGTGAATTTTTCGCCTTGCTTGGGCTTGCGAACGATGATCTCTTTTCCACGGATCAGGTCCGCATCGAAGGCGTGAAGCGGCTGCCCGACTTCCAGAAGGACATAATTCGTGATATCCACGATGAGACTGATGCTCCGAATCCCGCAGGCCAGCAGACGGTTCACGATAAAATCAGGCGTCTTATGTTCCGTGATCCCTTCGATCAGAACGCCCGTGTAATACGGACAACCACCCGCATCCTTGATCTGGATCTTCCATCCCGGCGGCGGTGTCCGGCCCGTTTCGGGGTCGACCGCGGGATTTTTCAGCGCAATATTCTCAACGGCGGCAATCTCCCGCGCCACCCCCCAATGAGAAAGCCAATCCGGACGGTTGGAGGTGATCTCGATCTCAAAAAGCGTGTCCGAAGGATGGGTCAAGGACTCACATTTTTTGACCTCCAGGCCGGCCAGGGTCAGCCGTTCCGCGATCCGAGCCACGGGCGGGGCAAGTTCCACGAAATCCTTTAGCCAGTTCGTACTGATCTTCATGAGAATTGCCTCAAGAATCGTAGATCGTTCTCATAAAAATGACGGATATCCTGGATGCCGTGGCGAAGCATCGCGATACGCTCCACACCGAGTCCAAACGCAAAACCTTTCACCGCAGTCTTGTCATAGCCCACCTCATCGAAAACATTCGGGTCCACACTGCCCGCGCCGAGGATCTCAAGCCATCCTTTTCCCCACTGGATATCGATCTCGACGCTCGGTTCGGTGAACGGGAAAAAATGAGGACGGAAACGGATCTTGGTCTGAGAACCGAACAGTTCGCGCAAGAAAAGGTGGAGCACACCTTTAAGGTCACTGAAGGTTACCCGGTTATCCACCATCAGCCCTTCGATCTGATGGAACATGAACGAATGGCTTGCGTCCACGGTATCCGGACGGTACACACGGCCGGGGGCAATGATCTTAAGCGGTGGTTTGCGTTCTTTCATCACGCGGATCTGGACTGTGGACGTCTGAGAACGCAACAGCTGGCCGTGCGTTGTGTAAAAAGTGTCAAAGGCATCGCGCGACGGATGATCGAGAGGGATGTTCAGAGCCGTAAAATTGTGGAATTCGGTCTCGATCTCCGGACCTTCCACGGTCTCAAAACCCATGCGGTTGAAGATCCACGAGATCTCTTGGATCGTCTGCTGAAGAAGATGAATGCTGCCGTGCGGAGGCCGGATGCCGGGGAGTGTTTCGTCGAACATGGCCGCCGGAGTTCCCCCCCCGGGGCTTTTTTTGCGGCATTCTTCGACCGAGAGCTCCAACCACTGCTTGACGCGATTCAGCTCGGCGCCCATAGCTTTTTTTTCTTCCGCAGGGACGTTGCCGAGCTGCTTGAAAAGATCGGTCAGCTTGCCTTTTTTCCCAAGATAAGCGATGCGGAAAGCTTCGACCGCATCGACGGAATCGATACGGGAAAGGTCTTCGCGGGCTTCCCTTTCAACGCGGCTGATCTGGTCTTTCATGATAGGAGTTCCAGCGTGTCATCCAAACGGAAATTTTCGATCGTGTCATACCAGTGAAAACGGTATCCAGGAATAACCGTCGGCTCAAAATGACTCTGCTTTCAACTTTTCTTGACGAGCTTAATGATTTCCTGAAAAGACTTCTCGTCCCGAGCGGCAATCTCCGCAAGCGATTTCCGGTTCAACCGGATCTTCGCTTTATTGAGAGCGTCGATGAAGCGGGAGTATGACATCCCGCCTGCACGGCATGCCGCATTGATACGCGCGGTCCAAAGGGCGCGAAAATGACGTTTGCGCTGCTTGCGGTCGCGCGTGGCGAAAGCCATCGCGCGAGCGACGGTCTCTTTGGCGGTCCGGAGCAACTTGCCGCGCCCCCCCACAAAACCCTTGGCACGTTTGAAGATCTTTTTCTTCCGTTTTTTTGATGCTACTGCATTGGTCGACCTTGGCATAAGTGCTTCCTTTTCTTTTGATCTCTGACGGGATTAACGATGGTACGGCATGCAAAGCTTGATCGCATTGACATGCATCTTCTCGACCCTCAACTTACCCCGGGACTGCCGTTTTGATTTCGGGCTGCGGTCGGTCATCATATGCCGGCGCTTGGTCCTGTTGCTCATGACCTTCCCGGTCTTCGTGATACGATAACGCTTTTGCATAGCTTTCTTTGTTTTCAACTTTGGCATATTATTTCCTTTATCCTTTTATTCTGTCTTCGTCGGCGGAGCACTGGGGCTCACCGGGACTGTTGATGAAGCCGACACCACTTCTTTTTTCTTCACGGGCGCGGTCTTGGTCAAATAGAGCATGATCGCCTTCCCTTCCAACCCGTCATTGCGTTCGACCATCGCGATATCCGCGAGGTCCTGAACAAAACGCGCCACAAGTTTACGTCCCTTGTCCACATACACGATCTCACGGCCCCGGAAGAACACCACCAGCTTGACCTTGTCTCCGCGCTCGATGAACCGGCGCGCATTACGGAGCTTGGTCTGGTAGTCGTTTTCGTCGATTTTCGTGGTCATTTTGACCTCTTTAATATCGATCGTCTTCTGCTTCTTACGGGATTCTTTTTCTTTCTTGCCGAGCGTATACAAGTATTTCCCGAGATCCATAATACGGCAAACCGGCGGAACGGTCGTCCCTGCGACCTCGACTAGATCCAATCCTGCCTCTTGCGCGCGCGCCAGACCATCCTGCGGCGTCACGATGCCGAATTGTTCCCCGGCAGCCCCGATCAACCGGATCTGCGGCGAGCGAATACGCTCATTGGCCCGTACTTTTTGTGGACTGAGTGACAATGATCCTCCTTATGGGTTTAAAGTTATTTCTTTTGCGCGATCTCTTGCTTGATCCGCTCGATCATCGCATTCACGGCCTGGGCTCCCAGGTCCTGACGCCCGCGCATACGCACCGCGATCTGTCCCGTTTCCATTTCTTTATCCCCCACGACAAACACGTAGGGGATTTTCATCATTTCCGCTTCGCGGATCTTATAACCGATCTTCTCGGTCCGGAAATCCGCTTCGACGCGAAGCCCTTCTTTCTTGAGACTGTCGACCAGTTTCCGGGCATATTCGTTATGCCGCTCCGCGATCGTCAGAACACGAAGCTGTACCGGAGAGAGCCAAAGCGGAAAAGCGCCCGCGTAATGTTCCACCAAAATACCGATGAAACGTTCGAGACTTCCCAGGATCGCGCGGTGCAGCATGATCACGCGATGGTCCCGGCCGTCTTCACCCACGTAATTCAAATCGAAACGCTCCGGCATGCCCATATCGAGTTGGATCGTCCCGCACTGAAGCGTCCGCCCGATGGCGTCTTTCAAATGAAAATCGATCTTGGG